>NZ_JBKICG010000012.1:0-69854 GCF_046569735.1 Peptococcus simiae | reverse complement strand
TTTGAAATTATTGTCCATCATTATCCTCCTAATTTAAATTTCTTTTAGATCTTTAAATTAAAGAGGTGGACTCCTAGTCTTTTCCATACTTCCTCCAAAGGCACAAAAAAAGACCGACAGAAACTAATCTGTCAGTCTTATTTATGTTTTACAAATTTTAACTTGTAAAATAAGTTGGTTGTTGCTAAGAACTAGTTGATATTAAATTTTTAATTATCAAGAATTCCATTTAATTTACACGTCCTTACTTCTTTAGTCTTATTTATAAATAAGACCTCACGACAGGAATATAATTAATTCAATTTATTCTCCATTCTCTACTTTCTCTAAATCTTCTATATTGCATATAACATTAAATTTTTTATCTTTAAATTCAACATCATAAATTAGGGGGTTCTTTTCTTCCCACTTCTTATTTCCACTACTGAGTGCTTTCCATTTTTCAAAAGCGTCACAAAAACCTTCGTGTAAAATCTCTTCTGCGTACTTTCTTTTAAATAACGCTTCTTGAAGAGTACTATAAGTACCCAGATCATATCTTATTTTTTTAAATCCAATAGTTGCTCTAAACCTTCCATTTTTTAGCTTAGATATTCCTCGTACTCCACATTTATTATCAGATCTTACATTTTTTCTAAACTTTAAAAAAGTATAACTTGTATCTTGATATAAGCTAACCAGATTGGTAATATTTGAGCATATCTCCTTTTTTCTACAACCACAGCTAGTTGTTTTTTTTCTAACAAGATTATCTTCTGTAACTATACATTCATTTCCACAATCACATAGACATTTCCAGATAATTGATCCTCTATTATCTCTAAGATTTGTTGGCTCTATAACCAATAATCGATCAAATTTTTTTCCACTTATGTCTTTATAATGATTGCTTTGAAATCCTCGCAAGCATCCACAACTCTTAGTCTTCCCAGATTTTAATAATTGTGCAGTAGTAACTTTTTCATTACCACAGTCACACTTACAAAGCCAACTTACTCTGCTATTTTTATTCTCTACACGTTTAATGACTGTCAACTTTCCATATTTTCCCCCTATAAGATTCTCAGCCTTATTTCCATTACGTGCATTTGTTTTAGGAACACAACCGCAACTTGTAGTTGTGCCTCGCTTTAATCTTTTTGTATTTTCTACAACCTTGTTACCACAGTCACACTGACATAACCACTTTGCATAGCCTTTTTCATCATTTTGTATTCTGTATAAAGCTGTAAGGTTTCCGAATCTCTCTCCTTTCAAATCAAGAAATCTCGTCATATATTCATCACTTTTCTATATTTGTTATTTTGTAAAATCAAATTTATCATTATGACTATAATTTTCTTATAGTATATTTAGTTGTAATAACTAAAATTCTCACTTTTGAATTTTACAACGTACAACAGTTCTAAATTCTCCTCCTAAAGTGCAAGTGAATAAGGTTAAGTCATAAGAACCCGACAAAAGTTTGTCTATGTCTTCTCCCCTTATTTCTTCTACTTTTACTACTTCATAAATAAAGTGTTTGTCATTCATATCTACAAATTCAACTTTATCTCCTGGGTTAAGTGTATAAATATAACCAAAATGTGCTCTATAATTATGTGCCAATATAATCATATTATTTTCATATATGCTACCCTTATATCTTGCTGGAGATATTCTAATTAATGGATATGACCATTCATTCATGATAGGCAAATCTAATGAAAGTTTTTCTATCTTTAGATAACCTATATAGTCATATCCATTAATTTCTTTTATTGGCATTTCCATTTTGGGGTTTTCAATATATTTTTCTTTCACTCTTGCATCTTTTACAATATTTTCTTTAAGTACATTTACTATATTTTTAGTATTTTTATTAACCTTATAATCTTCAGCCAGATTATAAGATAAGAAGAAAAATGCTATTATTATGCAAATACCGCCAAAATAAAAATATGCATTTTTTCTAATCATTTCTTTTTCTTTCTTACTAGAATAAAACCAACTATAATTATAATGCTTGTACCAATCACTTTTATAAGGGTAACACCTGTGCCACCTGTTGTTGGCAGTTCATACCCTGGTATTTCCTTTACTTGAACTACTGGATGAGGGTATTCTTTTTTACCTCCGTTGTAGTAAACTTCAGCTATTTTATTTGACCTAAATCCAGGCATTTCAGAGCTTGTTGCATTGTTTTTATAGTCTGTATTTTTATCACCCTTAAAATCATATCCCTCTTTCAAATAATCATCTTTAGCCTTTTGATTTGTTCTAATATTATAAGAGAGAATATATTTAGTATTTTCTTCTAACTTATAAGAAGGATTGAAAGTAAGGATAACTTTTTTGTTATTTGCATCATAGGATAAACTCTTAATTTGTTGACTATCTCCCGATCCATTTTGCCAAGTTCCTTGACCATTTTCCCAAAGAAGAGTTTGTTGACCTGTTTCTTTATTTATTTTTACCACTTTATAGTCAGCTTTTTCCGCTAAAAGTTCTACTCTATCACTAAGAGTATCTTCTATTCTTACTTCTGTTACAGCAGCCTCAATAGCGTGCCTTAATTTTTCTACAAGTTCACCTGTATTGCTTTTTACACCTATATAGCTTCCATTACCCTTATTTGCCATATATTGAAGAACTTCAGGACTTTGTGAGGCAGATTGGTTTTCTTCAGTAATATCCCTTGATACACCGACTGCATGGGTGGTTAAATTAGGATGTCTCTTAAAAAACCCATCTATAAATGTCTTAGTATGCCATTTTGAATTTTCAACAGTTGTTGGGTTATTATAATTACCAGTTTCACGACGATTTCCATCACTATCTATCCAAAAGGTTGGGACACCATCACTTATAAAAATCATAGCCTGCCTTCTGCCTTTTATATTTTCAGATTCTTTTAAATAATCTTCTGCTAACATCAAGCCTGCTTGATAATTTGTGCCCATGTAATTTACATCTAAATTAAAATCGATATTTTTGGCGAATCTATGTGACCATCCTTTTATATTATGAGCATCATTTTTGTAAGAATAGCCCTGCCACTTATTAGTATTTCTATTTCTAGTATTTCCATCAAAGTATAAAAAGGCGACTCTGTTTTCTGGATTTTGATTCAAGAAATTTGGAACTAAGTCGGTTTGGTTAATCATCTCTATCATAGCTTCTTTACGACTAGTATTACCCCATCCATTAATTCTTGACATATCTTCTCTTCTCATACTAGATGAACCATCTAATACGAATAATAAGTCTACTGGCTCTTGTTTTTTTAGTCTTTCTCCCTCAACATCAAGATATAAACGATAAATATCCTCTAATTGATTTTTGTACTTATCATCTTTTTGAACATTTGTATCATTATTTATAATGCCATCACCAAGATAATCTATTTGTTTGTTTACTTTTACCTTAGGCTTTAAAGGATTAGGAGGATCTGGGACATATCCTTCTTTTGTATTTGTTATATGATAGATGTCTTTATTTATATCTGTTTCTGGATTGGTATCTGTTGATTTTTCAATTTTTGTAGTATAACCAGGAACTTTTACTTCTGAAATAGTATACTTAAAATCACTAACCGACTCTATTTCAAAGTCATCTGGGATTCCTTGTGGAAAGTTTTGACCTGCTTCTAAAATCAATTCATTTATATTTTTTTTATATCTTCTTTTAATGAGTTTGTTTTGAGATTCTTCATCTGGAATCCTGTAAAATCCGCCCTTCCAATGATTAGAACCAGAAAGAGTGATGGTATCTAGCAATAGATTTTTGATTTCTATCTCTCTCGTATTTTGATTCCAAAAATTCCCCCATTTAATCTTAACTTTGAAATTTTTAAACAAATTTATCGTAATCGGATTATGACTATCGTCATCATCACTCCAGGACTTATTGACTTCAATGTCCTTATAATTAACGTAATAATTGGCAAAGGACTGGGTGGACATGGATGTCCAAACAAAGTTTGTTCTAGGAACATATCCACTTTCTGGGTCTCTCATTAAATTACCCATGGTAAAGTTTAAGTGGTCTGTATTGGCTGTTGTGAAAAGTACAGAGTTTTGTGACCAATTTGGATAACTAGGATCATCTCCATCCCATTGGGTTTTTCCTCCGTTATAGGCATATTGTGTACCCGATGACCTGCCGCCCTTGTATGATGTTTCAATGTGAGAACCAGGGATTACATAAGCACCAGTAATCGTCCCCTCTTGCACTCTTACATATTCAGGTCCTAATGAATGGACTGAACCATATTGTAAATTTCCATCTCTGTGCTCAGTTTCTTCATTTAAAGAGTTTATGGTAAAATATGTTGCATTGTTTTGACCGAAAGTTGATGACTCAAATCGAATTGTGTCACCATTCTTTCTTTTAAAGACTAAATCAACATTTATTTCTTTCACATTTTGCCAACACCAGCCCTTATATAAGTTATGACTGATTTGAAGCATAGGATAATATGGGCTTGATCCATAATTGTGGTCTGCATAGGAGTTTTCATTCCTATTTTTCATTGGTGTCACTTTAATAGTTGCCTCTGCATCTACAATTTCATTTTTGTAGTAGGCAGCATTTGTGTATTTCACTTTAACCCACATACTTGTTGTATCAAGGTTTAAATCTCTATCATCCCAACCTGCGTCCATCTTATTTCTATAATTTCTAGAACTTGTATCTGACGGCTTAAACCTAACAGCTGTAGCAGTATTTCCAGCAAGTTTAGTAAAAATTGTCGTTGAAGCTTTTGACCAATCTCCACCCCATAGAGCTCCACTATCAGCTTGTGTATTTGCAGATAAATCAACTACATCCTTTTGATATCCCCATATATTTCCATTAACTCCAGGTCC
Source organism: Peptococcus simiae (assembly GCF_046569735.1). GTDB lineage: Bacteria > Bacillota > Peptococcia > Peptococcales > Peptococcaceae > Peptococcus > Peptococcus simiae_A. The sequence goes on along the minus strand of NZ_JBKICG010000012.1, from coordinate 65,004 downwards.
AGCTTCTACTGTTGCACTGGCCCCTGGCATATTCGCCAGTAAATTCAGGTAATTTGGTGGACCTATATCATCAGATGCGATTGTTTCTGTATCTTGTACCTTTATATTATTGGCATACAATATAGGTTTTGCAGATCTGTATTCCTCTATTTCTTTTAAGTATCTTAAAGAATAAGAATCTTCTTCATTTTCACCTTCTACAAGCAAATTTAATAAGTCTTCATCTTCTAAAAGATTTTCGTCTTTTACTCGTATAATCAAGTTTATATTAAATTTATCAGGATTCTTATTTTCTAAAAGAATTTCATCCCTATTGTTTTCTTCATGGAAGATTTCTTGCTTGACTGTAAGCTGCTCATCTTCTAAAGAGTAATAAGGTTTTATATTTCTTAGTTCTCCAAGTAATTCTTGAATCTTTTCACTATCTTTTCTATAAGTGTCAATTTCAATTAAGATTCTTTTTATTCTTTCTTTTTGAGTTTTCGTAAACAAGTCTCTGACAATCTCTATGTTTCTGCGATTTGACAGGATTAGACTATTAATAGCTTTATTATCTTGTGATTTTAGACTTAGGAGAAAATAATTATTTTTATTTTCTATTTCATTAATAGTTAATTCTGTATAGTTTGTATCTTCGGCAGTTTTAACAATTTTAATATCAGATAAAACTTTTCCCTTATTTGATTCTATTGCATCTGTTTGCGTAGATAGTTGCGGATAATCAATATCTTCATCTTTAATAACAAGCCTATATTTTTCAATAAGCTTATTGTCCTCTTCTGATAATCCTATTTTATTTTCTACTAAATTTTGTTTTGTTTCTTCAGGTCTTTGTACATCATTATGATTTTGCTCAATTTTTTCAGCTTCTATAGTATCTTCATTTTGCCTATCCTTAATACTTGTATCTAAATTAGAATCTGTATTTTGCTGACTATCATTTACAATATTTTGTTGTATTATGCTTGGCATAGATAAATTCTCTAAAGAATTTTGTTTATATCCACTTGCAAAAACCCCTGAAGAATGAGGAAATAGCATGATTATAACTAGAAATATATTTATTAACTTCGATATTTTATTTTTCATTACATTCCCCCTTTCTTTTTTCTTTGGCATATCCTATTGAAATACTAACAATACCTAATGCTGATAATAAATAAACCGGCCACCACAATTGTCCTGTTTGAGGTATGCGTGGCGGTTTTTTTGGTGGATATGTTGGTGGAATGTCTATAGTATTTGTTATAGTAAAGCTTTTTCCATAACTTTCCACCCTTACCTTATATTTATCATCAACATTCTTTTCTATAACTAAATAAGATGAATCTGGATCTAAGTTCTTCCAAGTATGTGTCCAATTGTTTTCCTTACTTAATCTAATACTATCCTTTAGTTTACCATTTTCTAATAAATCAACTGTTATGAAGCTTGGTCTTTCACTTTCTCTGCCACTATCATTCCATACCTTTAGAACGTCTAGATCTATTTTATTGTTTGTGATTTTTTCTTTAGTAAACTTCGGACGAGAAATAGTTTTATATAAGACTTTTCCACTTTCTTTTTCTATTTCTGGGAGCATAACTATATATGGATTTGTCTTATATAGATATTCTTTTGCCTTAAAATCCTCTCCAATTACAAGATATACTCCTTTATCTAAAATAAAACTAACTTCTCCATTTGAATCTGTATTCTTTTTGCTTAGAGGATTTATCTTATCTCTTTTAACATATCCTTTTATAGTGTTAGCATAGTCATTCCAATAAGCTACATTCTTGTTATTTATTTCTATAGGGTATTTTTTAAATTCATCAGTAAGGCTTATCTTTCCCTGATTATCAAGATTTGCAATCCTATATACCATGAATTCTATTCCCTTAATTTTTTTCCCTTGATCCTTGTATGAAATTGTAAAATCTATATGTTCAAGTGATTCTGTACTTGCATGAACAGGGTTAAAATTTAGTATAAAGCTAAATAGTAAAATCAAAAGACACACTATCCTGCTCTTATTAAGTTTTTCCATATAAACCTCCTATTTGCTAGTATGTCTTCATCTACTTTTTCATAAGCTTTTCTTTCCTTAAGAGTATTAGGTCCTTTATTATTGAAAGGATAATAATAATTATAAGTCCAAGAATTAAAACAAGTTTAAAAAGACTTATATACATGTTTTTCTTAACTTTTTTGCTCGTTTCTTGACTTATTTTATCATCTGCGCCTAATTTTGGATTTTCTATCCTCTCTCCTCTTACAAGCAATCTATGTGTATTGATTCCGTAAGGAGTGCATGTAATTAAGGTCAAATAATCTTTTCCATCATATACTTTTAAAGAATCAACTTCTTTAGGTAATACGGTTTCTTTTTGGATTACCTTATAATACAAATCTTCTCCTAGAGTAGATACTATAAATTCATCTCCAATATCTAGCTTGTGTAAATCCGTAAATAGCTTTGCGGACGGCAATCCACTATGAGTTGATAAAGCTGCGTGGCTTGAAATTCCCCCTATAGGCAGTGACGTTCCCGGTATATGCCCCACACCCTTTTGAATAACTCCTTCATTTACTCCATGGTATATAGGAAGACTTATCCCTATCTTTTCGATATTTAAATAGCCCATCATACCATCATTAAAGGGATTTAAATTTTCTTTATAACCAGCAACAAGATTAGGATAATAAATGGAATCTTTTTCTTCATAAATTTTTCGATTATATACGATGGCTTCATTTTTTATTTTTTGAATATCGATATTATCAAATTCATTCAAAGCTTTTTCGTAGTTTATAATCCCTGTAGTCTGTGTAAAGCTATTTACATAATCACTTATATTAGGATAAAAGAAAATAAGAAAACCAATTATGAGCAAAAACCTTAAAAAAATAGATTTCTTTTTATCCATAATTCATATATGAGAAGGGAATAAATCCCTTCCCAATATTACCTCTCTTGCAATTTTATTCTTGACTTAATTAGACTAAAGGCAGCAAATATAATTATAGCTCCACCTATTGAAGCAAATAACTTAGTTCCTGTACCACCTACTCCAGGTAATTCTGTACCCGAACTATTCTCTACATTTGATAATGCCTCCATATTTACTTCTGTGTCAGATGGGTCGGAACCGTCTTTTAATTCAACACCAACCTCTTTTGTAAGTAAGTTATATCCTTCTGGTGCCTTTATTTCTTTTAATGAATATTTTCCAGCCTTAAGACCAGTAAATTCCAACTCACCGCTATTATTAGAAGTTAAAATGGTCGCATCTTTTTCTTGATCTTTCCAAGAAACTATCTTTTTTCCACCTATTTCATCTAATCTATAAAATTTGCCTTCAGAGTTTTTAAGAACAAATTCTGCACCTGGAAGTTTTTTGCTTTTCTCATTCTTGTCATATTTAATAACTTTAATTTTTCCAGAGTATACTTTTACTTTTTCTTCTGGAGTTTTATCTTTCTTTTCACTGTCTTTAGGGTCATTAGGAAACTCTACATGAGCCTTATTTTCTTCACCCTGATTACCAAGATTAAAGTCTTTGTTAACTCTTGTATCATAAACCACCTTAATTTCTTGGCCAGCTTTTACATTATTATTTTTTACAAGAGATAAAATATTAAATGTAACTGTTAGATTTTGACCCGTAACATTTTTTGTAACATTAGCTGTTAAGTCATTAGCCCCTATGGTAACTTTGATACTATTTTGATCAATAGTTAATCCTTTTGGAAGTGTATCTTTTAAGACATATTCATATTTACTATAACCAGTTGAATCTGGAACTTTTCCTGTAACTGTAAAGGTAATTTTTTCATCATAGTCAGCAGATTTTTTATCTGCTTCCTTTTTAATCGTTGGATAAGTTCCCTTTACCTTAACTTCTCCCTTAGGTTTTGTAGATGTTAAAGAAACTATTGAAGTTTGTCCTTGTAAAGCTTCTGTTGCTCCCTCAGGGTGAACTAAATAGTATCCTAAGGCTAATCCTGTAAATGTTAATGTATTTCCACTTGCTTTTTGTACTGCCTGTCTAGTTTTATTAGGCATTTCTGCCATAGCTTTTTTTGCAAATTCTGCTACATTATTATCAGTTATATTGATATATTTAACTTTTCCATCTACAACAATAGGGTTTAATTTTCCGCTAGGGTCTGTATCAACAATATAATCTTTTCCAGCTCCTGTTAATGAAAAGAAATCTTTCCATTCATCTGCTATAGTGTAAGACACATTATCATCCTTATAAGTTAGGTCAAATATCTTATAGATTCCGTAATTTTTCCCAGCTGTTGTACCATTTACAGTAATCTCTCCATTATTAGCCGCATAAACTGAATTTATTCCTACACTTGTTAGAAGTAATACAAGTGCAAGTAACATTCCAAATATATTTTTAATTTTATTTTTCATACTTCCTCCTATTATTATATAATCTCCATTTTTATTAATTATTAGATTTAAAACAGGGCTAAGTATTTGAATCAAAAACTACTAAGTTAATCATATTGAACCTCCTATTTTTATTTAGAAACATAATATACTGTTAATTAAATCAGAGGATTATTAACAAGTGTTTCTACTAATTTAAATTACAGTTTGTAATTATAGAATCGCTTGATTTCCATCTTTATTTTTTTAGACTTTCATCTATTATATTATACCATAGTTGTTAAAAAAATCCTACCTTTGGTAACAATTATTGATAAATAATTTATAGGGAATAACTATATCCAATAGCTATCTTTCTTTTTCTTTTTTAAACCATTTAAATAAAGTTACATGGTTAACATTTAATTCTTCAGCTGCTTCTCTAAGAGTCATTTCTCCTTTTTCATAACTTTCAAAAGCTTTCTTAAAATTTTTAGGTTTCTCCATCGGAGGTCTTCCGAATTTAATTCCTTTTTCTTTAGCAACTTTTATACCCTCAAGTTGTCTTTTTTTAATATTTTCTCTCTCGATCTGAGCTACATAAGACAATATTTGCAACACTAAATCTGAGATAAATTTTCCCGTCAACGATTCTTCCTTATCTCTTGTGTCTAATAAAGGAAAATCTAAAACTATAAGGTCAACCTCTTTTATTTTTGTAAGAAAATTCCATTGCTCTATAATTTGATCATAATTTCTTCCGAGCCTATCAATGGATTTAATAAAAACTTCATCTCCACATTCTAAATCTTTTATCATTTCTTGATAAGCATCTCTTTCAAAATCTTTTCCTGATGACTTGTCTACATACACTTTATCTAAGTTCTCTCCACAAGTATTCATTGCATCAATTTGACGAGCAATGTTTTGATCTTTTGTTGATACACGGACATAACCATATTTCATAATAATCCTCCTTCCTAATTTTAATATAGCTATCCCCTAGGACTTTATATTTCAAATATGCAAATAGCATTGATAAAAACATTTCATTTATATATTTTTTAGCCTAATGCTATGCATTTTAATTATATAATTTGAATTTATTACCTTACCGATTACATGAAAACTAAACCTCTTTAATAAAAACTATATATGCGGTATAATTAGTTCAACTTAATACACGCTTAACGCTTATAACTTTAATAGCTTTAATAGCAAGCACAGTAAGTGTACGGACACTTACGAAAAAATTAATGGAGCAAACCTTTACGGAATGCTCCATTTTTTTAATTTTTACCTTGTTAGGGAGAACCCTAAGACCCCGAAATATATTTATAAAGGAGAATAAGATGGCAAATAGATTTAGAAATGAAAGAATAGAAATAAAATTAACTAAGGAAGAAAAGGAAGTTTTTGAAAAGAAAATGAAACTTGCAAATTGCAAAACTATGTCCCATTTTCTTAGAAAATGTGTATTAGAAAAAGAGATATATGTTGTAGATTTAGAACCATTTAGAAACCTCCAATGGCTGCTTTCAAATGTAACAAATAACATAAACCAGATTGCAAAAGCAACTAATACAACTGGTGTTATTTACAAAAATGAAATTGAATCAATGAATAAACAGATAGAAAAATTATCAAAAGAAATATGGCAGATCCATTCCCTACTTCTTAATAAATCAAAAGAAAGTTCTGGCGATTAATATGGCAATTACAAAGATACATCCTATAAAATCAACTCTAAATTTGGCAATAGATTACATTACTAAGAGTGAAAAAACTGATGAAAAAATCTTAGTATCTTCATTCAAATGTCATCCATCTACTGCCCATATTCAATTTATGAAAACACGAGAAGACAATGATACTAAAGGTACAGTTTTGGCTAGACATTTAATCCAATCTTTTCTACCAGGAGAGGTTGATCCTATAAAAGCTCACGAAATTGGAATGGAATTATGTAAGAAAATTTTAAAAGAAGATTATGAATTTGTTATTGCAACTCATATAGATAGAGGGCATATCCATAACCATATTATTTTTAATAATGTTAATTATAAGACTGGTAAATGCTACCAGTCTAACAAAAAAACTTACCATAAAATCAGGTATCAAAGTGATGAATTATGTAAAGAAAATGAGCTCTCAGTCATTGATGAATATTATGAAGCTTACAAGAGAAAATATAAAACTGCTGGTAAATCTTGGTACGAATATGAGCAAAACAAGAAAGGAAATTCTTGGAAATCTAAACTGCAATTTGATATAGATAGAATGATTAATAAGTCTAAATCGTGGGAAGAGTTTTTAGAAAATATGAAGTCTCTTGATTATGAAATTAAGTTTGGTAAACACATTGCTTTTCGACATAAAGATAAGCAAAGATTTACAAGAGCAAAGACTATCGGAGAAGATTATACTGAAGAAAAAATCAAAGAAAGAATAGATTTAGCAATTAAAAATAAAGCTAATCCTGTTAAAAAAAGAGTAGGAAATGTTATTGATATATCTACTAATGAAAAAGCTCAATCATCTAAAGGTTACGAAGTCTGGGCAAGAAAACACAATATCAAAACAATGGCTGATTCAATAATTAAGCTGAGAGAGCAAGGAATCAATTCAATCACTCAACTCGATGATCTAATCAAAAAATCTGCTGATGATAGACAAGACTTGTTAGATAAAATAAAGAAAATTGAAACTGATATGAAGAGTTTATCCCAAGATATGGAAAATATAAATACTATAAATAAGTATCGTGAAATATATAAATACCACAAGAAAAATCCTGATGATAAGCAATTTGCAGAAGAATATTATAGTGAACTTTCTGTCTACAAAATAGCCGCTAAAGAAATTTTAGAAAATTATAAAAAACTACCAAACACAAAAGAAATATTAACGAAACTCGATAAATTGCAAGAAAAAAAGAACACCCTTATGCAAGAGTATTCTTTGAATAAAGAACAATTTTCTGATCTTGTTCAATATAGGAAAAACTATGAAAATTATTATGGAAAGGAGGTGGAGAGATAATTACTCTTTAATCTCTCTACTTTTTGAATAAATTTTATAATCATCTTTAATCTTTTCCCATTCCAAAGTGAGTTTTAAGTTGTTTTTTAAAAATATTTTTTGAGAAAGTTCAATTTTACTCTCATAAATTATATTCTCATAACTAATTATTATTTCAAAAATATCTGCGAAAAATTTTTCTTGATTATTTGTTTGGTAAGATGAGCATATTCTATTACATGATTCGTAAATATTATTAGTTTTATCATAAAGAGAGTTATATTTTATAGCCTTATTAATAATCTCACCTGATACTATAAAATTAAGCAATAAAGATGTTGTATCATTTAATCCATTGATAAAAACTGCATATACAAATAAAAATAAAACAATAAAAGAAAAAATGTAATACGCCTTTTTATTCAATTTAGCTAAATTTGATGTAAAAAAAGAATTTTGATGTGTATTTGCTAAAGCTTTAATAAAACCAGTTTCTATATCTTTGTTGTCAAAATATTCATCGCTATTATAGCAAGGTATTATCTTTCTACCAAATGAGTTGTCTAGAAACATATTAAATCTGTCTTTATTTCCCAAATCAAAATAATAATTTCTGTAATATATTGCTACTGTTTGAATTAATAAAATTACAGCAGAAATTATGAGCAATATTTTTATATTTAAAATCGAAAATCTAACTTGTACTAAGGAAATTATTAATAATAATATTGATAATGAATCAACTACATAACCTAAGTTTCTAGACTTATTATGACTATCATCTTGTGGTGTTTTACCCATATTCTTTACCATCCTTATTTAATATCATTATAGATTCTATTAAAAAGGTATTTCTTAATCTTTGATTTTTAACAATTGGAAGTATATATCTACCATGGCAATTTCTCAATTTAAAACCCGAATTGCAAAAACAAGGTAAATGACCTTTGTATTTATTATGGTAAATTAAAAATACCATTTTAATGTACTGTTCTTTTGTTAATCCCCACTCTTCCGTATAATAACTTAATAAACCCTCATATCCATGTTTCCTTTCCCCAAATGGAAATACTCCATATTTAAGATGCCAATCTGCCGAAAATATAAACGGATCTAAAAATCTATTTAAAAATTCTGAAATTGAGGGTTTATCAATAAGATATTGAAGTATCTCCCCAACAGTTGCTAAGCAAATACTATTATCTTTATATACATGTTCTAGTTCCTCTTTTAAGTTGAAGATATATACTTTTGGAATACTAATGGGATACTCATAATCCATTTCTATTTTAATATCCTTGACCCCATCTAAAATCACATCATTATGTTTTAAGGAATAATGATATTTTCCGTATATACATATATTTGATTCTTTGTAATTTACCTGCAATTCTGTTTGTTGTTTTAATAAGTCATTGATTTGCTCTCTTATATTATTCACTATATCTCCATGGCTTCGTTGGGTTTACAATATTTACATTATAAAACGCATCTGAGTACATCTTTGAATTAAAGTCATTATGAATAGATTTTTTAAATTCTACCTCTGAATCTATACTTATAAAATTTGATAAGTCAGCTATCCAACTATTCATAATATTCTTTTCCGATTCAGATATACTACTTATAAAATCTTCTCTCAAATCAACAGGATTTAAAATTTTATTATCTACCATTATAGATATTTGCTTGTTCTTGAATTTATGAATAAACACTTTTATTATATCTATAATAGATAAATTGAACTCATCTTTAACAGAGTCTGCTATCAAAGCTGTTATTAAAATAGAAGATGGCTTAGATTTAACATTCATACTTCTATCATAAAATATATCCCTATGTCTTTTTACAACCTGTACTGCTCTTTGTAAATTTGATCTATAATAGTAATTTGGTATATTCTCTACTTTATTATATATTTCTCTTAGCTCGACAGGAAAATTGTGAAACTGTTCTATTTTCATTTCTGTTGAAATAAACCTTTCGCTAATATCTTTAAACCAATCACCAAATCCTAAAGGATTGCTAGTCAACCATGAATAATTACTATCTTCTTTCTCAGTTATTGATACAGTCTTAAATACATAATTTAAATCTACACCTGAATTAACAATTTCAGTCATAATATTTTCTTCCTCATTAACACAAGGAACAATATCTAGATTAAATCCTACTCCCCCTGATACCTCTGCATACTCTAAAGTCCAGCAGTTTTTATCTTCTTTTGATAATTTAGACTTATATAATTCACTACTTTTTATACAATCACCAACATCATTTTTTGTACTTTGTGGATCTGTATTTGATTTTTCTTTTTTTAATAAAGCTAAAATATCTAAATCGTAATTCTTATCTTTTCCATCTCTATATGGTCTTATGACAGTTCCTAACAAAAAAGAACCTTGTGGATAAAAATCAGATTCAAGATCATGCCCATTTAAATACTCAGAAATAGCCTTGTATTTCTCTCTAGCATTTTTCTCCATAGTTGGAGTAATATCAATATCATTAAGACTTTCAATCAACAATTTATCTCTTTTTTCCATTCTATTATTACCCCCTATTTTCTCGGTCCTAAAAACTTATCTCCATTCAAATGAATCATATGATCAGGTAAATCAGCAATCCACACTTCTGTTTCCCATGCCAATGAATCAGAAAACCTCTTAAAAGTTTTAAAGTCTAAAAATGCAGTTACATATATTTTCCCTGATTTAACATCCTTAGTCATTTCTTCAATTTCTAACATCCTTTTAGGTGTCATGTGTCCAACAGATGTTACTGACTCAATAAAGTAAATCCAATCCTTGTCTTCAGAATACAAAACTACATCAGGCATTTTATCATGGAGTGTTATCTCAAAACCGAGTTCTTTTAGTTTCTCCTCATTTTTTACCAAATCCTTTTGAATTGTGTCACCAACATATAAACATTCAGAATTCTCAGCGAATCGTGGAGCAAATTCTTCAATAATTAGCTTTTGAAGTTGATTGTGCTTGCCTGGTGAAAATTTAAATTCGTTTCCATTTATATTTACTGGCATTTTCTTCATGGATTTTTTAGATTTATACAAATCCATTAAAGTATCATGATTACTTAAAAAGTCTAGTTTGCATTTTTCCCAATCATCAGTCTTATATGTCTTTACCAATCCTAACATTTCATCTGTTAACCTATATCTATAATTCGGACTATTTGTCGCTTTTCCATTATCTTCTATAAAAGCAGCATTTCTAAAGTGGTGTATTGCCTGTTTTCGAAATGTCTCTCTACTATTTTCAGCATATGCAAGACCATAATTCTCCGATATAAATAATATAATATCATGTATCCTTATCCAATTATTAGTTGCATTGCACCATAAATCTTTATCCTTAATATTAGCTAGAGCCAATATAACATATCCACATAAATCCGACTGTTGTCTTTCTGGTACTTGCATTTCCTTTAAAAGCTCTTTTGCTTCTTCTAATTTAGACATAAATATATCTCCCTAATATTTCATCACATGTTTTTTCTGACATATCTTTTACCTTTATCAAATCTTTTCCCATATTCTCAATGTATTCTAGTGGAGGAACTGGCATAGAATTAATTTCTGTTGAATTAACTTGAGTTGAACCATTTAAAATTCTATAATACTGATCATATAAAGTGGAATTTAGAACCACATATAATCCATATACTAAACACTCAGATAAATTTTCAAATCCAGTTATAAAATTTAATTTATTTTGAGTGCTTATCTTTTCATACTCTGGATATTTTTTTGCTAAATAGACTCCACATTGTAGTCGTCTCTTTTCTTCTTTAGATGTAAATCTCTTTACAAATAAATAATTTTTATTCTCTTGTAATAACCCCTTTTTTGAATTTAAAATATATTCATTATCCTTACCCATTGGAAAAACAACTTTTCCATCCTTTATATGCTGAGAATAGAATAAGGGTACTGCTTCTTCTTCAGATCTATCTCTCAATACTTCACTATTTCTAAAATCCACAGTTAATCCTGTTTTCATTTTTAATCCCAAGCTTGGCAAAGTATCTTTCCACTCTTTTACTTGTTTTATTGTATTTGCTTCTTCTTCATTTGTAATTAAATATATATATTTATTTTTTTTAGAAACAACTAAATCATAATCTGCTTCAAAAATTGTTGTATTTTTAAAATCAAAATTTCCATTATTAGATGTGATTGTTATAAATTCAGGGGGTATTCTTGTCTTTTTAGCCTTTATTATCATAGTTTCTTGTAAGACAGATTCTTTATCAAAAACCTTATCTCTACTCGTAAATAAATGTATATGCTCCAATGACATTTCTTCTAAAAATTCTTCTCTAAATTTTTTAAAGTATGCTCCAGATGTCCAAGATCTTGGAACAATAAATACCAGTTCCCCATTTTCTTTTAGATTGAAACTTGACATTTGCATAAAAAGAAAATATAAATTAGGAGAACCATAACAAACATCTGACATTATAATTGCTTCTCTGTCTTTTTTACCAATTTTCTTATATGGTGGATTACATATAACTAAATCATATTTTTTAACATTGTTATACATTCCTAAGAAATTATTGTATTCATAATCCTGACTTATAATATAATTCTTATCTATAATTCTATATTCTATATCTATATTTGAATTTTCCTTTACCCAATATAAATTAGCTTCCAACAAATTTACAATGTCTTCATCTGTTTCATAACATGTTAAATTTATCTTTTTTATCATTTTGCTATCAATAATTCTCTGAATTAGTGCCGCAGAAAGAATTCCAGAGCCAGCTCCTGGGTCAAGAATAGATATCTCATCTCTTTTAATATTTAAGTCAAATAAAGATGCCATGAATATTGCTGTTTCTTTACTAGTAAAAAATTGTCCTATTCTTTTTCGAGTTTCTTTAGATGCAATCTTAATATATTCATTTGTCTTATTTAAAACATAATCAATTATTTTCATCTTTAACTAACTCCATAATTTCGTAAAGATTACAATTTAATCCTTCACATATTCTTAACAATACGTCAGTTGTAATATTCTCCCCATTTTTCATTTTATAAAATGTACTTCTACTAATATTTGTTTTTTCCATTAATTCTGTATTATTTAAATCTAGGTCAATCATTTTTTTAAATAGCTTTTTATAGCTGATTTTTAACATGACTATCTCTCCATTCATGAATTCTGTATCAGTTATATTATATCATAAACCTTCACTTTTTTCATAATATTATTCACTTTTCTAAAACATAAATACAAAAAAAATAAAGGCAGTCCGAAGACCACCAATATTTGTGTTTTCCACCAAATTTCTATCTTTTTGCTGCTTCTATACTGTTAATTTAATATAAGCTACTGCAAAATTTTAATAAGAGTACAATCCTATCAAATTTAAAATCAATATTAATTTTTAAAGTATGAAACACTTGTTAGCATCCTATAAAAATTTTTTCCATTAGTGTAGGCTTTGAACAACCATAAACTTTTTCTTTTCCATATATCACAGACTTCACTAGAAAAATAATATATGCTCCAAACAAATATATTAGTAAATATAAAATTATTATATCTAGAACTTGTTTTAACATAAACATCCCTCACTTTTTTTATTTCTACGATTATAATAAGTTGGCAAGATGTTTAATCTCAGTTTTTATATCTATGAGAGTTTTCATAAATCATAAAATATAATCTCCAAATAAGTTTTAATCATATAATCTTACATAACCGGATATATATAGCCAAGCTCCATAGCCTTATTATAGGCTTCAACAATATTTTTAGATTGTAATTTATCATATATATTTGCTATATGATTATAAAGGGTCCTCTCACTGATAAAAAGCTTCTTGGCAATATCTTTTTTGCTTGACCCCTTTATTAATTCTTCCAGTACTTCTATCTCTCGTTTAGTCAGTGGATCAACAATGTATTTATCTATTTTCTTATAGTTTCCTTTATATACATTATTTATTCTTGCTAAGAGTTCTTCTATTTCAACAGACTTATTTATAAAATCCTTTACTCCTAACTTAAAAGCCATATCCTTGTAATTATCTAAGTCATAAGATGTTAAAACTATTATCTTTTGTCTGGGATTTTCATCTATCAAATCTTTAATTAAATCAAGACCAGTCTTATCATCTTTTAAATTTATGTCAATTAAGAAAATATCGTAGATTTCTTTTTCTATCATTTTTAAAAACTCTTGGGCTTTTGATACATAGGCACATGAAATTTCTTCTTGCTCTTCTAAAAGCATCTTAAGAGATCCACCAAATAATTTATGGTCATCAAGCAAAATAATTTTCATCTTTTTCCACCTCCAAGCTAACTCTTGTTGTAAGTATTCCCTTGTTTAATCCATAGGAAATATTTCCTGAATTTGAATCTATCAAAAGTTTAAGCAGCAAAACCCCTCTTTTAGATTCCTTAATTTTATTAAAATCATCTGATCTTGCGCCATCACTTTCCATTTCTATATATACAAAATTTCCTTTTTTATAAAGTTTATAAGATAAATATTTAGCATCGGAATGCTTATATACATTATTTATAAGTTCTTTTGATATTATTGAAATCAACCTAATTAATCTTTTATCCTCTGTCATATCACTATCGATATATTTAGTAATTTCAATATTTTTATCTGGATATAGTGAAGCTACATTATCAAATATAGCTAATAGAGATGTTTCCAAATTTGCTTTTTCAAATAAAGAAGATTGGTAGAATTTCATTATATTTCGTGCTTTTTCCTCAAGTTCTCTTAGGATATTTTTAGAATATTCTATATCAGGATTTTTTGAAGATAAGTAATTTTTACTTGCATATATATCTTGCAAAATATCGTCATGAATAATTCTTGCAAATTCATCTCTTTCGCTCGCCATATAGTCTGATAGGTAATAAAGTTTGAAGGTTTTCTCAAAAGCTAACTCTTTCTCCTTTAAAAATAAGATAAAGAAAAATTCTGTAATAAGAAAAACTATTTGAGTAAATATATTTATCATTGCCGTATCTATATCAAATAAGTAAATTACCACAAAAATAAAAAATACTAGTTTGATAGTAAATGTTTGTGTAGATTTTCTTGATATTGGTAAGATGTTTATATATTTAAAACTCTCTATATCCATGTATTTTTTAATAAACAGGCATGTTGAAGCAATACTAATAATGGCAAAGGAGACTTTATAGTGTAGATTATTTATTAAAATAAGGCTCAACGGCAAAAGAGAAGTAAAAACAACCAAAATGGAAACAAATTCCGGTATTTTTTTATTCGAAATTTCTGTGTATATAAGTCCATACAAGGTGAAAAATAATATAAGTGAAACTGCATTTAAAATTGGGCCCTCTTTTACTAACAAATTGTTTTTAAAAAGAAGACCCCAAAATAAAATTATCATTAAATGGCTTATTACAATTTTTTCTAATTTCTTATACATATCTAATAGTAACTAATTACAATCCTTTCTTTATTAATATTAATACCCAAAAATATAATAATTGAAGCTAAGATAATAAACTTAGTAAGAAAATAAAATGTAAAGGAGTTTGTAAAATTATATACAATGGCAGATGTTATCATAATAGCTAAAGATAGTCCTATCAACCGAATTTGGAGAGAATTTATTTTATTCATGTTTCTAGTATTAAGAATTACAAAAACTATTATTAGAGTGTAAAGAAAACTTGATAAAATTAAGTTTATACCAATGGTTAAGCTTAGATCAAGTTTAACTAGGTTTAATACAAGGCTTGGAAGGACTATTATCAAAGCCCCTAAATAAATACTAAACAAATATTTGGCTAGAATTTTTTTTATAGAAAGTCCATTTGCAAGTAAAAATTCAAGCTTTTTGCTAATCTTATCTGATACCAAGGTATTTTTAGCGAGTTCTACTCCAAACATTACAAAAAGTATTAAAATCCCATCAATTTTAATTGTATTGATGACCTTATTTATCTCTTGGCTTCCTCCATCAGCAAAAAATAGAGCCATAAAGGAGCAGATTAGTGCCATAAGAGACATTAATAAGGCATTTTTATCTAAAAGCTTTCTTAAATCGTTAATTACTAACTTCATGACCATGACCCTTCTTTATTAATTATAGATTCATTGTTTATCTTAGACAAATCTTTCATAGAAAAAACTGCAAAGATTAATCCTAAGCCAATATTTATACCTAGAATGATATAAATAAGATTTAGATTATATCTTTCTATTAATGATAGAATCTTCTCTGAAAAAGTGCCTATCATGTAAATTAAAATTGTTGTTCCAAAGAAAACTATATTTTTGAAAAACTTGAAGTTTTTTTGGGATAAGCTTATAAGGTTAAAAAATAGTATTTCAAAGTAAGTCATTCCTATCATTGTAACAAATATGCCTACAATCCACTTAAATTCGATTTTAAAGTCTACTAGGACATAAGTTAGGAAAAATAATAAAAATGGAACAATAGAAGATAGTCTCCACATTTCTATTGCATAGGCTTTAATCACATCTTTTATATTAATTCCTGATGCTAGAATAAATTCAATACGTTTATTTAGTTTATCCTTGACTGTCAAATTAACAACCATAGAATTAGACATAATTAATGAAATTCCAAGCATTAGTACATATAGCATTAATATAATATAATCATTTCCTCTAGAATCAAACATCCCCTTATATAGTAAAAAAATAAAGCCAAGAGAAATCAAAGTAAATAATAATAAATTTAAAATAAAATCCTTGTCTTTACTTAAATAGTACCTACAGGCTCTATTAATATTCATCTTATTTTTCATTTTGTACCTTCCTCTATAAATAAATCTTCTAAGCTCTCTCCCTTAATTTCTCCAATATTCTTTGTAAAAAGTAACTCTCCTGATTTAATCATAGATACTTTATCAGCTATCTTTTCAATTTCTGAGAGGTCATGACTAGTAATTACTATGGTCTTACCTTCATCCTTTAGTAATTTTATGAGTTTTCTAATCTCAACTCTTGATATTGGATCTACCCCACTAGTTACCTCATCTAAAAATATTATCTCCCTATTCATCATTACAATAATTAATAAAGATAATTTCCTTTTCATTCCCTTAGAATATGTTGATACTTTCCTATCTAAATCATTTGTTATTTGAAGAAGCTCAGAATATTTTTTGTAATTTACAGGCTCATATCCAAAATATAAACCATATAATTTTATATTTTCTATTCCAGTCTTATCTTCATACAAATAATCATTCTCTAAAAGCATTGCATGATTTCCCTTAACGATAACTTTTCCATTATCTTCATAATATAAATTCGTTAATATTCTCAGAAGCGAAGTTTTTCCAGAACCATTAGGACCTACTATTGCATGCACTGTATTTTCTTCAATTTCTAAAGAAAAACTGTTGAATAGCTTTTTATTTTTAAAGTTTTTGCTCATGTTTTTTACTTCGATTACATTCATATTAAAAGCCTCCTAAACTCATCATTTAACTTATTATTAAACCAAGCACAATTTTCTACTCCTATTTCTTTTGCTCCAATGAGTCCCCTTGTATAATGAACACATAGTAAATAGTGTTCATTTTTCATTTTTTACTATATGATAATCATAGGCTTGTGGATTGTTTAAGTCTCCTATAGCTTTTGACTATTTTAATAAGGCTACAACCACATTTCTATGTTTATTTGTTTATGAGTTAGATAACGCCTGACGTTTTATATCGAGCAAGGATACGATACATAGTTTTTGTGGATATCACAGCCAATTTTATTTGAAGGGATATTTTTTATGATTTTAGTTGGTATCGATGTTGCTAAGGATAAGCATGATTGCTATATTTGTGATTCAGATGGAAATGTTATTAAGGATTCTTTTTCTTTTGATAATAATATAGATGGTTTCAATTTGCTTTTATCTTTTTTGCCTGAGACTTCTGATAATGTAAAAGTGGGGCTTGAAGCTACTGGACATTATTCTTTAAACTTGATCAATTTCTTAGTTGAATATGGTTTTAATCCTGTTATCTTCAATCCACTTCAAATTAATCTTTTCAGAAAAGCTCATACGCTTAGAAAGACTAAAACTGATAAAATTGATGCTAAGTTAATTGCTCTTATGTTATCTGCCAGTGATGCTAAACCCCACCTAGATTTATCTTATCATATTTCGGAGCTTAAATCACTTACTAGATACAGATCTAGACTTAAAGCGCAATTATCTAAGCTTAAGATTTCAATTTCTAGGATTGTTAATATTATTTTTCCTGAACTTGAATCTTGTGTTTATTCTGTTACTCAAAAGTCTACTTTGGCTATGCTTAGGATGTTTCCTTCTAAAGAGCTTATTGCAAATGCTCATCTTACTAAACTTACTAATGTTCTTATGGCTAATTCTAGTGGTAAGTACGGCAAGGATAAGGCTATTTGTATTAAAAAAGCTGCAGCTAAGTCTATTGGTTCTGATTCTGATGCTATTAGCTTTGAACTCGTTCAAACTATTGACTTGATTAATTTTTATTCTTCTAAGTTTAAAGTTTTAGAAGATAAAATCAAGTTTATTATGGATCAAATTCAGTCTCCTCTTATGACTATTCCTGGTATTTCTTACAATTTAGCTTCTATCATTTTAGCTGAAATTGTTGACATCAACAGGTTTGATAATGATGGTCAACTACTTGCATTTGCTGGTCTAGATCCTGGCACTCACCAATCAGGTAAGTTTGTCGCTAAGGATGTTTCTATGGTTAAAAGAGGTTCACCTCATTTAAGATGGGCTCTTTTAAATGCTGCAAGGCTTGTAGCTATGAATGATGAAACTTTTGCTTTATATTATCAGAAAAAGAAATCTGAAGGCAAACATCATTATGTCGTCCTTTCTCATACTGCAAAAAAACTTGTTAGAGTTATATTTAAACTTCTAAAGGAAAATTGCCAATTTGTACCACAAAGTTAGTTGATTTTTTAAGCTAAAATCACTAGCTTTATTTCCTATGCTTATTTTTAATATTTTTAGTGTATTTCTATCTCATAAATTATTTTCAAATATTTTTTTATTTTCTCCTTGACTTCATATAGTTAGTCTTATAATGCATTCACTACAAAAAAATTTCTTCTCACAATTTTCACACTCGGAATTTACATAGCTAGGTGCTTCTATATTTCTTATCAAATCTAATATTTTATAATTTTCTGTGTATAGCTTACCGATATCAGTATTAAATACATTGCCAAAGCTTTTTATAAGTGTTTGATCATCCATAGCACAAAATTTAATATCTCCCTCTGGAGTAATAGATGGATTTCTTGTAAATGCTCCACAATTTTTAACGTTTGGATCTCCGTCCTTTACTTGATATAGAAAACCATATCCATACTTATTATTTATTTTTGAAATAACTTCATTCAGTTTTTCAGAATCTTCTTTAGTTTTTAATAATAAATTATTATTGTCTTTTAAAGCAGCTCTTCCCATTGGTATAATTGAAGATAAACCATAAGTCTCTATGCCATTTTCATGAATCCAATCAGCAATATTTTCTAATTGATCTATATTATTCGGTGTTATCATAGTTACAATTCTCATATATATTCCCATTTTGTGAATCCTAACTATATTTCTTTTTATGATATTCGAAATGTTTTTTATTCTAGAACCCATAAACCAATTAATATAATCGTCATTGTCTCCATGTAGATCTATTTGTACTACCGTCTTGTCCCTATTTTTATATATTTCATTAAACAAGTCTTCATTCCAGTTTGTTCCATTTGATAAAATACTTACTAAATGATAATTTAAAGAATATGCCTTGTCTAAAATATCAAGAAATCTTGGATGACAGGTAACTTCTCCACCCGTAAATTCTACTACTCTAGTACCAGATCTTCTTGCATCTTCTAGTACTTTAAATATCGATTCAGTATTGTCTTTAAATTTATTATAGCATGAATATTCACCATAACAATGTAAGCACTTTACATTACAAGTATGTGTTATTTCAATAGATATTGCTGATGGGTACTGTGTTTTACCATTTCCTAAAACCCTTATTTCATCATATCTCGGATTTTCTAATCTATCAATAACAATGCCATAATTGAGAATTAAAGAATTTAAAAATTCATTTAAATTAATTTTAGCTTCTTCAATTAAGCTCGTATTATTATCACACATCTTTTTAGCAATTTCATCAAATGTATGATTTCCATCTAACCAAAGTATTATGTTTGTTGCATCATTATTTATTCTATAAAGAGATTCACCCATTTTCTCATATCTATTTTCAACAACCAAAATATTGGCATTTTTTTGTTTTTCAATTGCTTTTATATTTTTAGCCTTTAAATACACCTTTTCATATCCCCCGACTTAATACTACATCCTACAGACAAAACTTTTTTAGCTGTAAACTTATCAAAAGTTATTACTAGTCTCAAAACAAATCGACTAAAAAACTATAAAAAATTAATTATAGGTTTTTTTATTTGTCATATTTATATATGAGACTAGTAAACATAACTTTTTACTCTCATTCTTGTTATCCAAGAATTTCCCCCTTCTTCTTAGAAGAATCCTACAAAACCAGCTACACCTACACCAGCTGCTGGACTAGGACCACAGAACATACATCCTGTACATCCCGCACATAGTTTGCAACCATTACCCATTGCTACGATTTCAGGTTTCATATTCTCACCTCCTTACAACCATATTTTATTTCATTCTTAATTTAATTACATGAGTAAATACTGCAAACTTACAAAAAAATAAAGGCAGTCCGAAGACCGCCAATATTTATCTTCCTGTACCTTTATTATGTTCATGTTTTTTATTTTATTTATTTCATCATTCTTAAAGTTCTTTGTTTGCCCAAATATGGACTTTTTTATCCTTATCATATGTCTTTCTTTTGAATTGTTAGAATCGTATATACACTTGAATAAAAGTTCTAAATATCAGTGTTTATGGGTTAAGCTCATTTAAATACCTTTTTATTGTATTATAAAGAGCTATAATCATTATTTCTAAAACTAGCTCTTTTGATAATCATTGCATCTATTTTTCTAGTTTTAATTTAAATTTAATTAATTCAATTAATGACTCTAGACTTTTATTGTGATTAACTCCAAATTTTTCTGATAACTCAGCTCCAAAGTTTGTTCTTACAGGGTAGGATGCTTGAGCTAACTTACCAGATTCTATTAATGGTATCAAAGTCCTAATAACATTTAATTCTGCTGAACTATCTTCTTTTAGCAATTTTATCCAGTTATTAAAGTTTACTCTTTTAACCATGTCTTTTATTCCTAAAATTTGAATAATTTCTTGCCAAGTAATTCTATCATTTAAAACTATGTGCAATACTGGATGTTTCATTAAATAATCTTGATTGCTTATTACTTCTGCTATAATATCTACTGGTACTAAATCAATCCCTTCACTAATATTAAAGAATGAGTTAGGAATAGCATTAAGTTTCAAGATAGTTTTGAGTTGTAAAAGAAAAAAGTCATCCATTCTCATTGAACCAGTTTTAGTAGAAGGACCTATACGCCCTGCTCTTACAATATAAACATCATGACCTTTTGATTGAAATTTTTCAACTAGTTTATCTGCCACCCATTTTGACTGAGGATATCCAAACAATAAATTATCTGATGAGCCAGGCTTATCAGATTCTGTAACCTCTTTAAGTGTATCATTTGAAGGAAAAACAGCTGTCGTTGATACGTAAACTAATGGTATTTGCATGTGGCTACAACTTTTTAGTAGTTTATATGTTCCTTTAACATTACTATCTACTATTTCTTCAAAGGATTTAATAAAATTTATTTCTGCAGCCGCATGTATTAATCTAGATGCTGGTTTAGATACAAATTTAGCAACGTCATCATCATTTGTTAAATCTCCTGGAATTACATCTATAAGATCCTCGTTCCAATCTAATTCATATAAATCAAATTTCTCTTTCAATCTTCTCTTTGCATGATTAGCATTGTCTCCTCTTACAAGAACTCTTGCTTTGTTACCCTTGGAAATTATACTTGATAATAAATGTGCACCAAGAAATCCCGTACTACCAGTAATAAGAGTCAAGTCCTCATGTTTTCTCTTTTGTGAGCCTACAATTGACGGTATTGAGAATCTATTTAAATATTTTTCAAGATCAAGACTTTCCATTTGTTTTTTATTTTTAAGAACAGATGACATATTTTGTATAGTAGGTATTTTCATTAATACACTAAAATCAATATCGTATTTCTCAGAAATAGCTCCATATATTTGTAAAGCATCTAAAGATGTGCCACCTAAATCAAATAACGATTTATTTCCTACATTAACTGGGATACTTAATACTTTTTCCCAAATTTTTTTCACAAATTGATACTCATCAACATTCAATTCTATTCCCGATATGTGCTTATTAATTTCTAAATATTCTTTAGCTCTATTCAAAAGAGATTTCCTGTCAATCTTACCAGTTCGTCCTTTAGGAAAGGACTTACACTGCATCATTATTTTAGGAGCTATATAATTAGGCATTTTATTTCTAAATAATTCCAGCAATTCTTCCTTTTTATATTTAGATAAACCTTCTTCATAATGTCCTATAATTATTGTTTTATTCGCTTGAGAAACTGCTGAAACCACTATTGGAAATCCTGATATTTCAGATAACATAGCTTCGATGGCACCCAAGTGAATTCTATGACCACTAATTTTTAATTGATCATCATTTCTCCCTAAAAAACTATAGTAACCCTCATTATTGCATACTACCATATCACCTGTCCTATAAGAAGAATTCATATTACTAACAGAATTTTCATTTTTACTTATATATCCATTAAGAATATTTTTCCCCAATACAACCAATTCACCAGGAACTCCAGTGGCTACAGGTAAACCTGAAGGCGATATTACTAAAAAATCATATCCATAAGCCGGCTTTCCAATAGATGGCTCTTTTTCCCAAATAGATGGACTTTTAGGTAATTCAAAAAATGAGCAAACATGAGTCTCAGAAGGACCATACATATTAACTAAACGAACTCTACAATTTATAAATAATTTCCTAATCGGAGGCGTAATTATTAACTGCTCTCCTGTTACAAATATTACATCTAGTTTGGATAAATATTTTGCAGCATCTTTCGTAGATGTCGCAAGGGCAGATAATGCAGCATAAGGTAAAAATAGACTATCGATTTTTTTCATTTCTAATATTCTAGGTAATTTAGGCAACTCACTATTTAATACTCCTGATTCAGAGATAAGAGCACCTCCAGTTAAAATAGTATAAAAAACCTCTTGTATGAAAACATCAAAGGTATGCTCTGTAAATTGATAAATGCGTGATTTTTCATTAGACAGATACTTTTTAGTGTTTTTTACTAATTGCATTACTGTATCTGGTCCAATTCTAACCCCCTTAGGTTTACCAGTAGTGCCTGAAGTATAAACCAAATATGCATCTGATGTTAAAATAGAATATTCGTCTGTTTTCTTTAAATTATAATTATCAAAGTCTTTTGTTATAATAACATATGGAATATCATAATCATAACTTGTGTTTGAAACAAGAATATCTGCACTAGAATTTTCAATAATATATTGATCTCTTTCCGAAAGTTTTTCATTGTCAGATAATATGACAAATCGTCTTCCAGATATAAATGCAGCTATCATAGCTGCAACTGTTGCCCACAATCTTTTTTCTTTTATTGCAACAGTCACTATTTTGTAATCTGCCTGTTCCCATGTATTTATATAATATGCTACGGCAGAATTTAAAAAGCTCGTTGAATATACTTCTTCATCCTCCTCTATACATATGGAATTTTCTTCCCTTTTTAAATACATTTCCAAGGCACTTTGTCTAATAGAATAAGGGAGTTCATTTGAAACATTTATTTCTTGATATTTTTTTATATTATCAAATGAACAAGTAGCTATCTTCTTAAAATACTCACCTGC
Organism: Peptococcus simiae; assembly: GCF_046569735.1. Taxonomy (GTDB): domain Bacteria; phylum Bacillota; class Peptococcia; order Peptococcales; family Peptococcaceae; genus Peptococcus; species Peptococcus simiae_A. Next base: position 41,629 of record NZ_JBKICG010000012.1, on the reverse strand, counting down.
GTTTTTAATATACGAAACCATATAATTTAAAATAGTTTTATTAATATTATTTGATTCTTCTAAAGTATAATGGGACTGAATATTTATATCAGCAAATTCTTCATCTTCGAATATTGAAATGAGAATAGGGTAACGGTCTCCTCCTAACAAATATTCCCAGGAATCCACTCCCCAATCAAAGCATTCTAATTTTCTTAATGAATACGGAATTATGGTAACTACAATTTGTGGAATATTAGCTTCAAATCGATTATCTGTTTTTATATTTGCTACTGATATTATCCTTGATAATGGCATAGAATTTACCATTCCAAGTAATAAATCCTTACTTTGCTGCAATATATCTTCATGTATATCAGAGTTATATCTATTAACAATAAAAACCAAAGAACTACGTTGCCCTATATTATTAATTGAACTTTCATTAATAGCAGCTGGTATACCTAACAATGGTTCTTTAATACCAAAAACATTTCTTATCGCACCGCCTATAGAAGATAAATATATTGCCGATCTCCTTACATTATGATCTTCTGCAATTTTTGTTATTTCCTCAATCCTTATTTTGAAAGCATCAGTCGAAACATTTCCCTTTAAAAATTCCGTTTGAAGAGCATTGTTTTTATAATTCCAATTTTTTAGATACTCTTCCCAATACTTACTTGAACTTTCATAGTTTTTATCTGAATAAGTATTAGTTATGGTAACTTTATAATTATCTATACAATATTCATGATAAATATTCTGCACTAATTCTTGAATAGATGCTCCATCACAAATTATATGATGAAATACACATACAATAAGTTGTTGCTTTGATTCTTCACAGTCAATAAAAAACCATCTGAAAAGATAGCCTTTTTTTAGGTCAAAGTAAGTATCTTTAACCAGTCTTTGAGCTAGTTGTTTAGCTTCAACTAATGTTTTTGAATATAAATACTCAAAAATACTGTAGTTTATTTTATTTGTTACAGGAACGACCTCACCTTCTACATTTAGATCAAATCCTATGCCTAGCCTGGGATATTTTTTTAATACTGAATAAAATGCTTCTTCAAATCTTTTCCTATCTACTTGCTTAGATGAATTTAAATAAAAGCCTTCGTTATATATTGATTTATCTTCAGAATTAGCAATTTCATACCAAATCCCCTTTTGAATATCGTTTAATTTGATTTCCATTTATATCACCTCTCAACTAAATTACGCAATTCAAAAAATGTCTTAATAGAAAGTATACTTTCTAAACTTATTCTAGGATCTTTATTATGACAATACTCATAAATACGTATCAATTCTATAGACGTTACTCCTTGACTTATAAGATTTTGATCTGGATCAAATTTATCGGGAAGTAACTCAGCAATGTTAATGTCCTTAAAAAACTTAATACCTCTCACATATCGATCTTTATTCTTATATTTTAGAATTTTTATTAACTTCACTTTATCTGTCTTACCACGATCTGTAGTAGGAATATTTTTAACATACACAATTTTTGACGGAATCATATATTTTGGTAAGTTCATTCTAATCTTTTTATTAATATCTTCCATGGGTAAATCAGATTCGTTACATTGCACAAATAGAATTATATCCAATCCATGTTCATGATTTTCTATAGGAAGAACATATGCATTTTCCACAAAAGGTAATGACAACACAACGGAACGTATAGCAGAGAGCGATACTCTAAATCCTCGTACTTTTATTTCGTCGTTTTTTCGACCTAATAGAATAATATTACCATTTTCTATTAATGCGTTATCATTAGTAAGATACCAGCATCCTTCTACATTATTTATTCTTGTTTTTAAAAGGTTAACAGCAAGCCCGTCTCCATTTATCGCTAACTCCCCTTTTTCTGCCATTACGTATTGTCCGTTATCTTGTCTAGAGACTACCAATACAGTAGAACCAGCAAATCCTTTGCCTACACTTATATATGATTTTGAAGCTATAAGCTCTTCTTCACTTACTATATGTGCTGCTACAAGAGACCCATACTCAGAACAACCAAGAGCGTGAATGATTCTGGAGGATTTTTGAACTATTTTGTCTTTGTATTTATCAAACGGGAAAAAATCTCCAGAAATAACAATCGTACTGACTTTATTTAATATTTCTGGTTGAAATTCCAAAATAATACGAAACATAGGAGCTGATAAGTTAAGAAAATTAACTCCAGCCTGCTTAATTGATTTTATTATTTCTTCCTGTGTTGGCACTATATTTTTTGTAATTACTAAACTTCCTCCATTAAGAATCGTCCCCCAAATATCAATTGTTGCTGCACCAAAATTTGGTTGAACACTGAAAAGATGTACATTGCTAGAGTTAATATTAAAAAAACCAAACCCATTCATCATTCGACTTATTGCATTTATAGGTAAAAAACAAGGCTTAGGTTCACCAGTACTACCTGATGTTTCCAGAATAAAGGCAACTTCTTCTAATGAGATCTCAGCTTTTAAACTATTAATCTTATCTATAATGTAATCCTCAGAGCCACTCAAATTCGCTTGAGTAATTTTTGCTTGTGCTGTTTTGCCTATATATTCTTCTGGTTGAGAAATACGAGCATTACCATGTGCTACAATTCTTCCTGACAATATTGTAGCAATAATTAATTGAATATAAAGAATTCTATCTGATACATCAATTATAACAACAGCTCCTTTCTCTATTTCGGCATCTTTCATTTTTTGATTATATTTATTTATAAATTCTCCAATTTGTGCATAAGTGATATTACATTTGCTGCTAATAATAAAGGATTTATCTTTATATTTATTTATATTACTCTCTATTTTAGAACTTACCTTATTTAACATAAAATCCCCTCTCTTTATTTAATAACCAAAGTAATAATATGATTATCAATAATTATAAATTCGCCTACTATATATTCAATATTGTCATTTGGTAATTTACATTTAGCGTAAAATATGTCTTTATTTGCAATCAGCTTAATCTCACACTCTTCTGGTTTAAGTTTATAATTTAGTTTATTACACCAATACTTATACATTGTTTCTTTAGTGCTAAAAATTAAAGTCTCCCAAAAAATATTAGGGTTTTTTTTCAAATCTATACATTGCTGTAATTCATATTTACTAAGAATTAATCGCTCAACTTCTTTTGGAAGTGCTTTATTACACTCTATATCAATTCCACAAAAAATCTTATGATCTGACCTGATTACTACAACCGCTCCTTTATGAAAGCAATGAGAAATACTTCCCTCAATACCATCTGGCCATATTGGAATGCCTTCTTGTGATTTCAACAATGGTGTATTATCTTTTCCTAATTCTTTCAAAGCTTTATGCGAAAAATATCTACCTGTACAAAATTCTCTCTTACGCTTCAATACAGAACCACTGATAATTTCATATTCCTCTCTAGTTAAAGTTGTTGTATTGTATATATGCTCCCCATAATATATAATCGCTTCTTTATTCAGTTTGGAAAATAATTTATCTTTCATTTACATCACTCATTATTAATAAATCTCCACAAACTTTATTAAATTCTTAGAAGTATAAGATTCTTTGCACCTAATAAAATCTATAGGATAACCTTGAAATAATAATTCTCCTCCAAGATTACCTCCTTTAGGTCCCAGGTCTACAATCCAGTCAGCTTGGCTTATTACTGATAAATTATGCTCTATTATTATTAATGTATTACCATCACTAACCAATTCACGAACTAGAGTCATTAACTTATCAATATCTGCTTCATGAAGTCCTGTTGTTGGCTCATCTAGGATAATGATCCCTTCTATTTCTTTACTAAGCATCTGAGCAATTTTTAATCTTTGAAGTTCTCCGCCCGAATAAGTGTCTAAGGTCTGCCCAAGTTTAATATATGATAGGTTTGATTTCATTAAGGAATTTAAAACTTGCTTTATCTTAGAATTATCAAAAAATATTTCTTGAGCATCTTTTACTGATAAGTTGAATATCTCATTAATATCCTTGCCTCTATATTTATAGGAAAGAGTTTTATCATTAAATCTTTTTCCACCACACTTTTCACATATGTGTTCAGAGTCTCCCAAATAGGCTAAATCAAGTTTTATCGTTCCTTTTCCCTTGCATTCAGGGCAAGCCCCTTTTCCTCTTACTGAAAAGAGATTTTTATTCACCCTATTTTCTCTTGCAAAAAGTTTCTTGATTTCATCATATATATTTAAATAAGTGATAATATTTGACTGACTCGATGCCTGTGGCAGACTCTGGTCTAAAACAATAGAATCTGGATATTTACTTGTAAAAATTTCCCTTATTAAGGTACTTTTACCTGAACCAGCAAGACCTGTTACAAGAGTTATCGCCTTTTTGGGAATTTTTACCGATATATTCTTTATGTTATTTTTCGACACATTTTCTAAAGTATAATATCCTTCGAAATTTTTCCTAGTTTCATTAATTTGATGTTTCTTTGTAAATGCTTTAGCAGTGATAGTATTGGATGTTAATAAGTCTTTGTAAGTACCCTGAAAGGTGACCTTACCACCATCTTCTCCTGCGCCTTCTCCAAAATTTATAATTTCATCTGAGCATTTAATCATATCTTGGTCGTGGTCGACAAATAAAACAGAATTTCCTTTATCTTTTAAAGCTTTAAAAATATTTGTTATCCCCTTAATATCTTCTGGATGAAGACCTACGCTTGGTTCATCAAAAATATAGAGAACATCTGATAGTGAGCTGTTAAGATATTTAACCATTTTTATTCTTTGAGATTCACCACCAGATAGGCTTTTTGTTCCTTGATTTACTTTTAAGTAATCTAAGCCAACAAGGGAAATGCTAGTTAATTTTTCTTTTAAGGCTTTTATGATCTCTTTAACCTTATCTTCTTTAATACCAGCTATAAAGTTATACAAATTAATAATATCCATATTAGAAGAGTCAGCTATGGACTTGCCCTTTATCTTGGCACTTAAAACCTCTTTGTTAAGTCTTGCTCCATGACATACTGGACAAGTCTTTGTTATTAAAATCCTTTGTAAATCTTCTTGATATTGAGGATGCTGAACATTTACAAAGGTCTCCATAATACGAGGAATAATTCCATAATACTTAGCTGTCTTATGCCAGTTCTTGCTAGGATTTTCAGGCTTTATCTTTGGCGAATTTAAAAGCATGTCTAATTCTTTTTTAGTGTAATCAGATAATTTTTTATCATTGTCAAAATACCCTGATTCCGTATACCTGGTTAATCTCCATCCTCCATTTTGAAATGTAGGAAATTTTACAGCGTTGTCATTTAAGGATTTATTAAAGTCAATTAATTTATTGATATCTATCTCTCGAACTATACCTAATCCTTGGCAGTTTTTACACATTCCTTCAGGATTGTTAAAGGAATACTTCATAGAATATCCGATGAAAGGTTTTGCTAGTCTTGAATAAAGTAATCTCAAGTCTGAATATATATCGGTAACTGTCCCAACTGTTGACCTTGAATTTCCACGAATCCTCTTTTGATCAATCACTAAAGAAACTGGAAGATTAGATATTGAGTCAACATCTGGCTTTTTATATTTAGAAAGTAAGTTTTGAACATAGGAAGAATATGTTTCATTCAATAGTCGTTGAGACTCTGCTGCAATGGCATCAAATACGAATGAAGATTTTCCTGAGCCAGAAACTCCTGTGACGCCAACAATTTGATGCTTAGGTATTTTTACTGTAATATTTTTTAAATTATTTGTTCTAGCCTTTTCTACATAAATGAAATCATTCATCTTTTTCTAACCTATTCTTTCTCAATTCATTGGATAGTATATTCGATAGTCTTATAAAAATTTCTTGTTCTTCTTCAGTAAAAGACTTAGATGCAATTTCAAAAATTGAATTGTGCTTTTTTGATATTTCTTCTAAAAGCTTACTTCCCTCATTTGAAAGTGAAGTATATAACTCCCTACCATCTAATTTATTAGGAAATTGTTCAATATATCCCATAGATTTTAGACCTTTTAAAGCTTTTGATAACTTTGTTCTTGTTATTCCTAAAATAATACTTAAATCTGAGGGCAATACTTTTTCTAGTTTTTTTACCTGACTTAGTATGTCATATTGTAACCATGATATATTTTTAGGATTGACTAAATTCCTTTCTGCAACCATCTCGCATTGCAATTCCATAATTGCTCTTTTTAAATCCATAATTTCACCTCAAAGTAATTTCTATATAGAAATTATACTACTTTCGAAATTATTTTAAAACTATTTCCGGTATCATTCTGGTTACAATTTTCTATCATTTACTGCTCTATCTTGTTTTATTTGTTCTTTTTTTACCTAAAATATACTTTGTACTCAAGTTATTTATAAACAAAAAAATAAAGGCAGTCCGAAGACCGCCGATATTTATCTCTCTGTTCCTTTGCTATGTTCTTTCTTATTTTGCTTAGCTTTGTCATCTGTCTTAAAGCTTTTTATTTGCCCTAATATGGACTTTTTATCCTTATATTGACTCTTTACTTGTTCTTTTGCTTTTAAGAGCTTAGAAGACAAAATACGAGCATTTTTATGTTCTTTCCCGTTATTATCAATACTTGTTTTAACTTGCCCGAAGATTTTAACAAAATCTCCTTGTTTAAGATTCTCTAAATCTTTTGTCTTATCTCCATAGGCTGAACAATTGGTATATACTTTATTTCCATCATCATCTTTTGAAACAATTGAAAAATTACTTACTTTAAACTTTTCTCCATTTGCATTTTCTCTTTCAAGATTTTCTACTTTGCCAGCTATATTACCCACGAGATTTATGAGGTCATCTTTTTCTTCAAGTTCATTGGTATTTTCAATGAGCTTACCTTGTTCTTTCATGTCATCAATCATATAGTCAAAGTCATCACTTAGTAGACCTGTTGTGTCATTGTTCATATATAAAACATAGACTTCTTCAAGTGCCTTTTCATCATTAACACCTTTTTCTATACTCACAAGTGCTTTTATAAAGTCCTTGTAGTTATCATTCATCATTTCTTCTATGTTTTCTCTAATATCTTTGTATTCCATAATTTCCTCCTTGTACTAAATAAGGAGAGCCTTTCGCTCTCCTCTATCTTTCTTGTCCTTTTTCGTTTTTCTCTTGATTTTTATCTTTTTCTTCTTCTGATTTGAATTTTGATATTTGTCCCAATATTGATGGTTTCTCTTCCCTTGCGTGAAGATTATCCTCAACATCATAAGTTGATTCAAAGTAATCACTATCTTTAAAATCATTGTCATACCTATCTGGTATTCCGTCATTATCAAGATCTTTTGCAAGCGGATCATAGAAGTTTCCATCATCATCTATTTCTAGTCCCAGGGCTTGTTTTAAATCTTCTTCATCTACTGATACCAGATCATCAAAACTTGACATCTTTATGGCTTCAGTCATGTCTTTAAGAGCTTGTGAATTAGATATATCTTCTTCTACAAAAGATTCTGTTCTAATAGCAACATTATCTACATACTGAGTCCATGTTTTTTCTTCCAAATTTACCTCATATTGAATAGAGTGCTTACCATCTGGTGTTTCTGTATAGGCAAGTCCTATATGGCTTAAATCAGGATATAGTTTATCAAAGTCTTCATAGCTATTAGATTCTGAAAACTCATAGTTAGAATAATCAACTATCGCCCTCTTTAAATCTTCTAATAATGGTGATTGGTTTTCTAATTCTTCTACTTCTCCCATATCTAAAAGTTTATTAATCTCAGCTAGTCTTAGTGTCTTATCCCTTAACTCATCTGCTTTTTCAAATGGTTTAGTTAATTCTACCTTGGCATTTTCTAAAGATTCTTTATAGTTTTCAAGGTTTTGATTTAACCTTTCAAGTCTTGAAGGCATTTTTTCAATTGCATTATCAAGCCTTGTTATATTACCATCAGTAGAGTTTGAAAGCTCTCCAAAGTATTCTGCTTTTCCTAGTAGTTTAAAGGTGTGAGTATTAGTCATAAAGTTATATGAAACTTGTAAGCCTAAATTTCTATATTTACCAATGACCTTGCTATCATTTATCTTTACTTTTTTTATTTCTTCTAATAGCTTTTCTCCAGCCTCTTTCTTATCTAAAATTTTATTTCCACCAAGACTGATTGAAGTGAATTTGCTATCTCCTTCTCCTAATTTCTCAACACTTGCAATATCTTCTTTAACTGCTTGTATTTCCATTTCAGTTTTTAAAATACTTTGAGGATAAATTTTATTTACCTTATCTTCAAGCTTATATTTATTAGACTTATAGTTTGCTTCTAACATTTTTAATTTTGTAACTTCATTATCTAAATCCATTTTTTCTTTAATTAGGGGATTACCAGTAGCCAAAGCCTTAATTTCTGAATAAGACAGACTTGCTTCATCAACATCTTCTGCAACTCTTACGGGAGTTTTTGAAGTCATAATTTGAGATATAAATTTTTGCTTATTCTCTATTGTCTGGTCGAGTAGGTCGAGGATATTACTATCCCCTTCCCCTCTAAGAACCGTGCATGAGAGTTTCCCCTCACACGGCTCAAGTTTTTATAAGCCCTGATTAAAGAGCCAGCGTGTTTTCTTCATCATTTATATGCAATTTTCTATGACACCAAGGGTGTACTAATGTTTTAAGGGTAATATTATTTTGAATTGTTTGATGTACTCTAAAGTCTGTATCAATAGTTATTTTCTCCCCACAAACAGGGCATATTCCATTTTGCGTTTTATACAGTCTATTTATAACTGTACGTCCTTTAAGTTCGTTTCGTATTTTTAACTCTTCTCTTTCTTCAAAGTATATTTGCCAATTTTCATCAAATGGATTTGCTTCAGCTTGTATCTTAGTAAATCTTTTAATATCAGTATCTGTAGCATATTTAAGACGAAGATAGTATTTCTCGCCATTTTCCATTTTCTCGCCAGTTGCTACACTGAAAGTCCAAGTTCTATTTCCAATGGTATGGAAGTATTTTTTAGCTATCCATTTTCTACTTTTCTTTGGATGTCTACGAACGCACCAGATCCACAAGCTTTTATATATTTCATAATCAAGTTTTTCAAAGGCTTTAGATGAAACATTATATTTCTGATAGTTTACCCAACCTATAATGATTGGATTTAATTTTCTAATCAAAATTTCTTGTTTCATTGACGGATTATCTTTTATGACTCGTCTGATTTTATCGACAATAGCCTTGAAGTTCTTATCAGATGGTTTTGTCAGCAACTTATCTTTATACATCCTAATATTAACTCCAAGAAAATCAAAACCGTCATTTATGTTTGTTATAAGTGTCTTTTCTTCTGATAATTCTAAACCTCTTTCAGCCAAGAATTTTACAATGATTGGCTTTACACCATTTTCAAGCAATTCTGCACTTTCCCCTGTAACGATGAAATCATCTGCATATCTAACAAAGTTAACCTTTGGGAAATATGTTTTCTTATTTACTGTTCTTCTATGGTATTTCTCTTTGATTGCTTTTTCTAAACCATCTAATACCATATTGGAAATAATGGGTGATATTGGCGAGCCTTGGGGACTTCCTGTTTCTGTTGGAAATAGTTTTTGTTTTTCTATATATCCACATTCAAGCCAAAGTTTTAATAATTTCTTGTTCATTGGGATATTATTTAATATCCATTCATGACTTATATTATCAAAACAACCTTTTATATCTCCCTCCAGTACCCATTTTGCAGATTTCTTTTTATTGAGTGATGTAAAACACTGCTCGATAGCATCTTGTGTACATCTTTTTGCCCTAAATCCATAAGAATTAGGATCAGCAGTAGTTTCTGCTATGGGTTCAAGTGCAAATTTATATAGAGTTTGCATTGCTCTATCTGTCATTGTAGGAATGCTGAGAGGTCTTTTCTTCCCATTTTTCTTTGGTATATACACTCTTCTAAGAGGCTTAGGTTTATATCCTCTTAAATTTAGCTTTTCTATCGCCTTATATTTTGCCTGTGATGTTAGCCATAATTCACCATCAACACCACTTGTTTTCTTGCCTTGATTTTCAGTTACCCTCTTAATAGCCAAGGCTTTTGCATAAAATGAAGTTGTGAGTAAATGTTGTAAAGATTTTACCTTTCCATATTTACTCATTTTCCACGCTTTCACAATACGCATTTGTAGTTTTTTAACATAGCTTTCTGCTAGAGAAAAATCTATACTTTCCCAGTTTTTAGCTCTGTTAGTAGTAGCACACATTTTACTGTTCATTTGCTTTCTCCTTTCAAAAATTCTACAAGTTCTCTTGTGATTAAAAACCAAATGGAAGTCTGCACTCTTTCAAGTTAGGGCAAATTTTGAACCCCTACCCATCTCATTACAAGATGGCATTCGCTTTTTCCATTCTCCTTTACCTGCACCATTATCAGCATTTCTTACGATTTGCCTTGCCTTATGGCAATAGTGCAGGCTTACCATGTTTCACTTAATTAACGTTGATAACTTAGGCTCTACCTCTCTGCCGGTAGTCTTTTTGTCCGTGTAATCCCACTATGGAAAGGATTATCCGACTACACACCATTTTGGTTCAGGCTTATCAGCAACTTTAGCCTGTTCACCTTAACGACATTTATCAGTAGTTCACATATGTTAGCCATATTATCAAGCCTCGCTCCCTAACCACCTTGTTGCTGGCAGTTTCGGTATTTCCTCACGGTTTTACCTCAAGTAGGGCTACTTTAGTATCGGCTTACCACACCTAAGTGCAGTCGATACTCGGCTCAACTAACGGAATAGTTGGTTTGGTCATTTTGCTAAACAGTTAAATTAAGCGACTTCATGTCGCACCCATAAATAAGCGTCAAATGTATTTTCTGTTACATATCTAAAGATATTTACCTTATCATTTTCATTACCTTGACGAACAATTCTACCACTTCTTTGCTCTAGGTCAGACGGTCTCCATGGGACGTCTAAATCGTGTAAGGCTATTAGTTTGTTCTGTACATTTGTACCTGCTCCCATTTTTTGAGTAGAGCCTAATAATACTCTTACTTCTCCTCTTCTTACCTTAGAGAACAATTCATCTTTTTGTTTATCCGTATCTGCTTCGTGTATAAAGGCTATTTCTTCTTTTGGTATTCCCATATTCACTAGCTTATTTCTAATATCATCATAGATATTAAATTCTCCATCTCCTTTTGGTGTAGACATATCTGAAAATACTAATTGGGTCGATGATTTTTCTTTTGTCTTATCCCAGATTGAAAAGATGTTTTTAACACATACATTTACCTTTGAATTAGGATCATCTGGAAGTAGTGGATTTATTAATCTTTGATCAAGGGCAAGTTTTTTACCATCATTTGTAATCTTTAGCATATTATCTTCTGTTGGTTCTACTTGGTTATTTCTAACTGCGTCTGCTCTTTCTGATAAGCTAGTTAATATTTCTTTTTGTTCCTCAGTCGGTTTTGTTTTAATAACTTCAAAATTTGCTTCAGGAACTGGCAAATTTAACATATCTGAAGTCTTTATATCTGCTACTTCTTTAAACATAGACATCAGCTCTGGCAAGTTATAGAACTTTGAAAATCTTGTCTTTTGCCTATATCCAGTACCTTCTGGAGATAACTCAAAGGTGTTTTCTGTTTCTCCAAAAGTAGAAGCCCAGGCATCAAAATGTTCTAATCCCCTTGCCTTTAAATCATCATACTGAAGGTATCTTTGCATGGTATAAAGCTCAGTCATTGAATTTGATATTGGTGTACCAGTAGCAAATACAAGACCCTTACCTCCAGTCATTTCGTCCATATACCTACATTTCATAAACATATCTGAAGACTTAAAGGCTTCACTCTGCCCGATACCAGCAACATTTCTCATCTTAGTATGCAAGAATAGGTTTTTGTAATTATGAGCTTCGTCTATAAATAACTTATCTACTCCTAGCTCTTCAAAGGTTATTACATCATCTTTTTTAAAGTCATCATTTAGTTTTTCTAGTCTTACCAAGAGTTTTTTCTTTGTCTTTTCCAGTTGTTTAACTGTGAAATTTTCTCCTCTATTTCTTTTATTCTCATCAATAAAGGAAACTATATCATCTATTTGGTCTTGTATATGTCTTACCTGGTATTCTTTGGACATTGGTATTTTTTCAAATTGAGAGTGTCCTATGATGACTGCATCATATTCTCCTGTTGCAATCCTACCAATAAATCTTTTCCTATTTTTTGGTTGAAAGTCTTTTTTATCGGCCACCATAATATTTGCTGACGGATATAACTGCATAAACTCTCTACCAATTTGAGTGGTTAGGTGGTTAGGAACTACAAATAATGATTTACTTGCAAGCCCTAACTTTTTAGATTCCATAGCAGAAGCTACCATTTCAAAAGTCTTTCCTGCTCCTACTACATGGGCAAGTAGTGTATTTCCTCCATATAGAGTCCTTGCTATGGCGTTTTTTTGATGTTCTCGTAGTCTGATTTCAGTATTCATTCCATCAAAAGTTAAGTTAGAGCCATCAAATTCTCTATTTCTAATTGAATTAAATTTTTCATTATAAATCTTTTCTAGCCTATATCTTCTATCAGGATCTTCAAATATCCAGTTCTTAAATTCCTCTTTAATCAATTCCTGCTTTTGACTTGCAAGCATAGTTTCTTTTTTATTTAATACAGAAGTCTTAGAACCATCATCGTTTATTACTTGGTCAAATACCTTCGTATCTTTTAGATTAAGAGCATTTTCAATTAGCTTATAGGCATTAACTCTACTTGTACCATAAGTCATGTTAGCAAGGTCATTAGTCGAGTCAACACTTTTACCTTCAATATTCCATTCACTTGTGTGTGGTGAGAACCTAACATTTATATTCCACCTATCATAACCTGGTGTTTTTAAAAGATTAAAAGTAAAGTCTTCTATATCTTTTTGAGGTATCCAAGTTGCTCCTAACCTTACATTTATATCAGAAGCAGTGAGTTCTTCAGGCATAACTTCTTGTAATTTTTCTCTCTGATATTTGAGTTTGCTTAACTCATTTAATAATGTGTCTTTCTTTTCAGAAGGTGCTAAATCTATTACATTTTCAATTTCTCCGATATATGAATTTAGATAGCCAATCTTTTCTCTAATATTGCCACTTAAATACTCATCAGCCGATACATATGAAAAATGAAATGGATCGTCATTATCAAAGTTCTCAAAAGGCATTTTGTTATTTATTAGGTCTGTATCCTTAATATCTAAAAATATTTCGCCCTCAAGCTCACCAATTAAGGTGTTCCTATCTTTACTTGTGATAGATTCCATATATTCAAAGTCTACATATCCCTTTTGTGAAATTGATAAGACTAAGGCTTCAAGGGAAGTATCTACATGGTCTACTACTTTTGCCTTTGTTATTGTTCTTTTTGAGAATATATCACTCTTAGCTTTAAAATTATCTTCATCATCAAGTATTTCTATTGATGAAACCAAAGGAAAGTTTGAGTCTTCCTTTAAGGCTCTAGTGTTTGATAAGGAGTTAATAAATCCATGTTTCTTTGAAAAGTTATCATAGACTTCATTTAACTTTGCTTGTGATTCTTTTATTTCCGCGTCTGAAAAATCGTCCTTTTGCTTTTCTATTACATCTTTCAAAGCATTCATTACATCAAGATAATCTTTTATCTTTTCTTTATTTTTATCTGATATATTCTGCTTTATTAAGACTGAGTTTTCTCTTAGGTAGACCTCTTCATCAATAATAGTGTAAGAAAAGTTTTTAACATCATCTGTTGCTGGAAGAATTAATTCTTCATCTTCCAATAGTTCGACCTCTTCATATTTTGAATTTGAAGATATTTCCTTACTTGCAAGATCCATTAAATCTTTTAGATTTTCGTCTTCTTTTTCATCACAAGTAATAGTATTTCCAAATCTTCCAGATACTTCTTTCATATCCCCTAATACCATCTGAGGATTATCTACAAAGTATTTATTGTAGGTCAAACCTTTATTATCAGTTGCTAGATGAATCCAATCGTCATCTCTTTCTATAACTGAATCTCTCTTTTTTAAGAAAATAATATCTGAAGTAACTTCTGTACCAGCAAGTCCTTTAAATGTTGTATTAGGAAGCCTCATAGCTCCTAAAAACTCACACCTTGCATTAATATATTTTCTAACAGATTCATCTTTTTTATCCATAGTTCCAGATGAGGTTATGAAGGCAATAATTCCACCATTCCTAACCTTATCTATTGACTTCGCAAAAAAATAATCGTGAATCAGAAAGTTATTTCTGTTATATTCACGATCGTTAACTTTAAAATCTCCAAAAGGAACATTTCCTATAACTAAATCGAAAAAGTTATTTGAGAAGTTTGTTTCTTCAAAGCCTTTAATCTGAATATTAGATTCAGGATAAAGTTCTCTTGCTATTCTTCCGCTTAAACTGTCTTTTTCTACTCCATAGACTTTAGAGCTTAGTATTTCACTTGGCATATTACCAATGAAGTTACCAACTCCTGCAGACGGTTCAAGGATGTTTCCAGTCTTAAATCCCATATCTGTTAGGGTCTTATATATTCCATCCATTATCTCTCTAGGTGTGTAAAACGATGTTAAGGTAGACTCTTTAGCATTTAAATACTCTTCATTTGTTAGATTTTCTTTTAAAATATTTCTTGCTTCAAGCCATTGACCTCCCTTTTCTTCATCGAAGACATCGGCAAGACCACCCCAACCTAAATAGTCAGCAAGATAGGCTTGTTCATACTCTCTTGGACTCCTATTTTCATTTTCAAGTCTTTTTAGCATTTTAATAGCTTTGATATTTTTATCTAGCTTTTCTGATGGTGTAAGGTATTCTGAGTAGATATGATTTTTCAAGTCATAATTTCTAGCAAAACTTAGTCTTTCCTTATTAGGTTCATAGCCTAGGTTCTTTAAATCTTCTTTACCCCTCAATAAGTTTTCGGCTGCTTCCCTAGGCACATTGTACCTATCCATCATTTGGTCAATTTCAGGATTATAGTTATCAATAAAGCTTCCTTGTTCTACTTGTCTTTCAATTTGTTTTTCATACTCAGATAACTTATATATCTCATAATTTCCACTGTCTAAAAGGTCATCAATCTTTCTACTTTCTTCAAATGTTTCACCCTTATATAAAGGATATTCTTCCCCATTAATTTCTACTTTAGTTCCTGTTTCAATTAAGTTGATTCCATCAAAGGTATTCTCATCTTCTAAAATAAATTCCTTACCAACTTTTACTGCTAGTTTTTCTGATGTTTGACTTAGATTTTCAAAGATTTCTTCGAGGTATGAATCGTTTCTATATGGAATTACTTCCGAACCCCTAATCATACCTCCCATATACTCCATATTATCTCTAATGGTTACAGTTTTAAGTCCTCCACTTAGTTCATCAAAATCTGTAATGGTAAAGTCCTTATCCTTATATCTAACCCGATCCCCTATCTTAAATTTAGGCTCTATCTTTTCCTTAATTTCTTCTTGTGAAGATTTTTCCTCGCTTAGTTCAACTTGTTCTTCTAAATATGAAAATTCACGTTCATTTACTTCTTCACCATCACCAAGGTCAACCCTATAATGCTCGACAACTTCTCCGTCTACATAGTGGTCAAAATAGAATTTGAAATATCCGATATAATCATCAGTCATTTCTCCAAATTCATTTTCTCCATGAGTTAGATTATGGTCTTTAACATCTATATCTTTTTGTCTTAGGATATTGATTAAGTCTTTAGTTACTATCTGTCCACTATAATCGGGAACTAATTCGTGGTTTTCATTAAATTCTACAATCCAATAATCTTTTCTATTTTCAATGTTTTTGCCATCAAAAAAAGAAGCTTCATCAGCTTCCTTTTCTTGGCTTATTTCATTTTCTAAGCTTCCACGTATTCCTTGATTGCCATTTTCTTCACTGTTGCCATCAAGTTGTTCATCTGTCCTTGGTATTGTTCTGGATTCTCTCTCATCATCTTCTCTGTCAATCCTTGTGCTTTCATCATTTTGACTTTCTCTCTCTTGATAAAGTCCACTGCCTGATTCTGGATTTCCTTCAGATGGTTCAAAAGTGTTTTCTCCTCGTACATTTCCTGAAGTTTCTTCCAGTTCTCCATGTCCTCGCTCCCTACTAGGTAAGACAGTCTTAGAACTGCGTATGTTGGATTCGGAAATCTCTCCATAAATTCCAGATCCTTCTCCATCATGTCCAAGGTTTTCTCTTCGATCTTCATCGCTATTTCTTCTGTCGCTTCCATCTGTGAAAACTCGTCCATCTCTACTTCTTGACCTATCATCTCGTCTATATAAATCATCTTGACCTCCTCTATCTTTATTTATATTTTCTATATCTCTATTATAGTCGGCTGCGGCCCTTTCTGTCAGCAGCCTAGCACGATCCATTTCCTTAGATTTTTCTATTGTTCTATCTATAATATCTTCGCTAACCCTTGATATTACAAGACCTATCTGCTCTAAAGAAATTGTATTAATCCTAGAAAAATTATTTTTTAAATTTTCCAAATCCATAGGATAGACTGTATTAAACCTATTAGCTACTGCATAGGATATTGAGTCTCTCATAAACTTTTCAAAACTCAGTCTATCCTCTATATCTATTCTCAAATCAGCAAGAGCCAAATTAATATATTCGTCTCCATAAATTCGACTTAAAGAAAATATATTTTCATTGATTGAATCACTAGCTTCAAATGAAGAATCTCTTATTATTTCTTTTAAAGCCTCGTTATGGTTTTCGTGGTCAAACTGCCATAAGCTAACCTCATTAATATTCCTATCCATTGATGTTGTCTGACTAATATCAAAGATGTATGAAACTCTTTGACTTACATCACTTCCAACTAAAATTGGAATACCCTTTTGACCTCTCATAACAACTCGACCAAAATATTTCTTCCACATATCAAATGTCGCACAAGCTCTAGCGTCAGGTTCTTTGTTGTATATGCTTAATTGACTGGAAAAATCATATTTCTGATTATTGCCTATAACTTTTAAGAGTTTTAAATATTCTTTTTCATCTTGTAAAACCTCATACTTTATTGCTTCTTGTATATTCTTAAAATCATTTACTTGCATTTCCTACCTCCATTCTATGAATTTCTTTTATAATAGCCATTAAAATATCAACCACAATAGAATTACCGGCCTGTTTATATAGCTTGCTTGAAGTACAATTTTTTCTTCTTGGATGTGCTTCTTCTAGTTTGTTAATATCACTGTCATCAAAACCCATGAGTCTTAAACATTCTCTTTCTGTTAAATACCTATACTGACCATTTCCAATATCTATTATTCCAGAATTTGGTACTCTCATTTGTTTTGTAGAAATAGTATAAGAAAAATCTTTAATCACTTTGAGTCTCCCTCTAAAACTATTATATATGCCTTTATTTAAAAATTTCAGCATATAAGGTTGAGTCATCGTGTAAAGTTCACTTACATCCTTTTCTAAAAATTCACTCAGTGGTCTAGTTTCTTTTATCTCCAATTTATCAAAAGAAAAGTTATTTGCTCCTAGACATGAAACAACAAATATCCTCTCCCTTTTTTGAGGTATCCCAAAGTCCATTGCATTTAAGATTTCATACTTGCTTGTATATCCAAGGTCTTCTAGCTCCCTTAGATAAATAAAAAAGGAGTCCCTCATATTTCTATCAAGGACTCCCTTTACATTTTCCCAAATTATCCATTTAGGTTTATCTTTCATTTCTTTGATTATTCTAATTGTTTCAAATAGTAAGCTTGATCTAGTTCCTGAATTCTTTACTCCTCCCTGCTTTTTTCCAATTCTTGAAAAGTCTTGGCAAGGACTTCCATGCATAACTAAGTCTATCTGCTCATTAGGAGCTTTATATCCTACAACTGATTTTGCTTTATAATCTTCTCCATAAAGTTCATTATATGATTTAACACAAGCCTTATCTATTTCTACATAATCAACTACTTCATAAGGTATCTTTAAATTAATAAAAGCCTTTCTAATAGCACCTATGCCACCGAAAAGCTCTAATATTTTTACCCTATTCATTGAGATTATTCTTGTACCTATCTACAAGCTCCCTTATACTATCTTCTATTTCTCTTAAAAAGTCTTCTTTATCTACTTCGCCAGAGCTAATCTTTGCAAGTTTCATTTCCCATTCAGATGTTGTTTCTGCTGATTTAAACTTATCCTCTACAATCGATACAAGCCTATTGCCTTTTTCTGTTACAAGTAAATTTTTCTTATCTCTTCTTATGAGATCCTTATGGATAAGATTTTCAATAATTCCTGCTCTTGTAGCTGGTGTTCCTAAGCCTTTTCTTTCTACTTCTATAGCTTTATCCAAGGATTCTACTCCTGCATTCTCCATAGCCTTTAAAAGTGTATTTTCATTATAATGACTTGGAGCTTTTGTGAATTTCTCAGATATATTTTTAGAAGTTAGCTTAATTTTATCTCCAGTCTTTACATCTGGTAATTCATTTTCTTGTTTTTGTTTTCCATAAACCTTTAGATACTTGGTATAACCTTCATCGATTACAGTCTTGCCACTTGCATTGAAGTTAAATTTATCATATTCATATCTGATTTTTCTACTAGATTCCTTTAAGTTATCCGAACATGAAGCAAGTAATTTATTCTTAATTAGATTGTAGATTTTGCATTCTTTATCAGATAAATCTTTAGCTTTTCCAATACATGATATAGTAGGAATAATTGCATAGTGGTCTGTAACCTTAGATGAATTAAAAATAGACTTAAAATTTGATTCATTGATTTTAAAATCATCTTCAAGTCCTTCTAATAATTCTTTCATAGTATTAACCATATCATCGGTTAAATACCTACTATCTGTTCTTGGATATGTGATTAGCTTTTTTTCATACAGACCTTGTGCCAGATTTAAAGTGTCATTTGCTGAATATCCAAAATATTTATTTGCTTCTCTTTGTAAGGTAGTGAGATCATAAGGCTTATCTGGTTTTGTGCTTATATCTTTATCTTCTACCTCTGTAATAACTATTTCATCTTCTAGCAGATTTAATAGTTGTTCTGCAACTTCAATTTTATCAATTCTATCTGATACAAGCTTCAATCCTTCATAAGATAGGTCTACAGTATAATATTTTTGCTTCTTAAATAGGTTTATTTCACTATCTCTTTTAGCAATTAAATATAAAGTTGGTGTTTGTACTCTACCAACAGAATATGATTCCTTGTAAATGCAAGAATAAAGCCTACTTAGATTCATTCCTACCAACCAATCTGCAATGGCTCTTGCATTTGCCGATCTATATAAGTCTTCAAAGTTTTCTCCGTCTTTAAGATTTCTAAAGCCATCTTCAATAGCCTTGTTTTCCATTGAAGATATCCAAAGTCTTTGAATCTTCTTCTTACATTTAGCTTGATTATATACAAGCCTAAAAATAAGCTCTCCCTCTCTTCCGGCATCACAAGCATTTATAACTGTGTCGATGTTCTTATCGTTTAAAAGTTTCTTTAAAACTCCATATTGTTTCTTAGTGCTTTTAGATACTTCATAAATATATTCTTCTGGGATTATAGGAAGAGTGTCTATTGTCCATTTCTTCCATTTTTCGTCGTGTCTTTCGGGACTTGCCATTTGAATTAAATGACCTACACACCAAGAAACAATGTATCCATTCCCCTCATAATATCCGTTTTTTCTTGTTCTTGCTCCAATTACTTTTGCAATTGTAACTGCTACACTTGGCTTTTCTGCTATTACTAACTTCATTAATACCTCCATAAATAAAAAAAGAGCGAAAGATTTCTTTCTCGCTCAAGCTTTTAAAAATTATTATAATAGTTCATCTTCATCGTCTTCATCTAGTGATTCTTCATGACTTTCTTCATTGTCAGACTCATCTTCTGACTCACTAATATAATCCTCATCATCTTCTTCAAAGTCTTCCAACATTTTATCTTCCTTAGCTTTGACTACTTTAAAATAATATCCTGCTCCTATAACTCCTCCAATTACAAGTGCAACAATTAGAAATGAACCTATTCCACTTTTCTTTTCTTCTTTTACTGGAACAGTCTTAGGTTCTTCTTTTTTTACTTCTTCTTTCTTAGGCTCGTCAACCTTTATAGTATTTTTATCTTCTGATTCAATCATATTAAGTAGATCTTGCTCTCCTACCTCTGTCAATAGCCTTACATTATCTTGATTTGATGAGTGATCCACTATTAGGTGCATAGTTTTTCCACTTTTAGTTTGAAATGTTAAAAATTGTCTTACATCTACTGGATTTTCTTTATCTTTTTCTGTGTCTCCACTTGGTGTAATATCTTTTCCATTCCTATCTACATTTTCAATTACTGAACCTCTTGCCTTATTTTCTTGTGTCGCAAGATTATTTACTGCCTTAGTATTACCACCTTTTACAAGTGGTATTTTCTTTGGAGGATTATTTGAAGGCTTGGTTGCTTCACTTGTATTTCCTGGTATTCTTGGAACATCTTGATAAGGAATCTCTTCTTTTGATGGTGTAAAAACATCAGCTTTCAACATTTTTTCAAATTCTTCTTTTTGTGGTTCATAGATTGATTCGTTTTGACTTTCTATTTGCCCTTCATTTGTCATTGCAAATGTAGTTGCTGGTACTGTAAATGTAAAAAGGAGTAACGCTATGGCTACTCCTCGTTTAATGCTCTTATTCATTTTTCTATCCTTTCTTATTTTACATTTTTAAATACATAGACTGCTTTTCTAGCACTGTCCCATTCTATTGTTTGGTTTTTGCCATCTTTAATATCTCCATGACTTGCTCCAAAAGCTTTAGCAATATTTGAAATTGAAGCATGAATTCTTCCATTTATAATCACTGGCTTAACATCTGAATTGTAGACCTTTCCATCTGAATCTTTCATAACACCAGTATCAATATTTAGTCTTAATGTCTTTTTAGCTAGGATATTATTCTCTTTATTTGAGAAAATAGCTTCACGAGTAGAGTTGTCATACTCAACATTAAAACCTAGAGTATAAGCAATATATCTAACTGGAATCATAGTTCTTCCTTGGTCTACATAAGTTTTTACATCCATATAGACTGTTGTCTTACCATCTTTGTTGATAATGTTATAAAAGTTTTTGTCTACTTGGAAAACTGCAAATTCTTTTTCATCTTTAACTTGTTTTTTGGATTTTTGTTCCTCTTGCTTTTTCATCTTGTTAAGATCAAATTGATTTAGGATGTTCTTATCATCAGCTTTCAGAAGTTCATCCCACTTCTTATCTTGAGATTTCTTATCTTCTTTCTTTTCTTTGTTTTCTTTTTGGAGTTTTAGAAGTTCATCTAATTTCTTAGATAAGTCTTGGTTTAGATTTTTATCTTTTTCATCTTTAGCTTGCTTTTCAAGCTCTTCTTTAGCTTTTTTATTTGCTTCCTCGATTAACTTCTTTGCTTCTTCAATTTTCTTATCTAACTCTTCTTTTAGCTTTTTAATTTCTTCTTCAGAAGCTTTTTGTTTTTCTTCTAGTCCTTTAATCTTCTCTTCTAATTCTTTTTTTGTATTTTCAGAAGATTCTTTTAAGCTATCAATAGCCTTTTGAAGCTCTTCAATTTTCTTACAACATTCTGACTTAGAATTTTCTGTTTCTTTCTTTTTAGACTCGAGGTCTTTTATCTTAGTATCTTTTTCATCAAGAGCTTTTTCTAAGTCCTTAATTCTATTATCTTTATCTTCAATTTCTTTAGTCTTCTTTGCAAGTTCCCCTTCTAAAGACTCAAGCTTTTCTTGCATTTTTTTGATTTTATTTTCGTTTTTATCAGCCTTTTCTTTCTCAGCTTCTAACTCCCATTTTGTAGATGAATAATTTTCTTTAAGTTTTGCATTTTCATCTTGTAATCTTTTTAATTCATCTTTAAGCTGAGTAATTTCTGCTATTAGTTCATCATTATTAGAATTTTTAAGATTCTCAATTTCTTTATTCAATTGAGCAATCTTATTATCTTTATCTCTAATCTCTTCTTCTAGCTTAGACTTTTCTTGTTTTAGTTTTTCTCCATTATCTTTGCAAGATTCTAACTTTTTCTTTAATTCATCTATCTTTGATTGGTCTTCTTGTTTCTTATTATTTAAGTCTTTGATCTGATTTTCTAAGTCCTTAATATTTTTAGTTAAATCATCAATCTTATTGTCCTTTTCATCAATATCATGACCTGTTAAATCAGTTTGAGTATCAATGGAATATTTATTTGGATTGTATATAGTCATCTTTCCTTGATACATATCATTGTTATAATCAAATTCAAGTTCTACACTATCTACATTCTTATCAAAGACAAACTCTCCATTTTTAAACCTTAATCCATTAGGAATAGATTTGAATCCTTGATTTCCGTTGAAACCAAAATGATTTTCGTAAAATGGATTTTGTTTTGGTCTATATTCAACTTCTTGATTGTGGAATACTCCCTTACTATTAATAGTTGGATTGCCTAAAACTTTTACAGTGTGCAATTTATTTTTTGAAAAAGCATATTGTTCAATTGTCTTCACAGACTTCGGTATAGTTATTTCTTGAAGATTATTTCTTTCAAAAGCATTATGTTCAATATTTACCAAATTATCAGGTAAAGTCACTTCTCTAAGTCCACAATTGAAAAATGCTAAACCACCAAGGTAAGTTAGACTATTTGATAGTTTTACCTCGTCTATACTTGCATCGAAAAAGGCAGCATAACCTAAATGCTTAACAGAATCAGGAATAATTACTTTATCCCAATGTTTGCCACGTCCAAATTCTCTTTTATATCTAAGTTCATCGTTTGAATGACTTAAAGAATAATTTCCATTTACAGACTTCGTTCCTTCAGGAAATACTAGAATATTTGTCTTTTCTTTCTTTTCTAAGCCTTTATCACTAAAGGCAATTATATTTCCCTCAGAGGAATACATAAAATCATCTTCCGTCCAAGTAACATCAGACTTTGCAAATGCACTTGTATGCACAGTTGATGTCAAAATTAATAAAAGAGCCATAAAAAAGGCTCTTAGTCTGTTCGTATTAAATTTCTTCATTATGAATGTTCTCCTTTTCTTTTAATTTCTCTTCTCTTTTTCTGTCATTGATTTTCTCCATTAATTCTTCCAAGCTAATATTGTTCCTCCTAAGAGTTACAATTATTTCTTCATTTTCAGCTTGTATTTCTTCATCGCAAATTTCCTTGTATTTTGCATTTAAATCTTTTAATTTCTCTTCTATTTTTTTCTTTTTGTTCCTAATACTTATAAGTTTTCTGTTCACATAATATCTCCCTTCTATCTTGGTCTTCCAAAACCATAAAAGTGTGATTTCCAATATTTTGAATTTATTGATGTGTATTGAATTGGATCTCCTGCGTGAATCATCATTCCGTTACCTGCGTATATTCCTACGTGAGATATTGGAGTTCCACTGTTATATGTTGAGTGGAAAAATATAATATCTCCAGGTTGAGCTTCACTTGGACTTACTGGATTACAATAGTCTTTGTATATTCTCCATGCAGTTGTTCTTGGCATTCTCTTTACACCAGACTTTGTAAATGACCAACATACAAATCCTGAGCAGTCAAAGTTAGATGGTCCACTTGCTCCAAACACATATCTTTTGCCTATATGTTTTTCTGCTTCATTAAAAAGAGCCTTGGCAGTAGCGGAATCAAAAGCAAGACCAGGATTTCCAAAGTTTGGATTATCTACTATTTCTCCTAAGTCCCCATTACCTGATCCAAAAACATCTCCCATATTCCCCTTAGCTTCAAGAAGAGCTTCATAATGAACTACATTGTCTGGATAATCTTTAAATATTTCCCTAACAACTTCATCCATTTCTTTTTTCTTTAAAGTTACAATTAACTTTTTGTATTCGTACTCTTCTTTTTCATAGCTAGTATAAGGATTGCCACGACTATCATATCTAGTCCTTGCTACTGTTCTTGTTCTAATTTCAATTTCTTCTTTAAAATCAAGCTTATACATCTTGTCGAAAAGCTCTTTTAAAATTCCTTTTACTTCAGATGCTGATTTTACTTCCCCACATCTTGAAGTTATATAGGATAAAAGTTCATGAGTATTATGACCAATTTCTCCTTCTTTGTTTATGATATATTCGTCATATCCAGGATGACTTGTTTTTACACTTTCGATTTGTGATTGTAGGTCATACTCCATTGATGAAAATTCTTGATTAACTTCACTTAGAACTGTGTCTTGTGATAGGTATGTTGTTGTCATTAATGAGTTTACTGAATTGCTTAGTCCACTCATACCAACACTTCCACCACCAATCATGATTGATATCATAAGACCTAGTCCTATTACTAGAAATAGAACCATCTTACTTTTTCTTACGATTAGCTCTTTAGAAGCCTTACCTAAACTTAAAATAGCTTTTTTAACTCTATCTACAAGTCTTGTTTCGTGCTTTTTAGATATCATGCTTTTCATTTGTTTTCTTTGGTAAAACTTTTTAAATCTATTTTTCTTTATATAAGCATCTGATTTTTTTAAATCTTCCAAGCCGCTTTTAAACTCCAGCTTGCTTTTTCTCTTTCTTATTTTTTTATCAAGTTTAGATAGCTTTTTTAAGGACTTTTTCTTTTTGTCTATCTTATACTTCCTTATTCCATGCTGGAGTTTAGAGCTTACATTAGCGGCCTTTTCTCCAGATTCTACACCAGTATTGTCAGATCCTGAACTTAGATAATCTCTCACTAATTCTGAAGACTTAGCTCCAGATAATAGAACCCCAGAGGATAGACTTCCTTTAGTTTTATTCTTTAAAATATTATCCTTTAGCTTGCTTTTAGACTTTTCAAGCTCTCCAATCTTTTTATCTGAGATAAAATCTTTAACATCTTGTGCCTTCTTAGAATCTTTTCTTGCAGCTTTCTTAGATTCGTTTTTTAAGTCATCGATTTTCTTACGAGTGAATTTATCACTTTCATAATTTTTTCTTTTGTAGTAAGTCTTCTTTTTATTAACTTTCTTTTGTTCTGAGGGTTTAAGGCTTGTTTCCTTTTCATCTTTTATAAATTCTTGATTATTGTCTTTAAATTCAGGATTATCAAATGTTTTATCTGTATCAACTTCGCTTAGCTTGTTTTCTTTATCTATCTCTTTAGAAATTTTTACCTTATCTCTAAACTTCTTTTCTTGATAAAGCTTTTGCTTTTGCTTTTTATCGATATTGGCATTACTGTCGTTCTTGCTTACTTCATCTTTAACAAGCTTATCTTTTCTATATACTCTCTTGCTTTTATTTGCTCCGATAGGTTTATCTTCACTTGTGTAGATTCGCTTAGACTCTTTCTCGTTGATTTTGTCTTGGAATTTATACTTACTATGGATAAGTTTATCCTCATAATTTTTAAGAACTTGTCTTTTAATTGATACCTTTTTATTACTTATTGGTTGAGCCTTAGCTGAAATATCATCTGTTGTTAATTTATTAGAATTAATATTTCTACTGTTTTCACTATCAAAATTCACCTTTTTGAAGTCTACATCTAAGTCTTCATCAAGTTTAAAGCTTTCATCTGTCTTTATTTCAAGATTAGTCTGTTTAACTTCATTAGCCTTATCCTTATTATCTAAAACTTCTTTTCTAATTCTTTCCTTGTTTTTAGACTTCTGAAAATCTTTTAGTTTATCTTGTTTTTGATCTTTAGCTAATACATTCTCATGAATAAGTTTAGATTCTTTTTCTGAAATTTTATCTCCGAACCTATCCTTAGTTTTAATTATCTTATTGGTATAATCATCTGAATGAACAAGTTTACTATCAATATTCTTTTCAGGAGCGTCCCTATTTCGTATAATTTTCTTTTGAAAATCTTTTTTTAGTTTTTTATCCATATCACACCTACTTAGCTTCTTCTGGTTTTGTTGTCATTAACTTATATAGCATGGTGTCCTTAGGGAATTTATCTATAAAGGGAACAATAGTATTTCCGAAGAATAAGAGTCCCTCACCTGCATTTGAATTAGTAATATAGTTTAACTGATAAGGCGATATTTTTAATTTCTTAGCAAGTATATCTCTATCTCCAGATGCTTGATTTAGCATTAGAACAAAGTCTGTATTATCAAAGATATTTTCAATTTCCTGACTTGTTAAAAGGTCTTTTACGTTTTGAGTTATACCTGTTGGAATACCACCCCATTTTCTAAATCTTTTCCAAATTTCTACCGAATATGAAGCTGTTTGTGGGTCTTTTAATAAAAGGTGGAACTCGTCTATATAGTATCTTGTAGACTTACTTCCTCTATTTAGGGAAACCTTGTTCCAAACTTGGTCTTGAATGACAAGCATACCTATTTTTTTAAGTTGTGTTCCTAGCTCTTTTATATCAAAGCAGAGCAGTTGTCTATTTAAGTCAACATTTGACCTGTTATTAAAGACATTAAGACTTCCCTTAACATAAATTTCCATTTCTGTTGCGAGCTTCCTACCAACTCCCTCTTCTTGAGATAGGAGCATATCGTATAAATCTCCTAATATTGGCATATTTTCTGGTTTTGGGTCTTCAAAATATTTTTGGTATATCTTTGGTAAACACCTATCTATAACAGATTTTTCTGCAGCAGTAAGACCAGATCCTCCTACTACAAGTTCAAGCATAGACATTATGAAGTTTGCCTTATCCTTTAAAGGTGCGTCCCCATCTCCATAGTTCATATTAATATCTAGTGGATTTAGATAGTCCTTTGACTTTGCCGAAACTTTAATAACTTCTCCATTAAATTGTTTTACAAGGTTTGAATACTCGCCCTCAGGATCACAAATAATTACATCATCGTCTGTTACAAGAATTGCATTTGCCATCTCTCTCTTTGCTGAGAAAGATTTACCAGAACCTGGTGTTCCCAATATTAATCCGTTAGGGTTCTTTAGTTTCTTCCTATCTGCCATAATCAAGTTTTGGCTAAGGGCATTTAAGCCATAGTACAAAGAATTTGCTGAATCAATAAATAGCTCTTCTGTTGTAAAAGGCATAAATACTGCCGTTGATGATGAAGTTAAAAATCTTTTTATTTCTACTTGATTAACTCCTAAAGGTAAGGCAGAAACAAGTCCTTGTTCTTGTTGGTGAGATAATCTTTTTACCTGACAATTATGTCTATTAGCAATTGATGAAATTTGAGCAATAGTGTTTTCTAATTTTTGATTAGTCCTAGCAAAATTCATCATTACTATGGTAACTACAAAGAGCCTTTCATCTCTATTTTGTAAGTCAGATAACATGGACTTAACATCAGCTCCAAAAGTATTTATATCTGAAGGGATAATATCCATATCATATCCAGCACGAACTGCTTTCTTTTGTTCTTCAATTTTCATTCTGTCCAAGTCTGTATTTTTTCTCTTAATGAGTTTAATAGCTTCTGCTTGTTCAACTACATCTATATGAAAAGCTACATAAATATTGTCATCAATATCTAAAAACTCAGATAACATTCTGTCTGATAACTCGCTTGCAAGTATTTGAAAATGGCTTACTGCTCCAATGAATTTGCCAAATTTAAAATTATTTGCTGGTGTAAAATTAAAGATATTAGGAGTTATATGTGATTTTGTAGACTCTTTTTTCTTCAAATCTTTATATGAAAAATCAAAGTTTTTGTCTGGATTTAACATATCGTGAACAAGTCTTAGTCTTTCTTCTCCATCAAGACTCTCTGCTCTTACTCCCATAGATTTAAAGTTGGATAAAATATCTACTTCAAGTCTATTTAACTTTGCTCTTGCTTGCTCTAGGTTATCGGCTTCTGTGGTAAAGGTTATATACTTCATCTTTTTAAGTCCGTTATTGCCCTTTGCAAGTTGAAGCTTTAACATCTCCCTAAACTCTTTTCTTACATCGTCATAAAAGTCTCCCTTATCAGCAATTTTAATTGCGTCTTGTAGGTCTTTATTTCTTCCTAATTGATTTACATATGAAAGTTCAATGTGGACACTCGGATCAAAAGAATTTAAAAAGTTGGCAAATTGGTTAAAGATTAAATCTCTATCTTCTTCCAATGCCAACTGGTAATTTATATCTTGAAATGAAATTGTCTTTGAATAATTTTTTTCATCTAACTGGCAAATGCCCTCTGGTAACATTCTTATATATGGAATTGTATCCTCAACTGTAAATCTCTTTTTCTCTTTATTTAAAATTACACTTAGAAGACTATTTGTTGGATCTTTCTTTGTTTTTAGCTTTCTTACTTCCTTTCGGTCTTTTTTTAATTGTTTTTCCCTTAGATTTAAGTCGCTGATTTGCTTTTTTCTTTGCTTCAAGGTATGCCTCCTTTCTTATTCTCTTAGTAGGTTGATAAAACTTATGAAGATAGAAAAATTTAAAATACTTTTCAAAAGTTAAGGTGTCTTTTTCATATAAGGTTATAAAAAAGATTGGCAGGGTTACTATTAGCATTACAATGATAGAAACATCATTAGGTAGATATTTCTTCATAAATAAATAGGTTGGTATGCCAATTAGTCCTGCCACAGAAAAACCTATAAGTTGTCTTTTAGTTAAGTTAAAGGCAACCTTTGTTTTAATCTTGTCCAAATCTTTTGGTATTGGTACATACGCCATTTTAATCTCCCTCTACTTCTTCTTTAGAAAGTTCAAGTATATGGTCATAATTAGATGTTGTTTCCTCTTCCAGGTAGCTAATTCTTTCTTCTAATTCTTCTTGTTTTTCTTCATTTCTATCATTATATTCTCCTTGATACATAATAAATTCATTATGACATCTTCCAAGTCTATTTATTCTTTTCTTTAAGTTTCTAATCTCTTCATTTCTTTTTTTCTCTTTTAAGATCTCATAAGTTCCTCCTAATAAAATTCCAAGTCCCAATAAAGCACAATTTTTCTTTTTTAACATTTATTCCTCCTAGTGCGTATTCATAATACTTTTTGCAACTGTTCCACTCTTAAACATCATAAGTCCAAGTAGTAGAGCATATCCTAATATACTAAACAAGCTTGTGTGAATATCTGTAACCTGTACCGTTCTTATTAAAACGGTGTAGATACCTAAACATACCATCAAAAACAAACCTTGTAGTCCCAAGGCAAAAAGTCCCTTGATATAATTTGTTCCAATCTGACCCCATTCTTTATTTCCCATAGTCGCAAATGGTATGGATGATACTGATGAGTAGACATATATTTCAAACATACGCCCATATACTATTAAGGTAATAGTTAAAGATATACATTGAATTGCAATCCTCACTAGGCTTGTTTCAACTAATATCATTAAAAGCTCACCTATTTCTTTTTCTTTTAATGTATCAACCATTGCAACTATCTGATCTCCTGAAACAGTGGCAGAAGTAGTGATTACCCCTGCCGCTTTGTTTACAAGATTTTGTGCCACATCAAAGACTGCCATTGAAAATTCAAAGGCATGGCTTGCAAGGTAGACTGCTATAAACATCTTTATAATGTATTTGAAAAACTCAAAAGTATCTGTATCATGCATATTATTCTTTTGCATAACCATATTTATGAGTTCAATACATAATACTGCTGTTATGATAAGACCTGCTATTGGAACGATCACATTATCATTAATGTTTTTTATGAAGTTATACACTTCTCCATTCCAACCCATTGGTGTCTTCCCAACATCAGTTGCAATAACTCCTACCTTGTCATTTATATCTAAGAACATGGACTCAAGATTTGCTTTGATACCTCCGAGTAGCATATCCTTAAAAAATTCAGTTAGCTTGTCAAAGATACCAAACATAGACTTTCTCCTATTTTAAAGCATTTGCAAGTAGTGGAATTAATTTGATACCGATTAGCACAATTCCTCCACCAGCCATAAGCTGCTTAATACCTTGAGATTTAGCACCAGATAGTGATAGGTAATCCTTTGATGTTATCTCCGGATTTTCCCCCACTTCACACCGTGCATGCGACTTTCACCGCACACGGCGTTCCATCACAAGAAAGATTTTCACGTTTTAACTAAGACTTACACACTTCGTAACAAATTATTTTTTTCTAAATTAGTGGCAATCCTGCCATTTTTCTAAGCTTATTACATTTCTCGATCTGCTTGACCGTTAAGCCAAGCTCTTTTATATATTTTTGGATTGTATCTTCTTTTGTTGCATGGATAAGTATATGAACTGCTTCTGTAACAAGAATTAAGTTGCTATAACTGTCTGTACCGCCTTGTTCAAGCGGTATCTTGTGATGGCAATGTATATCGTTTGGTGTAAGTTTTACACCTGTTACCCCACATCTGCCATATTGAGCTGCAAAGAGCGAGATTCTGTTGTCTGCAAACTCTATACTCTTATCAAGTACAGGATGTCTCATCAACCAAACAAGTGTATCTACATCAATTTGCAGATTTTTATGAATAAAAGCTCTACCCTTTACAGTGTATTTATTTACAACCTTTTTCTTGTGTTTTGCGTCCTTTGTCCTAATATATCCAACTGGAATTAGCGGATGTCCATTAAGGAAGCGAAGCTGTTTACTTTTTCCATATTTTTCTTTGATAAATCCTTTGTTTAGCGTTCCACTGGTTTTAATATCAAGTCTGTTGTTCATCTGCTTTTTAATGTGAAAGGCTATTTTAGCAAAGTCCAAACTTACATTTGTTGCTATTTGGTAGTAATTATGCAAGCCTGAAACAGTGGCATTATACTTGGCTATTGCTTTGTACTGTTCCTTTTCGTTTGCAGGTCTTTTTATATCCGCAACACATTTAGAAATATTTTCTTTTGCATTTTTCAGTGCCTTATCACTTATATGCGACTGTACAACAAACTTTTTGCCTTTTGGTTTAACCTTAAGCTTAAATCCTAAGAACTCCGAATACCTTTGTTTTAGATTTGTTATTTTAGATTTTTCTTCACTCACATTTAGTTTTAATCGGTCTTGCAACCATTTTGTAACTGCCTGATAGGTTCTTTTTGCATCGTAGTAATTACGGCAAAATATCTTAAAATCATCAGCATACCTTACAATATATATTTCTTTTAGGTTGCTTGTTCTTAAAGCTCTGTAAGTATGGCTTTTTATCTCTGTTCCTTGACTGTTCGTTCTCTGTTTATATGGATAATGCGTAGGCATTGTCAGCCATTGAGATGAAACCCACCAATCTAATTCGTTCAAGACTACATTAGATAGTAGCGGTGATAATATTCCGCCTTGTGGTGTTCCCTTTGTTGGTGTAATTACCATTTTATCGGGCATAACTATGTCTGCTTTAAGCATTTCCTTAATGATACAAAGTAACTTTTTGTCTTGGATTCCTAAATTCCAAAGCTGCCTTATGAGCTTTGCATGATATACGTTATCGAAAAACCCTTGTATATCAATATCGACTACATAGTGTAAGTGCTGTATCTGCATTAGTCTTGCACATTCTGCAATAGCGTGTTCCGTACTCCTGTTAGGTCGAAACCCATAGGAACTGTCATGAAACTTGGCTTCACATATCGGCTCTAATATTTGCAAGATACATTTTTGTACAATTCTATCTACAATAGTTGGTATTCCTAAAGGTCTAATTTTCCCATTAGGCTTTCGCATTTCCACTCTCTTTACAGGGCGTGGCTTATACCAATGAAACTGTTTTTGTATGAGAGAAATGTATTCTTCTTCATTTAGCCTTGATAGATGTTTTATTGTTCTGCCATCTACCCCAGCCGTATGACTTCCTTTGTTCCCTTTTATACTACGATAGGCAAGTTTAATATTTTCTCTTGAAGTTATCAACTCCATTAAATTTGAAAATACTTTATTATTACCGCTATCTTCATATAAATCATCAAGGACTTTTTGCAAGTCATAGTATTCCGTATAACGGATTTTGTTTTGTTTCAGTGTTTGTTTCGAAGTGGACACAGTCACCATCTCCTTTCGGATTTGATTTTCTTTGTCATACTCGAAGCTGTGTTTGTCTTAATTTCAGTTCTTGTACTTTCCTGTGACTGGTGGCTATCCCTCCACGAACTTATTATTTTCGCTTCATAGGTACTGTGCCACCACTTTCACCGAGATGAAGAATGGTTATATGCTGTTTTTTTACAGTCATTTTCCCATTCAACACTTCATTAGCATTAGACTGCTTCCATGCTCTTGGCTTACCACGTTCCGACAATCTTATCTTTGAATACGTTTAGGTTCTTCCTCTAAGCCTGTGTTTAGTTTTCACCATATCGCCTGTAACGATATATGGATTTTCATAACAACCATTCTTACTCATCCACAAACACCCCATCTTTGATGGGAATTGCCGTTAGGCAAATTCAAACGTTTAGACTTGTACATTCGGAAGTACGTCAGTGCTTTGGTATACACATTCTCACCATGCGTATTCGACACCCGACATATAGGTAGCACCGTCCACCTCTGAACAGCTTTCGTGTCTGATGTTAATATCAGTCTTACGGCTACTCTCTGCCGACTTCACCGAGCTTTTGACAATGAAATAGTCTAATTTTCATTGCCAATCGGAGTATCAGTGTAGGCATTTCAGGGCGTTACCCCGTCATTCTACCTATCAGATTGCCAGTTCTCCTAAGTTTTGAACTTTCAGTCCTTCGACTTAGTGCATAAGCTTTTCACTTATGAACGTGTCGCACGGTTATCATTACCATAACCTTCCATTAAGTTAATAACTCCCCATGCTCCTAAACCTGCACCAATTGCAGTTACAAGTGTCTTTAAAACTCCAACTCCAGCTGTAAAAAATTCCATATTATTCCTCCTCGTTTTCTTTCTTATTTTCTATTTTGTTTAGTGATTTAACTATAAAATTCTTGTAGACCTTATCTCCTTTTTTGTTTTCTTTGAAATATCCAAAGACATGGATTAGATCTCCTTTTTCAAATTCTTTTGCAATTTCTACCTTTTCTCCATATACTGAACAATTTATATATTCTTTTCCCTTTCCATATTTTTTTACAAGAGCAAAATTTGCTACTTGAACACTTTCTCCATCTTTTTCAAATTCTGAAAATTCAGCTTCCTTAACTAAATTTGCATTAATATTTATCATTTCTCTATCCATTAATTTCTTCTCCTTAATCTATAAATTTCAATTAAAAAAGCGGCTGAACTTAAATTTCAACCGCTAAATGCCTTATATATTAAATTATTTTAAGTGGGACTTCTTATCCTTACCATCTTAACCTCCTAATTTTGAGTATAAAAAAAGACGATAGAGTTTTTAATTTCTATCGTCCTATATTAATAGCAAAAATTAGAAATATCTATTTTTTTTACTTTTTATGGCTTTTTTACTTGTACCTCTATCATGTTCTTTAGGGTTTAACACCTCACAAAGATAAATCCTCTTGTCATCTCCATATTGAATATGCAATCGCCATCCAGAAATTTTATCAATATATGCTCGATATATTTTTTTTACCCCTTCAATTTTGTGCAGTTCAGACTTGGGGAAATTATTTGTTTTATGGCACTCATTATCTTCAAGTTCTGCCAATACTTCCACTAACTTTAACTTAAATTTTTCTGGTATAACTTTATTGCATTCGTGAATCACACCTAAATTATCTACTAATCCCTTAATTTCTGCCATTAGTTCTCCTCCTTATCATCATAATCTTCATTAAGCATTTTTTGATAAAGAGATTCCATAATACTACTTATCTCTTTCTTATACTCTCCTGGATTTGTAAGTGCATATATGATGACATCCATTCTACCAAAAATAGGATCATCTTCAATAGATAATATTGCTCTATTATTCTGATCTAATCTTAGAATATATAGTGAAGAATCAAACCCCCTAATTTTTTTAAAAAAGTGTTCCTGGATTAAGCCACTTTTCTCTCCTTCTATAAACATATAAACATTGTTCTTAATTTTTGTAAGAAATTTTTCTTTTTTTGTGCTTTCCATTTTCCCTAATTTTTTCATAGCTTTATTAGTAAATTTTATATTTAATTCATGCTCCATTTTATTCTCCTGCAATAATTTTATCTTGATACATTTTATATACCCTTAACCTCTATTCTAAAATCTTAATAATATTTGTAGATTCTCTAGTAATAGGCTTATCTTTAGCTTTCAAATAATCCTCCACATAAAACAAGTTTTTCTTATCATAATCTTCCAGTAACTTGTAATTCTTATGTTTTGTAATATCAAATTTATCAGATAGTAAAAGACTTACTACCCTTAGCTGGTATATACACGAGCCTCCATCCATAACAGTTATTTCATCTTGGCTCATAAGTTCCATTCCACTTTTTTAGTAATTTAGACCAAAAGATTTTTGATTTGATCTTGTTTCCGATGTGTTATATAAGTCTATAGTTTCTTTTCACCTAGAAAGAATGTAGAATCATTGTTATCAACTATTGTATCTGCATTGTCCTTGTAAATTGCTTTTAATCGAGATTGTGCTTGAAGTATTATACTTGCTGATATTTCCCTTGAGAGTTTTTAATTTCTATCGCCTATTAATACCTTATTTCTAGTCTTCTAAAATCGATACTTCAAGGTCTATCGCTTTAAATTTAACAGTTATTCCTACTTCGTCCTTTACTGTTTTTTCAAATAGCTCAGCTATATCATATGGAGACATATCATATATATCTTCATACCATTCATTGCTTTCATCGTACATTGTCTCACATATTGCTTCAATATAATTTTTCTTATCCATAGTGAGTTCTGTATCACTTTCCAAAATAAACTGCTCACTATTTATATTTAATATAATTAAAGATGATTTTCTATTTTCACACATTTTGCTTACTCCATAAAATCAAATGTTTAACCTATTTATTTTATAACTTGATTTTAACTTTACCTTATCTCTATTTGTTAGATACTCTTCCACATCAAACAAGTTTTTCTTATCATAATCTTCTAATAACTTATAATTCTTATGCTTTGTAATATCAAATTTATCAGATAAGAAAGGTCTTACGCCTCTTAGCTGGTATATACACTTACCGCCATCCATTACAGTTATTTCATCTTGGCTCATAAGTTCCTTACCAGTCTTTTGGTAATTTAGACCAAAAGATTTTTGGTTGGATCTTGTTTCTGATGTGTTATATAGGTCTATGGTTTCTTTTCCTAAAGTTTCAGATAACTCTTTTACTGTTGTTTTTTCCTTTCCTCCTAAAAAGAGTGTGGAGTCGCAGTTACCAACTATTGTATCTGCATGGTCTTTATAGATTGCTTTTAATTGAGATTGTGCTTGCAGTATTATGCTTGCTGATATTTCTCTTGAACGAATTGTCGCTATTAGTTTCTCAAATTTAGGAATTAAACCTATATTTGCAAACTCATCAAGTAGACACCTAACATGAACTGGAAGTCTTCCACCATACACATCATCTGCCTTATCACATAGTAGATTAAATAATTGAGAATACATTATTGAAACTACAAAGTTAAAAGTATCGTCAGTATCTGATATTATTACGAACAAGGCAGTTTTCCTATCTCCAATTTTATCAAGCTCTAATTCATCTTCACTCATTAGCTCTCTAAGCTCTCTTATATCAAAAGGTGCAAGTCTTGCTCCACAAGATATTAGAATTGACTTAGCAGTTTTTCCTGCTGCCAGCTTATATTTCTTATATTGCTTAACTGCAAAATGACTTGGATCTTTCTTTTCAAGAGCTTCAAAGAGTCTATCAATTGGGTTCATATAGGTTTCGTCATCTTCTCTAACCTCACTTGCATCAATCATATACAAAAGTGTCTTAAAGTTCTTTTCTTCTTCTGGTGCTTCATAATAGATATAACCGATGAGAGCAGTGTAATATAGCTTTTCAGCCTTCACCCAGAAATCTTCTCCTGCCTTTTCTCCATCTCCCTTGGTGTTGGCGATAATTGTTTGGACAAGTTTTAAAATATCTTTTTCACTTCTCAAATAAGCAAAGGGATTGTATTTCATAGATTTTTTAAAGTTTATTGTATTTAAAATCTTTATGTCATATCCATTTTCGTAGAGCATTTTTCCACACTCTAACACAAGTGTCCCTTTAGGGTCTGTTACTACATAGGAAGAGTGCATTTGCATTAGATTTGGCTTTACATAAAATCTCGTTTTACCTGATCCAGAACCACCTATTACTAATACATTTTTATTTCTAGCATATTTAGGGTTTTTAGGTCTTGAGTTCATTGTAAGTCTTTCGGTATTAGTTATAAGAACATTGTTTTCAAACTTAGGGTCAATGTATGGAGCAATATCCTTACTTTCTCCCCATCTTGCAGATCCATACTCTTTGCCTTGCCTATATTTCTTTTTATTTTTACCTTTACTATAAACAATTAGCTTAACAGTAGCAGCAACTGATATACCTACTAACAAGTCCCTTGGATTAAGGCTTGGTATATAAGATAAAGTTCCTATATCAGAAATTCCCACCATTAATCTATCAATAATATCTCCTCCAACATAAGAATTGATGTGCTTAGAAAAGATATTTCCAATGTAGAAAAAGGATAAATAAGGAATGTTTGATAATATAAATTTCTTTGGGTTGTCTATTTTAATTAAGTTTTTAATATCAGAAAGAATGGCTTCTAATATCTTATTCATCGTAGAAACCTTCACTATCTAATAAAATTAGTAGGTAGTGTCTTCCCTTTGGTGTTATAAATGTTTGTATTCCTACAAGTGTCCCTAGCGGATCAACCCATTCTTTTACTTCAAAATATCCCTTGTTCTTATCTGCATAAGGTAAGAGTTTCTTTTTCTTATCTCTATAAATTAATCCCTTATCCATTAAAAATCTTATAAACTGGTTTTGTGGTATTCCTAACTCTTTGGCAGTATTTCTAAAGTTTGTAAGTAGGTTATAATCTACTAATTTGTCATAATAGTCTGCCTTTGGTCTTAATACTTCATTTTCTTCTTCTCTTTCGGCAATAATTCTATTGGCTACAAGAATTGCATCTGCAAGTAGCTCTTCGTTAGTTTTCTTTTCTTGACCAGCTATATATCCTCCATTTTTTCTAATACTTGGTAAGACTTCTCTAGTTACCCAAGCTTTGAATATTTTTGCTTGTGGTAGTTTTGATGAAAGGATAAGTGAATACAATCCTGATTCATTAATTATTGAAATATTCTGTATTCCTCCAGGGGTGTTCCATTTCGTTACACCCTTATCTTCCTCGTCTACATGGTCATAAACAGCTTTTCTTGGATTAACATATCCTAACATAGTTGCTACTTCATTTGCTATAAAGAAAAACTCACCGTCTTTTTCTATAACAGTGAGTTTCCCAAAATTTTTATTTTCAAATGTTTTTAAATTACTTATCATAAGCTTTGCTCCTTATGTTTATTTTTAACTTTATCTTTGCTAATGGTATCCTTAGCCATATCTTTAAACTTATTTATAGTCTTCGTTATTGAATCTTTTCTATCGGCCTTTCTTTCAGAAGCCTTAACTGCTTTTTTAAAGGCGTGTTCCATTACCTTTATATCCTTAGATTGAAAAAACACAGAGTGGTTACCAGTTTCCTTATCTTTCATAACAGAAAACTTCACTCCGTGTTTATTTAAAATTTTCTTTAGTCCTTTTAACTCAGGATCTTTTAGATTGATTTCTTCTAACTGTCCCTTTTTAACCATATCTTTTAGCTTTACTTCTTCTCCGTTATTTTTTATTACATTTTTCAAGCCTCCTTGTTCTTCTATTTGCTTGTGTACTTTCTTTAAGGCATCAAGAATTGCTTTAC
The DNA here is from genome assembly GCF_046569735.1 of Peptococcus simiae. Classification (GTDB taxonomy): domain Bacteria; phylum Bacillota; class Peptococcia; order Peptococcales; family Peptococcaceae; genus Peptococcus; species Peptococcus simiae_A. The sequence goes on along the minus strand of NZ_JBKICG010000012.1, from coordinate 3,924 downwards.
TTGTTGCTTTTGCAAGCCTTACTTCAAGATTAAGGCTCGACCTAGATACTTCTTCATTAATCATCTATTCCACCTCCATATAAAAGTAACTCTTTGTATTTTCTTAACTTCTCTTGATGGATTTTTCTTCTAAAATCTTCTCCAGTAACTTTAACTGGTATTGTCATTTCAAGTATTCTTGAATATATCCTCTGATACTCAAGGTCAATATTAGGATTTTGAATTATTTCCAATGATAAGTTTGTAGTAAAAATTGTCGGCCTACCCTTTAGGTATCTTGAGTTTATAATGTTATATACTTGTTCTCTTGCATAAGATGTATCCCTTTCAATTCCAAGGTCATCTAATATTAACAATGGAATATTTGATAGGTTATCTATAATTTCGTTTGAATCAACCTTAAATGCAGATTTTTGTATTTGATTTATTACCTGAGACAAATTCAAAATCTTAACTCTAACTTGTTCTCTTTCAATTAATTCATTTGCTATTGCACAAGCAAGGTAAGTTTTTCCACTGCCAACATCTCCATAAAATAAAAGTCCAACATTGTCTTCCCTCATTTGTTCAAAACTTTTAGCATAATTATAGGCAACCTTGTAAGCTTGACCTTTTTCATTTAAGAATTTCTCAAAAGTATATTTGTGTTGGAGCGGCGATGAAAAACAATCTCTTTTCAATGACGATATTTTCATCAGTCTTTCTCTTTCTTCATTTTCCTTATCTCTCTTTATTTCACATTCACATTTAATTATGGGAATAAACTTTGTAAAGCCAAGGTCAACTAATTCTCCATCTACTCTTTTACCACATACCTTGCAATAGATATGTCCATTTCTTTCAATATCATTTTCTCTTAATACAAAATCTTTTAAGCTTTTCATAAACTCTCTCCTATATCGTAATTCATTTTCCTTGTTGTATTATCATTAATGTTTTTTGCCTGATCATTAAGATACCAATTGATTATCGTTGCCTTGTGGTCTTGATACTCTCTGTTATTTGCTTTCATATATGACGACAATCTATCAATGTATTCATTAATTCTACTTCCTAACTCATTTGTTAAGTCCTTGTATTCTTCATCAGTCAAAAATATATTTTTATATATTCCATAAGGTTTTTGCCCTTTACTAAAATCATTCTTTCTTAACTCATTATTACTAATATTGTTATAGTTACCTTCCGATTTTCGAAAATCTTGACTTTCGATATTCGAATCTCTTGAATTTCGATTATCGAACTTCTGGAATTTTGTTTTTCGAACTTCTTGATTTTTTAATTCCATATTATTAAATATGCTCATAAAGTCTTTAACATAAATTCTGTTAGGCTTTCCAAGTCCTTGCCTTTTCTTTTCAATCAGTCCTATTCCTGATTTAATATCAAGCTCAGCTATTAATTTATTTGCTTTTTCACTGGCACAATTAAATTGATCTTTTATACTTTCAATTGTGTAGTAAATAAAGACTTTTCCATCTTCATCTATCCAGCCATTTTTATATGAAAGACCCATTCGATTAAGCATATATGAATACAAAACTTTAGCTTCAATAGAAATGCTCTCAAAAATCTCATCTTCCATTAATACCATAGGTAACCTAATGAAGTTGTACATCTCAGATTGCCTATTATAAAAATAATCAAAATTCATCCTTACCTCCTTTCTTTGAAAATCGAGTAGGGGCTAATTTATAGCCCCTCTCACACCACCCGTACGTACCGTTCGGTATACGGCGGTTCGATATTTTCTTGTGTCATATTATTTATTTCTGATGTATCTATTTAACTTTATTCTTTTTGTATCTGAACCATGAGAAATGAATACGTCATTCCTTGTGTTCCATCAAGTCATAGTGCACCCTTTTCAAATATCACAATAAATATCGTTCCTCCCTTTGCTCCATTTCCATTACAGAAACTTCTTCGCTACTATGGATTCTGCTGACTTCTCACTATTCGTTGTTACTACTACATCGCTAGTGAGACCTCACGGGATAAGTTCTAATACTTTCATCGTTTACTTGCAGAATTTACGCCTTGGGTTTACGGTTGTCTTTTGGGACTTTGTTATCTTTAGCTAACTTGCCCACCTTTTACGCCTTATATTCTGTTCCTGTTCGTCAAGCCACGATTTCGCTATTGCTTCTTCTCTCCTAGATGTCACCATCTAAAACTTGCAAGTCGCTATGGGATTCGTCGACAACTACGCTCTTTAGGGAATTTCACCCCAGCATTAGAACATGCCCGTCATACTAAAAAAGACGACAGAATTACTTTCTATCGTCTGAAATTTACATATTAAATTTTCATCACAAAATAAGACTCTTTAAAGAATCTTTAGTTTTATTGGTATGCTATTTACAATATCCATTATTAAAATGGATACTCTAAGCAGCACACCAACTATTTATTTTTTGAGTTTTAAACTTTGGTAGAAGTCTTGAACTCCTTATATTTACATAACTATTTGCCTCTATCACTATTATGACACGAAACCCAGAACAAGGGTCTAATATTCTTGAATTTTTATTTACTCCTACAGCTTTACACATAAAATCACAAATATGGTCAGGTGTAAAAGCCTGATTTTTATCTGATTTGCCAACATATTTATTAAATGTCGTAAAGAATAAGTTTAGCAAATCTTGTCCAGCTGTATTTGAATCATTAATAAAAGGAATAATATTATTATCTATAAATTCTAATATTTTTTGCAATTCATCATAAGTCAAACTAGTTATATCTTGGTCATCTAAAACTTTGTTACTTAAAACTGATAATTTACCCGCTTTATTCAAAGTATCAACATCCTGATTTCTAGATAATAAGCCTGATAGAATACTCTTTATACTCTTAATGATTATTTTTTCTTGAGTAATTTCCTTTCCTGTATCTGGATCTAAAGTCGGTTTTAGATTTTTATAATACAAACCATTCTTTAGAGCTAGTAGGCAAGTACCTACAAATTGGCTCCTTAATTTTTCATTTACACCATCAGAATGTAACATTTCATTTAGAACTTTTATGGAATCAACAACTTTAATTTTGTCATTAACTTTACCAAAAACTATATTCTCATATTCTTCAAAAGTTTTTAAGACGTTCTCTTGCACTTTCCTATGTTCTTCATCTATAATTACTGATTGTCCGTGCCAAACCCAGATATCATCTCCATCGGTTTCTATTAATATGGCAATTATTTTCTTATCAGAATATGCTTTTTCATACCTTACATAGTCTTGAAGTTGTTTTCTAATTTTATTATGATCCCATCTACTAAAACTATTTTTTGTTTCTACTAAAATAGCCAGTCTATCATTTTCAAATCGTATATCTAAATATTGATGATTCGTATCAGTATCACCCTTTTGATAATCTTTAATACTTTTACCGATATTTCTTAATGCTTGTACATAACTAAATTCTCCAGATTCAGTATTACCAATTTGATACTTATCGCCTATTTTTTGAATAATCTCATACCTGTTCATCTAATCACCTCACATACTCCACTATATCTTCAACCTTGCAATCTAAAACACAACATATCTTTGCAAGTGTCTCTAAGTCAATTCTTTTCACCTTATTATTGCAATAAGAATTAAGCTGTGTTCTTTGAAGATTTGCTTCTTTTTCTAATTTATTTTTGCTTATGTTTTTATCCTCTAAAACTTTGTCTATCTTAAAAATAATTTTTCCAAAGTCAGACATTTCTTTTCTCCTTGTGCTAAGCACCATTAAAAATCCGATTAACTTTCTTAACTTATATTATACCATAAATTCATAACTTCTTACAGGTCTAATATTTTTGGAGTACATACTTGAAAAATTTATTTCCGTAATAAAAGTGAATGTATATCCCATATTTCTTTTGCCAATTTTTCTACTTTTTCTCTCATATAGTCAATATCTTTTTTTATA
>NZ_JBKICG010000011.1:0-73310 GCF_046569735.1 Peptococcus simiae | reverse complement strand
AAACCCGCAGTAACGAACTTACTGTAAAATATGATTTACCTTGTTTGGCCTGTTTGATTTATTAAGCCTAGGAGCAATTGTTCCTAGGCTTTTTTCTTTTACTCGGCCTTCTCTCTGCAGACCGCCGCATCCATCATCTGACGATGATGGCCGGCTGGTGTCGCTAACGCGACTGCTAAAGCACCAGCTCCGGTCTCAAGGAAAACCCGTAACGTAGAACCGTTACAAAAATAATATTTACCTTGTTTGGTCTGTTTGATTTATTAAGCGCATGAGCATCCGCTCATGCGTTTTTTGTTTGTCTTTTTGTTGATGCGAACGTTGTGCTCCGGGCCGGTCTTTCACAATAAGGAATTTTTAATGGTTGACGATGATACGTGTTAATACGCATTATATAGGTGTGAGGATGGATGCCTATGAAGAAAAAAATCTTGAAAAGCTCCTCAGAAAATGTGGCTGGGAATTAGCGAGATAAGGCGGCAATCATGAGATATGGGTAAAAGGCAAACAGAGCGAACCCATACCTAGTCATAAAGAAATAAAGGAACAGCTGGCAAAAGCCCTCATCAAAAAATTGGGCTTGCGGCATTGTGACTAGGAGATGGTTTAATATGAAAGCAACATACCCAATCATCATCCATCAAGCGGACCAAACGGGCTATCATTTTGTTGAAATACCCGATTTCGGCGGCTTTACTCAGGGAAAGGACTTGAATGACTGCCTGGAGATGGCTCAAGATTACATTAACCTTAGCGTCATTGATTTGGAGGATCACAATGCGCCCATTCCGCCGTCTTCAGATATCAATTGCTTAGAGCTTGGACCGGGTCAAGTGAAAAGCCTGGTCGCTATAGATACCGTCTCATACCGGCGGGAAAAAATAGCTGTCCGGTGAAAAAAACCTTGACCATTCCCAGTTGGTTAAATAAGAAAGCAGAGCAGAATAACATTAACTTTTCTCAAACGCTCCAAGAGGCCCTGATTAATAAGCTTTACCAATAAAGGCTGGCTCTATTTCTTTAAGCATCCCATCATCTCAATTGAAAACTTCCTGCTTGATCAGCCCAACCGGTTCGTCCGGTTGGGCTTTTTTGCCGCCTTCCATCCTGGCGGGTAAAAAGTCCACGCAACCTATATAAAAACAAGAGCAAAAAGGGGGCTATTTAACAACAAATAACAACAAACAAATAAAAATATTTGTTGTTTTTCCGGTCAAAAAAGCCGAAAAGACCCTTAAAAAATACGAACGCAAGTACCCAACTCCTTGTAGCCATTACAAGCCCCCTTCCTAAAAAGCCCACCATTAAGGGAATATACTTGTATTAATCTCGTAATCAGCTGAAAAATCATTGGTAACAATAGAATGACAGTTATCTACAAATGATTGAAAATGACCTCCCCCTGTGCTATGATTTACACCGTGTTAGAAAGGAAGTGTAGTTTTGATAAAGAAGACATTATGTGCGGTCACCTTGGCCCTCGCTACGGTAGCAGCCCTTGGTTTAGGTGCGCAACCTGCCCAAGCAGCAGATCCGGTATATTATGTCGCATCTCCTCAGCAGAACGACTGGCATCAAGTCACAGTTGACCAAGCTATTGTCAATCAAGAAGGCCTCATGTATCTGCCCATCAACTCTATTTTTAAAAACCTGGGCGTAGAAGTGGTCCTCAATCCTGATAACCAAGCCAATAAAATTAAACTCGTCAGCGGTCAAAACGCTTATGAGCTCTATACCTATAGCGCTGATAATAAAAAATACATCGGCGTGTCTGCCAATGGCCCCTGGTACCAATTGGCCCAATTTAACGGCTGCAATTATATTCCCATGGCCTTCATGCAGACCTTAACCAACCGAACCGTAGCTGTTTCCGGTGCCAATGTGGTCGCCTTTGTTGACCAAAAGCCCAGCTGGACCCAAACCCCCCAAGGCTACAAAAATACCAATCCTTTCTGGCGTGGTATTATCCCCGCTTATAGCTACACCCCGGTCGCGCCGGTCAGCACCAATGCTGCCCAGAGTGTCAACGGCAATACGGTTATCGCCTCTGCCCAAGCCCACATGGGTGTCCCCTATGTATGGGGTGGCATGAGCCCGGCCGGCTTTGACTGCTCCGGCTTAACCAGCTATGTCTTTGCTCAAAACGGTAAGTCCCTGCCCCGGACCGCAGCTGCCCAACAAAGCTTTGCCAAACCGGTGGCCTTTAATGACTTACAACCCGGCGACCTCGTCTTCTGGGGTGCCCCGGCTTACCACGTCGGCATCTATATCGGTGATGGCAAGTACATTCACGCCCCGGCCCCCGGACAGAGTGTTTCCATCGGCACTTATACCGGCTTCCCCTTCACCGGTGCAGGTCGTGTATAAGCTTTATTAAACCTATATTTACCAGCAAACATTTAAGCGCTTTCTCTTAATGAGAAGGCGCTTTTTTGCTTCACTGGCCGGTAAATGTGGCTAAAACAGGGCCTACTTGTTAAATAGTTGTAAAATACCGCCCGATGGCGTGCAAATCAATGGCGGCTGTGGTACTATTAGACCATTAATTAAAATAATCTTTACACAAATCATACTTGATTTTAGAAGGAAATTGACCAAGGAGGCCCTTTATCATGAAAGACAAACTTAAGGCCTTGGCGGTACGCCTGCGTGGGCGATTTTTTACACGTGATGTAGCCAAGTTCCTTAGCGGTGGCGCCCTGGCTGCCGCCGTCCTCACCATAATTGTACTCTTTATCGGTTCCTGGGGGTATGCCACCGGCCTATTCACCAGCTACTTTACCAACCCCTTAACCCTATTACTTAATTTTTTACCTATTTATGCCTGTATCCTCCTGATCGGCCTCATCGTTCAGAGCCTGCGGATCTCTGTTTTCCTATCCGGCCTCTTCTGGCTGGGCATCGCTGTCGGCAACGTGGCCATGATCAACTGGCGCCATGCCGCCTTAAAGCCCGATGACCTGGCCTTGGCCATCCCCATGCTGAAAATCCTCCCCCACTACCTGAGTGAGCTGGACATCAGCCTGGCCTTTTACGCCCTGGCCGGTATCCTGGCCCTGGCCGTCTTTGCCCGGCTCATGCCCAAGACCCACTTTCACCCCCTGTCCCGGCTCGTGGCCGCCCTCCTTATTGTAGCCATTGCCGCCGGCACCGGCACCGCCGTTTACGCCAGCACCCCCCTCTATAAGAGCCAGTACCTGAAAAACCAGAAGCAATGGTGCGACAGCACCGGTATCACCTACCGGCTCCATTCCGACCGCTACCAGGCCAATGGCGTCGTCTACTCCATGAGCTATAATACCAAGTTTGCCCTGGGCAATGACGAAGCTGGCTACAACCCGACCAATGGCCAGGCCCTGGCTGAAAAATACGGGTCCGAACCCATCCCTAAAGACCAAAAAGTCCACATCATCACCATCCTTTTAGAAAGCTACATGGACTTTTCCGATACCGCCAAGCCCTCCACCCTGCAATTCCCTAATGGCAACCCCTATGACCCCCTCCATGCCCTGCAAGACCGGTGCATCTCCGGGGAAATGATTAGCGATGTCTACGGCGGCGGCACCATCAATATTGAAACCGGCGTCCTGACCGGCCTCTACAAGCGGCACAATTACATCAACCGCCCCGGCCCGTCCAACGTCCGCTATTTCATGGAAAATGGCTACACCACCGTCGCCATGCACCCCAACGATGGCTACTTTTACTCCCGCTTTGACCGCAACCCCAACCTGGGCTTCCAGAACTTCCTCTACACCCAGAACCACTTCAAAAATAACCTCAGCGAGTACCTGCCCGATAGCGTCTTCATGCCGGACATCAAGGCCCAGCTGGACCGCTACAAGGGTCAAGGGCCCACCTTCCTCTATGCCGCCAATATGCAGGGCCACGGCCCCTATAACTGTGTCAGCATCAAAGACAAGGAATGGTTCCCCTACCAGGAAGGCATGCGGCGGCCCGCTTACGTCATGCTCAACAACTACTTCACCGATGTCAACCAAACCGCCACGGCCCTGACCGACCTGATCGATAGCCTGGAAAACGACGACGAGCCCGTCATCGTCCTGGCCTTCGGCGACCACAGCCCCCGGATGGAAGAAGGCGGCTACGATATCCTGGGCCTCAAGGCCCCCGATGGCACCGTCCAATCCAAACTCAACAACTACGCCACCCCCTACCTGATCTATGGCAATAATAAGGCCAAGGCCATGTTCAACACCAGCTTCACCGGCCAAGGCCCCACTATCGACCCGGAACAACTCATCTCCAATGTCCTCTTTAAAGAACTCGGCTGGCACGGCAACGCCTACCAGGCCTTCATGCAGGACATGGGCAACCGGGTCACCTGCCAAAAGCGGGACTTCTGGGTCGTTGACGGCCAACCCTCCGTCATCTATCCCCAGGAAATCAAAACCCTCCTGGATAATGTCGTAGACATCGACATCTTCCACAAACGGCAAAAATACGAGCCCGCCGAGCAAATCGACGAACGGGCCAATGTGGATAAATACGAAAGCAACTCCCCCGCCGGCGCCGATCCGGACTCCTCCGAAAACGCCGCCACCCGGGCCCAAACCGGCCAGTCCAAAGGCCGCTAGCCTCTAGCTAAGTCCTTATCAAGCAAAAGCCACCGCGCAAGTCGGTGGTTTTTTTGTGGGCCGGCTGTTATCGCTCTTTCCGTCTAGCCGCCTGTAGAATGGGTTAGAGGGTGCTTGCCCTAGGAGAAGAGCGGCCCCTCCATCTAGAGATAACCTGTTTCAGGGGTCCATTCAATGGAAATCAATCCTATTTAGGAAAAGTTCCGAAACGGAATTATTTCTAAATAGGATTGTCCTATTTAGCTGGAAATGATATCCTGTACTTAGCTTAAACGCCAAAACAGGACTATTTTTAAATAAAGAGGCGGGTCAACTTATGGAAATAAAAAGAGATCATTACCTAGCTAAGTTAATACGCAAGATGGATAATGGCTTCATAAAAGTCATTACGGGGATTAGAAGAAGCGGCAAATCCTATTTACTGAACAAGCTGTTCTACAATTATTTAGTTGAGAGTGGCATAGATGACGACCATATTATAAAATTTGCCTTTGATTCAGGTAGAGACTTATTGAAAATCGGTGAAGACCTAGTAGATTTAGATATCCTCGGTAGGGAGCGGTTAGTTAACCCTAAAAGATTTTTAGAGTATATAGCCGGCAAAACGAATGATTATGAAAAGTACTATATCCTTTTGGATGAAGTCCAATTATTAGCGTCTTTTGAACAAGTTCTTAATGGCTTTTTACGGCAAGATAACTTTGATGTTTATGTAACCGGGAGCAACTCTAAGTTTTTATCAAAAGATGTCATCACAGAATTTGCCGGTAGAGGCGATGAAATCCATATCATGCCCCTAGTGTTTTCAGAATTCCTTCAAACTTACCCGGGTGCTAAAGAAGATGCCTTTGCCCACTACCAGGTATTTGGCGGCTTGCCCGCCCAATGCTTAATGGATAGCGATGAAGAAAAAATGAATTATTTAAAAGGACAACTGGATAATGTTTACCTGAGGGATATCATAAATAGGTATAACATCCGCTCGAAAAATGAACTAGGTGACTTATTGAATATTTTGGCATCCGGTATTTCAACGCTTACAAATCCGACAAAAATAGAGGCTACATTTTTATCGGTAAAAAAATCAAAAATAAGTGCCAACACCATTGATAAGTTTATAGGCTATTTCGAAGATGCCTTTATGCTTAAAAAGGTTTACAGGTATGATGTAAAAGGCCGCAGATATATAGATACACCCTATAAGGTATATTTTGAAGATGTGGGGCTTAGGAATGCGAGATTAAATTTTAGACAGATTGAGCCAACCCATTTGATGGAAAATATCATTTATAATGAATTAAGATTTCGTGGGTATATGGTTGATGTAGGGATGATTACAAAAAGAGAAAATGATCAGCAGGGTAGGGACATAAAAAAACAGCTGGAAGTTGACTTTATTGCCAACCTTGGAAGTAAAAGATACTACATTCAATCTGCCTATAGTCTTCCCTCAAGCCAAAAAGTGAAGCAAGAGAAAGCATCCCTATTGAGCATTGATGATTCCTTTAAAAAAATAATAATCGTACAAGACAGAATAAAGCCATTCTTAGATGAACATGGCATACTTACTATTAATTTGTTTAATTTTTTATTGGATAAGGATAGTCTGCATACTCTATAATTCAACTGGAAATCAATCCTATTTAGGAAAAGTTCCGAAATGGAATTATTTCTAAATAGGATAGCTTAAACGAGACTTCCGGGTGCTGATGATTTCAGTAAAAAGGCCTTGCTAAGTAAGTGCTATTGCCGGGGCTTTTGAATACGCGCAGGGAAAATGGGAGGCTCTTGCTACATAAACCCCTAAATGCTATCCTAAAACTAGGAAAAAAGAAGTGATCAACCTATGTGCACAAACTATGTGCACAAAAAACCACCGAGTGCGAGTCGGTGGTTTTTTTATGGGCCGACATTTTAGCTATTCTCAACTCTATCTTAGGAGTAATCCCTAAATGGCATCATGTTAAATAGAATTGCTTTGCGAAAAATAGGATAAATAAAGCCTAAATTTGTGATATAATCTTTATAGGAGGGTGATTTCATGAAAATTAATACAAATATGCTTGTTTCTATTACTGAAGCTAACCAAAACTTTTCTAAAGTAGCTCGCTTAGTTGATGAGCAAGGATCCGCAGTTATCTTAAAAAACAACAATCCAAAATATGTTATTCTTGATTATAGTGCACTTGATGCTTTAACCCTGGCTGATGACGAAGATATTTCTCTTGTTTCAAAGCGTCTCATGAAAAAAAATAAAAAGGCTTATGAGGAACTGGCCAAATGATTCGCCTGACCAAGGACCAAGTTTTACGCCTTCACAAGTCTTTAATTGAGACCTTTGGAGGAGAAGCCGGTATAAGAGATCAAAATTTATTGGACTTGTCGCTAAAAATCCCCTTTCAGACTTTTGATGGCAAGGATTTATATCCAGGCCCAATAAAAAAGATTGTGCATTTGGCATTCTCTCTTATTAGAAACCATCCTTTTGTTGATGGAAACAAAAGAATTGGCGCACACCTTATGTTGCTTCTTTTAGAAATGAATGGCTACATTTTAGAATATACGCAAGAAGAACTAATTGACCTTATTCTAGCAGTTGCGGCATCAAATAAATCAGAAGACGAACTATTATATTGGGTTAAAGACCATATACTTTGAATGCGTCTTGTTTTAAGCCGGCATGAAGCCGCTTGACCGGTATAAGGTCACCGGGCCCTTGTCAAAAAATAGGTAAGCAGGTATAATAGACCTAGGAGAACAGTGAATCATCATGATGTCACCAAAAAGACCCCACCAAGTGCCATTGGTGGGGTCTTTGACCTTAACGAGACTTCCGGACGCTGAGAATTAGCAGTATCATCACCAGCGTGTTAAGGTCAAGCTGCAGGGAACCGTGAATCATCATAAAAAGCCACCTCCCCTCCGCTGTAGCAACAGCTGGGGATTGGAAGTCCTTGAAGTAAGTATAGCATATGGAACCGGGCTAAACAGATGTTCTTGTTAACTTGATCAAGTTAAAGGCTGCCACTGGGATACTAAAACTAGGTAAAATGAAATGAGGACATGTAAGTAAAAACCACCGCGCAAGTCGGTGGTTTCTTTGTGGGCTTTGGCCTTCATAAGATCGCCGCCCCTGGTGGGGCCGCTACCGGCAGACTAAAGCGGATAAAAAATACCCTCCCAGGTCACATTATGCTTGCCAAGGCCCGGGTAAAGGGGTATAATTGCCTTGGAGCAATGGAATCATCATGATTTCATTACAGGAAGCCCACCGAGCTATTCGGTGGGCTTCCTGTTTTTATATAGCTATGGTTAGCAGGTCATCGGCCCGGCAGGTTGACAGGTTAGGCCTGTCAGGCTTTTTTGCCGGCCCGCCCGGCCCGCCTGCTGCCCTATTCGCAGATGCAGCCGTCCTCACTTTCCGCCAGGGCCCCTTTCAGGGCATCCCGGACGGCCTTGAGGATGTGGTAGCGGGCCTCGGGCTTGCTGTTGGCATCCACCACCTGCCAGGGCACCGCCTTGCCCGTCCGGGCCACCATTTCCGCCATGGCCTCGGTGTAGGCCTCATACTTATTATAGTTGCGCCAGTCCTCATCGGTTAGCTTATACCGTTTGTCCGGGTCCTTGGCCCGGTCAATGAGCCGGTCATTCTGGACCGCCTTATCAATGACCAGCAAAAACTTCAGCACCAAGACCTGCCCCCGGACCAGGCTTTCCTCCATGGCCACAATCTCATCATAAGCCTGGCTGATCCGCTCCGTCGGCGTCAGGCCCTCCACCCGTTCCACCAGGACCCGGCCATAGTAGGACCGGTCAAAGATGGTCAAGTGGCCCTTCTCCGGAAAATCCCGGTAAAAGCGGCCCAGGTAGTGCCGGTCCAGGTCCGCCTGGCTAGGGGCCGCCACCGTCGCCACATGAAAGCCCCGGGGGTCCATCTGCCGGGTCAGCCGGCGGATGGTCCCGCCCTTGCCGGCCGTATCCGTTCCCTCAAAGACAATCACCACCGGCACCTGCCGCCGGTGTAGGGCCTTTAAGAGCCGGCCCAGGTCCTTCTGCAGGGGGGCCAAGTCCTCAGGCGCCTTGGGTGTTGCCGGGTCCAGGGGTGGAAAGTCCCCCACCGGCAGGGGGTCATCCGCCGGGGCCGGCTTGGCCAAGTGGGCCTCCAGGGCCGCAATGATCTGCCGCAGGGCCGCCTTGGCCGCCCGCTTCTGGTGGCGGGTGTTCAAGACCTGCCAGGGCGCCCAGTCAACATTCGTCGCCGACAGGACCCGGTCATAATGGGCCAGGTGGTCCTCATAATAAGCCAGGGGCAGGGCATTGGTCACCAGCTCCTGCCGGGCCACCGGGTCCGTCTCCGTTGCCAGCTGGTCCCGCCTTTTGGCCACCCGCTTGGCCAAGTCCGCCCGGGTCTGGTGGAGGAAAAACTTCATAATAAGCGTCCCGTCCCGGACCAGGAGCCGCTCAAAAAAGCGGATATCCGCCAGGTAGCCTTCATAGGTCGCCCGGTCTGCCTCCAGGGCCCGGAGTACCTCATAATACTGGCTCCGGTCAAAAAAGACCAGGTCTCCCCGGGTCGGTGCCGCCCGCATATACCGCCAGAGAAAGGTATGGGCCTGCTCGCGGCTGGTGGGCGCCTCAAAAAGCTCCACCCGGTAGTGCTTGGGGTCCAGGTCCCGGACCAGCCGGGAGAGGAGCTTGCCCTTACCTGCACACTCCCAGCCGTCAATAATGACCAGTGCCGAACGCCTGCTCGCCGAAAGCGCCCGCTGGAGGACCGCCAATTCCCGGCCCAAGTCTTCCAGAGAAGCTTCATCCCTAGCCAGGCCCTCCGGGTCCACCCCGTCCAGTTGGATCCGTTCTATCATTATAAAAGACCTCCTTTTTAGCTTATTCACTAGCCTCCACATACCTCAAGCCCGGCCCTTTCATGCAAAAAAGAAGCAAATATTGACAAAATAGCTACAAAGCCCGGAAAAACCCGGTCACCAACTTGATTTTACAAATCACCGTTGATATAATAAGTCCGAACCCTATAAACCCAGGCCTGCTTTGGCCTGCCTATAACCGGTATAACGACCAACCATCCGTTTCGCCGGCAGCAGCCGAGACCGGGCAGGGTCTATAAGGTTCAGCCGGAATGTCCGGCACCAGTATGATCCATAGCAAAAAAACGTCGAAAGGGGGAGTTTGGCCACAGCATAACTCTTTCGCCGCCACTACATATTGTAGACGGCAACGTCGCAAGACGGCGTGGATGATACTTGTTGGCCTTGAGGCGGCGAGTCCTCATGTAAGCCCAGCGCACCCGACGCAGAGGGTCAGACTGCAACCCCTGCAGGTGGGGATTACCTGCATACCATATTTGGGAGGGAAATATATTGAAGAAGACAACTAAAAAAGTAGTCAGCCTACTGACTATCCTGTCTTTCCTGCTGACTTTAGTACCGGCAGCCGTTTTTGCTGCTGATACGACTCCTGCAAAAGACGCTTCTTTTGTTGAAGTTGAAGACAGCACTGTAGATGTTGGCGGTTCCACTGAAGTTCGCGTAGGCTTAAAGGCTGCTGCAGGTGCAGATGCCACAGTTGCCGGTTATGATATCGTTGTATGGGCCGGCTCTACGACTTCTGCTAATGATACCGTAGAATTTACCGGTGCAGAAAAGGCTAATGATAACATTACAGGCGTTTATAAAATTACCGATGTTAAAGACGGCCTAAATGCTGTAAAGGCTAAATTCAACAAATCCGGTTCTTACCAATTAAACGCTGCTATCGTTCCGACCGATAAATTAGCTGGTTTAGAAAAAGTTTCTGATTTAGCTCAATACCGGATTAGCACCAATGAAGCAGCTAAAGTAACCGTGGAATCTTCCAATGTAATTAAAGCCTTTGCTGTGTATAATGACAATGGGGCTTTATTGGCTGAGTTTAATGCTGATGAATCTGTAAGCAACCAAGAAATCACTGTCAATGCTAACGGTTTAACTCCGACCAAGTTAGTGGTTAAAGCTTGGAAAGATAAAGAAAAAACCATTGCTGCAGACAGAAATACTGAAGTTCGCTTTGACACCAACTCTGCTAACTTAAAACTCAACACCACCAGTGAAAAAATCAGCTACAAAGGCGAAGCTGAAGTCAAATTAACTGGGGATGTATATGGCACCTACAAACTCTACATCACTGTTGGCGATGTAGAAGGGACCTTAAATAAGGTAATTGTATCTGAATCTGTTGCTTCCACCATCGAAACTTCTAAAACAGCTGCCAAAGCTTTTGCTTGGGATGCTGATTTCAGAACTAAAGGCATGGAAGACTTTGTTCAATTCATCGTTAAAGATATTAACGGTAACGTGATTCAGGATACTCCGGCTAATGAACCTGCTTTTGTAAAACAAAACAGTGATACCCCTTATGTAAAAGTCCTTGATAAACCGTCTAACATGAAAGTGGATGACAAAGACTTCTACCTGAAAAAGGTTGACGGAAAAGATTACTTTACCTTAGTTGCTAATAAAGAACTTAAGGTAGGTAAATACACCGTTCAAGTAGCCCTGAAAAATGGGAAAAAAGCGGTTGCTAGCTTTGAAATCGCTAAATTTGGTACTGCTAAAGAACTGAAAATCGACTATAATACTGAAACCGTTCAATTAGGCGATAAAGACGTTAAAGCTCCGGATATCGTTTTTGTTGACGAAAACGGTGTTCAAAAGAAAGCTGCTAAACGTGTATCCTTAGGGTATGCCGGCTATGCTGTTGAGGATTTTAAAACCGAAGATGGTAGCTTTAAAGTTAAAAATGATGAAAAATATCTCGGCTCTAAAATTGTCGTGACTGCTGTTGCAGAACGTGAAGGTTTAGTGGCTAAAGCTGAACTGACTGTAGCTCAAGACGGTCGCAGCATGAAGTTTGCCAGCAACAAGGGTGTTGTTGGTGCTAATAACAAAGTAGACTTCCAACTCGTCGATGGCGATGGCAAAACCGTTAGCCTCGGTGGTGATTACAAGAACTCCGCTGTTGTTATCGAAAAAGTTAGCGATGATACCGCTAAGGTCTCTGCTTCTGTTACCGCATACGGTGACTTAAAAGAAAAAGGGATTGGCACCTTAAGCCTGACCTCTGATAAACCGGTTACCGCTGATATCGCTGTATATGTTAGCAATGAATACGGTAAATTCTATGCAGGCAACCTGACCTACACCTTCGGTAAGGATGCTTCCAACGTTGGCCGTGCTGTTGTTATGACCATCGGCAGCAAAGACGTTATCGTTGACAACAATGTTGTTGCCATCGATACCGCTGCTATCATCAAAAATGACCGCACCTTCGTTCCTTTCCGTGCCTTAGCTGAAGCTTTTGGTGCTAAAGTTGAATGGAATGAAAAAGACAGAACCGTTACCACTGAAATGGACGGCAAAAAAGTCGTTATGACCATCGACAAGAAAGAATACAAGGTCAACGACAAAGAAATGACCATGGATGTAGCTCCTTACATCAATGGCGATAGCCGCACCATGGTTCCGGTTCGGTTTGTAGCAGAAGCCCTCGGCTTCACCGTCACCCCGACCTACAAC
This sequence comes from Peptococcus simiae, assembly GCF_046569735.1. Lineage (GTDB taxonomy): Bacteria > Bacillota > Peptococcia > Peptococcales > Peptococcaceae > Peptococcus > Peptococcus simiae_A. Next base: position 61,141 of record NZ_JBKICG010000011.1, on the reverse strand, counting down.
ACCGATGGCACCACCGCTAGCGTTGTATTCATCAAATAATTTCAGGTCACTGAAATTTCAGGCAAGCAGCTCCGGCTGCTTGCTTTTTTTCTGCCTTCATTTAGGTATATCATCTGCCTGGCGGCATATAAATAAGCCGGCTGTGTTTATGCACAGCCGGTTTTTTATGGAGTTGTGCCACTTGTGCCTTGGCTGCTGCGTCCTTTTCTAGCACTTGTCAATAATCGCCTAAAAAAGAGGTATCATTAGGCGGAAAGGAGCTGGGCTAGGCGGAAATGACTGTACTGAGCGGCAACCGGTCCCTAGTTGTATATGCACCTCATCTATTCGTTAAGCAAGTGAGTATCTGGTTGAAGGCATAAAAAAATAAGCCAGCTGTGCAAAAGCAGCCGGCTTATTTTTCTACGGCCTGGTCAATTAATCGGTCGGCATACCGGCGCATAGATAGAATGCGTAAGATATATACGGTTTTCATATCCTCCTGGACCATGCCATAGATACGCGTATTTTTTACAGGCCAGACCCGAATCCCCTTTTTCTTCAGACAGGGGTTCCTAAGGAGAGCCTCGCTAAAGGGGAAAGTGATTAACTGGTCTATGGCATCTGTTAGGGCAAGTAGGTATTGATTGGTAGCCGTCTGATTCTTGAGCTTATTTTGTAGATAATCAAGATAATCATCTAAGTCATTATTGGCATATTGGCTTAGCTGATACTTAAATTTTGTTGCCATATTTTTCCCTTAACCGTGCTAGCGCTTTTTCGCCATCCAAAGTGTGTCCTTTTTCCAGGTCTTCTAAGCCTTGCTGGATGGCGTTTGCCTCAAAAAGTTGGAATGCTTCCTGTAATATTTCTTTTGAAGGGGGGCTTTGTATGCTGAAAGGCAGCCCATCTTGAGAAACGGCAGCCTTCAAGAATAAACTAACCGCTGTAGACATAGATAACCCCAAATCATTAAATAAATCTTCAGCTTCTTTTCGTAACTTCTCATCTACTGCCACTTGAATATTACTTATGCTCATACTCATCCTCCTTTATTAAGGGGCTCAGTTTATGAATATAATTATTTTACTATAGGATTTATCCTTTAGCAATATAGAAGGGGAAGCCCTGCCCCTTGTCACTATTCCCTAAGAGATGCCAAGGCCCTTTGCCTTGGCTACAATAAAGCATATTGATAATCATACTGAACCTGCTGAATAAAGAAAGGATACCCTATGACCTATAACGAACTCACTGCCGCCCTATGCTATGGGCCCTGCTGCCTGTGGCGGCTAGGACAGCCTGATGAAGACTAGCCGGGGGGCGCACATCTGCCCAAACGCCATCCAGCCAGGCTGCCAATAAAGAAGTTTTAATGGACTAGGAGCATAAAAAATTAAAACAGTAAATATAGAGTGCCCCCAAAAGTTAGATGCACTGTTGGGGGCACTCGGAAGTATTTAAATGTATTTTATAGGCTTAAAGGGCAAAAACTATTTGGCCGATTACAAGGTTAAGTGATTTGAGCGTGCTCTACTGATGAGAGTTGTTGAGTAGGGTAAAGACAATAAAGGGCTATTTAGCTAAGTTGTCGAATAGCCCTTCCCTTGAAGAATAAAGGCATTTGCCCTGTTTGATACAGGCGAGAACCGTTATATTTCTTAGATGGTTTTTTTCTACTTGTAGGGGATTATCGCTAACAATAATAAACTCAGCTTTTTTCCCAACTTCTAAGGAGCCTTTTTCATTTTCCTCAAAATAAGCGAAAGCAGCATTAACCGTTAAAGCTTTTAGCGCTTCCCAGACAGAAACTTGCTCATCTTGGCCCAGCGTAATGCCTTTTTTTGTTTGACGAGTGACAGCTGTCCAGATGGTTTGAAAAAGATTTGGCATAACGATAGGACAATCTGTGTGAAAATTGACCGAGAGGCCTTTTCTCATTGCCGTTTTAGCAGGGCTGATATGGGGGCCGCGGACAGGCCCTAAATTTTTTAAGTGGGTATCTCCCCAATAATAGACATGGTCGACAAAAATGGAGGCAATCATGCCGATTTTTTTCATTCGATCAAGCTGGTCATCGCGTACTGTTTGGCAATGTATCATAACCGGTCTGGGGTCCGCTTGGGGATATTTTTTAGCAGAGATTTCACAGGCCTTGATGAATTGTTCACTGGCAGCATCACCGTTGCAATGGGCTAATATTTGAAGGTTTTTCTCATAAGCAAGATCTGTATACCCTTGTACTTCTTGGTCATTTAGCCAGGGATAGCTACAAAAATCATCGCTGCCCTCATAAGGCTCGCTAAGCCAAGCAGAACGGGCTTGAGGAGAACCATCTAAAATTAACTTATAGCCAGCTATTTTAAAGTTATGTTCATACCGGTTAACACAAGAAGCGTAGGTTTCAAAAACGGAACGAATGCCTCGGCCGAAATTTTGGGCAGGATAGGCAACAAGGTCACAGACCAGGCGACCTTGCTCTGCTGCTTGATGGCATACTTTAACGATGGGTTCGTCGGTTGAGCCTTCTTGAATGGTCAGCATGCCATTTTTTAAATAGACCTCTTGGGCTTGGATGATATCATCAGCAGTAAGGGCTAGCTGCTTGCAAATTAATTCATATACAGGATTAAAGGCGGTTTCTTCAAGATAGCCATTGGGCTCACGGCTATTCGCCATGCGACCGATTAGGCCACCTTCCGGTTCCGGGGTATGCTCGTTAATTCCAAGAAAATCCAGCATTTTACTATTGGCGACACACATATGAATACTGGTATGAACAATGACGACGGCTAAGTTTGGGAAGGCTTCATCAAGAATAGATTTGTCTGGATGGATGCCCTCTTTTAACTGGCACTGGTCATAGCCCAGTCCTATAATAAATGGCAAATCATCTGTAGGGTGTGTATCTATAAAAGCTTGTATGATGGCGGTAATCTCTTGGAAGCTATGCGCTTCCTGTAAATTAGCGGATTTTAACAGCATAGCAGTATCTGAAATATGGCTATGGGCGTCAATAAAGGCTGGCAGTAAGGTTTTCCCTTGTAAATTGATCCACTGGGTATCAGGGGTGATGTAGGGTTTGGCATGCTCTTCCTTGCCAACATAGAGGATTTTTTGGTCATCGGCAACAAGTACTTCAGCGAAGGGGGCTTTATCTACCATGGTAATAATGGTTCCGTTATAAAAAAAGTTCATAAAAAGCACCTTCCTAAAATGGGTTTAAATAAACGAATAGTATTTATAATAAATGTAGGGGTCTTAATTTACATTTGATAAGGTCTATGATAGCATATAAAATATAAATATAAAGGGGGGCTACAATAGATATGGTAACAACTTTTTCATGGGTTGGTATTATGCTTTTAGTTGGTGTAGTATTAAGGGCGCTCGTGAGACCCTTGGGCAATATTTTAATGCCTGCCAGTGTTATAGGTGGTATCGTAGGCTTTGTTCTGATGAATATAGGCCTTTTGCCAAGTGTGGGTGTTTCGCCTGATGCCTTAAATAATATTGTGGGCGTCTTCTTTATCTTCACCTTTATTTCTATGGGTTTAACCAATGTGCCCAAAGAAGAAGGGGTGAATGCCAATAAAGAGGCTATTAAGGGGTCTATCGGCATGGGCTGCATTTGGAATATGCTGTATGCCATTCAACCCTTTATCGGATATGGGGTCCTGCTTTTAGTGGGCGGATTTTTTTCAATGGCGCCGGAGTATGGGATGCTGATCCCCTTTGGCTTTGACCATGGTCCAGGCCAGGCAGCGACTTTCGGGGCGATGGTCCAGGAGAAGGGCTTGGAAGGTGCCCAACAAGTGGCTATTACTTATGCTGTCTTAGGTTTTCTTTTGGCCTTTGGCGTAGGCGTTCCCTTGGCCCGCTATGGTATCAAAAAAGGCCTGGCCAGTTATCCCAATGAGATTGACCGGAGCATAAAAAAGGGTCTTTATAAGCGCCAAGAGCAGGCTCAGGCTGCTGGTATGATTACGACCTATAATGGGAATATTGACTCCCTAGCCTTTTGTATTGCTCTAATGGGCTTATGTTATGTTATTGCTGTACCAATTGGCGATTTATTGGTTTCTGTTCCCAATCAGTTTGTTCAAATCTTTGGTTCAATGACTTTTTTCATTGGTATGTTTGTGGCCTACGGGGTGCGATATATATTAAATAAATTTGATTTAAAACAGTATTTTGATGATGGACTCCAAACACGGGTGACTGGTTTCACAACGGACTTCATGATTACTTCTGCATTTATGGCTGTACAGCTTAGTGTTGTAGGAAAGTGGTTTGCTCCTATTATCATCACAGCTTTAGTTGTCGGGCTTATAACATTTGGTATTTGCTGGTTCTTCTCCTCTCGTATCGGTGGCCATTTTGACTTTGAACGTTTATTAGGGATTTGGGGCTGTGCAACAGGGACTTGTCCCAGTGGTATTGCTCTTATTCGCATCGTTGACCCTCAGCTGAGAACGACGGTTTCGTCTGAAATGGGATCAATGAATGCGGTCATGTTTGTAGATGCCATGTTGGTGCCATTAATTATCAGTTTTTGCGGTGGTGGCATTCAGTTGAAAACCATTGCGCTATGGTTCCTTCTTGTTTTTGTAGCCTCTTTACTGGGCTCTGTCCTAACCGGTAATGTAAAGCGCAAGAGTACTTATAGCCTAGTAAAAGGGCAGAAAAATTTGGATGTTTTGTAACCCTTACTTAAACCAGGGCTAAATGGAATCGCTTTTACAAAAACAGGCTTCAGAGGGGTTGCAAAATTATTTTTCTTCATCTTTAAGGTCAAGCTATGTGCTTGTGATATGGAGCGTTCAAAAAAATATAAATATAAAACCAGCAAATGAGCTGATGAGGAACATTCTCATCAGCTCATTTTGATTATCCCGGGCTTGTAATATTAAAACCTGGCCTTCAGAAGAAGCCTTTTAGGGATCTGGCTCTGAAGGCCAGGTTTTTTAAGTCAACTTTAAGAGATCTTGTAAATTCAATCTGTTACTAAAATTCTTCCGTTAAGATTTGATATACAGGGGCCCCTTCACAATCTTTTGGCATACGGACGCCTAGTAAAGCGGCCATTGTGGGAGCGACGTCTACTTGATGGATGGTACGCTCCGTTTCGAAGTTTTCCTTAATCCCTTGTCCGGCAGCGATGAAGATAGGGCCGGCAGAGGTATCACATTCACCTAAGGAGGTGGCCATGCTGTCGCAGTGGTCGTGTTCATAGCCTTCAGCCATGCAATAGATAATGTCGCCGCCCTGCGGATAGGGGATACCTAGGCCGAGCATATGGGCATCTTTACGTCTTAAGGCAAAGGCGATGATTCTGTGGCCGGAGACCGGGTCTCTATGGCTGTAGAGGTCGGAAATAATTCTTTCCTCTAATTCGTACTGGTCCTCCGGATCGACGATACCGTGGTCGGTCCGCCCCTTGAGGTTGATATAGATGTGCATTTCCCGGTTTGCAACAGCCAGGGTTTTATCCCAGTCGACTTCCCGTAAGGGATTGCCTTCGCTGTCTTTTTTCAGGGTGGTATAGCCTAGTTGTTCCATTAACTGGACGTTTAAGCCACTATCGCCTAAGCCGCGAATCCCATAGGTGGGGCAAACTTGGGCGTGGTCAGAGGTGATGATGAGGGTCCAACCTTCATCGAGTAAGTGTATAAACTTGGCCACGTAACGGTCGATTTGGGTGTAGACGTCTTCCATAAAGGCCGGGTAGACTTCAGGTGGCATGTTTTTGCTGGGCCGACCGTGAACCATATCTCTGATGAACATATGCTTCTGTAAGTCAGGAGAATGGAAGTGGGAGAAGATGACATCATAGTCGTGGTTTTCAATGAGGTAGTTTAGTGCCCCACTCTGCCAGTCAAGGGTATGTTCCCAGCAAGCGTGCATACACTTGGTAATCAGTTCCGGGCTACCGCCTAGGGTTGAGGTCGGGGGCGGGAAGCCGATGTTATCGAGAATTTCCTGGTGGAGACTTTGCGGAGACCACATCATGTTCATTTCAATCTGCATGGCTGCGGACATCCAGATTTTTACAAAGGTACCGTCTTCTTTGATTTCCAGGACACGGAAGTCTCTGTTGCAACGGACCCGTTCGTCATTTTTGATCCCTTCGTCAACATAATCCCGGACATATTCGTCGAGTTTAGCTTCTACGAGGGGTTCTTCGCTCTTCTTGTTCTTATAAATGGCAACGCGGTCATATTTACCTTCGTCGTTCATCAGAAGTAGGGCCGGTCTGCGGATTAAGCCGCCCCCTAAGAGGACGGTGAATTCTTTGGCATTTTCGGGTGCAGCGGCCCATTTGCTTTGGTCAACATCCGTTAGGGTGGACATGGAGGCGCTGATGGGGATATCAATGTAACCGCCTTGACCGTCAACGAGGGGGTCAATGACGTAGACCGGGAAGCCATCGGTGCTCTTGGTATAGAGGTCATCAATCCCGCCCCGTTCGCTGTCATCGGGCTCTTCATCTAAGCCGGTAACAACGCAGGGCACTTCTGCAGTGGAGGTGGCATGGGGTTTAAAGCCGGTGTATTGGTTTTTCACATCGGCGATGACTAACATTTCTTCTTCAAATTGAGCGGTACTCATATTGACAGAGCCCGGGCTGGTACCGTCAACAACGTGGAGGTTGGGACTATCGGAGGACGGTGGCCATGCACTGCCCGGCCAATGCCAAACCAGGGTCTTGTAGCCGGCTTCAGCGGTGACATTCCATAACTGTTCAGCCTTGCAAAGACGGGAGTCGAAGTTCAGGTTACATAAATCTAGGTCCTTACCCTGGCTCATGAAAGCGGTAATTTCGTGTTTTTCAGGGGGGGCGCCAGTTGCCAGGGTTGTCCATTGGGGCGGTGTAACCGTCGGCATGCAGCCCAGCAGGACCAGGTCTTTTCTGGCTGAACCCCGCTCAATCAGTTCCTTGACGTTGGGCATGAGGCCCATATCGACATACTTTCTGGTCAGTCTGGGGTCCATGGCATCAAGACCGATAACGAATACTTTCTTGGATAAACCTTTCTCTCTTAACATCCTTATTCTCCTTTCAAACTCCAATACATTTAGCTAACGCTTTTTATTATGCTGTTTTTAATAAAATTAAAAACGGATAATAGGTCATGAAAAGAATGTTGCTTAGGGTCATTAAAGACCCCACCATTTTTCATATAATAAAAAAGATTCTTGGCTATAGTCGCTTTTCAAATGTCTGACGAGGTCTTCATAATCCGCTTTTTTGATGGCGGCAGGTAACTGGTGAAGGGCAGTAATTTTCTCAATGAAATCTGCATCAAACTGGCCCTTCATCGCCTTTAAAAAGGGTTCACGTAAGGCTAAGGGGGTGTGTTTTTCTTTTAGGGCTAGGGTCTGTTGGTATAAGGGGCTGGTAATCCTGCCCTCTGACCGTAACTTTTCCCACTTGGCAATCGTGGCGGCGTAGTTGCCGTCTATAGAATATTTGATGGTCGGGCTTTCCGGTAGCCAGTGGGCAAAGCCCCAAAAGGTTTTATGGCCAGGCCCAGGGAGAACAATTTCGTTCGCCACCTGGTGGAGCTGCCCGGTTACCCAATCCTTGACTTGCTGGTAGAATTGTGGTGATATTTTCTTAGCGATATAGGCATCTGTTAAGCTGGCTGAAAATATCTGTAGGCCAGGATAGTAAAAGTAGCCGATGAGGCGCTCCTGCCAGTCAGAAAACAAGGGCTCAGCAAGGGTGCTGTTGTCTACAGCGGCTAGTTGAGCCATTGCCTCCAAGTCATCAGCCACAACCAGGTCGGACAGGCTATAGCCGGTTTCGTATTCCAGGCGGGCTTGCTCAACCTCTTCCGTACCGGCTAAGTTTGGAATAAAGGTCTGCCGGGAAATGATTTTCGTCGGTGTATACCCTTCTTCGCGTAAGGATATGATGTGGGTATAGAGGCTATCCTTTGTAGGGCTGATGAGATAAGTCACCTGGCCTTGTTCCCAATAAGCTGTGCCATAGGCTGTAAGCAATAGGTCAAAAAAGCCCATGTCAGCCATCTGCATAATATCGTCAGCGACGGAGACATCTCGCATGTCACTGTAGGCCTTAGCTTTTGACATAAACATACCTTCTTTTAGCATGGACCCTGAAGACTGGGTGGTTACAGGATATGACAGCCATAGGGGTCTCTCTTCAATACAACAGGTTCATTTAAAAAGTGGCTTAAATTTTCGCTTGTGAGGACTTCCTTTATAGGGCCTTGCCGGTAAACCCGCCCTCTTTTTAAGAGCAGGATGTGGGTAAAGAAGTCGCTGATTTCTTCAGGATGGTGGGTCACGTAAATGACGGTATCCTTGTATTCCCGCAAGAGGGCGAGGACTTTTTTCCGTATGAGGACGTCCATTCCGGAAGTGATTTCATCCAGGCATAAAAGTTTTGAAGAGCAGAGCAGGGCCCGGGCAAAGAGGGTTTTTTGTTGCTCTCCCTTAGATAAAAAGTTAAAGGGGTAATCCAGGTAGTCTCCCAGGCCGAGGCGGTCCAGCTGCTTTAAGGCCTGGCCTTCGTCATAGATGGAGGCTTCCAGATGGCCTTGCAGACCGTTTCCCAACCTGGAGAGGAGGATGTCGCGGAGGGTTTCCTTGGTATAGATTTTTCCGAAGAAGCTGTGACTGACCAGGGCAACTTTTCTGCGCAAGTCTGTGATGTTTTCTTGGCTATAGGGTTGACCGAAGAGCCGCAGGTCTCCGGAAGAAATTGCTTGGAATCCGCTGATCAGGGTGAGCAGGGTTGTCTTCCCGCTACCGTTTAGGCCAAAGACCACCCAGCGTTCTCCCGGGCCTACCTTCCAGTTGATTTTATTGAGTATGGGCTTACCATTGAAGCTCTTATTCACATTGGTTAATTCAAGTACATAGGAGGGCTTATTCATCATTGTCCCTCGGTTCCGGTTTTGCCTGAAAGTCAGCATCTGTAAATTTTTTGCAGGACCCTACAATATTTTCGAGTGCTGCTGGGGTGACGGTAAAACCCTTGTTGGATAAGAAACCCAGAGACTTTGTTGTCCAGGTGATGATCTGAGCAACCTTGGCAATGTTCATCCTCTTACTCTGCAAGCTGATGTCGAATTCTTTATAATGGTTAAAACCGGTCTCTTCAACGTAGAGTTTGGCGATCTTATAAATTTCACTTTCAACACCATATTCGATTTTATCGCAGTTGCTGCAAAATATTTCCACTCGGGCATCCGGGCTACTGATGAAGCTGATTTTCTTTAAAAGCAGGGGGCTTCCGCAATACTGGCAAACACAGTGGTTGCAGCGATCTTTTAGCGACTGGATGCGCTCAGCATCTTGTTTTAGCATGTCGAATCCTTTCCTTTATTGGGATCTTAGCAGGTCAGGCCTTAGAAAATAATCTGCAAGAAGAACATGCCGATGACCATCAGGCAAATAAAGAGAAGGGGGATGACTTTGAGGGCCATGGACATCATATCTTTTGCCCGGACTAAATTATCCATAGAATAGGCAATCCCGGTAATGGGAGACCCGCCTGCCGTAGCTAGGGCTAATTGTGTTGTCAGGAAGAGTAATAAAACCATGCCAATTTCACTTAGGCCAACGGTACCGCTGAACTGGACTAGAACGGGCATAATGATGATAGTTAGGATCATGTTGTTCGCAAAGTTGGTAATAATCGTTGCCAACAACATGGTTACAATGATAAAGAGGATGGGGGGTAATTGTGTCAAGGGGACCAACATGGATGCCAGTGTTTTTCCAAGGCCCGTTTCCGGGGCGGTGAGGTAAGAGGAAATCGTAATGATAAAAGTAGTGAGGAAAAAAACTTCCCAGGGGAACTTTCGGGCAATATTTTGATAATTAAAGAACTGTTGACCTTGCTCATTACGTAGTAACATCATCGCACAAATAACGGAAGCAGAAATGCCGAAAATGGTCAGTTGGTTGAGCCATTGGGAAATGATGAAGTCTTTTGGTAAGGCTGAAGATAGGAGCATAGCGGTGCAGAAAATGCCAAAGAATGCAAGGGCGATTTTTTGATCTCGCGTTAATTTGGTGCTGGTATTCGGGTCAATCCTGTACTCATTTAAAGCAGAAACATCAACGCGAAGGATGAATTTCATAATTAACATATAGATAACAATCATGATAATGCCGACAGGAATAACAAAAATCAGGTATTTTAAGACGGGCACTTCCTGCTTAAACATCCCGGCGTAGGCAGCGGTGAAGGTCAGCCCTGTTCCTAAAAAGGGGAACATGATTTGACCGTTCATGATGGCGTAGGCGCTACCGAGCAATAAGGCTGCAGGCAGCTTAGTGTAAGGCTCGATATTTGCATTTCTACAAATAGTGGCTATAAAGGAACAATAAATAACAGCAGAAACGATGGGGTTGATAAAGGCTGTCAAGAAGGCACTCAAGAAAAACAGAAACAAAGTGAGCCAGGGTTTGCCTTTAGAAAGCCGGTTAAAAAAGATGGAATTCACGCAATATTGGGTTAATTTAAGCTCGTCTAATATTGTAATTAAAGGAAGCAGGGCAAATAAGGCGACGATGATGGGTGAACCGAAGCCACTGGCTAAGACCTTTGGCATGCCGGCGTACATACCTAGACCGATAATTGCGACGAAGCTGGGGTAAACCATACCGATGGTGGTCCAGCCGTAAACAGCCCCGATGAAGGTGCCGAGAACGCCCATCCCATAGGGGGTCATTGACGAAAAAGGGGGTAAAAATCCAAATCCAAAAACCAGTACCGTGGTAATGATATAATGTAGTCTCTTGTGAGCTACATTGGTTGTATCCGTTGACATAGCAATCTCTCCTCCTCTAAATAAATAGGATACGTAAAAAAACCTCCGAACTTCTCGTTATTATTAGAATAAGTGATAGCTCTGATCTTGTCTAATAACAAAAGACTTGATTTTTCTAGAGGATATTCCATAATGGAATAAGCAGGAGCGATTGAAGTGGTAGAGGCAATAGAGATAGGAGTTTATCTAAAATGAGGTTAGAATGGATAAGGTCTTTTATTTATGCAACGCGCTATAACTCGTTGAACCGGGCGGCAGAGGCCCTCTACACAACCCAGCCCAATGTGAGTAAACAGATTAAAAAACTGGAGACCTTTTTGGGGGTGCAATTACTTGAGCGGACATCAGCTGGCGTCCATTTAACCCGGGAGGGGGCGTATTTCAAGCTCTATGCGGAGAAAATCCTGGAGACCTATGACCGGTATGTGTTGGAAAAACGGAACATGGACCAGGCCCTGGAAGCTTTGAATAAAGAAATCACTTTAGCGGTATCCCCCCTGTTACTGCAGTCCTACTACTCGGAGCTGAAGAGAACCCTGGCGGATGAATTACCGGGGTTTACTTTTATATTTATCGAAGGCTATCTGGAGGAAATCAGTAGACGGGTCAAGGGCAAAAGCCAGACCTATGGCCTGGCCTATTGTTTGGATGGGCGGGAGCTGGACCGGGCCAAGCTCAATTCAGTTACCATTCAAAGCACCTTAATGGTGACTTGTGCGCATAAGAGCCTTGGTCAGGACCAGGATCAGCTGGAGCAAATCATTGGCAGCACAGAGTATTTTGGCAAATATTTGAATGAGGATGTAGGCAAGGCCTCCTTTTTTTCTTCAAATATAGACTTAATCTTAAAAAATTTGCAGTTTAATCCCAATAGCTTTGCGACCCTGCCCCTCAATATTATAGACCGGTCAGGCATAAAGAATATGAAAGACATGGAGTTCATTTATGACCCCAAGGCGCCAAAGGTCAATTTAAACTTTATCTTTAAGCAGCCTGAAAAGAAGGGGGAGGAGGTTCTGGTTGCCCTTCTAGAGGACACCCTGCGGTCCATGTTTAACGAAAATAAACCTGCTTAAAGCTAGAGAGAGGCCTGGCTGTTTCGAAGGGACCAGGTGGAGGGCTGCAATGGCCATGATTATTAGCCTAATGCGATTGGAGGAGGTAGAATGATGTTTCAGTATGATCGTCCCTTATATCGGCCGCCGAGTGAGGCGCGGAGTTTGATTTTTCAGGTGACTCTGGGCTGTTCCCATAATACTTGTACTTTTTGCTCTATGTATAGAAGTAAGGCCTTCCGGGTCCGGCCTTGGGCGGCGGTTGAGGCAGACCTCCGGGAGGGGGCTGAGGCTTATCCAGATATCAGGCGGATCTTTCTGGCGGATGGGGATGCCATGGTCTTATCCTATGACTGGCTGGTACGGATTTTAACGACCATCCGGACTCTTTGGCCCCATGGGCCTCGGGTGAGTGTCTATGCCCGGTCGGAGGGGGTCTTAAGTAAGAGTGATGAAGAATTGGCCCACTTGCGGGACCTGGGCCTGGCCCTGCTTTACATCGGCCTGGAGTCAGGCGATGACCAGGTCCTGGAAGGCATCGAAAAAGGGGAGACGGTGGCGGATATTATCAGGGCCTGTGACCGGGCCCAGGCGGCAGGTATGGCGGTTTCGGTCATGGCCATTGTCGGCCTGGCCGGGAAGGCCGGGAGCGACCGGCATGCCCTGGAGACGGCCAAGGCCTTAAACCGGATCCGGGCCCAGTATATTGGGCTTTTAACCCTGATGGTAGAGCCGGATACGCCTCTGGCTGACCAGGTCCGGGCGGGGGCTTTCCAGCCCCTGTCGCCGGAGGAGGCGGTGGCTGAAATGCGGACGCTGATGGGGGCCCTGGATAGCCCGGGCAGCTATTTTTCCTCTACCCACCCCTCGAATTACTTTGTTTTATCCGGTCGGCTCAATGAGGCCAAGGCCGACTTGCTGGAAGAGCTGGACTTTCTTTTAGCCCACCCGGACCGGCTCTATGGGACCCATTACAGGCGCTTGTAGCCCTGTAGGCTTAGACAAATATATAAAAAAGGTGGCGGTCACCTGCGTCTATGCAGGGACCGCCACCTTTTATGTGCTTGGCGAGGCGGCACTTTTCCGGCCGGCTCAACCCTTGGTGAAGATAATGGAGCTGGTAAGGCCGCGATTATCATAGACCGGCCGGACCTTATAGCCGGTGGCATCTGCCATGAAGCGGATGGGGACCATGGTCCGGTTGTTCTCGCTGATAAAGGGACGGGCGTCCATTTGGGTGACCTGGTTATTGACGGCATAGTGGTCATAGCCCAGGGTCATGGTGATGATTTTATTGTTAAAATTAGCGGTGATGGTTTGAATGGTTGGGTTATAGCTGATTTCAGCGCCGAGGATTTCGCCAATGGCCCGGTAGGGGACGTAGGTCCGCCCGTCTTTGACGACAGGGGGGGAATCCAGGTAGACGCTGCGGCCGTCTACATCCATGACCATATTGCCAATGCCCAGGCGGACGGTCTGGGGATGGTAGCTGTAGGCGGCCACAGGAATCAGGATGGGGTCATCATTGGGGTTTAAGCGGATGCCGATATGCCCTTGGTCCTTGGTGAGCCCGGTGACCTGGACGGTGGCCACGCCCTGGGCATCGGTAAAGCCACTGGCGGGTGTGACCTGGACGCCTGGGGCGCTAGTGGTCACGTAGACGGGGACGCCGGCACCGATTCCTTCCCCATTAGACCGGTAGAGGGTCAGGGAGAGGGTCGTTGGTGTGGCGCCGTCGGCGGAGATGGGGATATGGACCTCTTTTTCCTGGTGGCCCCGGGGGGGCTGGACGGTCAGACCGGGCAGCTCTACCCCATTAATAGAGGGGCTAATCCGCATAAAGGTGACATCGCCGACGGTGGCTGTCCCGACGGTTAAGGTCCGGGCCTTGGGCCCTGTGGCGGAAAAGCTCAGCCGGCTGTAGCTTTCCAGCTGGTCTGGGTTAAAGGGCATGCCTTCAGGGAGGTAAACCCCCTTTAAGAGGTAGGTCCCAGCCCGGCTAAAGCGGACCTTAAAGCTTTGCTGCTGCTGAAAGGCCCGGCCGTCTGCAATAAAGACCCCAGGGACCCCTGTGTTCCCGTGGACATAGAGGCCTTTTTTTATAGACCGGGGGACGAGGTCCATGGCCTCCAGGGGCTGGTTGGTCTGGCCCTGGGCATCGGTGGCCCAAAAATATATTTTCCCTTTAGGCGGTGCTGCTAAAGGGCGGCCGCTATCGCCTAAGAGGCCGATGGTTACTTCTGTCGGTTCATAGGGAATAAGGGACCGGCTGGCGGCATCGGTATAGATAAAAGAGGCTGCATTGGAGACCTCTGCGGCGGTTGCCGCCTGGGCTGGGTAGCAAAAGCCAACCAGGAGGATAAGGGTAAGCAGGATGCGGTAACGCATTAAATCACCTTCCTTTCCCCTTATTGTATCAAATGGGTCAAAGCGGTTTATAACAAGGCGGTTACAATCTAATCCTCTTCGATAAAGATGATTTGCTTGGGACAAAGCTTGGCCGCCTGGCGGGCTTGGGCTTGCAGGGCTTCATCTGTCGGTTCGGCTTCTTTCAGCTGAGCCATTTGGGCCCGGTCTAAGCTGAAGAGATCCGGGGCCAGGGCCTCACAGGCGCCACAGCCGATGCAGCCGCCGGCCATACTGATATACATAAGCACCCTCCTTCCTCTATCCATTTTTACCCAGAAGTCTGGCGGTATATACAGGTCTCTATTGGACACTTCTCTGGAAAACGGTATAATATCAATAGATAAGCAGGTTTATGAAGGAGGACGGTTATGAAAGGTGCAGCGTTAAGGGTCCTTAGCCTAGGCATGGGGCTTGTTCTGGCAGGGGGATTGATTTCTGGGGGGCCGGCGCCGGCAGCAGGGGCAGCACTTTCGGCCAATGCCCTGGTTGTCGATGGTATTTTACTCATTAATAGGGACTACCCCATCGGGGCGGACTATGACCCCATCCCCGGCGCCCCGGATAATAAGCAGCTCCTACCTGAAGCCCAGGCCGCCTTCCAGGACATGCAGGAGGCCGGTCGGATTGAGGCGGGCCTGCAGCTCTTTGTCCTTTCCGGTTACCGGTCCTATGCCTACCAGGACTGGCTCTATAAGGGCTACCGGGCCAATGTCGGCGACTATGCCGATACCTTTAGCGCCAAGCCCGGTATGAGCGAGCACCAAAGCGGCCTGGCGGCGGATATCGGTGACCGGCGCTATCCCGGCATTACCCTGGAAGTGGCCTTTGAAAATACCGAGGCCGGCCAATGGCTGGCCAATAATGCCCACCGCTTTGGCTTTATTTTACGTTTTCCCAGGGGCCAGGAGGCCGTCACCGGCTACCAGTATGAGCCCTGGCACTTCCGCTACATTGGTAAAGAAGCAGCCGGCCGGATGAAGGCCGCCGGGGTCCCGACCCTGGAGGCCTGGCTGGGCACTGACCCCAGTGCCGGCTACGCCCTGGCCAGACAGCAGCTGGGCAATGTCCACGTCAACCGCTTGCCGGTCCCCCTGAGAGGGTATCTGATTAAAGACAACCACTACTACAAGCTCCGGGACCTGGCTCGGGTTTTAGCCGGAACCGGGGCGGCCTTTTCGGTGGATTACGATGCCGACCACAATGAAATCATCCTCAAGCGGACCCCCTATGCTGGGGGCCAGGCGGGCCAGGCCCCCGGCCCCTCCCTCCCCTATCGGAGCGCCTTCATGGCTGGCATCACGGTCCGGGTGGATGGGGAGGCCTATCAGCTGGACCGGGCCGTTATTGATGATTTCAGTTATATCAAGCTCCGGGACCTGGCCAAGCCCCTGGGCTTTACTGTGGACTGGCAGGCGGATCCCCCGACGGTACTCATCAGCACCCCGGCGGATGAAGGCGGAGCGGTCAAGGGAGAGCAAATCCCGGACCAGGCCCAGGGGCCCAGCCAGGCGGATGAACCTGGCAAGAACCCGGCTGAGCGGGAGCCGGCAGGCCTAGCAGCAGCCGGCTCTGAAGGGACCGGACAGGCCAGCAACCCTACAGACAAGGACCCGGCCCCAGGCCGGGTCGGCTAATAGAAACCATTGATACAAGCAAGGAAAGAGAGGACCTCCATGGCAAAAATTCAAATGACGACCCCCCTGGTTGAAATGGACGGGGATGAAATGACCCGGATCCTTTGGGCCTGGATCAAGGAAAAGCTCATCGCCCCCCATGTGGACCTGAAAACCGACTACTATGACCTGGGCCTGGCCCACCGGAATGAGACCGACGACCAAGTGACCCACGAGGCCGCCGCGGCCATTAAAAAGTACGGGGTCGGGGTCAAGTGTGCCACCATCACCCCCAATGCCGCCCGGATGGACGAGTATGACCTGAAAGAAATGTGGAAGAGCCCCAACGGGACCATTCGGGCGGCCCTGGATGGGACGGTTTTCCGGGCCCCGATTCTAGTGAAGGGGATTGCCCCCTATGTCAGCAATTGGACCTCGCCCATTACCGTTGCCCGCCATGCCTATGGGGACCTCTACCGGAATGTCGAGCTGGCCGTTGACGGGCCGGCAACCGCTAAGCTGGTCGTCCAATACGATGATGGCCGGACCGAGGAAAAGGAGGTCTTCCGCTTTGAAGGGCCGGGGATCAGCCAGGGCATGCACAACCTGGATGCCTCCATTGAAAGTTTTGCCCGGGCCTGCATGACCTATGCCCTGGACACCAAGCAGGACCTCTGGTTCTCCACCAAGGATACCATTTCTAAGGTCTACGACCACCGCTTTAAGGATATTTTTGCGGCTGTTTATGAAAAAGAATTTAAGGGCGATTTTGAAGCGGCCGGTATTGAATATTTTTACACCCTCATCGATGACGCCGTGGCCCGGGTGGTCCGGTCTGAAGGGGGCTTTATCTGGGCCTGCAAGAACTACGATGGGGACGTCATGAGCGACCTGGTGGCCTCAGCCTTTGGGAGCCTGGCCATGATGACCTCTGTCCTGGTCTCCCCCCAGGGCTATTATGAATACGAAGCCGCCCACGGCACCGTCCAGCGCCACTACTACAAGCACCTCAAGGGGGAAGAGACTTCCACCAACAGCGTGGCCACCATCTTTGCCTGGTCCGGTGCCCTGCGTAAGCGCGGCGAATTAGATGGCAACCGGGACCTGCAAGCCTTTGCAGACCGGCTGGAAAAAGCGACCCTAGATACCATTGAAGCCGGGGAAATGACCGGGGACCTGGTCCTCCTGTCTAACCTGGAAAAGAAGGAAAAACTGTCCAGCGAAGCCTTCCTGGATGCCATTGCCGGCCGCCTTTAAGGGCCGGCAGTCCCTGATCAATTAGTCATTAAGGAGGATACTATGCCCAGTAAGCGAAATAAATGGTTGGCCGGCCTCTTGTGCGCCGGGTTGGTTTGTGGGTCCCTGCCCCTGACCACCGGCCCGGTCCAGGCTAGGCCCCTGGCCCCGGCCGTCAACTACGGGCCATGGGCCCCGGAAGAGATGGTGGTGATGCCGGATAGCCTCAAGGCCAAGGAGGCCGGGCAAATCCAGGTCCGCTTTGACCGCAACTACAGCCCGGCCGCCGGCGACCAATTACTGGTCGAAGCCTTTGACGGCCAGGGCAAGCGGCTGGACCGGGAAAGCCAGACCCTTGACCTGGCCAACCAGGCCGGCTACCAGGCCCTGACCCTGCCGGTGACCCCCTCTGTCCAGGCGGCCAAGTATCTGGTCCGCTACCAGGGGGCGCCGGGCAACCAGGCCAGCCTCAGTAAGGAAATCAAGGTGACCGGCGGTTTAGCCGATAGCCGCTTGGAGGTCAAGTATGCCAATAGCAAGGTGGCCCCTGGGGATACCGTCCAAGCCCCGGCCCTGGCCCTGGTCGATGGGGCCGGTCACCGCCAGGCCGTTACCGATGTGACCTATACCGTTAGCGGTGCTGTTGTAGAAGACAGCCTTAAAGAAGATGGGAGCTTTGTCGTCGCCGGCAATGCCCCCCTGGGGTCTAATATTATTGTGACGGCGACCAGCCAGGGCCTTTCAGCGACGGCCAGTTTTGCAGTTACCCGGTCCAATAAAACCGATGGAACCGTCCTCCAGGCCAAGCAAACCGAGGGGCCGGCCGGCAAGGACAATGAAGTGACCTTTGTCCTGACCCAGGACGGCAAGGCCCTCAACCTGGACTGGCAGCCCACGGTGGTCCGGGTGGAATTCCTGGACGGGGCCAAGGCCCTGGGCTATGCCGTGGATATCAAGCAGGTGAGCCGGGGTGGCGAAGGCAAGCTGGTCCTGAAAAGCGAGGCCCCGGCAGAGGTCAAATGGCGGCTGGTCTTATCCGATAATGCCGGCCACCGGCTGGTCAGCGGCAGCGCCGACTTTAGCTTTACCGCTGCCCCGGGAGCAGAAAAAGAACGGGCGGTGAGCCTGACCATCGGGTCTAATAACCTGGTCATTGATGGTGACCAGATCCAGACCATGGATACGGTGCCGGTGGTGGTCAACAACCGGACCTATGTCCCCTACCGGGCAGTGGCCCAGGCCTTTGGGGCCAAGGTGGACTATAGCCATGCCAGTCGGACGGTTACCACCAGCCTGGCCGGGCAAAAGCTGGTTATGACCATCGGGCAAAAGGCCTACACCGTCAATGGCGAGCAAAAGTACATGGACGTGGCCCCCTATGTCAACCAAGCCGGCCGGACCATGGTCCCGGTCCGCTTTGTGGCCGAGGCCCTGGGCTTTAAAGTCAAGCCCCTCTACCAGGCCAATGGCACCACCCAGGGGGTTGCCTTTAGCAAGTAAGGCCTATTCCCAGATCATCAAAAAGCAGGTCCGCCCGATAGGGGCAGACCTGCTTTTTCTATGCGGTTCCTTTTTCTATTCGTTTTCCCGGTCATTCGGCGGATGATCACCGGCCAGGGGGTTTTTAGGATCCATGGCCTGGGCCGGGTTGGCTGACCGGCGGACCACCATGTCATCGCTGACCCGGGGGTGGACCAAGGTGGCATCCTTGTCCTGGTCATCCTGGATTTCAGAGGAAAGGGCCGGCCCCTGCCGGGTTTCGTCAGCGGTCAGGGCCGGGTCTTGGGCCGGAACTGCTACCGGGCTGACCCGAGTGGCCTCTTCCTTGGCAGCGGCTTGGGCTTCGGCCGCTTCTTCCGCCTGGAGGGCCTCCAGGTCAGCCTGGTCTTCAGCGGCGTCATCGGCATCATTGGCGGCGATAAAGCAGCCGGCGATGACCGCCCAGAAGAGCCAGAGGCTGGCCAGGCTGACCAAGCCAATGATCAGGCCGCCAATGCCGGGCAGGCTGGCCACCAGGGTCTGACCGACGGCCAGGGCAATAATGACCAGGGCCATGACCAGGGGCCGGGCAGTGTACTGGCAGCCCTTGCCCTGGCTTAAGAGGCCGGCAATGATCAGGCCTAGGACCAGGGGTGGGAGGGCGTAAGCCACACTATACATGGACCCCAGGGCAAAGGTCAGGGGGATCCCCTTGATGGTCAGTAAGAAGAAGAGGGCTAAGAGGGGGATGGCAATTAAGAGGACAAAGCCCAGGACCAGGCTCTTTCCCGGCCGCCGGAAGAAGGGGGCCAGGACCCGGGGCCAGGCAGACCGGGCAGCCAGGCGGATTAGGAGCCAGAAACCAAAGGCTGCCAGGCAGAGCTCCAGGCCTGCAAAGAAGAGGGAAAGCCCCTTGTTATCGTCCTTCTGGGGGGTCCGCAATTGGATGGTATCCCCCTTGACCTTGGCGCCGGGGTCCTTGGTCAGGGTGCCGGCATAGGTGAAGTTGCCATCAATGGCGGCCCCGGCGTCCAGCTTGACCTGGTCCCCTTGGGCTTCGGCATCGCCCTTGACGGCTGCATTTAAGTTGATGGTCTGGCCGCCGGCATAAAACGCACGACCGACCGGGCTGGCCCAGCTGATATCTGAGGCAGCCAGGCGGACATCCTGGGCGGCCTTAGCTGTTTCCGACCCGGAAATGCTTTGCCCGGAGATGAAGATATCCCCCCGGACGTCCGCATTGGGGCCCAGGTGGATGCTGCGGCCGGCAGCAAAGACATTACCCTTGACGACCCCGTCAATGATGACCCGGTTACCGGCGGCAAAGACACTGCCGCTGACATCGCCGGAAAAGGTAACCGTTTCTCCGGCCAGGAAGGCATTGCCCTTGACCACATCACTGACGGACAGGGTATTTTCAGCTAAAAAGAGGGTTTTGTTGATGGCCTTGCCGGCCGGCTCCGCCGGGAGAGAGCTGGTGGCCTCCGGCTGGCTGGCGCTGTCCGGCACTTCTGCAGCCCAGGCCGATAGGGGCAGGGCCAGGAGGACCAGGCACAAGAGGATTGTGATACAGTGGCGAGACGTATTCTTTAGCATATGGGTCATAAGCAAGGCTCCTTCTGTCATAATATATGATAATTGCTACCCTTAGTTTACCTGCAAGGGACAGCGGCTGCAAGGGGAAAGAGGGAATTTTACAGAACTTTCATGCCTATCCGAAGTATGATATACTACAGAAAAAGTTTCATTATAAGGGGGGATTTTTTTGTTCTGGTTAAAGTCATTTTTGACCTTTGCTATTATTGCTTTGATGATTCTTGTGGGGGGCTATTGCCAAAATATCTTAGCCCGCCAGCGCAGCCCTCTTTTGGGCCTCTTGTTCCCGCTGGCTTTTTCCATTGCGGCGGTGGTTTGCGCCATTCCCTACTTCCAGGCCTCGGCGACGGTGAATTTCAGCATCCTCTCCTTCCTGGCCTCAGTGGCCCTCTTTGTCCTCTATGCCCTGCCTGCTGTCTTCATGTGGCTCCTCCTGGTGGATATCCGCACCGAGCGGGCCCGGAAAGAGCGGAACCGGGCCGAAAGTCGCCGGCGGGTCCGCCGGAACCTGGCTCGTGAAAGCATGAACCCCGGTTCAGACCGGGCCGGGGCCAGACCGGAAGCCCGGTCTGCCGGCGTCCGGTCCGCCTCGGCCAACCGGTCCCGGCCGCGGGACCAGGTCCATGCCCAAACAGGCCGGCGGCCGGTCAGTGAGCGGCCTCGGACCCAGTCCGCCCAGGCCCGCCCTTCCGGCCGGCAGGCCAAGGAAGAGGGGCCCAGCCTGGCAGACCAGGCCCGGCAGGCTAAGGGAGGCCGCTATGCCGGCATCGACCGGCCCCGGTCCTTTTCGGATACCCTGCCCCAGCTGGACCGCCTTCGGTCATCTGACCGGCAGCAGTCTGACCAGGAGGGCCGGGACCGGCGCCCACCCCAGTGAATAATAAAGGCATAAAAGAAGCCCTAACCGGCGGCCAGGCCGCTTGGCTAGGGCTTCTTGCCTGCTAGGGCAGGGTCACTGTAAAGGTAATGACCTGGTCTTTTAAGTGGGCCGTCAGCTGGCCCCGGTGGGCCTGGACGATGGCCTTGGCCATGGATAGACCAATACCAAAGCCCCCGCTCTGCCTGGACCGGGAGGGGTCCGCCCGGTAAAAGCGTTCAAATAAGCGGTTCAGTTCATTGACATCCGGGCAGTCCTTGCAGGTATTACTGACCGAGAGCCGCTTGCCCTGGCGGCCGGTATTTTTCAGTTCAATGGTAACCGTTGTCTCCTGGGGAGAATACTTGAGGGCATTGTCCACCAGGACGGAGACCAGGTTGGCCAGGCTTTGGCCATCGCCCAAGAGCTGGATGCCGGGCTGGATATCCAGGGCCAGTTTTTTCTGGTCATGGGTGGCCACCGGCTGGAAGGAGGCGGCAATTTCTTCGGTGATGGCAGAGAGGTCCTGGTCGATAAAGTCCCGGCGGAGGGCGGTTCGTTCTTCCATGGTGGCCAGTTTTAAGAGCTCGGAGACCAGGCTGTTCATCCGGTCCACCTGCCGGTGGATGCTCTCGGTCCATTCACTCTTGCCCTCGGTCAGCTCAATGATGTCTACATTGGCGGAAATGACCGAGAGGGGGGTCTTTAGCTCGTGGCCGGCATCGCTGATAAAACGGCGCTGGAGCAGGTGGTTATCAATCAGGGGTTGGACCGCTCTTTTGGAAAAGAGGATGACCAGGATAAAGGTGGCAAAAAAGGCAATAATGGCCACCAGGAGGCTGTTGCGGATAAATTCCTGCCGGAGGTTATGCTCATTTTGCATATCTAAAAAGATGAGGAGCTTGCCGCCGTCCTTGGGCATCATCCGGTAGCGGTAGTGGTCCAGGGAGCCCCGGGACCGGTCTTTGGCCAGGGCGGTATAGGCCAGGACCTTGGCCCGGTCTCCGCTGGTGCCGGCAATATGGCTCAGGTTGACCCCCAGGACCCGGTCCCCTTCATCCAGGTAGACGGTAAAATACCGGGTCTCATAGGGGGTTTCCTCACTGAGCTTGAGCTCTTCTCGGACCTTGTCGGTAGCGGCGTCGATATTTTTGGGGAGCTGGCCTTCATGGCTGGCGATGAGGTCAATGAGCCCGTCCACTTTATTGGTATTTTGCCAGTAGGCCAGGCCGTTGACAGCGGTCAGGAGGACCACCATGACCAGGAGTAGGCTGAGCATGGTGGACAGGATAAACCGCCAGCGTAACTTGCGGATCATCGGTCAGCCTTTAGGTAGACCATGCCGTTATCCCGGACCAGGTGACCGTCAGCACCGACAAAGTCCAGCTTTTGCTGGATATAGTCCAGGTAGAGATTCAGGGTATCGGCATTGACCTGGGGGAGGCAGTCCCGGTGGAGGTCCCCATGGGCGGTGGGCTTGCCGGCCCTTTCCATCAGGGCCTTCATCAGTTTGGCCTCATCCGGGGCCAGGGCCAGCCGCATGGTGGAACCCTGGAGCATATTCCGCTGGCAGTCCAGGGAGACATTGAGCCAGCTGACCTTCTTTTTCTCCTGGCTATTGCCATCGTTATGGCGGAGGAGGGCCCGGACCCGGGCCAGGAGCTCGCCCATGGCAAAGGGTTTGATGAGGTAGTCGTTGGCGCCGGCATCCAGGCCCTTGATAGTGTCATCGGTGGAGCTCTTGGCCGTTAAGAAAATAGCCGGCGTATGGTCGCCGGCGGCTCGGAGGGTTTCCAGGAGGGTAATCCCGTCCATGACCGGCATCATAATGTCAAAGATATAGGCATCAAAGGCCTCTGCCTGGGCATAGGCCAGGGCCTCCCGGCCATCATCGGCCACTTCCACCTCATAGCCTTCATGGGCCAGGATAACGGCCAGGGCCCGGGTCAATTCCCGTTCATCGTCAGCTAGGAGTATTCTCATCGCTTGCTTCCTCCTTATCGTAGACAATCCGGTCTCGGATGATCATCAGGTTTATATCCGTTGAGGCCAATTCATCGGCGCACCGCTGCAGTTCGGAGGCCATCATGGATTCATTCAAGAGGTGCTTTTTATACCGCAGGTGGTGTTCCAGGGTGGCCCAGCAGTCCATGGCAATGGTTCGGATTTGGATTTCGGCATTGACCCACTGGCCCACATCGGTCCGAACCCGGACCTGCAGGTGGTAGGACCGGTAGCCGGAGGCCTTGGGATGGCGGATATAGTCTTTTTCTGCGACAAAAAGCAGGTCCGGTCGGGTGGCCAGCCAGTCCTTGATGGTATAGCAATCATCGATAAAGGTGCAGACCAGCCGGGTCCCGCAGCCGTCAAAGAGGTCCTGGGCGCCGAGGCGTAAGCCGCCCTTGTTCAACCGGGCTAATTTTTCTTCCATAGAGGCCGGGGTTTTGATCCGGGCTTTAATATATTCAATGGGGTTCCGCCCCTTCTTATTCAGCAGGTCGTACTCCATTTCGCCGAATAAGAGCTCTAGGCTTTCTTTGGCCTCGACCAGCCGGTCGTAATAGCCGCCATAGTAGAGGCGGGAGGCCGTTTTGATGTTAAATTCCTGTGCAGCCATAGGGATGTCCTTTCTGTTCTGAGTCAGCTTATATGTATTGTCGCACTTTTAAGAGCGGCTTTCAAGCCGGGCGGCATGAAAGGGCAAGAAAAAAGCCGCTCGAGGCGGCCTTTTGTTCACTTATAATGGACATCCCGGTAGCTGTCCGGGTCCTTATCAAAGGCCCGCTGGACATAGCTGCAGGCCGGGATGATTTGCCAGCCTTCTGCCCGGGCATGGCTGACCAGGGCCTCCAGCAGCTTGCCGGCGACCCCTTGACCCCGCATACTTTCGTCGACCACCGTATGGGTGGCCCGGACCAGCCGGTCCCCGGCCGGTTCAATATCCAGGTAGGCTTGGGCCTGGTCGGCCCGGTCACCGATGTAAAAGCGGTTGTGGTCAAAATGAATGGTTTCAGACATAGCTAGCTCCTTTCTTCCTTGGCTCTTAGCTTCTACATACCCAGTGCCCGGCCCTTTACCCGGAAAAGGCGGGAAAGATTGACATATAATCGTCGCAATATTAAAATAGACATATCACAGAAGAGGAGTGGAAGGGATGTATACAACTGTTTACGGAAATTTTGATACGCCGGAAGGCCTGGCCCACGGTTTGGATACCCTACCGGTGGAAGAAAGAGATCGGGCGGTTTTAATGGTTTCCCGCCGGCAGGCTGAGCTCTTAGACGGCAAATTGGTCGAGCCGGCCCCGGTAGAAGTGGCTGAAGGGGAAGAGGCTCCTGCGCCGGCTGCCCCGGCCCCGGCCTATGATGACTTGAACCTCAAACTCTGGCAGCGCCAGCGGGCCAGCCTACCAACCCTGGCTGTCGGTGACCTGCCCCCGGAAGAAGCAGACCTCAAGGATATCGCCAATGGCTTTAAGACCTACCTTAATAATGGCAAGATTCTTCTGGTCCTGCGTGACCGTGACCTGTTAGAGAAAAAAGGAGACCAATAATGAAACAATACGTCGTAGATCCATCCAGCAACACCATCATGGAAGAAGAACAGGAACGACTTGATGGCAAGGTGGCCCTAGGGATGGCCATTGGCCTGGGGGCCTTTGCCCTGCTCCTGCTCATGGCCATCCTGCCCAACCGTCGTCGGAATGTCCAGCAGGCCAAAAGGGCCGTTGCCCAGCTTCGTCCGGACGGGATGCTCGAACAGTTAGGCCGGACTGCGGAAACCGCTGTCGATGCCGGTAAAGATGCTGTTAAATCTGTTGAATGTAAGGGCCTCTGCAAAAGAGTCCTATCCTCTTTCAACCGTTTTTTTAACTAGGTTGACCTCATACCATAAACCGGCCTGCCAGGCCGGTTTTTTTGCTTGGTCCGGCCGGCGGGCATAAAAAAACGCCCTCCCGACCTGTGCGGGCAGGGCGGAAGGGCGGAGAGAAGGCTTGGTCAATTAGGCCTTGGCCAGGGCGGCACCCAGGGCCTTGGCGTCGTCTTCTTCGTCAGAACCCGGTTCTGGAGAGTCCAGGATGGCCAGGCCGTCGGCCACCAGGGTGGCTCCGGTTTGGGCCGCTTCCTGGGCCCAGCTGTCCATCCATTCGCCGCTGTTCCAGTTGTAAGAACCGAAGAGGACAATTTTCTTGCCCTTGAGCTTGTCTTTCACATCGTCCCAAAGGGGTTGGAAGTCTTCAGTTTCCAGTTGTTCATCCCCCATGGCCGGGCAGCCGAAAGCAATTTTATCGCAGGCAGCTAGGTCGTCAGCGCTGGTGTCCCAGGGTTGGACCATGGTTACTTCTGCGCCGGCTTCTTTGGCACCTTCAGCCACCAGGTTGGCAATATTTTCCGTATTCCCGGTGCCACTCCAATAACAAATCGTGATTTTACTCATTTTCCACTTTCCTTTCTAGCGGGCTACAGCCAGGTCCGCTAAGCGGTGGCCGCAGCGATATAAATTGCGATAGCTATGGCTACATTGGTCATACCGGTTAAAACACAGCTGTGCCGCCTCGGTTTGGGAGTAGGCACACCAATGACCACACAGTTGGCATTTATTACCGCCGTAAGCAATGAAGCACTTCACGTCTTCCAGCGGGTAGGATAAAAACACGCCCACTTCATGGGGAAAGGCCGGACAGGTCTTGATGCGTTTTTCTAAATCGTCCAGCGCCGTGTCAACCGTATCTAAGCAGTAATCATAAGTCTGTAAAAAGGCCCGGATATCCGGATCAGCCAGGTCCCTGGCCAGGTCACTCTGCCGGTAGAGGTAGACGAGGGGGGCCCGGCCTTCCTTATAAAATAATCTTAGGGCCAGGCCGCAGTAGGACAGGGCCGGCGCCAGGCGGGTGACTTCTGCCTGGAGGTCCCGGTCAGCAATACCATTGGCATTAAAGAGACCGGCCGTTTTTAAACCGGCCAGGGTTGGCGCACAAAAATAAATAAGTCTTTGCTCAAGCATAATGCCTCCAATCTGTTAGGTATAGCTAACTATATATGTAATTTATCAAATCACGGCCCAGCTGTCAACAGCAAAAGTCAGAAAGGACCGGATTTATTGAATAAGGATTTGAAAGTCGGGGTAAGCGGCCGCCGGCAAAGTCCCTGCAAGGGGGCTAAGCCTTGAAGCGACCGGGTCCATGGCTTATACTAGGGGTATACTTCAATCAAAGGAGATGGCCTTATGTGGCAAGGAGCAAAGGATGAGGACCTCCAGGCGGCAGCGGCAGCCTTGCGGGCTGGCGGCCTGGTGGCCTTTCCTACGGAAACCGTTTATGGGCTCGGGGCAGATGGCTTAAATGCCGTAGCCTGTGCAAATATTTTTAAGGCCAAGGGCCGGCCCCAGGACAACCCCCTGATTTTACATATTGCCGACCGGGCCATGCTGGAGGATATTGTAGAGCCCCTGCCACCGGCCGGGCAAAAACTGGCTGACCGCTTTTGGCCCGGTCCCCTAACCCTTATTTTAAGGCGGCGGGAGACGGTACCGGATGTGGTCACCGCCGGCCTGGATACGGTGGCCGTTCGCTGGCCGGACCACCCGGTGGCCCAGGCCCTCATCCGGGCCACCGGCCGGCCCCTGGCGGCCCCTTCCGCCAATAAGAGCGGCCGACCTTCGCCCACCCTGGCCTGGCACGTCCAGGCAGACTTTGGCGATGCATTGGCCGGGGTCATCGATGGTGGCCAGACGGCCGTTGGCGTGGAGTCGACCATTGTCGATGTGACCGTCAATCCGCCCTCCCTCTTGCGGCCCGGCGGCATTACCAGGGAGGCCCTGGAAGCCGTCATCGGGCCGGTGGCGGACCCGGTCCGGACCAACCGGCCCAAGGCCCCCGGGATGAAGTACCGGCACTATGCCCCGAATGTCCCGGTTCTCCGCCTGCCCAATGCAGGCCTGGACACCGCCCGGGCCTTTTTAGCCCAGCATGCCGGGGAAAAAGTCGGCCTACTCCTGGATGATGAAAGCCTCAATGCCCTGGCCCCCTTTGACCCCTCGGTCCTGGTTTGGAACCTGGGGGCCAAGACCCACCCGGAACTGGCCGCGGCCCGGCTCTTCGACGGCTTGCGCCGGCTGGAAGCCGCCGGCTGCGACATCATGCTCATTGCCAGCTACGATGAAGCCGGCATGGGCCTGGCTGTGGCCAACCGAATCAATAAACTCAGTCAACCGCTAAAGGAGGAGGACGCATGAACCTTGTCTTTGTCTGTACCGGCAATACCTGCCGGAGCCCCATGGCAGCTGCTGTGGCCATGGATAAGATGGCCCGAGACCCGGACCGTTACCGGGACCTGGCCCTGGTTTCCTGTGGCCTTTTTGCCCAGCCGGGAGCCCCCATCTCCGCCGGCGCCGCCGACGCCTTGGGCCGGCATGGCCTCAGCGGCAGCGACCACCGGGCCAGACAACTGACCCCGGACCACGTGGCTGCAGCCGACCTCATTGTCACCATGACCGGCGCCCAGGCCGCCCAACTGAAGGCCGCCTTTCCTGAAGCCGGTGACAAGATCAGGCCCCTGGCCGCCGGGGATATCCGCGACCCCTTTGGCGGCGATGCAGATGACTATGAAGAAGCCTACCAAGATATAGACCGGGCTGTAGCGGCCTTACTGGAAGAGATAGCTAAGGAGGATGCATCATGAAAATAGCAATCGGTAGCGACCATGGTGGTTTAGACCTGAAAACAGCCATCGTCAACCACCTGCAGGCCCAGGGCCATGAAGTGGTTGACTACGGGACAGATAGCTCTGCTTCCTGTGATTATCCCTTAATTGCCCTACCCTTGGCCAAGGATGTGGCCGCAGGCAAGTTGCCTCTGGGGATCCTCATCTGCGGTACCGGGATTGGCATTGGCATTGCCGCCAATAAGGTGCCCGGCGTCCGGGCAGCCCTCTGCCACGATACCTTTTCAGCCCATGCCGCCCGGGAGCATAACAATGCCAATATCCTGACCCTGGGCCAACGGGTCATTGGCCAGGGCCTGGCCCTGGAAATTGTCGACCGGTTTTTATCAGCGACCTTTGAAGGCGGCCGGCATGAGCGGCGGGTGGATGAGATCGCTGCTATTGAAAGGGGCGAGCTGTAATGGAAGACCAATGGACTGAGGCGGCCCTGGCCGCAGACTTAAAGGCTGTCTTAAAGGATATGGTCGACCGGTCAGCCCCCCGGAGTGGCGATATTTTTGTGGTTGGCTGCTCCACCAGTGAAGTCCAAGGCCGGCGGATCGGCAAGGCCGGCAGCCCGGCGGTGGCCGATGTCCTCTACCCGGTCCTAGA
Source organism: Peptococcus simiae (assembly GCF_046569735.1). Classification (GTDB taxonomy): domain Bacteria; phylum Bacillota; class Peptococcia; order Peptococcales; family Peptococcaceae; genus Peptococcus; species Peptococcus simiae_A. The sequence continues at coordinate 32,791 of NZ_JBKICG010000011.1, read as the reverse complement.
GGCCTTTGCCAAGGACTACCACCTCCGCCTGGCCTTCCAGTGCTGTGAACACCTGAACCGGGCCCTGGTGGTCTCCCGGGAAACGGCCATTATTGAAAACCTGACCGAGGTCAGCGTCATCCCCCACTACCGGGCCGGGGGGTCTATGGCCACCTGTGCCTACCGCCGGATGCGGGACCCCCTGGTTGTCGAAGACCTGGCCCACCGGGCCGGCTACGGGATTGACATCGGCCTGACCATGATCGGCATGCATATGCGACCGGTGGCCGTCCCCATGCGGCTGGCCCACCATACCATTGGCGATGCCCAGGTGGCCTGTGCCTTTAGCCGGCCCAAACTCATTGGCGGCGAACGGGCCCGGTATACCCTGGAAGCAGCCGACGCCTACCAAGGCGATGGAAAAAAAGCATAAGATAGACAAAAGAGCTGGACACCCGTTTGGGTATCCAGCTCTTATTTTTTATTCAAGGGGCTTAACCCTTGGTGGTGATAAGGACCAGGCCCACTAGGCAGAGGACCACCCCGGTCAGGGTCCGGAGGTTGACCGGCTCCTTGTATAGGGCAAAGCCGATGATCAGGAGGGCCAGGGCCAGGAGGATATTGGCCGTCAGGGACCCCAAGCTCACCGGCCAACCGGCCCGGTAGAGCATGATATAGCCCCCTTCCAGGGCTACTATGGCCAGGCCCAGAGCCAGGCTGGCCCCGTTCAGCCGGCTCAGGTCTCCGGCCAGGCTCACTTCCCCGGACCGGGTCAGGAAGTGGAGGCCCAGGCTCAGGGCAAAGGCCAGGGCATAGGCCAGAGACAGGGCTAAAAAGGGCGGCGCCTGGGTCGGGATTTCCTTGGTGGCCAGGTTATAAACGATATTGGCAATAACAATAATGGCCAAGGGCCAGAGGGGTAACATGGCAGTCCTCCTTTAGTCTTGAATGGGGCAGAGGCTGGTCAGGGTTACCGGGGTCTGCTGGCAGAGGCTCTGGAAGTCTACCCACTGGCCCCGGTGGCGCCAGCCGTCCTGGATATGGACCAGGACGGCCCCGCCCCGGTAGACCTGGTAGCCGGTAATGACCATGCTGTGCCGGGGCCAGGGGCCCCAGAGGGTACTCAGCATGACGCCGGACGCGGTGTCCAGCTGCCGGCGGATCAAGGCTTGGGCCCCTCGCCGGCCAAGGGGCCCAAAGGCCAGCCGGGTCTTGGGCCGGACCGGGCTTCCTAGCCGGCGGCCAAAGGCCCGGGCCATGGCCCCAACGGTGAAGAAAAAGGTCCCGATTTTCGGGTGCCAGCCCCAGCGCCTGGCCGTTGGGAGGAGGGTCTCCATCAGGGCCCGGCCCTCTGCCGGCGAGGCCGTTGGCCGCAAGAGCCGGGCTAAGGCCACCGGGGTGCAGACATTGGTCGCCCCGGTCCATTCCTTTAAGCGGTAGGGCTGGGCCCTGGCCTGGCCGGTTAAGACCGGCAGCCCCCAAGTGGCCGCATAATCAGCCGGAGATACCTGCAAATCAGACATTATTCACTCGCCTCCAAACGGACCGGGTCTAGAATCCGGAAGACCCGGCGGTCATAATCAATGAGTCCCTCCTGTTTCATGGCGGCCAAGGCCCGGGACAGGGAGGGCCGGGCCACCGCTAAAAAGCTGGCCATTTCTTCCCGGCTGTAAGAGAGGGTGAAGGGTTGGCCCGCCGGCCGGCCCCCGGCCTCATCCAAGAGGAGGAGGGCGATTTTCCCCCGGAGGGTGGTCGCCGATAAGATCCGGATCCGGCGGCTTAACTGCTGGGCCTGGCCAGCCAAGTCACTGAGCATGTTGCGGATGATTTTTTGGTGGGCGGTGCAGACCTGGGCACACTGGCGGTAAAAGGCCCCGGCCGGGAAGGTCAGGGTCCGGCTGGGCTCCAGGGCCACGATGGCAAAGGGGTCCCGCTGGCCCTCGGCCTGGCCGGTCGAGAAGGCCGTGGCCTGGCCATAGGTCTGGCCCGGGACCAATTCGCCGGCCCGGACCTCCTGGCCCCCGGCGCCCATCCGGGTCAAGGCCAGCCGCCCTTCCAGGACCAGGTAGAGTTCCGTCAGGGGGCTGTCCTGGTCCTGGAGGACCTGGCCCTTGGCCCACTGCCGTTCGAGGGGCATGACACAGGTCATAAAGCGGAGGACCTCATCATCGCTGCAATTTTTAAAGAGGGGGTAGGCTTGGAGATGGTGGTCACCGATAAACATTTTTCCTCCTAAAAGAAAGATGGGTAACAATTGTTACATAAACCAGTCTAGCAGACCGGTATAATCATGTCAAAAGCTGGAGCTATTTAACGACATGATCAAGGAGGATACTTATGGAGGAAAAAATGTTTTGTTTTCAATGTGAACAGACCGCCGGCGGGACCGGTTGCAGCCAGGCCGGGGTTTGCGGTAAAAGCCCGGCCGTAGCCCTGGCCCAGGATGAAACCGTCGTGGCCCTCATCCGCCTGGCCCGGGCCGCTCTGCGCCAGGGACCGGTCAGCAAAGAAACCGGCCGGCTCTTAATTGAAGGACTCTTCTTAACGGTCACCAATGTCAACTTCGATGAGGCGGACATCCACCGCTACAACGCCCTTTACCGGCAGGCCGGGGATGCCCTGGGCGCCGGCGCAGTGGATGACCTGTCGCCCCAGGCCCTCTTCCACGGGGACCAGGATATCGTCAGCCTCCGGTCCACCCTTCTCTTTGGCCTCAAGGGGATGGCGGCCTATGCCGACCACGCCCGGGTCCTGGGCTATGAAGACCCGGCCATCTACCAGGGCTGTGCAGCATTTTTAGCCGCTCTGGTTGAAGACCATCCCCTTGCTGACTGGCTCAGTCTCCTCATGGACTTTGGTCATCTGAACTTAAAAACCATGGGCCTCTTAGACCAGGCCAATACAGAAAGCTATGGCCGGCCGACCCCGACGACGGTCTCCACCCATATTGGGTCGGGCCCCTTTATTGTGGTCACCGGTCACGACCTCTTAGACTTAAAAATGCTCCTGGAGCAAACCGAAGGCACCGGGGTGGCGGTCTACACCCACGGGGAAATGCTCCCAGCCCACGGCTATCCGGAACTGGCCAAGTATGACCAGCTGAAAGGTCACTTCGGCACCGCCTGGAACAACCAGCAGGCTGAATTTGACAACATTCCCGGGGCCCTTCTTTATACCACCAACTGCCTCATGCCGCCCCGCCCTTCCTACAAGGAGGCCCTCTTTACCACCGGCCTAGTGGCCTGGCCGGACCTGCCCCATATTGAGGCCGATGCGGAAGGCCACAAGGACTTTTCCCAGGTCATCGCCAAGGCCAAGGCCCTGGGGGGCTATGACCGGCTCCAGGAGAAGACCGGGGCCAACGGGGGCCACACCATGACCACCGGCTTTGCCCGGGACGCAGTCCTGGCCCATGCCGGCACCCTTGTGGAAGCGGTCAAAGCCGGTGACTTAGGCCATATCTTCCTGGTGGGCGGCTGTGATGGCGCTAAGCCGGGCCGGAGCTACTATACCGACTTCGTCAAGGCCACCCCGGCCGATAGCCTGGTCCTTACCCTGGCCTGCGGGAAATTCCGCTTTAACGACCTGGACCTGGGTACCCTGGGCGGCCTGCCCCGGCTCATGGACATGGGCCAATGCAACGATGCCTACAGCGCCATCCAGGTGGCAGTGGCCCTGGCTGAAGCCTTTGACTGCGGCGTCAATGACCTCCCCCTGACCCTGGTCCTGTCCTGGTATGAACAGAAGGCGGTCTGCATCCTCTTGACCCTCCTGGCCCTGGGCATTAAAAACATCTATGTTGGGCCCAGCCTGCCGGCCTTCTTCTCAGACAGGGTCCTGCAAACCCTGGTTGAGACCTTTGACCTCCACCCCACTGGCCAAGCTGAAGAAGACCTGGCTGCTATTTTAGGCGCATAAACCTGTATGTTAAAAATCCCGGTGCCCTGGGCACCGGGATTTTTACTTGAAGCAAAAAGCGACCCTGCTGGTCGCTTTTTAGCCCTGACGCTCAGCCAGGAGGCCGGTCAGGAATTCATTTTCTTTTTCAGCCATGTGGAGGGCATCCCGCATGCACCGGGTCATCTCCCAATCCTCATACCGTTTTTGCTCATCAGCGGTGAGCTGGCTATGGAGCTCTTGGTTCTTATTATTTAACTGGACCACCTTTTCCATCTCGGCAAATTCTTCCGGGGTGACCTTGTAGTGGTGGTGCAGGAGGTCCTTTTTATGGCCCTCCAGGTATTCTTCTAATAAGTCTGCGGTGTTTTCGGGCATATCTTCAAGCCGGGTATCCGGCTTGAAGGCACGGGCGATTAACTCCCTGCTGTCACCGTTTACATTGAAGATCATACGACGCCTCCTTAATTATGTACAGAATGTGTAACCTATGAATACCCCTTGAATCGGTTTTTCAAACAAGGGCCCGGATTTTTTACAGCCGGGCCCATTCGGATAAGACCAGGAAGGGCCGTAAGAGGTCCGGAAAGGACCAGCCTCCGGCCAGGGGTGGGTTTAGCCGGATGGCCTTGAGCCGTTTGGAAAGGACCACCTGGTCCATCTTTCCGCGGATGTAAAAGCCCTTGAGCCAGCTGGCCCGGGCCAGGGCCAGGAGGAGGGCGTCATCGGCCGGGTTGGGCGTCCCCTTCAGGGTTATATGCCGGATATAAGCAACAGCTGAAGGAGGCATATCGCCAAAGTCATCGGCCTCATCGGCAAAGGGGAGGGGGAGGTCGGCATAGGCCTTTTGGCGCAAGGCCTGGACCTCCACCCGGCCCATCTGCCGGAAGAGGGGGCCGGGCCGGTGCTGGCCCTGGCAGATGGCGGTATAGCTGGCCGCCGTATGGGCCAGGGCCTCCGGCAGGGGTTTGGCGGCGTAAAAGCGCTGGCCGGAGACCCCCCAGGCCACCCCTGCGGTCAGGAGGTCCCAGACCTCGGCAGCCAGGAGGACTGCCCCGGCCGTCTGCTGGGGGGCCATGAGGCCGGGCCGGCCTTCGCTAGTTAAGATGGCATAGAGGCTTTCACTGACCCCGGTCATGGCCGGTCACCCTTTAAAAAGGCCAGGACCTGGGGCAGGTCCCGCCGGCCCTGGGCCAGGCCCAGGTCAAAGGCCTGGCCAATGGCGGCGGGATCCAATTCTCCCCGGTCAACCGGCATGATGGCCGGGTGCATCATATAGGCAGCCCCCCGGTCGACCAGTGCCTGGCAGTAGGCCAGCTCCCGGTTATACCGGGCAGGCCGGGTCCGCATGGCAGTCCCCAGATGGGGGTAGACCAGGCCCAGTGCCCGGCTTAAGAGGGCCGGGCCCCCTTCTTTTTTCCGGTAAGCCGCCTCCTGGGTGCGGATAATGAGGAAACGCTTGTAGCCTCGGACCAGGGCCGGGCTCAGGGGGATACTCTCGCTTAAACCGCCGTCCATATAGCAGGTGCCTTCAATCCAGGTGGCCGGCATCATGATGGGGAGGGAGCTGGAAGCCCGGACAATCCGGCCCATATCTTCAGGGGAATGGACATCCGCCCGGGTCCACCAGCGGGCCTCGCCGGTATCCCGGGTAAAGGCCCCGATGGCGAAGTCGGTATCATTGGCCAGGAAGGCCGGCCAGTCAAAGGGGATGGTCCCGTCGGACCGGCAGGCATCTTCATAAATGTAGTGGGCATTGAAATACCCCTTGCCCCGGAGAAAATGACCCGGGCCGCCAAAGTCCGGGTCCTGGGCCATGGTGACAAAGGAGGCCTGGAGCCGGGGGCGGTCGTCCGATAAGAGGCAGGAAGCAATGGTGCCTCCGGCGGAAACGGCTGCAATAAAGGGAAAGTGCAGGCCGGCCTCCATTAAGGCACTGACCATACCGGCACTGTAGGCGGCCCGCATGCCGCCACCTTCCAGGACCAGGGCGACGTCGTCAAATAGCATCATAAGTACCCTCCTTCTATGGTATAATCATACCATCAATACAGGCCCTTTGCACACCGGCGGCCAAGAAAAAAGACCTGTCGCGGGGGAGCGAACAGGTCAGGAAGAGGGGGGCAAATGAGGGGGTGCGAATCACCAGGGTATATAAAATTTTTTGTTAGAAAGTATAAATAATTCACCCTTAGGATACACTATCCCTTATTTAAAGTCAAGCCCTATTCCGTTCGTCTTTCAGGAGGGAGAGAGGAAGTCCATGAGCATATTGATTATCGGCGATTCTAACACCTTTGGCTACCAACCCGGCGGCGGCCGTTATCTGGCGGCCGACCGTTGGCCGGACCGGGTCCGCCGGGCCCTGGCCCCCAGGCAGGTGCGGATAGAGGGACAAAATGGCCGTTTCTTTTCAGGGACCCTCTGTGGGGCCGGAGGCCTGGCAGATGGCCAGGGGGTCCTCCGCCGGAGCCTGGCCCTGGATATACCGGCAACCCTCATCCTGCAGCTGGGCACCAACGACCTCCTGGCCGGCCTGGGCGTTGCTGTCCTGGCGGATGCCCTCTACCAGACCCTGGCCCCCCTGGCCGAGACCTGCCAGGTGATCGGTATCCTGCCCCGGGCCCTTGACCCCCTGGAAGGGGACCTGGCCTTTGGCCCGGCCTGGATGGTCCAGGCCTGCCGGGCCCTGGCCAGGGACTTGCAGAGCCGGCCCCTGCCGGCCAATCTTACCTGGCTGGAAGGGGAAGATGCCTGGATAGAGCCCTTTGACGGCATCCACCTGTCTGCCGGCGGCCACCACCAGCTGGCGGCCCGGGTCCTGGAGCTGGTCGCCCATGGTTAAGCCGCAGGATTATTCAAGTGACCAAGACCGGCAAGGGGCCCTGGCCCGGATCCTTGCTGCCCTGCCGGCCGGAACCCCCATCCTGGTCAGTGCCTGCCTCCTGGGGGAGGCCTGCCGCTATGATGGCCGGGACAATGGCCTGCCGGCGGTCCGGGCCCTGGCAGACCGTTTTACCCTCTGCCCCATCTGCCCGGAAGTGGCCGGGGGCCTGCCCATTCCCCGGCCTCCGGCTGAACGCCAGGGCCAGGCGGTGCGGACAGCCGCCGGGGAAGATGTGACCGCCGCCTACCGGCTGGGAGCTGCCAAGGCCCTGGCCCTGGTCCGGGACCGGGGCATCCGCCTGGCCATCTTAAAGGCCAAGAGCCCCTCCTGCGGCAGGGGCCAGGTCTATGACGGGACCTTTTCCCGGCGCCTGGTCCCCGGCGACGGGGTCACCAGCGAATGCCTGGAGGCCAAGGGCATCCGGGTCTTTACGGAAAAGGACCTCCCCGGCTAAGGCCGGAAAAGGTCGGTAAGATAGGTAAAGAGTGGAAGACAGAAAAGGGGCTGTTGCAAAATAGACCCCTAAAAAAGCACAAGGCCCGTCTCATTTTTGGGACGGGCCTTGGCCATTGTTGGTATAATATATACATGTCCTACAACAAGTATTTTAATCTTAGCCTAGAGCGAGAAAAATGACAGGTAAAAATGACCTTTTATGGGGTTGTGCCGAATGATGTTACTCATTCTGACACAGCCCCCTTTTGATGTCTTCATTAATGGGGAAAGGGAGAAATCCTCCCTTTCCCGTGCCTAGCTACGTTTACTTTTCAATGACCGTCCGGCCGCCCATGTAGGGGATGAGGACTTCCGGCACTTCAATGGTCCCGTCTTCTTTTTGGTAGTTTTCCATAATGGCAGCCACCGTTCGGCCTACAGCCAGGCCAGACCCGTTCAGGGTGTGGACAAAGCGGACCTTGCCGTCTTCATCTCTGAAGCGGAGGTTGGCCCGGCGGGACTGGAAGTCCAGGAAGTTGGAGCAGGAAGAGATTTCCCGGTAGTTGTCATAAGAGGGGAGCCAGACTTCTAGGTCATAGGTCTTGGCACTGGAGAAGCCGATGTCGCCGGCGGCCAGGGTGATGACCCGGTAGGGGAGCTTGAGGGCCTGGAGGAGGTCTTCAGCGTCCTGGGTCAGGCTTTCCAGTTCTTCCCAGCTGTGGTCCGGATGGGCCAGCTTGACCATTTCCACCTTGTGGAACTGGTGCTGGCGGATAATTCCCCGAGTATCCCGACCGGCAGACCCGGCTTCAGACCGGAAGCAGGGGCTGAAGGCACAGTATTTCACCGGCAGGTCGGCGGCGGTTAAAATTTCGTCCCGGTGGAAGTTGGTCACCGGCACTTCAGCGGTGGGGATCAGGTAGTAGTCGGTATTTTCAATGTGGAACATATCTTCAGCGAATTTCGGCAGCTGGCCGGTGCCGAAGTCAGACCGGCTGTTGGTCATGTAGGGGGGGATAAGCTCGGTGTAGCCGTGCTTTTCGGTGTGGAAGTCCAGGAAGAAGGCGATGACAGCTCGTTCCAGCCGGGCGGCGCCTTTTTTGTAGAAGGTGAACCGGCTGCCGGTGACCTTGGCCCCCCGTTCAAAGTCCAGGATATCCAGGTCCTCGCCCAGTTCCCAGTGGGCCTTGGGGGTGAAGGCGAAGTCCCGCGGGCTGCCGACAGTCCGTTCGACCCGGAAGTCATCCTCGCCCCCGTCGGGAATGTCTGCTGCCGGGATATTGGGGACCCCGGCCCGGAAGGCATCCAATTCTTCGGCAATCCGCCGGTGCTCATCTTCGATGGCGGCCATCTTTTCTTTAACGGTATTGACCTCGTCCATAAGGGCCTGGGCATCTTCGCCCTTCCGCTTGGTCTCGCCAATGGCCTTACTCTTGGCATTGCGTTGTTGCTGGAGGCTTTCCATCTCAACGGTCAGGTCCCGGTAGCGGCGGTCCGCTTCCAGGAAGGGGGTCATATCCAGGTCGTCCCCCCGGCGGCGGACCCCTTCAACGACGGCTTCCGGATTTTGACGCATGAGTTTTAAGTCTAACATGAGAATCTCCTTTCTCTTTGACAGGTTGGCTAATCCATAGGGCTGAGTAATTCACTTGGTAAAAATATATATTCCGGCTGGATCATGCCGTTTAAGGCGGTGATTTCAGCTAAGAGGTCCTCATTGGGGGCCTTGTCCAGCATGATCCACATGAGGGCGATATCCCGGGCCTCCTCTTTTTGCCCCAGGACCATGCCCCGGATATTGACCTGGCGGGCCCCCAGGAGGGTCCCGACCTGGCCGACCATCCCCGGCCGGTTGGCGTGGGGGACGAGGAGGAGGTGGGCCGTCGGCTCGGCAGTAAAGCGAAACTGGTCCAGCCGGGTCAGCTGGATGGTCTGGTGGCGGATGCTCCCGCCTACCTCCAGGCTGCCGCGGATGGTGCTGGCCGCTGCGGACAGGCCATCCGGCCGCTGGCTAGCGGCCTGCCAATGGCGGTCTATCCCGGCCTCATCTGCCCAGTGGCGGGCCGATACCCGGTTGACCCGGGCCTCGCCCAGGCCATGGGCCAGCCCCTCCAGGAAGGCCGCCCACAGGGCCTCTTCGTTGAGGTCCGGGGCTTCACTGCCACCGTAGAGGGTCACCTGCTTGGGGGGCCGGTCCAGCCGGGCCCCGAGCATTTGCCCCAGGAGGGTGGCCAGGCGGAGCCAGGGGGCCTGGGCCCGCCTTTCAGCCAGGCGGAGGCGGGGAATATTAATGGCCGAATCTACCGCCTGGCCCCGGAGGGCCTGGATCAGGTCCCGGGCCATTTCCTTTTCTATGCTCCGCCGGGCCTCCAGGGTATTGCCGGCAGCGGCAATAGTGCAGGCCTCGCCGATATAGCGGCTGAGGACCTCGTGGAGGCTGTCATAGCCCGGTGGCAGGTCAATGATAAACCGATCCAGGTAGCCCCAGTCCAGGGCCCGGACCACCTCATTCATCCGTAAGACCTGGGGGTCGCCCAGGTGGATAAAGATGGCTCCCTCTCGGAGGAGCTGGATATCGTCCTTGCCAAACCGGCCCTCGCCGGCAGCGGCCTGGGTTTGTAAATTCACTAAAATATCCACACTGACCAGGAGGTCAATGGTGGGGAGGATTTCAGCATCGTAGAGCTCTGCCTGGACCCGGCTGCACTCCTCGCTGCTTAAGACCACCTGGAGGCCGAAGGCCTTGGCCCGGCGGGCGACCTCCTTGGCTGTAGGCCCAAAGCCTAAAATGCCCAGCCGCTTGCCGGCCAGCTCCACCGGGTCATACTTGCCGGTCCGAGCCTCGGTGAGGATTTTCATCAGGATAAAGTCCGCCTGGCTGGCCGACTCCCCCCGCAGGGGTTCTAAAAGTAAAATACCCGCCCCTGTCGCCCGGGGGACATCCAGGAGCCGTTCATCCCGGTTCAGCAGGCCAATGGCTGCCAGCTGTCCGTGGGCTTCATAGACCATATCCGGCAATTCACTGCCGGCACTGAGCAAGAGACCGTCCGCCTTGGTAGAGGCCTCTGACCAGGAGAGGTCCTGGTCAATCTGGCCCAGGTTCACTTGCTCATTCTTAATCAAGGCCAGGGTCGAATCCAATAGGGGAATATTTGTGGCAATATACAAAGCCCTTCTCCTTTCAAGCAATGACTTGGTAGCCCACCGACGGCAATAAAAAAACGCCCCTCCAGATAAAGGGACGAAATAATCCGCGGTGCCACCCGAATTGCAGCTAGGCTGCCTCTTATAGGCGGATAACGGCCGCCAGCCGAGGCCTTTCAGCCTGCGCTCAGAGGTGGAAGGACTGGCTTCCCTACCGGTTTTCACCAAGCCACCGGCTCTCTAAAAAAGGAAGGACAGTCGTAGTCTCATCATTGCGTGTAGTTATATTTATTCTAGCTAATGGGCAAATAATTGTCAATATAGCTAAGGGGCGATATTGGCAAAAGTGTTTTACAGAGAAAAAAATCGCTTTATCGGCATTTCGCATGCCTATCTTCCGGGCCTGTCAGTTTGGGGAGGGGGATCCTCCCGCAGTGCTAGGGTTCCATAACCGGGTAGCGGCCGAGGCAGTGAAAGTCCCGGCAGAGGGGTTGGCAGGCGGTGAGGGCCTGGTCCAGGTCTCCGGCCTGTAAGTCGATATCGACAAAAAACCGGTATTTGAAGGGGTGCTGGGGGACGGGCCGGCTTTCCAGCTTGACCAGGTTGAGGCCGGCATCGGCAAGGGCTTGGAGGACGGCCAGGAGGGCCCCGCTTTCATGGCTGACGGTGAAGGTATAAGCCCCCTTGGCGGCCGGGTCCTGGGGCCGGTAGCTAAAGGGCGGGGCGGCGACTAGGATAAAGCGGGTACTGTTTTCAGCCACATCCTGGATATCCCGGGCCAGGATGGTTAGGCCGTTTAAGTCGGCCGCCAGGGCACTGCAAATGGCAGCGGAGCCGGGGGGCCGGTCTTGGGCAATCTGGCTGGCGGCGCCGGCTGTGGACCTGGCCGGGACCGGCTGCCAGCCCTGGGTCCGCCAAAAGGTTCGGGTTTGCCGCAGGGCCTGGTCATGGGAATGGACGGTGGTGACTTCCTCGAATTGAGTATCCGGCCGGGCAGCCAGGACATGGTGGATGGGGAGGGTCAGCTCGGCGACAATCTGTAGCTGGCGGTACTTGATGAGGTTGTCCAGGACCGGCAGGACACTACCGGCCGAGGAATTCTCCAAGGGAAGGACGGCCAGGTCTGCCCGGTCGGGCCCCAGGGACCGGAGGGCCTCTTCAAAGTCATCTATAAACTGGTAATGGCCGTCTGGGGCCAGGTGGCAGGCCGCCGCATGGCTATAGGTGCCGGCTTGACCGTAGACGGTCACCCTGGGCGGCCGGGCCGTTTTTTCAGGACACATGGCAGACACTCCTTTCAAGGTCTATTTGGCTATCCTAGCACGCCTGCCGAAAAGAGGCAAGAAAAAAGCGCCCCAGCGGGCGCTTTGTGGACTTGCTTATAGGTCATCTGCATCAAATTCCGGCCGGTAGGGTTTTTCCGGGTTCGGGGCCTTGAGGGCCATTTGTACCACCGCGCCGATGACACCACCGATAATAGCAGGGATGATCCAGCCGAAACCGATGGTATCCAAGGGAACCATGTTGACCAGGCCTTTAACCGGTTCGCTGTAGTTGCCCCAAACATCCAGGATGGAGACAGCTAAAGCACCGATGATGGCGCCGCGGTAGGTCCACTTGTAAGGGACAAAACGGTCAAATACGGCTAAGAAAATCAGAACCATAACGACGGGGTAGATGAGCAGGAGGCAGTTTACAGCCAGAGCAATAATGGCTTCAACGCCACCTAAGGACATCAGGAAGCTGACGATACAGATGATGACAACGTTGGTTGAGTATTTGAGCTTGTCATGGGTAATCCGGGCGAAGAAGTTGGCGACCATGGAGGTAAGCCCGATAGAGGTCGTCAGGCAGGCAGCGGCCACAGCGATGGACAGGGCCACCTTACCCGGGGTACCTAAGATGGCAAAGACGGTCCCAATTAAGAGGGGGACCCGGTCTAAGCCTTGGAATTCAGGCAGGCCACTGGCGGTTGCACCGATATAGGTCAGGCCGCCATAGATCAAGGTGAGGCAGATACCGGAAACAATACAGGCCGGTAAGATAACGGACAGCTGTTGCTTCCGGGATTTAAAGCCTCTGGCCCGGACGTCATAGACGAAGATCCCGGCCATAACCAGGGACCCGATTCCGTCCATGGTTTGGTAACCTTCTAGGAAACCGTTGGCAAATTGGTGCTCCGCTTCGGTGACCACCGGGGACCCGATGGGGTTAAAGATGGCGCCGATAAAGATAACGGCTAACATAATTAGGAGAACAGGGGTCAAAATTTTACCAATAATATCAACAACGGCCAACTGCTTAATGGTCAGGGCCATGGTGATGGCGAAGAAGACAAAGGACAGGGCCCAAATAGGGATAAAGTCCGCATAGGGCTGGATACTCATTTCATAAGTGGTCGCAGCGACCCGGGGAACAGCGAATAGGGGCCCGATAAAGAGACAGATTAAAGAACCGAGAACAACAGAAAACCATTTAGCCACCGGACGGGCGACATCGTCAACGCCGCCGCCGACATTGGTGGTGGCGACAATCCCTAGAACACCGAGCCCAACGTCTGTAATGGCGAAGCCCAGGAGGGCGAAGAGCCAGAGGGTCCCGGCGGATAAGCCTAGGGTTGGCGGGAAAATCAAGTTACCGGCACCGAAGTAGGTGGCAAAAATAGCAAAACCAACAGTGATAATATAGCCAATCGTGGCTTTTGGTTGGGTGGATGGACTGCTCATGGTAACCTCCTATGTTAGCAAATCCAGGCTTGCTTAGATGTTCAAAGCCTGTTGAGCGTCTTTGAATATTTTTGCCATGCCTTTAATCTGGGGAGTGGAAATAGCACAGATGGCAATCCGAACGCCATCACCCAGGGGCACCACGAAAATATCTTTTTCAGCAACTTTTTGCGTTAAAGCCTCTGCATCCTCATGCGTTTTGGTCGGTACATAGATAAAGAAACCGCTGTGGTAGGGGCAAATGGTCAGGCCCACTTCTTCCGCCTCGGAAGTAAAGAGGGCGGCCCGTTCAGCCAATTGGGCGGCAAAATCATCCTGCTCAGCCCGGAAGGCCTTGAGTTTTTCCGGATCAGCGGCCAATTGGGCGACCATTTCCATCCCCACCCGGGAACAATTGGACCAGGTGGCCCGGCAGGAAGCGCCGGCAGCGAGCATGAATTCATCTTTAACGGCCTCGGTCTGGGCCATGCAGAGCTCAACCCCTAAGCGGTAGCCATAGAGGGTGTAGCCCTTACTTAAAGAGGCGCAGACAATGCCGAGGATATTTTCCGGCAGGTTTTCAAATAACTTGAAAACGGACCGAGCATCCTGGGGCGCATAGTCAATATAGGCCACGTCGATAATGACGATAACGCCCTGGTCCGGATGGGCCTTGGCCAGGTCGGTTAAGCCATCCAGGAGCTGGCGCCACTCGTCATTGGTAACGGTAAAGCCGGTCGGGTTATGGGCCGGGGTGTTCAGGAGCAGGACCAGGTTGTCCTGCTTGCCGAGGAGGTCCTTGCAGGCGGTCAGGCAGGCCTGGACATCAAAGTCGCCTTCAGGGGTAAAAGTATTAAAGGTATCTAGTTTGCGTCCAAACTCACTCAATAAAGAGGTATAATTGCCCCAAAAATAATCTGTGGTCAGGCAGGTGTCGCCTTCATCTAAATAATTAAAAGTAGCGTTATGGACAGCACCGGTACCACCGGGGGTAGCGACCCCGTCAATATAACAGTTGGGCCGGTAATCGCGAAATACAGAATCGGCCATGGCTTCAATAAAGGCCGGGAGGCCATTAATCGGGGCGTAATTCGCAGCCACCTCAAAAGGTATCGCCTCCATAGCTGCCTCAACGGTTTTCATTGTTGCCAGGTGGCCTTCAGGTGTCAAAAAGGCGCCAATGGTTGCATTGACGATATTTTCAGTGCCCACCTCTTCTGCCCGCTTGGCTGCAGCGCCGGCGTAAGCAAAAATGGTATCCGGGCCACCCTTCCCTTGGGCATGTTTTGCTAAAATACTCATACAAATCTCCCTTTCTGATGCAAAAAAGAACCAGGCTTGCAAAGATTAGTGCAAGTTGTGGTTTTCTGACCATTGTACCTATTTGATGGGGCTTTGTCCACCTAAAAAGCATCTTCTTGTCAAAAAAGTAGATAAACTTTGTGATATAGGTGTGATGTAGGATAGAAGGTTTTGTTTTATAACAGTAGCTATTGAGTTTAGTTTAAGCATTTAACAGACAATTGTCAATTAAAAAGACGTTGAATTTAATAAAAAATTCAAAAATATTTCAAGATTTACCAGTAATCGAGATTTTCAGCCCCATCCGGCCAAATAAGCCCAGCTGGAGGGGCCTCTTTGCTGGCATAAAACTTGACGATGCCTAAGGGAATAAGCTATTATCAAGGCATTGGATTGGGCATATTAAAGGAGATGAACGAGATGGCACACAAAGCCTTGTACCGGGTCTTTCGGCCCCGGACCTTTGCCGATGTCATCGGTCAGGAGGTCGTGGTGACCACCCTGCAAAATGCATTGAAATACGAGCGCCTGGCCCATGCCTACCTTTTTTGTGGTCCCCGGGGGACCGGTAAGACCTCTACCGCCAAAATCCTGGCCAAGGCCGTCAACTGCCTGGCCCCTAATGAAGGGTCCCCTTGCGGCCATTGCGACAATTGCCTGGCCATTGCCGAAGACCGCTTTATTGATGTGGTAGACATTGACGCCGCCAGCAACCGGGGCATTGATGAAATTCGCGACTTAAAGGACCAGGTCCGCTTTGTGCCGGCTGTGGGCCGGCGGAAGGTCTACATCATTGACGAAGTCCACATGCTGACCGGCGAGGCCTTTAACGCCCTCTTAAAAACCCTGGAAGAACCGCCGGCCCATGTCCTCTTTATCCTGGCAACGACCGACCCGCAAAAGATTCCCCAGACGGTTTTATCCCGGACCCAGCGCTTCGACTTCCGGCGGATTTCCACCCAGGTGGTCGCCGACCACCTGCAGAAGTTGGCCGACCTGGAAGGCATGGGCTATGAACCCCAGGCCCTCCTGAAGATTGCCCGGCAATCGGCCGGCGGCCTCCGGGATGCCATTGGCCTCCTAGACCAGGCCCATGCCTATGCCCCGGATACCATCACCCTTCAAGCGGTAGATGACCTGACCGGCGGCCTGTCCGAACGGGTCTTGCGGGACTTGACCGAGGCCCTTAAAAATATTGATTACGCCAGTCTCTTAGAGACCCTCCGCCAGGCCCTCAAGGAGGGGAGTGAAGCCGGCCGCCTCTTGAAAGACTTTGCCGACTGGCTCCGCCGGCTCTTCATGTTAAAGGTCGCCCCCCAGGCCCTGGACCAGGGGAGCATCTTAAACCCTGAGGGCGCCAAGCCCTTGGCCGAAGCTCTCTCTATCCCGACCTTTGAGCGGCTCATCCGCTGCCTATCTGAAGCGGAAGCCCAGCTCCGCTTTGCCGGAGATGCCGAACTCCTCCTGGAGACCACCTTCATTGACCTGGCCCTCCTGGTAGAAGACCCGGCCGCCCTGGCGGCGCCTCCGGACCAAGCCAGGTCCGTGGCCCAGCCCAAGCCGGCCCGCCAGGCCTCTAAGCCGCAGGTCCAACCGGCGCCCCGGGACCGGATTGATACCCCGCCGGCGACGCCCATCCCCCCGGCAGACCCGGGCCAGTCGGCCCAGGCCCCGGCCCGTCCACCGGCCCAGCCGGCCGATACCGCTGCCAATGCCGGTGAACTGGCCGCCCTCTGGGCCCAAACCATGGAAGCCCTAAAGGGGCACAGCGTCCGGCTCCACGCCTTTATGAAGCCGGCCATCGCCGAAAGCCTTACCGATGGCATCCTGACCCTCCGCTTTCCCGAAGAAAACAGCTTTCATTATAAGCAGATGAACAGCCCCCAGCAGCGGTCCATGCTGGCCGAACTCTTTTATCAGACCACCGGCCGGACCGCCCAGGTCAACCTGGTCTTAAGCCAGGGCCAGGACCGGACCGAAGAACTAGTGGAACAGTCCAAACGCCTCTTTAATTTAAGCGATGAAGATATTAAACTGGTAGATAAGTAAATAGCCCCGACAAAAAGGAGAAAGAACCATGTCCATGCAAAAAATGATGAAAGAAATGCAGAAGATGCAGAAGCAGATGAAAAAGCTCCAGGAAGAACTGGCCGAAACGCCGGTGACCGGCACCTCCGGCGGCGGGGCCTGCTCAGTGACCGTTAACGGCAATAATGAAGTCCTTTCCGTCGAGCTGGACCCGGAAGTCGTTGACCCGGAAGACATTGAAATGCTCCAAGACCTCATCGCCGCTGCCGTCAACGACGCCATCCGGACCGCAGCCGCCCTGTCTGAAGAAAAAATGGGCGCCCTGACCAAAGGCATGAAAGTCCCCGGTGGCCTCTTTTAATGAGTAAGATGAACGATGCCCTGCAGGAGCTCATTGACGCCCTAGCCCGCCTGCCCGGCATCGGCCGGAAAAGCGCCACCCGCCTGGCCTTTCATATCCTGGATGCTCCGGCCGCCGAAGCCGAAACCCTGGCCCGGTCCATCCGGGTGGCCAAGCGGACCATCGGCCACTGCCCCCGCTGTGGCAACCTGACCGACAGCGACCTCTGTCGGATTTGCGCCAACCCGGACCGGGCCACCGGCGAGCTTTGCGTGGTCGAAGAAGTGCGGGATATTGCCGCCATTGAACGGACCGGCGCCTTTAAGGGCCGCTACCATGTCCTGGGCGGCCGCCTGTCGCCCATGGACGGCATTGGCCCGGAAGACCTCCGGGTGGATGAATTAAAGGCCCGGGTCCAGGATGAGCAGGTTCAAGAAGTCATCCTAGCCACCAACCCCTCTGTCGAAGGGGAAACCACCGCCCTCTTTCTCATTGATGAACTCCGCCCCCTCGGCGTCCGCCTGACCCGGATCGCCCGGGGCCTGCCCATTGGTGGGGACATTAAGTTTGCCGATGACATGACCCTGGCCCGGGCCTTGTCGGGCCGGGTAGACGTCTAAGGACCTGCAGGTCTTTTTCCGCCAATTCTAGGGAAAACCTTGACAAAATTTTCACAGTGCGGTATTATAAATCCTGCAACTAGCGGATGTGGCGGAATAGGCAGACGCGTGCGTTTCAGGGGCGTATGCCAGCGATGGCGTGTGGGTTCGACTCCCACCATCCGCAAAAGAAAGCTTTCCTCTTTAGGAAGGCTTTTTTTGTTTCGCATAAGTTAAGGAATGTGAAATGGGCTAAAGGACGGGGATTTCCTTTAGCCCATTTTTATATAGATCTACTTTCTAATACTCATCTCGCCATTCTAAAACAGGCTCTTCTTGACCAGGTGCCTTATAAATATTGAGAAATTTATTATCTAGGAGTGGATTCGTGTAGGTATATTCGGCTCGTTTATGCATGCCCCGGCATTCTTTTCTCTCTTCTGCAGTTAGGCAGATTAGTTGTCCAATTTGGAGTAGGTCGAATGATTCTAATGTACGCATTAATTCGTGGGCTGTGGAGCATTTAATGTCTTTAATTGCTCGTGTACGTAAATGTTCTAAGTAGTTATAGCCAGCTTCGAGCATGGTTTTAGACCTGGGGTTTTTAATTCCAGCGTACCGATCCATAGTTTGTTGAATTCCGGCATTGAGTTCTTGCCATTTAGCGCCTTCCGTGCGCTCCATAAAGCTGCTATAAAACTCTTGTAACTCTGAAATCTTACTCATATCGATGTCACTTGGCTTTGCATCAGCAGCATACTTAGCTGCTGATTCTCCGGCGATTCGACCTATAACTGCGGCACCACCGATATCTGCTCTAAAGTTTCCGATTTCATCACCGGCTGCGTAGAGACCAGGCACGTTTGTAGCTGCGTTCAGGTCTATCTGAATGCCCCTACCGATAAGGATGGGTTCATACTGAGTAAATTCGATCATATTTTCGCGTAAAGGTAACTCTTGCTGGTCTAAAGCATCAACAATGGAAGTAGCCCCTTCGCACTTAAAGGCCCAACGCATATATTCTAGGTCTTCGTCAGATGTCTCCGTACAATTCATAAAGACTGGACCAGCACCTGTTTGTACAGGTTCAGAAAAGACACCATGCCATACATCAGCAGTAAAATCCCCTAATTCTCGATCAGGTTTTTGAACAAAGGGGCCGAGTGGTTTTTGATCGCTATCTGTTAAGACGCCAATCCAGGTAGCTTTACCGCAGCGCTCAAAGTTTTTTGGGCCAGCATGAGTATTTGGAATTTCTAGATTAACCAGCTTGGCGCCAACACGATATGCAGCTGCACGGCCACCACCGGCGTTACATGGACAATGGGCAGTATTGAAAAGGTTATATACAGTATCTGTAGGATATAACCGGCTCGTGTTACCAGTTGTCGAGATAACTGCTTTTGCTTTATAGACTTTCACGACCGGGACCGGCTCATTAATATCTAAGGCTACAACACCAGCAATTTTATTATCTTTATCAACTAAATACTCTGTTACCGGTGAGCGATTTTCGATTTGTACACCGCGAGCCTTTGCTTCTTTGGTCAGAACAGCTTTTTGATTTTCACCATCATATTTTAAGAAAACACGCATATGTCCAGGCATGGCATGTCCTAAAAACTCGTATTTATCATGGGGCTTCATGTTGATTCCCCACTTATACCAATCTTCTACGACAGCTTCGCTCATATCTGCAAATTTACTTTGCAATTTTGTATCTGAGTAGGCACCAACCATACTGCGCTTGAATTCCTTCATCCATGTTTCTTTATCATTGTTATGATAGCTGCGGATGTAGCAGGCAAAGTGGTCATTGCCCGTTGCTCCGGATCCGCTGCGGAGCGTGTCTCCTTTATCACATAAAATAACTTTTGCGCCGTTATCGCTCGCTGCAATTGCTGCCATTAAGCCAGCGATCCCTCCACCGACGACCAATACATCACAACTTAATACCTCTTCTTTAATTTGAAGCATACTCGATACCTCCTCTACGAATAAAGAGCTTTAGTTCACTTTTTTGAAGGAAAAACTCATTTGAATCGGGTAGCGAAGTTGGATGGCATCAGCAGGACAATCAATTACGCAAGCCCGACAATGCCAACATTCTTCGGGATATTGAATTTCCGGCACGTCTTTTGATTCGCTAGCGCCGAAAACATCCATAGTACAGATTTGCAGACATTTACGACATTTGATGCATTTTTCTTTGTTGATAATAGGAGGCATTTGTAACATCCTTTCTTTACCAAAATAGGAGCATTAAAGCAGCGGTAAGAACACTTATAGGAATCCATACAATACTAGAAATCCAACCAACTTTAATCATATCTTTCATTTCCCACCAGCCATGATTAAATGTAGCTAAACTGACCGGATCAGATTGAGGGAGAAGCATGGTTAGATGAGCCCCAAGACAAGTTAAAAAACCTAGTATAACTGGGCTGTAGTTGGCAGTCATGGCAAAAGCTGCGACAATTGGCACAAGTACTGCAATAAGTGCAGTGGACGAGGGAATGAGATAATGACCATACACTGAGAGCAGAGCAACTAAAATTAAAATGGGGAGAAGACTACTACCAAAATTTCCAAATATACCATTAGCAATCCAAGATGCGGCTTCTGTTTGACTCAAAACAACAGCAACCACATTGGTTCCGCCAATTAATATTGGCACTTCATGATTCATTTCTGCAGAATTTCGGACTTTACCCCAACTGAGGACGTCAATCCCCGGTAAAAATAAAAGGGCAGAGCCACCGACTGCAACGGTCCAAAGCGGAATATGGTGCACAGATTCAGTAATCCAAAGTAGGATCATTGCCAAAAAAACGATTAAGAATTTTCGCTCTTTTGCAGTAAGTGGGGTTGATTCTTTTTCAATGGGAACTATTGTAGCTATTTCTGGTGGAAATATTCTAATGAGTAATGCCCAAACAAGAACGAGCAAGACAAAGGCGAAAGGCAACCCAATAGCGCTCCATTGTAAAAACGTAATGCGCACTCCAGTTAGGTTTTCTAAAATAGAAATCGTCATTATATTTAGGGCTCCGCCAGCTGGGGTACCAATACCGCCAATAGTTGCAGCTACAGGAATAGCAATCATCAATGAGCGGCCAAAATTGCTGCATAAAGGTGAACAGTTATTTAGAAGTAAAAGTTCATGAGCTAGAACCCCAAAAATAACTGCTGTCGGAATGTCGGCCAACAAGCTAGAGACAGCGCCGACAACAAGCATGTAGACGAGGATAACACGCTTGGTATTGGTACCAGCATGCGTGCTGACCCAGGTTGAGATGCGATAGCCAATACCAGTTTCAGAAAAGCCCACAGCGAGGATAAAAACGCCAAAAACGAAGAACATTGCCCCAATAGTAAAATTAGAAAATGCAGCTTTTTGATCTGCAATTCCTAACACAGGGACCATGAGTACAGCCATAATAGCTGTAACAGGCATAGGTAGTACTTCGAACAAAAGAAAACAAACAACGATGATGGCTAAAGCGATAGCTTTTTGTCCTTCTAAAGAGAGTGTGTCAAAGGTGAGCAATTGGGTGAAAGCAAAATAAAATAGAATTGAAACGATAATAATTAGCCACTTAGTCTTTGGGTTGATTTGCTCTGGTAGGCAAACCTCCGGAGCTTGAGAAGAGTTCGTATTCATTACCAGCAAACCCTTTCTTATAGTTTTTTAGAAGTAGGGGTGGCGCCTTCCCTTAGTTTTAATAATAGAATATATAATTAATTTTTAATAGTATGTCTTTAGAGGACTAAGGCCCATTTCGTCAACTAAAAGGTTGACAAAATGGGCCTTAGTTATGGTGTGGGTATATTTACGTTTTATTTTTGACTGAATCAAACATAAACTGTGAAAACAGATAAGCTGGATCTGTTGGTTTAAGGGCGCTATGTATAACTAAGCTTGTGGTATAGGCCAATCGCTCAGTGAAAGGGACTAAATAAAGTTTCTTTTGGGCATAGAAGTCCAGGATACTCTCTGATTCAAGTGCAGCGATGCCGGCAATATTATCATTAGCAATTAAATTGGTATAGATATCCAGGTTGTTTGAGGAATAACGCGGCTGATATGAGCCGTATTGACTCAGCATTTCACTTAAAACGGAATTCTTAAAAAGATTGGCATGAGATGTTTTTAAAAAGCTTTGTACTGAAATATGCTCTTGTTGAGCAAATTGGTGGTGTCTGTTCACTAAACAGGCGTACTCACCTTTAAAGAGAGGGATGACTTTAAAGGTATCTAAAAGTGGATGATAAAGATAGTTTAACTTAGGATCTTCAGCAATGGGAAGAATAGCAACAATTCTTTTGTCGTCCTGTATCATAGGTAAAGCTGATAAACTGTCTCCTTCATGCATATGTAGCGAAATGTTTGGATATCGCGCTAGAAACTTGGCGAAAATACCGGAAGAAGAAAACATAGCCATAATAATAATTCCTGCATAGACATGTACTTCTCCGGTGATTTGCTTATTAAGGGATTGTTTTTTGATTGTTTCCATTGTTTTATCATAGGTGCGGACCGTTTGGCGAGCGAAATTTAAAAATATTTTTCCTTCTTCAGTAAAAGTTACACCGCTTCTATTAGCGATGTAGAGGGTTGCGCCTACTTCGCATTGTAGCTGGCGTATGATTTTACTGAAGTTTTGCCGTGTCATATAGAAGTGCTCACTCGATTTGGTAAAGGAGCCAGTTTTAGATAAATGAACAAAATACGCTAGGTGTTCTATTTTCATGGCTTCTCCTTGTATAAGCTACTATAGCTAAAGTCTTTTATAGAGGGAATAGCTGCTAATAAACAAACCCCAAAAGTTGGATTTTTAAATCCAGGCTTGGGGTATTGTATAGCTTTATTTTTTACTCTATGGCGTCTCGGACCAGCAGGTGGCGGATGACTCGGAGGAGGTATTTTTCGGCCAGGGTTAGGTTCCGTTTCCGGGGGTAGAGGACGCAGTCGTAGCCTTCGAAGCTGCCGTGCTCGTCGTTGACGGCGACGCAGCGGATGAGTTTTTGCTCGCAGTAGATGTCTTCTTCAGCGAAGATATCCGGTAAGAGGGCGATGGCGTGGCCCTTGTAGATGCCCCGCTTGAGGTCCTCCTTATCCTTGACGATGATGGCGTCTTTGTTGAGGTTGAGGTCGTTGCTGATCCGGCTCCAGTAGCCGGAGGAGTAGGACAGGAACTGGGCGTCCTGGAGGTCATCCAGGTGGACGGCGGCCTGGTTGGCCAGGGCGTTATTGCGGTCGACAAAGGCCATGAGCTTGCGGGGGCCCAGTTCTTCGTGGATGAGGTCTAGCTTGGCTAGGTGGGATTGGGTCTGCTCGGAGGAGATGCCCCAGGTGATGAGGCCGATGTTGGCGGTGCCCTCATAGATGCTGGAGATGACATCGTCAATGGGTTGTTCGATAATTTCCACCTGGAGGTTGGGGTACTGGTGGCGCAACTGGGAGAGGATGTGGTAGTCCAAGACGCTGTAGGCCGGGGTCCGGATCAGGCGGACGGTACCCTGGAGGTCGTGCTCCCGGCAGCTGAAGTAGCGGATGTCATCAATCAGTTCCATGACCTGGTTGGCCAGGTCAATGACGCAGGTGCCGTCGCCGGTGGGAAAGACGCCGTTATGGTCACGGATAAAGAGGGTGGTGCCGAGCTCTTCTTCTAACTGACGGAGGGATGTGGATAGGGCCGGCTGGGAAATGAGCATTTCTTTGGCGGCTTTGGATATGGATGCACAGCGATTAATGGTGATAATCTGCTCTAACTGTTCTATGCGCATGTCTCTTTCTCCTTGCTGGAAGCAATGCAGAGGGCCCGGTTGTAAGCCCTATTGGCGGCCCTGATGGTGGGAGGCCCCAGGGGTCCCCTTTAGTTGCCTACAGTATACCTTTTAAGGCAAAAGGTTGCAAATCATAAGGCCCAATAAAAAAGCATCCCAAGGGGGTAGAGCCCCTTGGGATGCGGGATGAGCTTACTCTTCTTCTGTTTGCAGGCAGAAGCCGTCAACAGCAGCGAAGCCGATGGTCCCTTCTACAGAGACGGTCCGTTCCGGGTCTTTGCCGGCGGCGCCGGGCATCCGGAAGGTGGTGTTGTCAATCCGTTCGATGGCGACTTCTTCCGGTTTTTCGACTTGGGGAACGTAGTCATAGGGGTAGCGGTAAGCCCGGTAAATCATATTGATGGGCATGTACTTGCCCCAGTAGGGGGAGATGTATTCCCAGACCAGTTCGTGGTCCCGGGTCACTTCCATTAAGCGGCCGCCGGACCCTTCAGTGATGAGGGTGTTGCCGTTGGGCAGGCGTTGAGCCGAGGAAATGAACATGCTGTAGAAGTGGTCGGAATGATAGGGCATGGCATGGCCCATATCGGAGGGCTTGCACTCCCAAACCATTTTCATGGTAACGGGGTCAAATTCAATGACCCGGCTGTAGTCGCGGAGGGAGTTGTTCAGGCCGGTTTTGGAACCCGGGTTCGGGGCGCCGTAGCCGCCCATACCACCGTTATCGTAAATGAGGATGTTGCCTTCGCCGGGCATGCCCTGAGGGATCATGTGGGCGTGGTGCTGGCCGACAATCTGGCCGATAAAGCGGGCTTCCGGGGTGGTGTAGTCTGGGCCTAATTTCCAGACAATCTTACCGGTTTCTTTAGAAATAATGCAGATAATGTTGGTTTGCCGGCCATCGATGATGATGTTGTC
The DNA here is from genome assembly GCF_046569735.1 of Peptococcus simiae. Taxonomy (GTDB): domain Bacteria; phylum Bacillota; class Peptococcia; order Peptococcales; family Peptococcaceae; genus Peptococcus; species Peptococcus simiae_A. Next base: position 8,767 of record NZ_JBKICG010000011.1, on the reverse strand, counting down.
CGGGTGGAAGCGGTCGTCACCATTGTCATAGTGGCGGTTGGGGCCTAGGACGCTCATGGAGTTGGTGTGCATCCAGTCACCGCCGGACTTATTCATGTTCGGGTTGCGGGCAATGCAGTTTTTGGCTTCTTCAGAAAAGCCCATTTCCCGGAAGTGCTCGTTGCAGTTCCAGCGCCAGAGGATTTCACCGGCATCGTTGATTTCGATGATGGTGTCATCGCAGAGGGGCAGGGCGGAAATGGCCGGGTTGGTAACGGTGTGGTGGCAGAGGAGGAGCTTGTTGCCGCCACGGGTCTTGGCTTCCATGCCGGGGACATAGTAGCCGACGGTATTACCTTCAAACTGGTAGTCGTGGTGCTGGCGGGCCATCCATTGCGGCTCATAGCCCGGGTCTTCGATGTATTCCAGCTGGTTAAATTCCCAGACGACATTGCCGTCCCAGTCAACCTGGATCAGGTCAATCTGGTCCTGCCAGCCGTACTCGCTGTTCCGTTCGCCACGGCTGCCGACCACTTCGCCGCCGGGGAGGAGCTTATTCGGAAAGCCCTGGAGGTCTTTCCAGAAGTTGACCACGCGGCCGTTCATATCGATGAGCATGGCCCCCTGTTCCCGGGCCGGGAAAATGGTGTAGCCGTTAAAGCATTTTTCCGGATTATAAATAGTAGTACCGGTAGGGTGGACTGTAGGTGTTCCCATGTGAATCTCCTTTCGCTTAGCACGATTGATCTGTCAAATTCAGTATACTAGAGTTGAATAGCGATGGGTAATATCGTTAATCAATTGGGGGCATAGCTGGGACTTATGTGCCTAGTTAGAAGAGGAATTTAGCCAGGGGGTAGCCAATCAGGCAGTAGTAGGCCAGGGCTAAAATACAGAGGGGGAAGCCCAGCCGCATAATATCGCCGGTGCTGTAAATGCTCTTATAGCCGTGCATCATTCCGGCGTGGGGAGAGGCGGCAGGGGTCAGCATGGCCACGAAGACCATCATACCGACGCCCATGGCTACGGGCATGGGGTTAATGCCCATCTGCTCACTAAAGGCAATGATGACCGGCATTAAGACCACCGCCATAGCGGCATTATTGGCAAAGTTGGTGATGATGAGGGCTACGGTGAACATGATTATCATAAAGGTGAATTCGGACCGACCGCCTAGGAGGGGGTTGAGGGTATCCAGGAGGAAGGCCTTGACGCCGGTGGCGTCATCGGACAGGGCATTGGCCCCGTAAACGGCGGCAGCAATCATAAAGTAGATGCCCCAGTTGAACTGCCGGTAGGCCACTTCTTTAAACTCCAGGAAAGGCTTCCCTTCATATCTCAGAATGCTGAATAAAACAGCAATAAACATGGTCAGCCCCATGGGCCCCAAGATTTTTAGAGAGGATACCAGGGGGAAGTTAGCAGGTAGGAAGTTTGGCATCAGGAGTAAAATAATGTAAATGGGGAGCATAATCAGGTAGGCCTTTTGCCGCAGGTTGATAGGCGGCAGCTGGTTTTCAGTGGCATAGCGGTCTGCGTCAATATCCTTGATTTTGCTGACATCGGGCCGGATGATGAATTTTAAGAACAGGATATAGGTGGCCATTAAAAGAACACAAATGCACAGGTTTAAAAGCATATAGGGGAGGTAGGGCACACTTGTGTTGCTCATCTGTTCAAAGGCAGCAACGACAATCAGTTGGGCCCCCTTAAAGGGGAAGAGGGGTTGGCCGATGGTGGACACAAAGAACATCCCGACAAAGAAGTAGGGCCAGATTTTATCACTCTTGGTGACATGGAACTCCTCCATAATAGAGAGAGCGATGGGCCATAAGACCAGCAGGGAAATAATCGGAGACAGGAGGGCTGCTAATAAAAAGCAAGCAGCATAAAAGGAAGCGATGAAGACATAGGGCCGGCCGGTAATAATCTTCCGGGTGAGGAACCAGTGGGCAATATAATTGGTACAACCCACATGGTAGAGGGCCCCAAAGAGGATCATGGCAAAGAGGGTCAGGATAACTGTAAAATTCCCGAAGGCATTGAGCATGGTGGCAATCATCCCCGGAGGGCCCTCGCCGGCAAAGCCGGAAAAACCAATAACCAATAGACCTAAGACCGAAGGCCAGAGGGTGTCAACCATAGACCATAGGTAGACCATGCCTAAAAAGGCGCCAACCACCTTCATACCAACGGGGGTAATGGCCCCAATGGGCGCAATAAACTGAAAAACAATCATAATTGCAATACCGATGACTGAATGAATATACCGTTTCATTTCAGCGCTCTTATCGACTTGAGCAGACATCATAAGACCTCCTTCTTTAAGCGAAGAACCCGTAGCAATCCTTAAAACTTTTGGACCAAGTGTGCGGCCCATTTTCAGAAGATAATAAATACGGCTATATATCTTATTATATATATGAAAACAAATGATGGATAATACTCTTCTGTAATAGGGGGTATAAGTATTGTTTATAGGGCTAGGTGGTTTGGGCATTGACGCAATCCACTTGCGCCGGCGGTCTTTCACCTCCGGTCTAGAGTGTGCTATACTGGCCCTTGAATGGAGGAATGTCATATGACGACAAAGAGTGAGAAGGCCTTAGACTTTAATACGGTGCATTATTTCACTTTTGATGATTTGTCGATTATTTTAGATGTGAACAGCGGGTCGGTCCACATTGCCGATGAGGATACCCTTGCTTTTTTAGACTTGGTGAAGGCCCATGGCTGGGATGAAGGGCTGGCCCTGGCGGAAGAGAAATTGGGCCGGGTAGATGCCCGGGAGATTGCTGAGGGCATCCAGGACCTGATTGATGAGGGCCTGCTTTTTACTCCAGCGGATTTTTCGGACTACCAGCCCCATACAGAGCCCATCGTCAAGGCCATGTGCCTGCATATGGCCCATGACTGCAACTTGCGCTGCCGGTATTGTTTTGCAGATACCGGGGCCTATGGCGGCCCCCGGGGGCTGATGAGCCTGGAAACGGCCAAGGCGGCCATGGACTTTTTAATGGAGGCTTCCGGCCACCGGACCCATGTAGAGGTGGACTTTTTTGGCGGCGAGCCCCTTTTGAACTTCGAGGTCTGCAAGGCGGCGGCTCAGTATGGCCGGGACCTGGCGAAGAAGCACGGTAAGGTCCTTAAACTAACTCTGACCACCAATGGGGTTCTCATGACGGATGACGTTGTCGACTGGGTCAAGGCCAATGATATTGACCTGGTCCTGTCCCTGGATGGACGGAAGGCCGTTCATGACCACATGCGTCCCTTTGTCGGCGGCGGCCCTTCCTATGACCGGGTGGTGCCTCGCTACCAGGCCTTTATTGAAAAGGCTTCTCCGGACCAGTGGTACTATATGCGGGGGACCTACACCCACTTCAATACCGATTTTGCCGATGATGTCATCCATATGGCCGATGACCTGGGCTTTGACCGGCTTTCGATGGAGCCGGTGGTGGCCCCGGCTGAGGCCCCCTATGCCCTCAGGGAAGAGGATAAGCCGGCCCTGATGGCCAGTTATGACAAGCTGACCCGCCACTATCTCAAGGCCCGGGAAGCGGGCAAGGGCTATGACTTTTACCACTTTAATGTGGACTTTGACGGGGGCCCCTGCCTGCCCAAACGCCTGGTTGGCTGCGGTAGTGGTCATGATTACCTGGCCGTCAGTCCGGAAGGGGACCTCTATCCCTGCCACCAGTTTGTCGGCGATGAAACCTACAAGATGGGGACCGTCCGCGAGGGGATTACTCATCCGGAAATCGCTGCCGACTTCCAGTCGGCCACGGTGCTCACCAAACCCATCTGCATGGCCTGCTGGGCCCGGTTTAACTGCTCCGGCGGCTGCCATGCCAATAACCTCCGCTATGGCGGGGGGCTCCATAACCCCTACAGCTTCGGCTGTGACCTCCAGCGGAAACGGATCGAATCCGCCCTCTACCTGGAAGCCAAGCGGCTCTTAGCTGAGGAAGAGGCAGCAGAATAAAGCTGCCAAAGAATCTCTAATAAGAAAAAGGACCGGCGGTCGACTCTTCGAAGTGACCCCGGAAAAAGAAGTGGTCTGGGAATGGATCTCCCCCTTCGGTCCGGACGCCACCTACACCTACTACCGTGGCTACCGCTACCCCTATGAATACGTGCCCCAGTTACCGAAACCGGACGAAAGCCCGATTCCGAAACTGGACATCAAGAAATTCCGGGTACCCGGCGCCGCAGACTGTGAAGTGAAGAACGTTGTAGAAGTCGAAGGGACCTGGGGTTATCCTGACCACGTCCAATCCTGCGTATCTGCAGAAGACGATGATGACGCCCCGACCTCTATGTTCTAAAATAAGCTCATATCAAGCGCTCCTGGCCGGCAGGAGCGCTTTTTGTGTGACATATAATAGGCAAAAGAAAAGTTTATGGATGACAGGCGCAACATTCTGAAAACTGTTGCAATGAGCTGTTGAAAGACTGGCTATCTGCCTGTATAATGAGTTGAACCAACGCCCTTTTTCTTGAAAGGAGGCTGTCCTATGACAGATAATTTGTTACACACTCCGCTTTATGAGAAGCATATCGCCCTAGAGGCCAAGATGGTACCCTTTGCCGGTTATGAAATGCCGGTCCAATACCCGGCCGGGATTACGGCAGAGCATATGGTCGTCCGTGAGGCTGTCGGTCTCTTTGATGTCAGCCATATGGGGGAGATTTTTATTGAAGGTCCTAAGGCCCTGGCCCACCTGAACCGCCTATGCAGTAACCAGTTTGATTCCATGGTGGACGGTCGCTGCCGGTATACGGTGATTATGAACGAATCCGGTGGCATTTTAGATGACCTGCTCGTTTACCGGCTGGCTGAAGACCGCTACCTGCTGGTGGTTAATGCGGCCAACCGGGCTAAAATCTATGATCACCTCCTGCCCCTCATGGAAGAAGGGGCCACCCTGACCGATGCTTCTGATGAATGGGGTCAGGTTGCCCTGCAGGGGCCCTTGGCGGAAAAGGTCCTGGCAAAAGTAGCTGACAGCCTCCCTGAAAAGTACTATACTTTTGTTGACGGTGTCCAAGTGGCCGGAATCCCCTGCATTGTTTCCAGAACAGGCTATACCGGTGAAGATGGCTTTGAAATCTACGGTCCGGCCGATCAAATCGCCACCGTTTGGGATGCCCTCTTAGAAGCCGGCAAGGAGGACGGGATCTTACCTTGCGGCTTAGGTGCCCGGGATACCCTGCGCTTAGAAGCAGCCCTGCCCCTCTATGGGAACGAAATGAATGAAAAGATTGATCCCCTTACGGCTGGCCTGTCCTTTGCCGTCAAACTGGACAAGGACGACTTTGTCGGGAAAGAAGCTCTCCTGGCTGTGCCGGAAGACCACCCGGTCCGGGTGGGCCTCAAGATCACCGGTCGGGGGATTGCCCGCGAAGGGGCTGCCATTGCCCATGATGGGGAAGAAGTCGGCCAAGTGACTTCCGGCACCCGCCTGCCCTACCTTAAGGCCGCTTATGCCATGGGCTATGTCCCGCCGGCTCTGGCCAAGGAAGGCACCCAGCTGGACGTTATTGTGAGAGATAAACCTGTAGCCGCCGAAGTGGTTGCCCTACCGTTTTATAAAAGAAAATAAGCAGATAAAAGGAGAATGAAAAAATGGCAGATATGAAATACGCAAAGAGTCACGAGTGGGTTTTATATAATGATGATGATACCGTAACCATTGGGATTACCGACTATGCCCAAAGCGAACTGGGGGATATTGTCTTTGTCAACCTACCTGAAGTCGGAGATGTCTTTGACGAAGGGGAGGTCTTCGCCGATGTTGAAAGCGTCAAGGCGGTTTCCGACTTATACCTGCCGGTATCTGGCACCATTGCAGAAGTCAATGAAGAACTACTCGATGCTCCGGAAAAAATCAATGAAGACTGCCACGAAGCCTGGCTGGTCAAGGTATCCGAAGTTGAAGGCGGCGAAGAACTCTTGACGGAGGCTGAATACAACGCATTCATCGAAGCCGGTGGTGAATAAGCATGGGTGGCTACATTCCTGTAAATGAGACCGACCGCCAGGCCATGCTCCGGACAGTTGGCCTGGAAACCATGGCCGACCTGTATGCAGACATCCCCGATGCGGTGCGCCTGAAAGAGGGCTTGAACCTGCCTGACGGGATGGCTGAACAAGCGGTTCGCCAGAAACTCGCCGCCTTCTCCCGGCAGAACTACAGCTATGATGTGGTCCTCCGGGGGGCCGGCAGCTACAACCACTACATTCCGGCAGCTGTCAGCCAAATTGCTGCCAAGGAAAACTTTGTGACCTGCTATACCCCCTACCAGGCGGAAATCTCCCAAGGGGTCCTGCAGGGGATCTTTGAATTCCAAACCATGATTACCGAACTGACCACCATGGACGTATCCAATGCCTCTGTTTATGATGGGGCAACGGCAGCCGGCGAAGCCATGGCCATGAGCCGGGAGCGGAAGAAGACCAAGGTCCTCTGTGCCGCTACCGCCAACCCCATGACCCAGGAAGTTATGAATACCTATGCCAGCGGTGCAGAAGCCCCCTTTGAACGGGTGGCCGAAGCTGACGGCCGGCTGGACCTGGCGGCTTTAAAAGAAGCCCTGGAAGATCCTGAGGTCTGTGCCCTTTATATTGAAAGCCCCAACTACTACGGGCTCATTGAAAATATGCAAGAAATCGCCGACCTGGTCCACCAGGCCGGGGCCAAGCTAATCTTTGGGGCCAATCCCCTGGCCTTGGCCATCTATGAAAGCCCGGTCGCCTTCGGTGCAGATATCGTCGTCGGTGACGGCCAGCCCCTGGGCCTGCCCATGAACTATGGCGGTCCCTCTGTAGGCTTTATGGCCACCACGAAAAAACTCATGCGCCGCCTGCCCGGCCGGATTGTCGGCCAAACCACCGATGAAGATGGCAACCGGGCCTATGTTCTGACCCTCCAAGCCCGGGAACAGCACATCCGGCGGGATAAGGCCAGCTCCAATATTTGCTCCAACCAGGCCCTGTGCGCCCTGACCTCAGCCATTTACATGGGGATGATGGGCCCTCAAGGCCTCCGGGAAGTCGCCATGCAGTCCCGGGCCAAGGCCCATTACCTGGCCGACGGCCTGGCCAAAATCGGCTACGACCGGGTCCATGATGGCGCCTTCTTCCACGAATTCGTCACCACCACCCCGGTGCCTGCCCGGCAGGTCGAAGCCGCCCTGCGGGAAAAACACATCCTGAGCGGCCTGCCCCTGGGTGATAACCGGATGCTCTGGTGTGCCACTGAACAGGTCTCTAAGGAGACCCTGGACCAGGTGCTTGACTGCTTGAAGGAGGTGGCCCAATGAAGCTCATCTTTGAACGTTCCATTCCCGGCACAGGCCAAGAGGTCCTAGCCCCCTGCGATGTACCCGAAGTCGCTATGGATACCCCGGGCCGTCAAGAGGCCCTCCACCTGCCTGAACTGGCTGAAGGGGAGCTTTCCCGTCACTACAGCCAGCTGGAAGACCAGGCCTTTGGGGTCAACAGAGGCTTTTACCCCCTGGGTTCCTGCACCATGAAGTATAACCCCAAGCTCCACGAGGCCGTTGTCGCCCTGCCGGGCTTTGCAAACCTCCACCCCCTGGTACCGGATACCGATGCCCAGGGGACCCTGGCCGCCCTGGCCCTGGCTGAACACTACCTGTGTGAAGTCACCGGCATGGACCGGATGACCTTCCAGCCGGCTGCCGGCGCCCAAGGGGAATATACCGGTCTTTTACTGATCAAAAAATACCATGAAAAACGCGGAGACACCGCCCGCAAAAAAATCATCGTCCCGGAAAGTGCCCACGGCACCAACCCGGCCAGCGCCGTAATGACCGGCTTTGAAGTCGTTTCTGTTGGCACCAATGCCGATGGGGACGTCGACCTGGACGACCTGAAAAAGGTCCTGGGTCCGGATACTGCCGGCCTTATGCTGACCAATCCCTCCACCCTGGGCTTCTTCGAAAGAGATGTCCTGGAGATTACCGATGCCGTCCACCAAGCCGGCGGCCTGGTCTACTATGACGGGGCCAACTTAAACGCCGTCATGGGAACCGTCCGTCCCGGGGACATGGGCTTTGACTGTGTCCACTTAAACCTGCACAAGACCTTCTCCACCCCCCACGGTGGCGGTGGCCCGGGCAGCGGGGCCGTTGGCTGTAAAGACTTTCTGGCCGCCTACCTGCCGGCCCCGGTCCTGGCGGAAAAAAATGGGACCTACTACTGGGATAATGACCGTCCGGACAGCGTCGGTCGGGTGAAACAATTCCACGGGCATACAGCTGTCGTTCTACGGGCCCTGGCCTACGTCCTCTCCCTGGGCGGTAACGGCCTTAAGGCCGCCAGTGAACAGGCCGTCTTAAACGCCAACTACCTCCGGGTCCTCTTAAAAGACAGCTACCCGGCTGCCTTTGACCGGGTCTGCATGCACGAATACGTCGCCGGCATGGCCCCCTTAAAGGCCGCCACTGGCGTCCGCGCCCTGGACCTGGCCAAGGGGATGCTGGAAGCCGGTATCCACCCGCCAACCATCTACTTCCCCTTAAACGTTCCGGAAGCCCTGATGTTTGAACCGACCGAAACGGAAAGTAAGGCCACCATCGACGCCGCGGCCGAAATCTTCCGCAAGCTCATTGATGAAGCCCATAAAAATCCGGAAGCCCTCCATGCCATGCCGACCAATACCCCTGTCAAACGGGTAGATGACGTCGCCGCCGCCCGGAAACCGATTGTCCGCTATGACTTTGATGCCCAGGCGGACGCTGAATAAAGGCATATAAA
>NZ_JBKICG010000010.1:0-84372 GCF_046569735.1 Peptococcus simiae | reverse complement strand
CTTAATCGTGAATTCTCTCATGTCAGACCTGATGCCGTCTTTTTCAGCCCAGTAGCGAATGAGCTCACCGGACTGGAGGGGCCGGCCTATTGCAAACAAGGTATAGCTTTCGGTTACTTTTCTTCTGCCTCGTCTCATGGTCACCGTGACTTCCTTGCTATCAATGACCTGACTTTGGCCATTGGTGACCACTTCCAGCTTACCTGTTGCCCCTTTCAAGTCATTAAGGATACGAACATCTACTTCACCGGCATTCGGCAACTGGATTTCCAGCTCCGGCGTGGCCATGCCCTGAGCCGGAATTTTAGTATCTTGGGCAAAGGTTCTGGTCAACTTGCCGTCTTGGTCAAGGGGGGTATTTTCCCAACCGGTGAACTCCAGACCCTTGACCTTGTTATAGGCCACCGGGGCTTTAAAGGTGACTTCCTTGTCTTTCGCCACGTAGAATTTTGACCTTTCTGTCATAAAGGCCTTTTCTTCATCGACCACAAATTCCACGATAACCATACCTTCCGGCCGGTCTTCGTCAATTTTTTCGTCCGGCGTGATGTCCGGATTGATGGGAATGACGTCGGCTTCAGGGGCATATTGGGCGGTGAAGTCGATGTTTGCCTTGTTAAGGGCTAAGGCCTGGTCCCAGCCGCTGTTTTCCGCTTTCGCCTTGTAGTAGTTAGCGGGAATGATGGTGGGGACGGCCATGCCCTTGGCTTGGGCGTCAGCAAAGGTAAGGTCCTTGGCAACCTTATAATAGAAGACTGCTTGCCTAGCCTCTTCAACTTGCAAGCTACCATGGTCGCCCTGGTTAAAGGTCACCTTGATAAATGGTGCTTCTACTGGATCGTTTTCGCCGATTTTTTGGACAGGTGCTTGCCAGATGGCTACCAGGGCCTTGTTTTCAGTAATGGCAGTTGTTAAATCAAAGTAGGGGTCGGTATCGCCTGTTTTGCCCTTTTCTTTCCAGCCCATAAAGACTTGGTCGCCTTTGGTGGGTTTGGTAACGGCTTGGAGTGTGCCGCCGTGTTCCACTTCTTGGCTGGCTACATCTGTTCCACCCTTACTATCAAAGCTGACGGTGTGTTTCACCGTCGTCCATTGGGCGGTGGCGGTTTTGCTTTCGGTTAAGGTGACACGTTCGCCGGCTTTATAGACATTGTCGTCGCCGTCGAACTTCCAGCCGGCAAATTCGGCATTGTCTTTTGTCAAGCTGCCTTGGTTGGCCAACTGGACGGTATCGCCGATATTGACGCTTTGGTCTTTCGGAAGGTCTCCGGTGCCTTCGCCGGCCTTATAGCTTAGGGTTACCTTGCCCTTGGAAAAGTGGGCGACGTGCTCGAGATTGCCGGTAATGGTGTCGGTTTGGTTAATCGCTTCCACCCACTTGTCAAAGCTGTAATTCGTATTGGCGACCGGTGTCGGTACGGCGAGTTCTTTATCGCCAGCCGTTTCGTTGTCGCCTAAGATTTTTAGCTTAATCCCAGCCTTGGGGTTGACGTAGTAGGTCTTATCGCCACCCTCAATGTTACCATTTTCGCCAGCGGCAAAGGTGACGGTCACATAGCCTTGCGGCGGGTTTTCCGGTTTACCGGATACCTTTTCGATAATGTCGCCATTTTTGACGAAATTATAGATAAAGGTGTTTTCATTTTTAAAAGTCCCAGTCAAGGCAAGGGTATCGCCATTGGCGTTGGTCCAGTTTTCCGTTTGCCCAGTTTGAACCAAATAACCAGTTTCCGGCGCTTTCGTAATGTCTTTTGCCGGCTGAGTTAAGTCGACTTCCACTTCCGGGGATACATAGTAAGTTAGCGTCCCCTTTAAGCTGCCGCCGGTCCCCGCTTTAAAGTTAACCTTGACATAGTTATCCATCGCCCCTTTTGGCTTTTCGCCATTAGGGGAGGGGATGACTTTTTCGTGGACGGTGACGGTGATTTTTACAGGGCTATCTTGCGTTCCCGTCGTAGACCCGTCTTTGTACTTGACGATAACTGTCGCCGTCTGTTCCCCTATTGTGTTAGGGTCTGCACCTTTAATAATTTCTATATCTTTAATCTCCTTGCCCTCTTGGGGGGTGATTTGCTTGATATAGTCTTGCTTTTCAAGGGTTTTACCTTCAGGGGTGTGGAGGGGGCTTGTCTTTAAAGCTTCCGGAATTTTAACTGCGCTAATAGACTTTTTATAGTTGGCTTCGATGACTGTGACCTTGTCGGTAAATTGATGTTTTTCAAGATTAACGGCTTCTGCAGGCTTGACTTCAGTCAGGCTATCATCACTTTTGCCGGCTTGGACCTTTTGCCAGTCTTTAAAGAGGTATTCGGCTTTTACAGTCTTTCCACCAAGGTCGAGATCTTGGTCTACCTTGCCTGTAGGATTGGTTATGCCTTCGATAGCAACTTCCTTGGTCGCATTGACCCAGAAGGTCCTTTCAAAGGCCGTTTCATCTGTGGCCTTATCGGTTGTCTTGACGATGACCTTGACATAGCTTTCGGGGACATTGGGTTTCTCCGCACCCTCTTGGGGTACAACATCCTGGGCAAAGCCGGGGCTTATCACGGTGTCTGTGGTGAACCGGTAGCGCTTGGCCTTATCGCCGTCCTTAAATTTAAAGACGCCGTTTTCTTTATTCCCTTCATTATATTCCTTATTGCTTGCCGTCCAATGGGTAAAGCCCAGTTTGGCTTTTTCCTCATCGGTTAAGGCAATTTCAGGAATATCCACCAGGGCCTTGGGGTTAACGTAGTAAACCTTGGCGTCTTTATCGCCCTGCTTGCCGGAGGGGTTAACGGTGACTTTGACGTACCTGCCGCCGGCGTCCTTTAAGATGTCCACGAGGTCGCCGTCTTTTTTGCCATTATCCTTTTCTTCTTGGCTAGCGACTTTTTCCGCATCAAGGAGGTACTTGGGCTTTTCGCCGGTGGTTAGGGCCTCATACCGGTTCTTATAAACCCTAAGCGGTATTTCAATGGCCTGCTTGGACCCGTTGCCGTAGTCCACGGTGGCGGCAATTGTCACATCTCTCAAGTCTTCGTCGGAATCGGACTTGCCGAGTTCCTTGACTTTCGCATAAATCTCGCTTTCCGTTTCATTAATGGTCACTTCCACACCCGCCGGCAAGGGACCTTTCACTCCGTTTTCTACCCAAGAGAGGGCAGCCTTTAGTTCGTCGATGGTGGGAGCAAAGGTGTTGACATCCGTTAAGGCCTCTGTCCGCACCAAGGGGTCGATTTGCAGGCCTGCCCAGTTAAAGTAGGCGGTAAATTCGTAGTTCCGGCCGATGACGGTCTTTTCATTAAAGAGCTTGGCATTATCCCAGTAGAGGAATTTTTTGCCGGGGTCGGCGTTGATATAGGGGGTGCCGGCTTTTTCCGCCGCTTCCTTATCTGCCCCTTCTAAGACTTTCGGCACAGGGACATTATCGGAATAAAGGCCGTCGATGACGTCGTAGACCACTTGGGTCTTGGGGATCTTATTGCCATCCTGGTCTAACTTATCTTGCCCATGCTCGTCCTTGACGTAGCCGAAGTTCCCACCTTGCTTGTCCGGGTCAATCTTGAAAATCACCCGGTGGTAGCCTTCCGGGGTAACAGCCTTAGGATCATCCCGCTCAATGACGCGGACATCCTGGTAATAGAAGGCGATTTCATCTTTGCCTGTCCCGTTAATCCCCAGGAAGTTGCCCTCTTCATCTAAGTCAAAGAAAAGCTGTTGCTGGGGAGCACTCACCAGCTTCCAGCCGGGAATGTGGCGGTAGTTCCGGGCATCAAAGTGGCGGTTGCCGTTTTCGACCAATTCCGGCTCAGCTTTATTGATGATCCGGTAGGTTTTCAGCTGGTCATCGGTGGGGTTGGTAATTCCCTTGACCCGGTCATCAAAGTAGTTGACCTTATACTTCCGGGTCTTAAACTCCCGGTAGAAGAAATGGAATTCATTAAAGGCATCCGGGTTTGCCGTACCGTTCTCTAAATAGGGGTCTTGCACCTTCATGGTTTGGAAGTAGCCGTTTTTCCGATTCGATTTCTTGTAAATGTCTTCGTAGGTTTGGTTCCCTTCCAGCTCGTTGGCCTTGTCGTCGTGTTTGAGAACCAGGTACTTGGCCCCTTGCTGGGTGGCGACGGCAGAGGTGTAAGAACCAATCCGCTTAGCTGGTAGGCTTTCTTCATACTTTCTTATAAAGGTCTTGCCGTCTTCTTTGTAGAAGTGGTGGACGGCCTTGATGGGAACGAGTTCATTAGAGACCCAAATGGCCTTAAGGTAGGCATCGGCAACGGTTTCGTTTTGGAAGGCGTAGAGCTCCGGCACTTTATAGGTGTCGTAGTAGCTGGTATCCACAGTGCCATTGGCATTTTTACGCACCAGCTCCCAACCGAGGAAGTCATAACCTTCCCGCTTGGGCTTCCAAGAAGGTTCTTTAATGGTGAGCCGGTGGCCGATTTTGACTTTCTGGACCTTGCCCGGTTGGTTCCGGTCGTAGCCCCCTTCGGTGACGATTTCAGGCATCTTATAGTCTTTTTTGCCGATGGTGGTCTCTACCTCTTCCCCTTCCTTGTGGGTAGCGACGTAGTCCGGTTCCAGTTCCGTCAAGGTGCCGCCGTTGGGGTCAAAGGCTATGGTCCAGTCCGGCTCTTCCTCGCCCCAAATCCCGTAGAGGGTAAGGTTGTAGTCGGGCATGGTTTCCTGGGCCTTGGGGTCTTTGACTAAAGTTACAGACCCGTCTTTATTGGTCACTGCCTTTTGAACAAAGTTGACACCCGAAGGGTCTAATGCCCAGCCCTTAAACTTGTATTCAAGGCCCTTAGCCCTGGCCTCTTGTACGAATGGTGGTTCATCTGCCTCGGCAAGGACGGGAAGGGTCAGGTCTGCAAGGGGCTTTTGGTACTTGACCGCTTGGCTTTGGGGCGAGCCGTCGGTAAAGGTCTTATCTGTATAGGCTGCATCTTCTTTAACCGTCGTTGGGTCTGAGTTGAGGTTCAGGGTGTAGGCGTTTCTCTTGTACTGATAGGGGATATAGCCATTATTCTTAGAAAAATCGCTCCTATTTAATGTTGTTTGGAAGGCAAAGGGGGTCTTTTCATTCTCAGCTCTACCATTGTTTTTTGCTTTTAAGGCTTCTTCTGATTGAACCCTTTCAGATTTTTTATCCCCTGGTTTTGTAAAGCCCTTAAGGCTTGGTGCCGGGAAGCTATATTCCTTAGAATCCGTATCCGACTTCCAGTAGTACAGGTCTGGGTGAAAGCGGTAGACGCCGTCTATGTCCTCTAGCTGAAAGTCCACATGGTGGGGCATAAACTGGTTCGCGTCTGACACGGCAATGCCCATGGAAATAATATTTGTACCCGCATAGGATATTGGCTGACCAGAAGTATCTTTTCTAGACGGGCTGGTAAGGGTCCTGTCCACGTCGATAAACTCGCCCTTGGTCAACCGATAGGGTGGGGTATCTCGATAGATAAAGCCTTTAACTTTATTAATACACCAACCTTGTGAATATCTCCTGATTGGGTACCCTTTGGAGATATAGGCCATCTTCTCGCCCTTAAAGATGTTTTTGGTATAGTCATCCCCCATATCCCCGTCTCTCACCCACTTGTTGGCTAAAGACTCGCCAAAGCGGGCGGTTATGGAGTAGGGCTCATTGCCATGGTCTGGACTTCCATTCTTATAATCGTAAACGGTGATATTACCTGTTTTTTTATCGTATACCGTAATCTCTGGATCAAAAGATTTAAACCTACTAGATATATTAATTTTTTCAAAGATTAAGGTGTAAACGGTCCTATCATAGTAGACCTCATAGACCGTTTTCCCCGTAGAAGACACCTTCTTTTGGACCTGGGCAGCGGTGCCGTCGCCTTTGTTTTCTCGAACGGCGTTGGCGGTTTTCGTTAGGGCGGCATTGTAGGTGTAGTATTTTGAAAGCTCATCCTTATTCTTAACGACCTCTGCCGATTGCCCCTCTAAGTCGGGGAAGGTGACGCCAATGGGCAGGAGGTCTTCCAAGTTTGGTTGAGAGCCGGTAGGGGCATTTGGCATGACCCGTGCGCCGACGAAGTCGTATTTTTCCCGGCGGTTGGCCGGGGTTTTACTGCCAAAGTCGTGGTCGGGCTTTTCAGTATAGTAGAGGACGGTATAGTCTGCCTGAGGGTTGTCTTCCCAAACGGCGGTAAAGGTCAAGTCGTGGGCGGGCATAGCGTCCTTAAATTCAGACTTTTTATTGGCAATGGGGGTATTTGCCGCTACGCTCACCGTACCACCTTGGTCGTCTGTATAGGTAAAGGCGTGGGAGGCCTTCCAGCCTAGAAATTTTGCCCCAACTTTTGTGGGTTCTTTGACGTTCGGAATGGTTTGCCCGTAGTAGAGGACCCGGGCGGGGATATCTGACCCGCCGGCGGTATCATAGGAAACATTGTACTTGGCCCGGTTATACCGGTATTCTACGACAAAGTCTCTCGGGTTTTCCGGGACGCGGACGGTGATCACATTGGCCTCCGGCTCAAAGCCTAGGCGGTCATTGCTGTCCAGGGGGGTAACCACCATATCGTGGCCCACTTGGCCCGATTGTTCTTTTTCGATTGGCTTGGTGTCTCCTGGTCTCGGCCCGTACTTTTCCTTATTATAGAGGTCTTGGAAGACATGCTTAATCTTAATGGGCACTTGGACAGAGGTGTATTTAAAGTCGTAGCCAGTGGCTAGGCTATTTTCAAAAATCGGATCCTTAGGGTTGGTTTCCACTTTTTTGCCCTTTTGAATCGCCTTACTTTTAACGAACTTGTAATTAACATCCAAAACTGGCGTCGGGCGGGTGTAACCGTCTAGTTCAGGGAGTTTCTCCTTGTGGTTGACTTTAGCTTCTTCTTCTGGTGTTATTAGCCTTTCATCGCCGACGGTGGCGATGTAGGGCTGGTAGTTGGTCTCTAGCCTATCGCCCCGTTGCACCTTAAAGTCCCCGGCCATGGTGTAGGTCTTGGGGTAGTCGGGGTCTTTGATCTGTGCGTTGGCCTCGGCGACATTCGCCGGGTCGGTAGCAAATGTCGCCGGTTTGTCCACCGGCATGGCGTTGATGTAATTGTACTTCTCGCTGGGAATGTCATGGTAGCGGAAGCTGCTGGCCAGGGCTTCCAGGGGAAGGGACCCCAGGAGCAAAAAGCCGATTAATAAGAAGGCCACTGCCTTCTTGGCCCAGGCACTGCGTGTAGGCTGAAACACTTTCATCTTTCTTTTCTCCTTTTTAGCGTCTAATTTCACTGTAAATAAGCTCATATTCTTTATAAATAATCGTTCTAAAGACAGGTTACCATGTTAAGTATACCCCATTCTTAGGGCAAATAAAAGATAAGAGGCGGCTGAAAGCTTGTAAAATAGCCCTTCAGTTACGAACAGGCAGGGATCATAGACAAAAGCCTAAAATGGCCGGGCCTGGAAAAAGCGACCAGCTGATTTGCCGGCCGCCCGCTGCCTTCTTTGACATCTTATAGGCAGCCTCCCGGTCTCCTTGCTCCCACAAAACCCGGGCCAGATGAGTCTAATCCCTCTGTCTGGACCGGGGCTGGACCTGGGCGCTGACGGCCAAGCTTAAGCCGGTGAGCACAGCCAAGCTTAGGTAGTAGGCGGGGCCTTGGTTCATGACCAAGAGCCCCAAGAAGGTGTTGGTCAGGCCATGGAGGACCATGCAGCCAGGGATGGACCGGGTCAGGGTCATGAGGGCTGAGAGCCAGTAGCTGAGGGCCAGGCCCAGGAGGGCGAAGTCGGTGAAGGACATGGTCTGGTGGCTATTGCCTTCTATAAACCACAAGGGGATATGCCAGCCCACCCAGATAAGGCCAATGACCAGGGGGACCAGCCAGGCGGGCAGGCGGTTAGCCAGAAGGGGCTGGAGGGTACCCCGCCAGCCGAGTTCTTCATTGCCGCCAAAGAGGAGGCTGGCCTGGATAAAGACCAGGCCAAAGACGACCAGGGCCCGCCCATCCCTGGGGATGCCCGAGACCAGGCCAGTAGAAAAGGCCAGGAAAAAGAGGGCCAAGAGGCCGGCAAAAGCGGCTAAGACGGGGAGGGTCTTGGGCCGGTGGCTGGTCAGGAATTGGCCCAGCCCTTTTAAGGAAAAGCCACCCGGCAGGCAGAGGCAGGCGGCGATGGTTGGGCCAAAGCCACCTAGGAAAAAGGCCAGCAGGGCCGGAGGATCCTGGGCCGTTAGCGGGCTTATTTTTACGACCAGGGCCTCTCCCCACCAGGCCAACCAGCTAATGGCAAAGGTCAGGACCAGGTAACGGCCTAGCCGGTCAGGTGCATTTTTGATGATCATGGACATCTCTCCCCTTGAGCTGGGCGACGGTTCATTAATATAGGACCACTATATCATATTTAAAAGCATATTTAAAAGTCCTATCGCAAATAAATAAGGCCGGTGAAACTTTCCTGGGCCAAAGAAAAAAGTTCCTGAGCAAATTTCTCACTCAGGAACTTTTTTATTGATCGCTCTTTAGTCCACAGCCTGGGCCTGGACCACTAGCCGGTCGGTATCGGAGCAGGTGGACAGAGTCAGGATGGGGTGGCCGGGGTCGGCAGGCAGGTCTTCTTGGATGAGGTTCCGCTCGGCGACCCAGTCTCTAAAGGTCTGCCAGTCTGTGGGGCTGTAGTTGGGGGCCCGGTAGGGGCTGGCGGGGGAGGCGATGTAAACGGCGACAACTTGGTAGTCCTGCCGGCCTTCCGGGGTGTAGATGTGCACTGTGGGGTGGGCATTGCGGAAGGCTTGGTCCCGGTAGCCTTCCAGGTCATGGAAGACTTGACCGCTTTGGACGTTGTGCCCATAGAGGATGGTGTTTTGGTCGGATAGGTCCGGCCGGTTGGCCTTGTCCATGAAGACTTCGCCAAAGGGGTGGTATTCACCGGTGTAGCTGTGGTCCAGGTAGTAGGCATTGTCTTGGCCTTGGACGATGGGGAGGTCTATCCTGGTGCCGGGGATTTGGATCCAACCGATGATATCGGGGTACCGGGCTTGGAGGTCTTTGAGGGTCCGGACCATGGCTTGGCTATGGGGATCTTCACCTGGGCTGGTTTGGTCTTGTGCTTTAGTGGCCAGGGCAGCTGTAAGGGCTTGGTGCCGGCTGGTGAAGTCCCGGTCAGCTTGGTAGTAGCTGATGATTTTATAGCTGGAAAAGAGGATGATGGCTAAAAGGAGGATTTTGATGGCGAGAAGGATTTTTCCTTTCACTGCTGTTTCTGACCTCCTTCTTTCTTTTTATTCTTCGTCTTCTTTTCTTCTGGCGCCGAGCAGGGCCAGGAGGGCTGAGGCGGCGCCGGCTAGGCCTGCGTAGGGCAGGACGCCGGGGTCAAAGGTTTTGGGGGCCAGGCTGTCGCCATTGGCCTGGCTGACAGCTGCCGGTTGACCGGGGGCTTGGGGGCCTACCGGTGCGGGCTGGGTGGGGGTCGGTTGGACAGGGCTCGGCCCGACCGGATCGGGCTTAACCGGGGTTTCCGGGCTGGGCGGGACCGGTTGGTCCGGAGTAGAGCCGCCGGGTTGGCCCGGGTTGGGCTTGATCGGTTTATCCGGGCTCGGTGGAACAGGCTTATCCGGGGTAGACCCACCGGATTGGCCCGGGTTGGGCTTGGTCGGCTGGTCTGGGCTAGACCCGCCGGGTTGGCTCGGGTTAGGCCTTACCGGATGACTTGGGTCTGTCGTCCCAGGGGTTGGGGGATTGCTAGGTTTGGTGCTGCCACCGCCACCCGGATTGGGTTTCGGCGGCATCTTGCATAAGGTCCCAACCTTGACGATTTTCTTCACGGGATCTTTGATGGTCCTTGCTTCAATATTTCCGTCTCTTTGACTGTTTACTACATTAATTGAAACTTCTCTTAGGCCTTCCTCGCCTTCTTGGACAGTTACTATGTCTCCAGCTGCCATGGTGTCGTCCCTTATCACCTCAACTTCGTAGGCAATTTTATCGACATATTTCACTTGCCCGGTTGTCTTAGAACCGACCTTAACCACTCGATTGGTAGGCGCTACATCTGTTTCAGTGACTTCAATCTTGCCGGTTTGGGGGTTAAAGGTACTTGTAATGGTCTTGGTCCCCTTAACGCCGGCCGTTTTTTCTTCAGTCTTTCCATATTCCATCGTGTCATCAAGTTCATACTCGGTATTAAATGGAATGTCGACAGACTTTTCAACAGCCTTAGTGCCGATTTCGACGATTCTCTTTTGACCTTCTTCCGTTCTTTCGATGGTCTTCAGATTGCTGCTTGCCTGGTCGTAGTAGACCTGAACCGTCGTCTTTCCAGCCTTGCCGGCTTGTTTTTCGACCATGATACCGGAATCAAGCTGGTCATTGTATTCGAATACCGTTTCAATGGGCTTGTCCACTTCTTTGGTCACGGTTTGTGTACCGATTTCTACGATCCGTTTTACAGCCGCCTTGGTTTCCGTGGAGCTTGTAGTCATATCGCCATCCTTGACACCATTTTTAATCTTTTGGGTGTAGGTGACTTCTTTTTCACCTACTTCCCCCTCTTGGATGATGTCGATGATGCCGGCAGGGCGCTCTGCCATATATCGTATTTCGACTTCGAACGGAATGGGGACATTTTCCGTATGTTGAACCTGTCCCGTAAAGTCCTTACTGCCCACCTTGACCACTTGGGTTATCGGTTTCGTTTCTGATGTTACAGAAGTGCCCGTTACTTCAGCATTTTTAATGGTAAACTTCGTCGTCTTAGACCCTTCAACGCCTTGGGTTACGATCTTATAGTCGCCCTTGTTCATGCTTTCGTCGACTTCCACTTTTACTTCAAATGGAATCTTTTCTGTATGGGTGTAAGAGCCTTCTTTTTGAGCGCCGATTCGGACAATCTTAGTGGTCGGTTGGGAATTCGTTATAGTTTCACCAACATCCTTACCAGTGACCTTACCATTTACAATGGTTAGAGTAGTCGTAACTTGACTTTCTCCATTTTTTCCAGCTTGTTCTACAACTTCTGCCCCTGGGGATAGGGTTTCGTCAAGTTTGTATTCCACATCAAATGGAATAATATTCTTGGAAACGATATCATAGCTTCCGGTTAGGTCACCTTCTCCTATAATGACAACGGCATTTTGAGCCTCTTTAGTCGTTTCCCAAGCTAGCTTGTCTGCATTGGTAACCTTGGAGTTTTCGATGCTAAGGGTCGTCTTCTTACTGCCCTTGACACCTCTCTTTTCATTGCCAGCTGCGTCTTTTTCGTACTTCCACTGGCCCTTATTGAGGCTCGGGTCAGTCTTTACTTCTATATCAAATGGAATTTCTTGGACCACTTCGTGGCTGCCATCGGTCTTAGCACCGATTCTTACAATCTTCTTAACAGGTGCCTTGGTTTGGGTAGTCGTCCCTACTACTGAAGATTCTACAGTGCCATTCTTGATAGTATGAGTCGTAACCGTTTCTTTTTCGCCAAGAACGCCTTCTTGGTCTACTTCTTCCACACCTGGGGCAAGGCTTGGGTCAACCTTGTATTCTACATCGTAGGGAACGACATCCTTATCTGTAGTTGTAAAGGTGCCTGTGAAGTCTTTGCTGCCCACTTTTATTAGGGCACTTACTGGTTGTTTTGTAGTAGAAGTTTGTGCAGAACCCTCCACAACCTTGGAGTTTTTAATGGTCCAAGTCGTGGTCTTAGACCCCTTTTCGCCCTTGGTTACTTCTTTGTAGGTTCCGGCTTTCATGGTCGGATCATACTCCACTGTGTACTCAAAGGGAATATCTTCTGTATGGCTGTGGGTGCCGTCGGTCATAGTACCAACCTTGATGACCTTGTCTACCTTTTCTGTAGTAACTGTTTCATCAGTAACTGTAAAGGATTCTTGAACGCCATTTACAAACTTTTGCGTAATGGTCTTAGTCTTCTCACCATTCTTACCTTCAGTTTCAACTCTTGTTTCGCCGGCTGCAAGGGTATCGTCAGGCTGAATAATGACTTCAAATGGAATGGTTTCCTTGACGGTATTGGTCAAGTCGCCGGTAAATTTGTTGGTACCGACTTTAATGACTTGGATAGGCTTGGTAACAACGGCCGTTTCACTGGTCTCAATTTGTCCGGTGGTCGGATTGTAGGTGTTTGTAACCGTCGTTACAACCTTGCCCGGCGTATAGTCGCCAAGTTCTGCCTTGCCCACGTCTAAAGACGGGTCATATTCATACTTGATTTCTACGCCAACTTCACTATTTGCTTCCTTGGTGTTTGTTACAGGTTTCTTGCCAACGCGAATAATGTGGTCAACAGCGGCAACATTATTGGTTACAGTAGTTTGGATGTCGCCTTCTGCTGTTCCATTCTTGATGTTTTGGGTGTAGGTTGTGGTCTTAGTTCCTTCTTTTCCTTGTTGTTGGACTACAACCTTACCTGGTGCAAGGTCAGTATCTTCAATCACCTGTACATTAAATGGTATCTTTTCTGTCACATCGTGGGAAACACTACCAGTAAAGTCTTTAGAGCCGACGAGAATGACGGCATCCACAGGTTCTACCCTTGTCTCGGTAGGGTCTCCAACTTTTTGTGAATTTTCGATGGTCCAAGTCTTGGTAATAGACCCATCTGTACCTGTCATTTCCTCGCCAGCGGCATTTTTCTTGTATGCCCATTGGCCCTTGGGAATGGAAGAATCGTATTCCACCTTAAAGCCGTGTTTGATGGGATCTGTGTCTACGAGTGTACCTTCCGTCTTTGTGCCGACTTTTATGACCTTGTCTACCTTTTCAGTCGTGGTTGTGGTAACTTTTCTTTCGGGAATGGTAATCGTGCCGGTTGGGCTATTCTTAGAATCGAAACCATTCATTAATGCTTCAAAGGTCTGTCCATTATAGCTTGCTGCCATTACATTGCCATATTGGTCGGTCGTCTTTGTAATTTTACTTACGTCCCAATAGCCTTTGCCGACCATGTAATTGGCCATGGCCTCATAGTTGGGAAGATTGTACACACCATTGGTTTCGTCGTGGAGTAGGAAGTTTTCTTCGCCAATTTCAGCCATCATATCGTCAAGACTTACGATTTCTGGTGCTTTGACGACCGTTTTTTCAACGCCTACTACCCCTTCAGTTACAGTCTTTTTTTCTCCGGCTGCAAGCTGATCGTCAAATTGGATGGTTGTGTCGTAAGGAATGTGGTCTTCGTGGGTATATTCGTACTTGGTTCCCACGCGGACCTTCCTATTGACAGGGGCTGTGGTAGTTTCTGTTGTTGTGGAAATCACACCTGTTTGTGGGTCTCTCACTGTTTTTACAATGGCCACTCCATCGCTGCCTTCTATATCCACCACTTCCTCGCCTGCTGCAAGGGTCGGATCGTAGATGATCTCCGTGTCATGCTTGATATTCACTTCTTGGGTAAGGGGCTTGACGCCCACTTTGACCAGTCTGTCCTGCTTCTCTGTCAGGGTCTCTTCTATTACAGTAAATTTAGCATCACCGGGTTCAAAGACACCATTGACGATAATCCCCTTGACCCCATTTTGAACGGCCTGGGTGAATTTGACCTTTTTCTTGCCAACTGTCCCTTCTTGGACAACTTGGATAACGCCCATGTCCAGGTTTTCGTCGTAGATTTCCTTAGATTCAAAGGGGATGTCCTTTTCATATTCGTGGACAACTTCTGCCTGATACCTGGGTCTGGCGATAAACTGGGCCTTAACTTCTTCGGTTTTGGTCTGTCCTGTTGTTGCATCTGTATAGTTGACTATGACAGGTACATAGAGGTTTTCGCCCCCTATGATTTCCACATTTTCTGGAACTACCGCTGTCACTTCACCGGTTTGACCATTAATTTTTATATCTGTCCATGTATTGCCCTTATCATCTGTGTAGGTCACACCTTGTTTTAATTCATAGGATGTAGGCTGCTTTTTTTCCTTATCTTTTTCACCGTCAGGTATAATTGGCGTATTTGTCAGCCTTTCCCCTTGGTAACCGGCCTTGGCGTGGTATTCAGGCCTATTGTTGTCTGATTCTTGGACAACAAAGTGGAACCATTCGGCGTCTTCCGACCCATTGGTATAGGTATAGGACATAGGGAGGGCTATAAAGTCCCCTGCCTTGGCTGTGGCCGGCGCTGTTACCTTAAAGCTAGAAAGGTCTCCTGGAGTGATTTCAATCTTCCAGCCGTCTGCTTCAGCCCTTGCGATAAATTCCGGGTCGACTTTACCGGTGACCAGGCCTTTGTTACGGGCCTCGTTCATTTCTGAGGCAGTTTTTTCGTGAGGATACTTGCCTTCATTTTCTGCCTTGATTTCCATGGTTTTAGATTCGCCGGGCTTAATCCCGGTCATCTTGTCGGTATCTTTGACCTTTTTGGTGTCCCAGTTTTGGTCATAAAAGCGGGTATCGTCAAGGTTGATGGTGATTTCCCCGACCTTGTTGTAGTGGTCATAGCGGGCGATACCTTGATTGGCAATGACGACCATCTCTCCATTGTGGGTGATGGCGGTGGTGCCTGCCCCTGTGTCTGTGTAGTACTTGCTTACCCAACCTTGGTCGGCGTTTTCCTTATCTACTATTTGCCTAAACTCGGCTTCGGTCCTCGGTCTTGCAAAAAATCTTGCCGATAGATTTTGGATATTTTTAAAGACTGGGTCATTAAAGATTGAGTTTGGATTAAGGATTGGCTTATACTCACCCTTGGCAGCTGCCTCTGGGTCATTCATGATGGCCCCTTGAGGCATCTTAAAGACCACATCACCTTCTGTAAGGGTAGCTGTTGGGTCTTGTTTTTGCATTTCGGCTAAAATGTCCGCCTTGTTATCCGGGGTGATGAGGATAGCCTGGGCATACTTAGAGTCTACCACATATCCATCCGGATGGTAGACTTCACTTGAGATGCGGGAGTAGTCATCGATGGTGATTTGCTTTTCATTGCCTTGTTCATCAGTAATGGTAAAAGTCTCGCGAAGGAGGTTGTCTATCCTGGCCCCAGTTTTTATATACTGGCCCTTGACAGGAACAGTGTTAACACTTGTCTCCCCTGTGACAGAGATAATAGATAGGTTTCTGTTCTCATTAGGGAAGGGGTTGACAGAGAAGTGGGCTTCAAAGTTCTCACTACTTGTAATCTGATTATTTGGATTATCCGTAGTATATTGACCAGACCACTTGATCTGACCGGTCTTATTGTCCTTGTGGTTGAGCTTTTCCAGATAGGTCTTTTCAGCGTCTACAAAATATTTAGCTTGTCTTCCTGTTTCTACTGTAGCATTAACATCATCTGTAGGGTTAGGCTGGTTGACTCCATCTATTTTGGTCTCTACCTTGCCATTATCATTTGGTGTAAGTGGAGCTCCTCTTTGAGTCGAGGAAGAGCCAATTTCTGTATAGGTCCTTTGGCTGGCATCCTTGTCCACATCAATGGTTACGCTGACAGTCCTTTTGTCAATCGTTTCTGCATTTGGCTCACTGGTAGTGGCCGTAACCCCTTCGACTTGGGTTCCAACGTCATCCTTTAAAATGTCATGTTTCACACCATTATTGGCGATTTCAGAGTCCTTGTAGTTTCCTACCTTGGCCTCATCGGCTGCCATAGACCCATCGGTCTTGGTGATGGCCTCGCCTGTAGTCGGATTCTTGGCAACGCCCACTGAGGCCGGGCCTGTGCCTGCTCCGGCACTAACAGGACTTGGAGCCTCTTCTGGGCCGGCTTCAAGAGGATTGGCAGCTGTAGCTGGTTCTGCCTGGTTTTCAACACTTGCAGGACTTTCTTTTTCTTCAGCCGGGGCATCTGTCCCAGCAGGCGTTTCCAGCTGGTTATCAGCAACCGGTGCGGGTGTTACTGCCTTGGTCACGGGTTTGGCCGGTTGGGCTTCCAGTGGCTTTTCGCCAGCTGGCTCTTCCTTCAGCAGAGATTCGTCTCCCCCCTGATTTTCTGCAGCAGAAAGAGAAGCAGCCGATGTCTCAGTTGCTTCCATGGGGCTGGTGGTATCAACTTTTTTAGAGGCTTCTCCTGTATCACTACCAGTAGCTGCTGCGCCCTGGTCACTTACTTCACTTGAAATATTTTCAGAAGTGGACGGGACGGGGCTGGCTGGCTCATCGGCACTAGGGCTTTCGACAGCCACGGCTTCCGGCAGGGCCTGGGCCTCCTGGGCCAAGACCGGGGCCGGTGCGGCCCACAAGGCGTAGCCAAGGATGCAGGACACCAGGCCTACGGAAAACTTCCGCATCCCGTACTTGGGCATTCTTTCAGCCAGCAGGCGGTTTTTTGCCTCTATCTCTTTTTGTATTTTTTCCAAAACGATATGCCTCCTCGTGCAAACGCTCTTCTTTTTATATGAAAAACATCTAGTGTTTATCTAGGTTTTAGAGCGAAAAACTTCCGTAATGCAAAAAGGGTCTACAAGGTAAGGGCGTGCTTATACTCTACAAAATATATTATACCATACTCGGACATATTTTATTATTGTATTGTATCTTTGTTATTTATTTTTAACCTTTATGCCGGCATGACACCCAGTGGTTAGAGGGCCCAAAAAATTTAGACTTAATGGCTGGGCCTCTTGCTTGCTCTATTTTGTTTTACATGCGGATTTTCCAGGCCGCTTTCATGTATTCCCGGTATTGTTTTGGGCTCAAGCGAGCCCATTTTTCTTTGATTCGATCTTTGCTCTGATAGGCCCTCTTGCTGCCGGCTGGCCTATAAGCATCTTCTCCGGGAAGATCGTCTTCAGGAACTTTTCTTTTAAATTCATCATTATCTTTTGCCATGAAAAGACCCCCTAAAGTTAGCTGTGGTGGTCCAACTTTAGGGGGTCAGTGCAGCGGTGTTCTTTTTGATAGCCTGTTCTTATACAAGTGCTGCTTATTTTAAAACAATCTTGTCGTCTACATAGTCAACGGTAATGGTGCTGCCTTCATCAAACTGCTTGGCCAGGATGGCATCGGAGAGGGGGTCTTCAATTTCATTTTGAATGGCCCGGCGCAGGGGGCGGGCGCCATATTCCGGATCGTAGCCAACTTCGCTGATGTGGGCTTGGGCGGCATCGGTTAATGCTAAAGAAAGGTCCATTGCTGCCAGCCGTTTGCGCAGGTCGCCGAGCATGAGACCGACGATCTCTTTGAGCTGGTCTTTTTCCAGGGCATGGAAGACGACGGTATCGTCAATCCGGTTGAGGAATTCGGGGCGGAAGACCTTTTTCACTGCATCCAGGACCTTTTTCTTCATGCTGGTATAGTCTTTTTGGCTCTTGTCTTCTCCATCGGCCAGGGTCGCAAAGCCCAGGCCGCCGGCGCCTTTGATTTCCTTGGCCCCGATGTTGGAGGTCATGATGATGACGGTGTTCTTGAAGTCGACCACCCGGCCCTGGCTATCGGTGAGACGGCCATCGTCCAGGACTTGCAGGAGCAGGTTAAAGACATCCGGATGGGCTTTTTCAATTTCATCTAAGAGGATGACGCTATAGGGTTTCCGGCGGACGACCTCGGTCAGTTGGCCGCCTTCTTCGTAGCCAACGTATCCCGGAGGCGCCCCGGTGAGCCGGCTGACGGCGAATTTCTCCATATATTCACTCATGTCAATCCGGACCATATTGTCTTCATCATCGAAGAGGGCTTCAGCCAGGGCCTTGGCCAGTTCGGTTTTCCCGACCCCGGTGGGCCCCAGGAAGAGGAAGCTGCCAATGGGCCGTTTGGGATCTTTCAGACCGGAATGGGCCCGGCGGACGGCCTTGGAAACGGCGGTGACGGCTTCATCCTGGCCGATAACCCGTTCGTGCAGAAGGCTTTCCATATTGAGGAGCCGGTCGCTTTCCGTTTCGGTGAGCTTGGTGACCGGGACCCCGCTCCAAGTGGAGACCACTTCGGCGACGTCTTCAGCATTAACTTCTTCCGCCTGGCCGGTCTGGCCCTTCTTCCATTCACCTTGGAGGTCCGCCAGTTTGTCCTTGGCGGCCTTTTCCTTGTCGCGGTATTCGGCAGCCTTTTCGTAGTCCTGTGCGGCGACGGCACTTTCTTTTTCTTGGGCATAGGTGCGGATGTCGTTTTCCAGGTCCTTGACTTCCGGCGGAGCAGTATAGGCCTTTAGCCGGACTTTAGAGCAGGCTTCATCGATGAGGTCGATGGCCTTGTCCGGTAACTGCCGGTCGGCAATGTAGCGGTCGGACAGATGGACGGCGGCATCGATGGCTTCATCGGTAATAGTGACCTTGTGGTGGGCTTCATACTTGTCCCGGATTCCCTTTAAGATTTCAATGGATTCTTCCGGGCTGGGGGCATCCACCATAACGGGCTGGAAGCGGCGTTCCAGGGCGGCGTCTTTTTCGATGTGTTTGCGGTATTCATCCAGGGTGGTGGCCCCAATGAGCTGGAGGTCACCCCGGGCCAGTTCAGGTTTTAAGATATTGGCGGCGTCCAGGGCCCCTTCTGCAGCGCCGGCACCGATGATGGTGTGGAGCTCGTCAATGAAGAGGATGACGTCCTGCCGTTGCTTGACTTCTTCAACGACTTTTTTCAGCCGTTCTTCAAAGTCACCCCGGTACTTACTCCCGGCAACCAGGTTGCTCAGGTTCAGGGTGATGATTTGCTTGTCGCGCAGGAGTTCCGGCACATCGCCGGAAACAATGCGCTGGGCCAGGCCTTCAGCGATGGCGGTTTTACCAACGCCAGGCTCCCCGATGAGGGCGGGGTTATTCTTGGTTCGGCGGACCAGGATCTGGATGACCCGGTCGATTTCCTTTTGCCGGCCGATGACAGGGTCAATCTTCCCGTCTTTGGCGGCCTTGTTCAGGTTGGTGCCGAATTCTTCCAGGCCGCCGCCATTGCCGCCTTCAGGGACTTGCCCGTCAGGGCCGGGCATTTGGCCGGCGCCACCGGTTTGCCCACCGCCCAGGAGGGCGATAATCTGGGCCCGGACCTTGTCGGCGGTAATGCCCTGGTTCACCAGGACTTGGAAGGCCACCCCTTCCCCTTCGCGGATAATCCCCAAGAGGAGGTGTTCGGTGGCCACATAGTTGACGCCCCAACGGACGGCTTCATCCTTGGCCAGGTCGAAGACCTTTTTCACCCGGGGGGTGATCCGCAGCTGGTTGGGGTTGACCTGGCTGGCGCCCGGTTGAACCATCCGGCTGACATCCTGTTTAATGCGGTCGGCGTCTACCCCGAGAGATTCCAGGGCTTTAGCGGCCACGCCGTGGCCTTCATCTATAATCCCGAGCAGGAGATGCTCGGTGCCCACTGCCGGCTGGTGCATGGCAAGGGCTTCTTGTTGGGCCAATGCAATGACTTGCATGGCTCTTTCAGTAAAGTTATCTAACATAAGCTCACGCCTCCTTTGTCGAATGATCGACAGGTAAGTGTAATTGTTGTCTTAATTGACTGGCCCTGAGGGCATCCCTACCCGCTTCATCGGCCGGCTGGCCCTCTTTGAGCATGAGGTAGCCCGGTTGGGCGAGCAGGTAGGCCCGGTCGACTTGGGCCAGGCTGAGGGGGGCCAGGGTCCCGGTGGCTGCGCCCATCCGGAGGGGGGAGAGCAGCTTGTAGGCCTCGGCCGAACTCAGCCGGCGGGCATAGGCACAAATGCCGTAATTCCGCCAGATTTCATCTTCCAGGGCCAGGCCCCGGGATTTGTCCAGGTCTTCCCGGGCCTGGCGTTCGGCAGCGATTAACCGGCGGGCGGCCCCTTCCAGGGTCCTAATGATGTCTTCTTCCGTCCGGCCCAGGCTTTGCTGGTTGGATATCTGATAGAAGTCACCAACAGCCTCGCTGCCTTCGCCAAAGAGGCCCCGGACAGCCAGGCCCATCTGGGAAAATTCCTGGACAAGCCGGAGGCCGCCGGTCAGGCGGAGGGCCGGCAGGTGGACCAAGACACTGGCCCGGAGCCCGGTGCCGATATTGGTCGGGCAGGCGGTCAGGTAGCCCAGTTTTTCATCAAAGGCGTAGGGGCTGGCGGCCCCCAGGCCATCGTCCAGAGTACTGGCCCGTTGCCAGGCAGCACCCAGGTTCAGCCCCGGCTCAAAAACCTGGATCCGGAGCTGGTCTTCTTCATTGACCATGACCGAGACCCCGTCATCATCTGACAGCATAAGGGCCCGGTAGCGGTCGTCATCCTTCGCATGGTCAGGACTGATGAGGTGCTTTTCCACCAGGACCTGGCGGACCAGGTCCGACTGGCGGCTCAGGTCTATAAATTGGTAGCCGGGCCGGTCGGTGCAAAAGTCACTAACCACCTTCCAGACCCGGAGGGCGCTTTCCCGGTCTTCCCGGTTGGGGAAGGGCTCGGCCTTAAAGTTCCGGGCCAGGCGGATCCGGGAGGACAGGACCACGTCCTTGTCCGGTCCCTCACCACTGGTCCAGGGGCTTTCCGGGGCCTTTAACCCGTCAGCTAAGTCAGGCAGCGCTGCCACCTCCCTGGTCTTGGTCCTTCTTATCTTCTGCTTGCTTCTTTTCCTTATCTTGGTCTATGGGCGCCGAGGCCTGATTTTCTTTGGCCCGGATTTCATCTCTTAATTCTGCTGCCCGTTCGTAGTTTTCGCCGGCAATGGCCTCTTTTAAGGCCTGGCGCAACTGGTCAATGACCCGCTTTTCACTGTAGGCGGTACTGACCCCTTCCGGCACCTTGCCCACGTGCTCGGTATGTCCGTGCAACCGCCGCAGGAGGGGCGGGATCAAGTCGGAAAAGTGGTCGTAGCATTCGGCACAGCCCAGGAGGCCATTTTGTTGGAAGGCCCGCCAGGTCATCCCGCAGGAGGGACAGGGCAGGGGGTCTTGGGCCGGTTGGCCGGTGGAAACAGCTGATTCCGGACTGCCGGCAAAAAAGCTGTTCATCATCTGGGCCAGATTGAAGGGCTCGTAGCCGTCATTAAAAAGCTGACTAAAGCCGCCAAGCTGAGATGTTGCCATGCCGACCTTACCCAGCGCCGCGGCGCAGTCTCCACAAAGGTGTTCTTCTGTCTTCTGACCATTGATCACTGAAACGGTATGGTATGTGGCTTGATTGTTATGACAATGTTGACAAAGCATCTCTGTCACCCTTTCTATTTTTCTTCGCTTTGGTCCATGGCGGTACAGGTTGCAATCAGCTGTCTGAGCAAGTGGGCCCGTAAGGCTGAGGCTTTTGGCCCTTCAGGGAGGGCCATGACCCGGTCCTTAAAGATGGACCCGAAGAGGTCCGCTGTCCTGGCCGACAGGAAGTCTGCCTCGACCAGGCGTTTTAAGAGCCGCTCCCCTTCCCGCTCACTGATCGCATCACCGACAGCTTCCAGGAGGGCCTGCATATCATCCCGGCTTTCCAGGGGGATGGCTACAATGCGGACATAACCGCCGCCGCCCCGCCGGGTCTCAACCAGGTAGCCATCCATTAATGAAAACCGGGTGGCTAGGACATAATTGATCTGGGAAGGCACACAGTCAAAGAGTTCTGACAAGAGGCTCCGCTGGATTTCCAGCATGCCGGCCTCCTGGTCTGCCAAACGTCTTTTCAGGTAAAGCTCAATCTCTTTGGATAAACTGGCCACAAGCTCACCTCCTTTGTGGTATTTCAGGCTTTTTATTTTTGACCTTCTCTGACGTTGATCATATTTTACCATCTTTGACCTTCCTTGTAAAGGGGCAAAGGTCAAAAAACGTCAAATTCTTTTCATTTTCTTTTATAACCGTCTGTCTCCTCCTTTAAACAGGATTTTTCCCTGCCCTTTGTCCCCTTCTATGGTATGATTAAATAACCGATACCGGTGAAAGGAGGACCCCTCTTGAATGAAGTAATCCAAGACAAGCTGGCCAACCTGCCCAGCTCCCCCGGCGTCTACCTGATGAAAAATGCCGAGAGCCAGGTCATCTATGTGGGTAAGGCCGTCAACCTGCGCAACCGCGTCCGGTCCTACTTCCGGGCCCAGCCCCGGGAGGCCGTCAAGACCAAGGCCCTGGTCCGCCACATCGAGGACTTTGAATATATCGTGGTGGGGTCGGAAACAGAGGCCCTGGTTTTAGAAATGAACCTCATAAAAAAATACAAGCCCCGCTACAATGTCAACCTAAAAGACGGGAAAACCTACCCCTATGTCCGAATCACCAAGGAAGACTGGCCCCGGATCTTTGTCACCCGCCATGTGGTCCGGGACGGGTCCCGCTACTTTGGCCCCTACCCCAATGTCTATGAACTCCGGCAGATTATCAATATCCTCTACCACATCTACCGCTGGCGGACCTGCGGCAAGGCCCGGTTCAACCAGGGCGAGGCCTGCCTCAATGCCCACATCGACCTCTGCCATGCCCCCTGTGTTGGCGGCATTAGCGAGGAGGCCTACGGGCAAATGGTCGAGGAGGTGGCCCGGTTCTTTAGCGGTAAGACCGAGCACCTGGAGGCCGAGCTCCAGGCCAAGATGCAGGCAGCCAGCGACCGGTTTGAGTATGAAGAAGCCGCCGGCTACCGAGACCAACTCAAGGCCATTGACCACTTAAATGCCCGGCAAAAGGCCGCCCTCCAAACCAAGGATGACCGGGATATTGTCGCCATGGCCCGGAATGACTGGGGGGCCGTCATCCAGGTCTTCTTTGTCCGGGCCGGAAAAATCCTCGGCCGGGAGTCCTATCCCATGCGGCAAATTGACCAAAGCAGTGATGATGAAGTCTTATCCAGCTTTCTCAAGCAATTTTACCTTTCCCAGGAGCGGGTCCCGCCGACCATCTATATCGACCGGGAAACCAGCGATACCGAGGCCCTGGCCGCCCACCTAACGGAAAAATTTGACCGCCGGACGATTTTTCATGTGCCCCAGCGTGGGGACAACAAGGCCCTGGTGGACCTCGTGCAAAAAAATGCCCAGGAGGCCCTCAGCAAGTGGCGGCTCTCCCAGGATGAAAAAAAGGCCCGGACCGAAGGGGCCCTGGCCGACCTAGCTGCCTACCTCGACCTGCCGGCCCCGCCCAACCGGATTGAATGCTACGACATCTCCAATATCCAGGGGAGCGATTCTGTCGCCTCCATGGTGGTCTTTGAAAAAGGGCGACCTAAAAAGGACCAGTACCGGCGGTTTAAAATCAAGACCGTCGAGGGGCCCAATGACTTTGAGAGTATGTTTGAGGTCATCACCCGCCGCTTCCGCCATGCCAGCCAGGAGCGGGCTTCAGATAAGGACGAGGGCCGCTTTTCCCATTTGCCAGACCTGGTCATCATTGACGGGGGCAAGGGCCAGCTGGGCTACGCCCGCCGGGCCATGGCCAATGAGGGCTATACGGCCATTCCCACCTTTGGTTTGGCCAAGCAGGAGGAAATCCTGGTCCATGAGGATGGCAGCGAAACCCGGATTCCCCACGATACCCCGGCCCTCTACCTCATCCAGCGGATCCGGGATGAAAGCCACCGCTTTGCCATCACCTACCACCGGTCCCTCCGGGGCAAGCGGCAACTGGCCAGTATCCTGGATGATATCCCGGGTATTGGGCCGAAACGCCGCCAGTCCCTATTGACCTACTTTGGCTCTTTTAGTAAAATTCAAAGTGCAGGCGTAGAGGACTTGGCCAAGGCCCCCGGGATTAGCCCGGCCCTGGCCCAAACCATCCATGACTACCTCCGCACCCACCAGGATTTACAGGCGCGGCTGCGTCTGAAGAATGCCCGTCCGTAAGGCTTGTCTCGAAAGGATGAATAGCAAATGAAATCTTTTATAGTGCGCCTGGGCGCCTTTGCCCTGGCCCTTTACCTCACCGCAACCTTAGTGGACGGTATTTATTTTGATTCCATCGGCGCGGTGATTATGGCCGCGGTGGTCCTCTCCATCTTAAACGCCATCCTCCGCCCCATCCTCTTGCTCTTGACCCTCCCGGTCAATGTCCTGACCCTGGGCCTCTTTACCTTCGTGGTCAACGGGCTCATGCTCAAGGTGACCGCCTTCCTGGTCCCGGAAATGGCTGTGAGCGGCTTTTGGACCGCCACCCTGGGGGCCCTCATCCTGACGGTGATTTCAAGTTTTATCACCTGGGTGGTTTCCGAATAATCTATCTTAGCCAAGGACCTGACCCGACTGCCGGGCCAGGTCCTTTTTATCTGCCTGCCCCTTCTCCAGGCATATAAAAGGAGGCCCGGCGCTATCCGGCGCCGGGCCTCCTTTTTTATAAGCTTGTGGGCTTATCTCTTTCAGCTTAGCTAAAAATCCCTTTAATCCGTTCCAGGAAGGATTGCTTGGGATTCATAAGGCTATCAATTTCTTTCTTCAAAACGGCACCGTTCAGGGCCCCGGGCAAGGCATCAACGAACTCGCCTTCCCGAATGAAAACCGATTGGGGCACGCCAACCAGGTCCCAGGACTTGAAAATCTTCCGGGCATCCGGTTGTAAAACGTCCATATGGTAAAAGGTCACCGGCTTACCTTCGGCCTTGTATTCTTCGGCCACCCGGTCCACAACCGGTTCTAATTTTTTGCAGACATTGCAAGATTCTTTGGTAAAGACAATCACGCAGGTTTCCTTGTTCTCTTTAATGGCCCGTTCATAAACCGCCTGATCCATTTCTGGTATATTCATCAGAATCCCTCCCATTTTAGTGTAGCTTCTATTTCTATTCTACCTGGTTTAGGCCTGAATGACAAGGTGGCAGGGCCTAAGCTTCTGCTTGTAGAAGCCGCCAGGTTGCAACCAGGTCTTTTAACCCGGCGTAAGTGCTGACCTGGGCCAGTTGCCCCCGAAAATGGCCGGCCCCGGGCAGGCCCTTGACATAGTGGCCCAGGACCTTCCGCAGTTCCCGCATGGCGATATCTTCGCCCTTGTCCTCAATGGCCAGGCGGGCATGGGCCAGGATGAGGTCAGCCCGGTCCGCGGGACCGGGGTCCGGG
This sequence comes from Peptococcus simiae, assembly GCF_046569735.1. Taxonomy (GTDB): domain Bacteria; phylum Bacillota; class Peptococcia; order Peptococcales; family Peptococcaceae; genus Peptococcus; species Peptococcus simiae_A. Next base: position 59,612 of record NZ_JBKICG010000010.1, on the reverse strand, counting down.
GGGATGGGGTCGCCGGCATAGGCGGCGGCCAGCTGGGCAAAGAACCAGGGCCGGCCTAGGGCCCCCCGGCCCACCAGGGCCCCGGCGGCCCCGGTGGCCTCCAGGATGGCCGGGCCATCAGCCGGGGTCAGGACGTCCCCATTAGCATAGACGGGGATGGTCACCGCCTCAACGACCCGGCGGATAGCCGCCCAGTCAGCCTGACCGCTGTAGTAGGCCTGGCGAGTCCGGCCATGGACGGTGATGAGGGAAACCCCTGCCCCTTCCAGACCGGCGGCAAAGGCTTCCAGGTCGTCCAGGGGCTTGTCCCAGCCCAGGCGGATCTTGACGCTGACTGGTACATCGACGGCCCGGACCACGGCCCGGGCCACAGCCACCGCCTGGTCCGGATTTTTAAGGAGGCCCGCCCCTTCACCGTGGCCGGCTACCTTGGGCACCGGACAGCCCATATTGATATCAATGGCCTGGGCCCCGGCGGCTACAGCCAGGGCTGCCCCCTGGCCCATGATGGCCGGTTCACTGCCAAAGATTTGAACGGAAATGGGGTCTTCTTCACCGGCGGTATTCAAAAGGCCGGCGGTTTTTTTATTGTGGTAGACCAGGGCCTTGGCGCTGACCATTTCAGTGATTTGCCAGCCACAGCCGTAGCGGCGGGACAAGAGCCGCATGGCCCGGTCCGAAAAGCCGGCCATCGGCGCCAGGCCAAAGGGGGACTTAGGTTGCATTATTTTTCTCCGGTGCAGAGGAAATCCACCCCCATACAGCGATGGCTGCCATGATCCCAAAGAAGACCACCTGCCAGGGGATAGAATGGGGGAAGGATTCCGGTAGGATGCCCACAGCCGGATGGGCCAGGGTGACCACAAAGAGCTTGATCCCTACCCAGCCGACCAGGAGGAAGGCGGCCTTTTCGAGCTTGGGCCGTTGGTCCAGGAGTTTAACGAAAACGGTGGCCGCAAACCGCATGAGGATGAGTCCGGCCAGACCCCCTAGGAAGACGACCAAAAACCGGCCGGTATCAAAGCCCCCAATGTGGGAGTGGCCCAGGGGCGGCAGGCTCATGGCGATGGCCACCGCCGCCAGGATGGAGTCGACGGCAAAGGCAATGTCGGCCAATTCCACCTTGCCGACGGTTAGCCAGAAGGTCTTGCGGGAGTATTCTTTCTTGACCGGCTGCTTGAGCAGGTCTTCAGGTGAAACCTCTTCATCCTTCTTGCTGTAGGCATGGAGGTTTTTCCCGGCGACATAGAGGAGGTAGGCCCCACCAATGGCCTGGGCCTGCCAGATATTGGCCAGGTAGGAAATAATAAAGAGGGCCCCAAAGCGGAGGACAAAAGCCCCGACCAGGCCATAGAAGAGGGCCTCATTCCGGTGGTTTTCCGGCAGGGGCCGGACCATCACCGCCAGGACCAGGGCGTTATCGGCGGACAGCAGGCCTTCCATAAAGACCAGGATGAGAAAAACCGCCAAGTAGCGCAAAAGCAGGGCTGTATCAAAGTGCGACAAAAAATCTAAAACCATATCTATCCCCTTTCTGTGTCTGCTTGAGGGCATAAAAAGACCCTTGCCACTCAAACCATATCTTGGTTCAAAAATGGCAAAGGTCTTGCAATATCCTTAGGATCCGATTGCTCCGGCGCTGGTGCGCGTCTTGACGAAACAACCGCCGGCCTGGGCCGGTGCTACTCCCCTTTAGCATATTTGATGGTTTATTCTAGCATCTTTTCCCGAGCCTGTCAATGAGCGGCCTCGACCACTTCCATCCTGCTTAAGTCGACCGTTACATTTTTAGTGGTCACCTGGCCCTGGACGTCGCCGGTCGGGGAAACAAACACATCCTTAAAGGTCACCTCTGCCCCCTTGGGCATTTTCAGGTAAGGCTGGAGTTTATCGCTATCCAAGCTAATACCCTTGGCTAGGTCGGCGGCATGCTGGCTATCCATGGTATATAATTCCGCAGCAGTCACCACCGCCTGGGCATTTTGAATGGCCGCTGCCTCCCGGGCCTGGCCACTGTAATTGACCAGGCGAGGCACCAGGAGGACCGCTAAAATAGCAATAATCGATAGGACCACCAAGAGCTCAATCAGGGTAAAGGCTGGCTGCCGCCCCTCTTTCCTTTCCAGTCGCATAGGCGCCTCCTTTAAGCATCATCAGAAAAACGCAGGGTTGTCGTCTTGCGGTCAAAGCCGGCATGGGTTGCCGGGAAGATGGCCCGGGTTTCAGGTAGGAATTCTTTGGGGTTCATCATGGCCGGGCTAAAGTGGGTCAGCCAGAGTTCCTTGACCCCGGCGTCCTTGGCCAGTTTGGCCGCTTCTTTATAGACCATATGCCCCTTGCTTTTGGCATCGGCCTGTTTGGCCGGGTCCCCGTAGAGGCCTTCGGCAATGAGGAGGTCGCTATCCCGGACCGTTTCCACCAGGGCCGCTGAAGGCCGGCAATCGGTGGCATAGCTGAGCCGGAGGCCCCGTCTTTCCGGGCCCAGGACGTCTTCCGGCCGGTAGACCCGCCCCTCGGCTTCAATGACCTCTCCTTTTTGCAGGCGGGACCAGTAGGCCAAGGGAATATCCAGGTTCTTGGCCCGGTCGGCATCAAACCGGCCCCCTCTGGGCAGGTAGGCCGAATAGGCCAGACAGGGCACCCGGTGCTTAACCGGGCAGCTGGTCCAGTCCAGGCCAATGGCCTGGAAGCCGGTCTTTTCTTTGGCGGATATTTCATGGAAGACCAGCTGGAAGGGCAGGTATTCACAAATAACGGTCAGGCCCTTGACCACTTTTTCCAGGCCCGGAACCCCCCATAAGTGGACCGGGTCGGTCCGGCCGCTATTGGCCATGGTCATGAGGAGACCGGGCAGGCCACTGCAGTGGTCGCCATGGTAGTGGGTAAAGAGGATATGGCCAATATCCACCGGGCTAAAGTTGGTCATATGCAGGCTGACCTGGGTGGCCTCCCCACAGTCAATGAGGGCCGCCTGCCCCTCTACCCGGACCAGGAGGGAGGTCAGGTAACGCTTGGGCAGGGGCAACATCCCGCCGGTCCCTAAGAGGCAGACATCAATCATGCTGATCACTCCGGTTCCGGTCGGCCAGGATGCGGAGGCCATGGATGGTCAACTTCATGTCCACCTGGTCCACATAGGCCGTATGCTTACAAATGAGGTCGCTCCGGCCGCCGGTGGCCACCACAAAGGTTTCCGTGGGGTCATAGGCCATCTCATCGCAAAGCCTTTTGATCATGGCATCGACCAGGCCGGCATAGCCATAGACCAGGCCGCTCTGCATGGCCGAAACCGTCGTCCGGCCAATGGCTGACGCCGGGGCCTGGAGGTCGACCTTGGGGAGCTTGGCGGCATGCTCGAAGAGGGCCTCCATGGATATCCCAATCCCGGTGGTAATGGCCCCACCCATGTATTCCCCCTGGGCATTGACCACACAGAAGGTGGTGGCGGTGCCGAAGTCGACAATGATACAGGGGGCCCCGTACTTATCAATGGCGGCTACCGCATTGACAATCCGGTCCGCCCCGACTTCCTTGGGGTTCTCATAGCGGATGGGGAGGCCGGTCTTGATCCCGGCTTCCACCAGGAGGGGCTCTACCTTAAAGTATTGCCGTCCCATGTCCCTCAGGGTGCTGGTCACATCTGGCACCACTGAGGAGATGATCATGTGGTCCACATCGGAAAACTGGTACTCATAAAAATTAAATAAATCGTAGCAAAATAAACCGTACTCATCGACGGTCCGCCGGCTGTCGGTCGCAAACCGCCAGGAACCACAGAGCTTTTCCCCGTCGTATAAGCCGATGACTGTATTCGTATTCCCTGTATCAAAAGCCAGTAGCATGGGTCCTCCTAAAAAACGCTGTAATGACCGGTTCCTAGCCCTTGATATTAATATACCGGGCCAGGGCCTTGGTCAGCACAACCACTAAAATCGTTGCAACAAGCAGCTCCGCTAAGAATTGCGGAATAAATAAAACCAGGGTTTCCGGCGGCAGGTAACCGATCAAGGTCCCCAGGCCTAAAAAACCGATGGTATTGGTCATCGTCCCGACAATCCCGGCCAGGGCCGCGGCCAGACTTTGCCGCTTGTACAGGGCCCGGAAGGTCCAGGCGCTGGTCAGGCCGATTAAAATCCGGGGCAAAATCCGGACAATCGGGTCAGCGGGGATGAGGCCGGACGGGGTCAGAAAGCTGTAGACCCCAAAGATCAGGCCGGTCAGCCCCCCTACCAGGGGGCCTTCTAAAATCCCGGCCAGGATGACGGGGATATGCATGACCGTTGCCCGGCCCGAGGGCGTCGGCGCCGGAATCATCCCCAGGCCCGTCATCCCCATGACAATACAGACCGCCCCCAAAAGGCCGGCCACCACCAGTTTTTGCGTTGATAAGTTTTTCATTGTGCACACTCCTTGTGTCGGGTTCACACAGCAGACTGTGCAACCCATCCCGGTCTCGAAAGATCCAGGTGTCGATTTGGCATCAGTCAATAAAAAATGGCAACGTATGGGGCAAGGCTCCCATCGTTGCCATTATTGTACAATGTGGACGCAGCCGGTGCAAGGCTAGGCGCGTGCCTTCCATCGTTTTACCACGGAAAGATTTTCATACTCATTTTTCAAGAGGCCCAGCATCCATTGGTCCACGTATTGGGCCCCGGTAAAAATATGGTCCCGCAACTGGCCCTCGGCCTGAAAGCCGAAGGATAGGGCCGACCGCAGCCCCAGCTGGTTGTTGTCATTGACCCGCATATAGACCCGGCGAAAGCCGAAGTCATAAAAGACGATGTCACACAGGACCACCATGAGGTCAAAGCCATAGCCTAGCAGGCGCTTACTTTCGTCAGCAATCCCGGGGGCAATGGCCGCATGACCGTTCTGCCGGTCAATGTCTAAGATGGCCGCCACCCCAATGGGGTCATTATTGTGTTTTGCCCGCACCAAAAAGTTCAACCGCTCCGCATGGGGATCGGTGATGTCTCGACCGGCCTTGATTTCAGCCATAACCATATCCAATGAATTCCCGCGGTAGCCGTCATAGAGTAAGCGGAATTCCTTGTCCAAGTACCATTTTTGGAGAACATCCGCATCTTGGATCTGCGGCTTTTCGATTGTCACTTTTCTCCCTGATAACATATCCATCACCTCGATTGAAGTACGATTCTCTCATCCTATCATAACGGTTTGCCGGCTAGGGGTCAAACAAAAATATTATTTTCCAGGGCTGCGGCTTTATTTGACCGGGCCATATGCTATAATTTAGTAAATACGGTGTAGGCTTCCCCTGGTAGCCTATTGATTTCCGAGAAAGGACTGTCGCATGCGTATAGAACAACTGCATTATTTACTAGAATTATACCGAACACGGTCATTTTCCAAGGCGGCAGAAAATGTATTTATCACCCAGCCCTCCCTCTCCACGGCCATTTCCAGCTTGGAAGAAGAACTCGGCGTGAAACTCTTTGAGCGGCTCCGCAGCGGCGTCTACCCGACCCCCATGGGAGAAGAAGTCGTAAAAATCGCCTCTGAATTGGTCAATTGTGAGGCCCGGATTTACGAGGCGGTCCAGGCGGCCCAGCCCCCGGACAAGATCCGGCTGATGACCATCCCGGCCATTTCCTTTGGGGTCCTCTTGGAACTCCTGACCCAGTTTCAAAAGGACTACCCGGAAGTCAACCTGGAATTAAAGGAGTTTCCTCCGCAAATCATCATTGATTCGGTCGTTGAAAAGCTCACCAATGTACCCGGGACCTTCGCCCTGGTCCCCATCCAGGAAAAAACCAAGGACGATGTTCTGGCCCAACTGAAAAGGGACCACATCACCAATACCCCCATTTATACCGAAAATTTTGTGGTCCACATGGCTGCCAACCACCCCCTGGCCAGCCAAGACCAGGTGACCATTGAAGACTTCCTGGCCTATCCCAGTATTGAACTCAACCTCCTGACCAAGCCCGTTGATAATACGGCCTATAACCGGCTCTACATGATGGGGACTTCCAGTAACAAGCGCCGGCTCAAGGAACGGACCCATATTGAAGTGGACACCCTCACCCATGTCAAGCGACTCATCTTAAGCACCGGGACCCATGTGGTGGCCCTGCCCAAGCTCATCGGTCTGGGCGACCGGGACTATGAATCGGAGGATATCGTTTGGCGGCCCTTTGCCGACAATACCGGTCTCTCCACCCATTATTACCTCATCCACAGCAGCCTCTATCCCCTCAAGCCCATTGAGAAAGACTTTTTAAATGCCATTATCGCTTATTTTCAAACCATTGATATCACCCACTTCCCTTCAAAGCACTAGCGGAAAGGACAGCTATGAAAGCACAAGATTTATTACTCTATGCCATTACCGATTGCGCCCACTACACCGGCCAGGCCCTCATTGACCGGACCAGGGCCCTCTTGGAGGGTGGGATTACCATGCTCCAGTTCCGGGATAAGACCCGGGGCCGGGAGGCGGCCCGGCCGGATGCCGAGGCCCTCTTAGCCCTCTGCCGGGCCTACCGGGTCCCCTTTATTGTCAATGATGATGTTGAACTGGCCCGGGAAATCGGCGCCGACGGGGTCCACTTGGGCCAGGATGACGCCGCCCTCCGCCTGGCCCGGATCAAGCTGGGCCCGGATAAGGTCATCGGCATTTCCGCCCACAACCTGGCCGAGGCGCAAGAGGCCCAGGCCGGCGGGGCCAGCTACCTGGGCTGCGGGGCCGTCTTCCCCAGCCAGAGTAAGGAGGCCGCCTGCCTGACGCCCGGGGTCTTAAAGGAGATCAGCTACACCATCGACCTCCCGGTCGTGGCCATCGGTGGGATTAGCGGCGACAACCTGGACCAGCTGGCCGGCCTGGGCTGTGACGGAGCCGCAGTCATTTCAGCCCTTTACGGGGCCCAGGACCCCCTGGCGGCCACCAAGGCCCTCCGGGCCCAGGCAGAGGCCGTCTTTGGCCCCTACGGGGCCGGAAAACCCCAGGCCCTGGTCATCCCCCTGGACCGGGTCCTCTGTGATACCCACGCCGCCTGGGCGGCCCTGGCCGAGACCTACCTGACCGGCGTTGGCAAGGAGGCCGGGCCGGACCTGGCAAGCATCCTCCGCCAGCGGACCCTGGCCGCCAGTGCCGCCTATATCAAACACAACTACTCGGTCCCTGATGGGATTGGTCAAATCCTCTATGAATTTGACTATGACCTAAAGGACTACTACCGCCACCAGGCCCGGCTCCAGCCGGGGGCCCAGGCCTTTCTGGACCAGTGCCGGGCGGCAGGTATCCCGGTCATCGCCCTGTCAGACGCTTCCAGTGACCTGGCCGGCCTCCTGGCTGACCGCACCGGCTGCGCCGATGCCCTGGCGGCCATCATTTCCACTGCCGATGGCCACCTGGACCGGACCGAACCGGCCTTTTACCAGCAGGCCCTGGCCGACATCGAGGCCAGCCCTGACCAGGTTTGGGTCGTTGAAGACCACATCGACGGCCTCCGGACCGCCCACCGGGCCGGCTTCACCACCCTGGCCATCCCGGCTGAGGGCCAGGATGACCATGAATGGTCCCGGCTCCAGGCCGAGGCCGACCAGGTCGTGGAAAGCCTAGCGGCCCTCAAGGACCTGGTCAAGTAAGCCCAGACATAGCAATAGCCCCTCCAGCTGGAAGGGCTATTTTTTTTATGTTATTTATTTGATTCCACTAAAAGGAGCATTTCCCGGATGGTCTTCCCGTAAACGGCCGTTGAAACGCCCGAGGGGTCATAATGGGGCGAGAGTTCATTGACATCCATCCCGATGATATTGAGCCCCCGCAGCTGGAGGAGGGCTCCCAGGAGGTCCCGCCAGCTAATGCCGCCGGCTTCTGGGGTCCCGGTGCCGGGGAAGACCGAGGGGTCCAGGACGTCCATATCCACGCTCAGGTAGACCGGCTTGCCCTGGAGGGCCTGGGCACAGGCAGCTACAGCGGTCACAGCAAAGGGGTGGAAGTCGGTATGGGCCCGGGCAAAGGCAAACTCCTCCCGGGTCCCGCTCCGGATGCCAAACTGGTGGAGCCGGTCGGCCCCGATGAGGTCAGCCACCCGGCGCATGACCGTCGCATGAGACAGGGCCACCCCCAGGTAGTCCTCCCGCAGGTCTGCATGGGCATCAAAGTGGAGGACCTCCACATCCGGGTAGACCTGGGCCACCGCCCGCATGCTGCCCAGGGTGACCAGGTGCTCGCCGCCAATCATAAAGGGCCGCTTGCCGGCCGCCAGGATGGTCCGGGTTCGGTCTTCAATGGCCTTGAGGACAGCCTCTGTATCCCCAAAGGGGAGGTCCAGATCGCCGCTATCGAAGATGGCATAGTCCTCTAGGTCCTTGTCCTGGTAGGGGCTGTAAGTTTCCAAGCCGTCGCTGTCCAGGCGGACTGCTGACGGGCCAAACCGAGTCCCCGGCCGGAAACTGGTCGTCCCGTCAAAGGGGGCGCCGAAGAGGACCGTCCGGGCCGCTTCCCAGGCGCTGTCACAGGCAATAAAGGTCGTCTGGGCCAGGGTCAGGGGGGTCATTCTTCCACCGCCTCTAAGAGGGTCTGGACATAATTGGGCAGGTAAAAGCTCCCCTTATGTAGGTTGGTATTGTAGTAACGGCAGGCCAGGCTCCGGGCATTCCAGCGGTCGGCATCCAGGTCCTTGACCGGGTGGTATTTTTTTGAGGCAAAGCCGAAGAGCCAGTGGCCGCTGGGGTAGGTCGGTATATGGACCTGGTAGACCCGGGCATGGTCAAAGCTTTCCACAATCCGCTTATGGGCCCGCTGCATGGCCCGGGCATCTTCCGGGTAGAAGGGGCTCTCATGCTGGTTGACCATAATGCCGTCGGCCTTCAGGGCCTTGAAGCAGTTGCCGTAAAATTCCTTGGTGAAGAGGCCCTCCCCGGGGCCAAAGGGGTCTGTAGAGTCGACAATAATCAGGTCATAGACCTCTTCCGGAGCCCGGACAAATTTCAGCCCGTCTTCAAAGTAGAAGTGGACCCGGGGGTCTTCAAAGCCTACAGCTGTCTGGGGCAGGTATTCCTTGCAGACCTCCACCACCCGCTCATCTATTTCCACTAGGTCAATCCGGTCAATTTCCGGATACCGGCTTAATTCCCGTAAAACGCCGCCATCACCGGCCCCAATAACCAAAACCCGGCGGACCTGGGGGTGGACAGCCATGGGCACATGGGTGATCATCTCATGGTAGATAAACTCATCCCGTTCAGTGAGCATCATATAGCCGTCCAGGGTCAGGAAGCGGCCAAAGTCAAAGCTTTCAAAGACATCAATCCGCTGAAAGTCTGTGACCTCACTGTGCAATTGCCGGTCCACCTTGATTGACAATTGGACGGTATCGGTATGGGGTTCGGTAAACCACAGCTGCATATTAATCCTCCTTAATGACGTTCAACCGGCTGACAGCCATATCTTCCGGCCCGGTTAGGGAACAGCCCTTCTCCTTGCTGTAGTCAATATAGCGGATAATCTCATCCGTAATGGCCTCACCGGGAGCCAGGATGGGAATACCCGGCGGGTAGCTCATGACAAATTCCGCACAGACCCGGCCCCTGCTTTCCGCCAGGGGAACGGACTCCTTAGGCGCATAAAAGGCCCGGTGCGGGGTCATGGTCACCACCGGACTGATATACTCCTGGTCAAACATATCCTGGCCGGGCCGGCGGAAGCGGCGGCGGATTTCAGCCAGGGCCGCCACCAGCCGCTCTATATCCTTGGGCCGGTCGCCAAAGGACAGGTAGGCCAGGAGGTTGCCCAGGTCACCAAATTCCGTTTGGATATCATAGTCATCCCGGAGGAGGTCGTAGACCTCTATGCCGGCCAGGCCCAGGTCCAGGGTGTTGACCGAGAGCTTGGTCCGGTCAAAGTCAAAGACCGCATCCCCATCGATAATTTCCGGTCCATAGGCGTAATAGTCGCCAATGGCATTGATTTCCCGGCGGGCATAGTCGGCTTCCTCCAGGACCTGGCGGAACATCTCCTTGCCCCGGACGGCCAGGTTCCGCCGGCTGATATCCAGGCTGGACAGGAGCAGGTAGGACCCGCTGGTGGTCTGGGTGATATTGATAATCTGCCGGACATAGTCGGCATTGACCGCCGGCCCGGTTAAAAGCAGGGAGCTCTGGGTCAGGGACCCGCCGCTCTTGTGCATGGAGATGGCGGCCATATCCGCCCCGGCAGGCATGGCCGCCAGGGGCATGTCCTCGCCGAAATAAAAATGGGTCCCGTGGGCCTCATCAGCCAAGACCAGCATCCCGGCCTGGTGGGCCAGGTCCACAATGGCGGCCAGGTTGGAGCAAATACCGTAATAGGTGGGGTTATTAACCAGGACCGCCTTGGCCTCCGGATGGGCGGCAATGGCGGCCCGGACATCCTCTACCTGCATCCCTAGGGAAATCCCCAGCCGGGCATGAGTTTGGGGGTTGATGTAAATGGGCTTGGCATCAACCAACATCAGGGCATTGATGACGCTCTTGTGGACATTCCGGGGCAGGATAATGCTATCGCCCGGGGCCAGGGCGGACAAGACCATGGCCTGGACCGAGCTGGTGGTCCCGCCGACCATTAAAAAGGCCTGGGCCGCCTGGAAGGCTTCTGCCGCCAGGTCCTCTGCCTCCTTGATGACCGACACCGGGTGGCAGAGAAAGTCCAGGGGCTTCATGGAATTGACATCCACAGAGACACATTTTTCCCCTAAAAAGGCCGTCAATTCCGGGTTACCCCGGCCCCGCTTATGGCCGGGCACATCAAAGGGGACGACCCGGTTGACCTTTAACTCCTCCAGGGCCTCAAGAATGGGCATTCTTTCCTGGTCCATCAAGGGAACCTCCTCACCTATCTAGTAGATATTGGTACCGTGGTAAATATCCAGCATTTCCTTGCGCAAGTTATCACTAATTTCCAGCCGCTGCTTAGGCGGAATTTCATAGACATCGGTATTAAATAAGTAGTCCTGGAGCTGCATATCATTGATCAGCATATTGGTATGGAAGCTGTTGATCTTATAGACATTGACATCATAGGCATCGTAGTTTTGCAGGATTTTCGGGTCAATGAAGTCCTGGATGCTGGTCATGGCAATATCATTAAAGACCTTCCGCCCGTCTACATCCCGGGTAAAGCCCCGGACCCGGTAATCCATGGTGATAATGTCCGAGTCAAAGCTGCCGATGAGGTAGTCCAGGGTCGACAGGGGGGTGATTTCCCCACAGGTGGCCACATCAATATCCACCCGGAAGGTGGCAATGGCGTTTTCCGGGTGGTATTCCGGGTAAGTATGTACTGTTACATGACTTTTATCCAGGTGGGCCACCACCGTCTCCCCGTCCAGGTTGGGGACCATGGCCTCTTCAGCAATCATGATGGTCACGCTGGCCCCCTGGGGGTCATAGTCCTGGCTGCTCACATTGAGCACATGGGCCCCAATCATATCGGTGACATGGAGGAGGATATCCGTTAAGCGGGTAGAGTTATACTGTTCATCTATATAGGCCACATAATCGCGTTGCTCCCGCTCTGTCCGGGCGTAGCAAACATCATAAATATTAAAGGAAAGCGACTTGGTTAAGTTGTTGAATCCATAAAGGCGGAGTTTATCTCCCATCTCCCAACCCCTCTCTGATAAATAAAAAACCCAGTTTGATGCGCACACATCAACCGGGCACTCGCACGAAGATAAGTCCATGGTAAGGCCCTATCCAACCGTTAAAACTGTTAAAAGTATAGCATTTTACAGATATTTCGTCAATAAAATGCCCCTATAAACAAGGGCTATGATACAATATCCATAGAAGGCTAGGAAAACCCACACTCAGCTATTTAAATCCATGTGAAGGGATGATTGCTATGAAAGATTTAAAAGACCTCCAACAACGCACTGAAGCCGCCTACCAGGAACTCCTGCGCACCGCCCACCGCTTAGAAAAGGCCTGCCAGGACCAGGGCTACACCGTCAAAGAAACCACCAAAAAACTGGCAGACCAATTTCGGGCTCAAGTCGAAGAAAATGAATTGGGCACCAAGCTAGAGGGTGTCAAAGCCGCTACCGTCGCTAAGGCCGAAGCAGTTAAGGATAAGGCTGAGGACAAGCTGGGAACCGTCAAGGACCGGGTCGAAGAAAAAGCCGGCGAAGCCAAGGAGGCCGCCAGGGACAAGGTCGCCGAAGCCAAGGGCGCCGCTAAAGGGGTTGCCGGTGATGTCAAGGCCATCGCCAAGGGCAAGGCCCAGGACCTGAAGGTAGTCGCCGAAGAAAAAGTAGACCAGGCCAAGGAGGCCGCCAAGGACAAGGCCGGTGAAGCCAAGGGCGCCGCCAAGGACCTGTCCCAGGATGTCAAAGCCCTTGCCAAGGACAAGGCCCGGGACCTGAAAGTGGTCGCTGAAGAGAAGGTGGACCAGGCCAAGGAGGCTGCCAAGGGCAAGGCCGGTGAAGCCAAAGACGCCGCCAAGGACCTATCCCAGGATGTCAAAGTCGTCGCCAAGGACAAGACCCGGGACCTGACGGAAAAGGCGGCCAGCGAAAAAGACCAACTGAAGGCCGGCGTAGAAAGAGCCAAGGATAAGGCCGAAGAAGCCGCCATTGCCACCGCCATCATCGCTGATGAAGCCAAGGACGTCATCAGGGACAAGGCCCAGGAAGTCAAAGAAGCCGGTCTTGAAAAGGCCGAGGAACTCAAGGAAAAAGCAGCTGATAAGGCCGAGGACGTCAAGTACAAGGCTGAAGAGGTCAAGGATGAGGCGGCTGAGAAAACCGAAGAAGTCAAAGAGAAGGCTGCTGACAAGGCCGCGGACGTTAAAGATAAGGCTGAAGAGGTCAAGGACAAGGTCAGCAAGGAGGACAAGGCCCAGGCGGCCGGTCAAGCTGCTGCCGACCTCTTAGCGGCAGAGAAAGAAGAAGCGGAAGCCATCGTCGAGGAAGCCCATGAGGTTGGCGAAAAGGCCCGGGAAGTCATTGCTGAACAAACCCTGGCAGCGGCTGCTGAAGAAGAGGCCGACAGCGCCGAGGCCAAGGCCATCGGAAAAAAAGCCGGTGAAGTCCTAAAAAAAGACCAGGCCAAGAAGGACCAGGTCCAAAAAGAGGCTAAGAAAGTCGCCAACCAGGCTAAAAAAGCCGCTAACAAGAAAAAATAAGGGCCCTTTAGCCCCCTTCCCCCGGTATGCCCTGCGCACGGGGGATTTTTGTGGTATGATAGCCATACCAATTTTTGGTCCGGGGCTTCCCGCTAGAGGCCAGGCAAGTTAATTTCCAGAAAAAGAGGTGCATGATGTCTAATCCAACTTTTGATTTTGAAGCTGCTGCCCACCGCATCCGTCAAATGCTCCTGCCGACACCGATTATTGAGTCGCCTTATTTTTCGACGGCAGCCAATAACCATATATTTTTAAAACCGGAAAACCTCCAGCGCACCGGGGCCTTTAAAATCCGGGGCGCCAGCAATAAAATCTTTGCCCTAAGCGAGGAAGCCCGGGCCAAGGGCCTGGTCACTGCCTCAGCCGGCAACCATGCCCAGGGGGTGGCTTGTGCCGCCTCGGCCGCCAAGGCCAGGGCCATCGTGGTCATGCCTGAAACCACCCCCCTGATCAAGATCAACCGGACCAAGGCCCTGGGGGCTGAAGTCCGCCTGGTCGGCACCAGCTATGACGATGCCGCCGCCGAGGCCGCCCGCCTGGCCAAGGAAGAGGGCTTCACCATGGTCCACCCCTTTGACGACTTAGGGGTCATTGAAGGCCAGGGGACCATTGCCCTGGAACTCCTCCGGGACCTGCCGGACCTGGATGCCATCCTGGTCCCGGTCGGCGGCGGGGGCCTCATTGCCGGCATTGCCGCCTGCATTGCCCAGCGCAAGCCCGATTGCCGGGTCATTGGGGTAGAGCCTAAAAATGCCGCCTCCATGCGGGCCGCCATCCGGACCGGGGCCCGGGTCATGCTGGATGATGTCTCCACCATTGCTGACGGGACCGCCGTTAAAGAGGCCGGCGTTGAAACCTACGCCCTCTGCCGCCGCTTTGTAGACGATTGGCTGATCGTCGATGACTTCGAACTCATGGAGGCCTTTACGGAAACCGTCGAGCAGCACAAGCTCATCGTCGAGCCCTCCGGCCTCCTTTCTGTGGCCGCCGCCCGGAAGCTCCCCTTTGCCAATAAGCAGGTGGCCTGCATCCTCTCCGGCGGCAATATCGACATGCTGATGGTGGCCTCTATGATCAATAAGGGCCTCCGGTCCCGGGACCGGATCTTTAAGTTCTACCTGGACCTGCCGGACCGGCCCGGCGAAGTGCACCGGATCAGCGGCATCCTGTCCGGCTTACGGGCCAATATCATTTCCATCTCCCATGACCGCTACAGCCTCACCGAACGGTTTTCAAATATCCACGTGGATATTACCGTCTCCACCAATGGCCACCGCCATGTCCAGGAAATCAAACGAAGCCTGAAAGAAGCCGGTTACCAGGTCCACGACATCATTGATTAAAGACCGGCCCGGTCTTACTTTTACAGAAAAAGCGTCTCTTGGCCAAGCTTCATTGACAAGAGACGCTTTTTCACGCTATCATTGCCTCACACTAGGGGCCGGCCAGCCGGCTGCCCCCTCATCACGACAGCCCCGGAGGTACCCTCATGGATGACCGCAACAAAAAACGCCTACGCCGCCTGCTCCTGCTCCTCTTTATCGCCGCCCTGGTGACCCTTGGCATCTTAGTGACCAGACAGCTTGCCCCCACCTTCCGCCATATGCAGGATGCCGAAGCGGTCCGGTCCTGGGCCGAGGCCCATGGCTTTGCCGGCCGGCTCCTCTTTGTCCTGGGCATGGCCCTCCAGGTCCTGGTGGCCGTGGTCCCCGCCGGCCCCATGGAAATTGCCGCCGGCTTTGCCTACGGCCCCTTCCACGGGACCCTCATCTGCACCCTGGGTATGGTCATCGGGTCCAGCCTGGCCTTTTCCCTGGTCAAGCGTTTTGGCGAGGGCTTTGTCAACTTCTTTTTCGAGAACAACCGTCTGGAAAATTTTGACTTCCTGACCAACCCACGGAAACTCCATGGCCTGACCTTTATCTTCTTCCTGATTCCAGGCACCCCCAAGGACGCCCTGACCTACCTCCTGGGCCTGACCAATATGAGCCTGGTCAACTTCCTCATCATCAGCAACCTGGCCCGGATTCCGGCCACCCTGGTCAGTGCCCTGGCCGGCGATGCCATCGTCAGTGGCCAGGTCCTCAAGGTCGCCCTCCTCTTTATCGGGACCTCCCTGGTCTCCCTCCTGGGCTACCTGGCCTACAACCGTTACGAATACCGCCACCGAAACACCTTCCGTCGCCACCGAAAATAGATAAAGCCCCGGCTGCAACTGCCTGCAGTCGGGGCTTTCTTCTTGATGGCACTACCGTTTATTGGTCCGCCGCCAAATACCCTGGGCTTCCGCCGCCTGGATCAAGGCCTCGCGGAAGTCGGGGTGGGCGATGTTAATAATATTTTCTGCCCGTTGCCAGGTCGGTAAGCCTACCTGGTGGGCCATCCCATACTCCGTCACAATGGTCGGGACTTGGGTCCGGGGCGTTGTCATAACATCCCCCTCAGTGAAGGTCGGTATAATCCGGGAGTGAACCACCCCGGCCTTATCGGTAAAGGTAGAGCTCATAGCCAGGAAGGCCTTGCCGTTTTCCGATTCAAAGGTCCCGGTAACGAAGTCCAGCTGGCCACCGGTGCCGGAAATCTGCCGGGTACCGGCCGTTTCCGAACAAACCTGGCCGTAGAGGTCCATGGCAATGCAGCCATTGATGGAGACAAAGTTTTTAAACTGCCGGATGGTGTCCGGGTGGTTGACATAGCCAATGGGGGCAGAGTAAATGCTCTGGTTTTCATGGAGAAAGTCATAGAGGTCCCGGGACCCATTGGCAATGGAGAAGACCCCCTTGCCCCGGTCGATTTCCTTCTTCATATTGGTAATCTTCCCGGCCCGGTAGAGGTTCAAATAGCCGTCACTCATGAGCTCGGTGTGCATCCCGATGTCTTTCAAGTCTGATTCGGCAATCAGGGCCCCCAGGGCATTGGGCATCCCGCCAATCCCCAGCTGCAGGGTCATCCCATCAGAAAGTTCCGGGAAAATATAGCCGGCAATCTTCCGGTCAATATCCGTCGCCGGCGGGGCTGCTGCCATCGGAATCTGGGCATCGCTTTCGACAATCTTATCCACCTGGGAAATATGGATATGGTCCCCGGTCGTCCCATAGACCCGGGGCATGTTGGGATTGACCTCGATGATGATATACTTGGCCGCATCAATGATATCTTGGACACAGCAGTTGGTCAGCCCGGTGCTGAAATTGCCATAGGCATCCATGGGGGATACGGTAAACATCAGGACATCAACCGGGGCATAGCCCTTCCGATAGTAGGCCCCCACATTGCGGAAAAGCATGGGGTTAAAGAAGGCTTTGCCCTGGTCAATATAGCGGCGGTCTAAGCCGGAGCAGTGCCAGGCATTATAGATAAAGGACCCCTGGCCGGCCTCCACCACCTGGAGGGGTTGCATGGTAATAGAACTCCGCACCTTGACATCAGACAGGTCCCCATGCCGGGCCGCCAGGGCCTCATCCAGCCGGACAGGAATAGCACAGGTTTGGCTGTAATCGACCCAGTCGCCACTTTTGACAATTTGGACCGCCTCTTCAGGCGTGGTTAATTTTTCTTGATAGGCTTGGCTGAAATCCATATAGATCCTCCCTTATTGCTGATCACATGCGATATACCTCTATTCTACCCCATAAAGAGATAAGCGCCAATAGCCTTTTTCACAATTTGTTGAGAATTTGCTTATTTTAAGGATTTTTTCCTTATTTTTTAAACACCTGTAGATTTTTACTGGATAGAAGGCCATTTTCATCTGCCTCACCGCCCTTGCTGATGATTGGCATAAAAAACAAAACCACCCTTTCAGGTGGCCGGGGGAAGATACCGTAAATTCAAACACAAAAAAGCGGTTTACAGATGGTCTGTAAACCGCTTAAAAAAGTGCCTCGAGCCGGAATCGAACCAGCGACACAGGGATTTTCAGTCCCTTGCTCTACCGACTGAGCTATCGAGGCAAACGACGCAGATGGGACTCGAACCCACGACCTCCAGCGTGACAGGCTGGCATTCTAACCAACTGAACTACTGCGCCAAATGGACGATGACGGGCTCGAACCGCCGACCCCCTGCGTGTGATGCAGATGCTCTCCCAACTGAGCTAATCATCCGAAGGGTCTGACCTGTAGGGGATTCGAACCCCTGAATGCCAGCGTGAAAGGCTGGTGAGTTAAGCCACTTCTCCAACAGGCCCAGTTATTTTGTAGCCCCGACAGATACTAATATTACACGAAGATCCTTATTCTGTCAAGGGTTTTTAAAAAAAGATTTGTTTTCGGTAAATTCCGTTAATAAGGGCCACAAAAAAAGCAGCTGCATAGCAGCTGCTTTTATATTTCCTTTAGGCCAAGGAGTCTTCCAGGGCCTTCCGTTCTGCTTCTTTTTCAGCTTCAGCTTCTTCCAAGCTTTTCTCAACAGGAAGGCCGAATTTCACCATCCGGTCACGGAACTGGTCTTCATAGTCCATGTAGCTGTGGAATTCAACCACTGGGTTCCAGGGGTTGACGTGACGGACTTCCCGGCTATTGGTGCATTGGTTCCGGGTGGGGCTCATAAAGACGCCAACGGCGTGCATGAGCTTGCCCCAGGGGAAGTAGATCAGGAGGGTGCAGACGAAGGTCAGGTGTATGAGGAAGAAAATGCTCAAGGTCCCCTGTTCAGGTACAACCGGCTGGAAGGTCAAAAGACCCACCATGACTTCGCGGACGCTGGTCACATCGGTCCGGGTCGGTACCAGGTAGCGCATGGCCATCCCGGTTAAGGCGATGCTGATTAAGAGCAGCAGGGGGAAGTAATCGTTTAAGAGGCTAATGTACCGGACCTTAGGCAAGAGCAGGCGACGGAGCAGGAGTAAGCCGGCCCCGGCCAGGAACATAAAGCCTGTGATGTAGTAATGGTGTAAGTCGATTAAGATAACCCCATCGATCTTATCCAGCAGGGTCACCAGGGCCGGTACTTTCGCGGTAAAGAAGCGGAAGTGACGGATCAGGGTAAAGAACATCCCCCAGTGGAAAAGGATGGCGAAAATCCAGAGCCATTTTTCCCATTGGAAGGTCAATTTGCCGTCTTTTTCAAGTTCCGCCTTGCTGTTACGGAATAAGGACCGGAAAAAGACCACTTCCAAGAACATCCGGAAATAAAGGGCCGGACGGGACCGGGGGCATTCCACCGGGTTCCATTTGATAAAGTCCAAGCTCTTGGCCTGGCCACAGGTGGTGGCAATGTTAAAGGGGACCGGTGACTTGCCCCAGTTGGCAATCCGGTAGATGACCCCGACCACAAAGAGGGTAAAGGCCAGGTAGGGCAGGACCACCGTAAAGAGGCCTGTCAGGCCCATGAGGCCACCGACAACCACTGCAAATAAGGCCAAGACAAGGACGATCACGCAAGCAGTAATGAATCCCATTATTCAGCCTCCTTTTCATCATTGCCTTCAGCATCTGCCGGTTCTTCCGGCTCCGGTACATACCGGGGACGGGTGTCCACATAGGTGCCACTCCGACGATTCAGCTCATAGGCCAGCTGGGACCGGTCATACTTATTGGGGAAGGCGCCTTCATCGCGGTCATACTTAACCACCGTAATCAACTTAAAGAGCAGGCTGATGATAAAGATCCCGATGGCATAAACCCCGATAATGACCAGGATTTCCGCAAAACCGGGGATATAATCCACGATTTCCCCAAAGGGGTTTTCGGACAAACCGCCGATAACAAAGGTGAGCCCCTTTTCAATGTATAAGGCTAGGAATAAGCAGGCACAACCGACGCCCATGGTGGCATAGTTAAAGCGGAACTTGGTCGGTAAGAGCAGGACCAAGGCGATGACCGTCGTGATCCAGAAGACTGTCAGGAAGGGGACCCATTGGCTATTCCCTTCATAACCGAAGAAGAGGTAGGTCAGGGCCGTCTTGTGGGCCGGTACATTAGAGTAGTAGGCCGTAAAGAATTCCCCGGCTTCCATAATCAGCATGGCGATAAAGGCATAGACAGCCGTTGTGGCCAACATTCTCATGGCCTTTTCGCCGGCATCAAAGCCGGTCAGGCGTTTGAGTAAGAGGCACAGGAGAATAATGAGGGCCGGCCCGGTGGCAAAGGCCCCGGACAGGAACTTGGCCGGTAGGACAGCCGTCAGGAAGTAATGGCGGCTGGGCAGACCTGCATACAGGAAGGCCGTAACAATATGGATGGAGAAGGCCACCGGCACAGAAATCATGGCCAGGACCCTTACCCATTTCTTATAGTGGACGCCCTTGTTTTCCGCCTGGAGGACTTGATAACCCACCACCAGGTTCAGGACCAGGTAGAGGGGAATGACCACAGAGTCCCAGCAGAGCATGGATTGGGGGGTCCAGTAAAGCCAAACGTTTAAGATCTTTTGCGGGGCCCCGACGTCAACAACAACGAATAAGAGGGCCATGACCAGGGCGGCAATGGCTAAAAATTCGCCAACGACGGTAATCCGGCCATATTCTTTCACATTGTGGAAGTAGTAGGGCAGGACGATCATAACGCCCCCGGCGGCCACCCCGACGAAGAAGGTCAAGTGACCGATGTAGAGGCCCCAGGAGATATCCCGGGAAAGGCCGGTCACCTGGAAGCCATTGATCATCTGGTAGGCATAGGCGGCACAGCCAATGACAATAAGGGCGAGTAAGAAACACATCCAGGCCCAGTACTTTTTGCTGGACCGCTTGACTAAGGCTTTTTCAATCATGCTTCTTCCCCTCCTTTCAGGTCCACCCGATAGTAGACCTTAGGCTCGGTACCATAACCCGGTTCACGGGCAATGACCATTTCACTGGCGATGGCCTTGGCCACTTCTGAATTGGGGTCATCCAGGTCCCCAAATAGAATAGCGCCATTGGATGCTTCCACACAGATCGGTTGCTCACCCTTGGCCAGGCGTTCTGCACAGAAGTCACATTTTTCCACAACCCCTTTACTCCGGCTGGGGTAGGCCGGGTTGAGTTCTTTAATGTAAGGACGTGGGTCCTCAAAGTTAAAACTCCGGCTCCCATAAGGGCAGGCAGCCATACAGTTCCGGCAACCGATGCAGCGGTGCATGTCCTGGATGACAATTCCTTCTTTATTGGTAAAGGTGGCCTGGGTTGGACATACTTTGACGCAAATCGGCTTCCGGCAGTGGTTGCATAGGGTGGTAAAGGGGACGCCCCGCCACTTTTCACTTAAGCCCGGGCTGACCTGGCTATGGAAGAGGGCCTCAAAGGGTTCATCCCAAATCCACTTGATTTCATGTTTCTTTTCGGGGATATCCGGTACATTGTGGGCCCGGTGGCAGGCTGCCTGCATCCGGTCAATATCGGCCTTGGTCAGTTTAGACGAATCAATGAGCATCCCCCAGTTTTTGCCATTAACGGCCTTAGTGGGGGTCATGAATTCACCGCCGCCAATCCCCTTGGTTTTCATGCCGCAGCCGGCGAGGACACCCATGCCGGCAGTGGCAGCAGATAGTTTTAAAAATTGTCTTCTTGATATCTTAGCCATTATTCGTCACCTCCTGCTGTAACGCCATCTTTTAAAGCGCCACCGTTATCAGCTGTCGGGTTCACATGGCAGGTCCAGCAGTTGGGAGTCACGTCATTGTAGTCATGACACTTCTTACAGAAGTCTTCGTAATTGCTGTGACATTCTAAGCAGGTATTTTGCAGGGATACCTCGTAAGCCGTCCCGTCCGGGGCCACAAATTCACGGTTATTGCCGCGGATGGCTTGTTTCTTCCATTGGGCCAGGACTTCCATATGGTGGGACCGCATGTATTCAACATCATAGATGCAGTGGGCATCTTCGCCCATGGCCTTGATGGCCGGGGTATCCAGGCTGACTTCCGGTGCGGAGGCTTGGGCCCCGCGGCCGATGTTGAGCCAGAGGGGGGTGGTTACCACCAGGACAAAGACCACGATGCCGATAATGATATTACGCTTATTCATGGCCTACCTCCTCCATAACCGGGTCTTGGTTTTGCAGGGGCTCAAAACGGAGGTTTTCTTCCCGTTCTTTTTCCCCTTTCATCACCAGGGCATTACCGACCAATTCATGGACGCCGCAGACGTCAACGCCGGGCACCCAGTAGTTCATGAGCGGGGGCAGGGCTGCCCGGTCAATGGCACACACGCAGGAAAGCATGTTGACCCCATGTTTTTCATGGACATACTTAACGGCATTGGCCCGGGGGAAACCGCCCCGCATCCGGAGCTCCATATTTTCTTCAGCGTTCAGGCCGGATCCGGACCCGCAGCAGAAGGTTTTTTCCCGGATGGTGTCTTCCGGCATTTCATACCATTCGCAGACATGGTCGAGGATATACCGGGGTTCTTCCAAGAGCCCCATGGCCCGGGCCGGGTTACAGGAGTCGTGGTAGGTGGCCACAATCCCCTTGTTCCGGGACGGGTCTAATTTAAGCTTGTTGTGGCGGATACAGTCGGCTGTAAATTCCGTCACATGAATCATCTTGGTAGAAGCAGCATTTTCAAAAACGGTCCCGGTAATGGGATTTTTCGGTACTTCTAAGAAGTTGGCCGGCCCGTTCATGGTATCCATGTACTGGTGGATAACCCGCCACATGTGACCGCATTCCCCACCAATGATGAATTTAACGCCCAAGCGCTGGGCTTCAGCGTAAATCTTTTGGTTGAGCCGCTTCATCATTTCATTGGAGGTGAAGAGCCCGAAGTTCCCGCCTTCTGAGTTAAATGTACTAACGGTATAGTCTAAACCCAACTCATGGAAGAGCATGAGCTGACCCATAAGGGTGTAGTTCCCCGGGGTCGCAAAAATATCCCCACTGGGCGGCACGTATAAAATTTCTGCCCCCTTGCGGTTGTAGGATAGGTCTAAACGGACACCGGTGATATCTTCGATATCATCCAGCATCATGTCATAGCTGTCCACAATCCCGTGGGGCTGGATCCCTAAGTGATTCCCCTTTTCAAAGCAGTTGGCCACCGGGGTCACAATCCAGTCAATATTGAGCCCGACCAGGTTTAAGAGCTCCCGGCCCAGCATGGTGATTTCCGCCGTATCAATACCATAAGGGCAGAAAACAGAACACCGGCGGCATTCGGAGCATTGGAAGAAGTAGTAGAACCATTCTTTTAAGACATCTTCCGTCAGTTCCCGGGCGCCGACCATCTTGGCCATGAGCTTACCGGCCAGGGTAAATTCTTTCCGATAGACACTCCGCAGGAGCTCCGCCCGCAAGACCGGCATATTTTTCGGGTCGCCACTGCCCAAGAAGAAGTGGCACTTGTCTGAGCAGGCCCCACAACGGACGCAGCAGTCCATAAAGACCTTTAAAGACCGGAACCGGTCCAGACGGTCCCGTAAGCCATCTAAGATAATTGTTTGCCAATCCGGCGGCAGCTTCCAGTCATCATCAGGTACACGCCAGTCCCGGGCATTCGGTAAGCTGACCATTTCTAAACTTTCAGGCTTACCGGCGTGGCAGAAAAAACCTTCTCGGATTTCGGTCTTGGTTTTCATCCACCCAGTGGCTGGCGGGTTATAACTGATGTTGAGCAGCTCCTCCGGTTTTGGAAGTTTTGCCATATCATTACACCCCTTTACTCTCGTCCGATGGGCAATGGCGCGCAGACGGACAGCTGCCGCAAGCGGCGCCTCCCTCATCCCCCATTGAACTTGCACAACGCATAAAATCCTCCATATCAAGGGCCTGGTCTAATAAGTTGGCGCGCACCAAAATATCATTATTGGCCTTGATTTGAGCCAGGCGCATTTCATAAATTTGAACGCGCCGCTCATAGTAAACATCGAAAGCATACAGGGCAACGGTATCCAGCTCATCAAAAAAATCAATAAGTGCTTCAGGTGCCACAAGCCATTTCCCCTGGGGGCAAACGGCCCGCATCACCACCTGCTTAAAGGCCGGAAACACGCTGACCGCCTTAGACGGACTCACTTCCTGTACCGCTTTGACTGCCATGATGTTGGCCACCTGGTCAAGGACCCGGTCCTCGTCAGGTGCCGGTTGCAACAATTCCTCCAATAAAGCCGTCAGACTTTCATACAGGGTGGCGCCAACCGGGTTGTTAAACCCGTCCACCACCTTTTCGAAAAAAGGACGGCTGGCTTCCGGATAGGCGGAGAGCGTCAGCTCAAACCAGTCATCCCGAAGCGTCTTCAGGTGCTCCTGCAAAAAAGGTTTCAGCTCAAGCACCCGACCACCTCCTCCGTGTTAGAGATAGCTGTGCAGGCCTGGTAAGAGGTAACTCACCCCAAAGAAGGTAAAGACCACCACAGCAAAGCCGAGTATATTTAAATAGGCAGCTTGTTTATTACGCCACCCACCCACTCGCAAGTGTAAGTATAAAGCATAGACCAACCAGGTCACCAGGGCCCAGACTTCCTTCCAGTCCCAGCTCCAGTAACTCCCCCAGGCATATTCTGCCCAAATGGAGCCCGTCACAAGCATGACCGTCAGCAGGGGTAAGCCCAAAAGGACCAGGCGGTAGGCCCAGTCGTCCAACCGGTCAGTGTTCTTGTCCACCTTCCGGGTGGCAATGACCAGGGATAAAACAAAGGATACCGTCAGCACACTATAAGATAGCATGGCGGAAAGAACATGGACCGACAGCCAGGGCGACCGTAAAGCCGGCGCCATCGGCGCCACTTCATGGTTCTGGGATAAGACCCAAGCCGCTAAAATAGCGATCATGATGCTGAGCAAAACCACCACAAGCGGCATCCGCAGCTTGGCCAAGAGGAAAATCGTAAATAAGAATAAGACCGCACAAAGCCAGAGGCTGAAGTCCAGCCCGCTGGATAGGGGCAGGTGCTTCATTTGCACACCCCGGAGGACCAGGATGCCCGCTGAACAGAGAAAACCTAAAACCGCCGCTACCCTTGCTAGGGTTTGGGCCGTTTTTTTAGCCGACGCAGCGCCGGCCAGGGCTGTACAGATGGCTAAGACCAGGGGGGCTGTCATCAGTAAGTGTTGCCAGTTAATCATTCCCTTTTGTCACATCCTTTATGGATAGGTTCTGGGCCAGGCGCTTCCGCTCCCGTCCCTTGGCATCTAGGCGAACCGCCACCGTTCCGGCCGGGTCAACCCGGACACCGACTGCAGTATAGCGGCCTAAGAGTAGCATAAATGAAGCCAAGGCGGCCAGGATAAAGCCGGCAAAAACTGCCTGGACCCCGTGGCCGTACTTTAATTCTAAAATCGTATATTCCAGGGGCCGGATATAGTCCAGCCGGTTGCCGTTGGTCAAGTTCAGCCCGGCGCCGGGCTTTAAGGCCTCCTGGCGGACCATCTGGCCATCCTTATCATATTCCATATAGAGGAGGGCTTCCTTGCCCATAGCCTGGAGGATAAAGTAGCCCTCTGCCAGGGGGATTTTCTGGTCTTCAGGGAAGGCATAGCCCCCACTGGTTTCCTCGCTACCTGTGCTGAAATTGACGTCAAAGCGCCGGCCATAGCCCATCTGGTAAATGGACAGGCCCCCCTTTTTATAGGGGTGATTGACCCGGGTATCCCCGTTGCCTACTTTTCCTGTATCGCCAAAGAGTTCAAAGGCCGTCTGCCAGTTGTTCACATGGCCCTGGCCATCATATTCCGTCTTGAAGGACTGGACGGCCAACTTTTCAAGGCCTGTTGCTTCAGCAATCTGCTTCGGTATGGCCTGGATATCCCCTTCAGCCACCTGCATGGTCGCCTTCACGCCAAAGGTGGATAAGACCGCCCCGACGATGATAATTAAAATAGCCAGGTGGAGGACATGCGGGGCCAGGAGGGGCAGCCGCCCCTTGACCCCGTAGAGGTAGAGGGCCTCCCCCTTCCGCTCTTCCTGGACCGCAAAGCGGTCTTTAGCGAAGAAAGCCCGGATGGCCTCTTCCGAAGCCGCTGAAGCCTGGTAGGCCCCGACTCCCTCGGGTAGGTCCCCCACCCCCCGGCGCAAGCGTTTGGCCACCCGGGGCAGGAGGCTGAGGGTGCAAGTTAAAAGGTTCACAAAAAAAAGGCCCACAACCACCAAGAAGGGCGTCGAGTAAAAGACCTCCGTTTGGTCAAAAATCGTTGCTGAAACCGCCATACCGGCCAGGGTTGCTATTAAAATGACCGCTAAGCGTATAGATGAAATAAACTTGAGCATATCGCCTCCGCTCGCTTTCCAGTGGCTTCGATAACTTCTCTTCTGCTCAAAACAGAAGTAAAAAAGAAAGCGTACTTCGGTCATTATATCATGTTGCCAAAGGCTTTAACAAGTTTTCCCTCTTTCTAAACGGACAAATGTAAAATTATTATTTATCTCAACTATTCCAAAAAGATGACTTCCCCGGCCATCTTATCTCAATCTTATTGTGAAGGTCGGTACAAATAGCCTGGGCTCGGTTTTCCCTATCAGGGGACAAAAAAAGGTCGCCTTCGAGGGCGACCTTGTCGTTTCAATATTATTTTTCCGCCATTAAATGGGCTTCCATCTTGGCGGAAATTTTATCAATCGTTTCCTGGCTGACAATATGCTCAATCCGGCAGGCGTCCTGCTCTGCCGTTTCCGGGCTGACACCCAGGAGGCTAATTAGGGCCTCCCTAAGGAGGAGGTGGCGCTTGTAGACTTCTTCCGCCTTTTGCAGGCCTTCATCGGTCAGGTGGATGAATTTTTTCTTATCCATGAGGATGAAGCCCTTTTCCTGTAGTATTTTCATGGCCCGGCTAATGGAGGGCTTGGAGTAGTTCATGGCATTGGCCACGTCAATACTCTTCACTTCCCCCTGGCGATTTTGCAGCCGTAAGATACATTCCAAATAATCTTCCCCAGACTCATAAATTTCATCATTTGTGGTCATCTGTATCCTTCCTTTCATGAGAGACCATCTTCAGGCCCCCTTGCCGCCGGCGCCAAAGCAGGACTGCTCCGGCCCCAATGAAAAGCAGCAAGCTGATCACCTGGGCCATCCGCAAGGGACCAAGCATCAGGCTGTCTGTACGAAAGCCTTCAATTACAAAACGTCCGACTGAGTAATAGATCAGGTAGACCAGGGCCACTTCCCCCTCCCGGGCCCAGGTGCTCCGGGCAATGACCATTAAAATCCCGAAGCCTAGGAGGTTCCAAAGGGATTCGTATAAGAAGGTCGGGTGGTGCCACTGGCCATTGATCTCAATGGCCCAGGGCACATCGGCCTTATCTACCGCATAGCCGTAAGCTTCCCGGTTAAAGTAGTTCCCCCAGCGGCCAATGGCCTGGCCTAAAATCATCCAGGGGGCAATGATGTCTGCCAGCTGCCAAAAGCGAAAACCATAGTGGCGGCTGCCCAAAAAGAGGGTCAGGGTCCCGGCGATGAGCCCACCATGAACGGCCAGCCCCCCATGCCAAATGGCTATAATCTCACCGGGATGGGCGGCGTAATAGGGCCAGTTAAAGACCACATAGTAGAGCCGGGCCCCCAGGATGGCCATAACGATCATGACCATCACCAGGCTATAGTATTTTTCTTCATCCAGGCCGGCCTTCTTGACCCCCCGGCCGGTCATCATTAGGGCGATGAGGAAGGCCAGGGCTATAAGGAGCCCATACCAGCGAACCGCCAGGGGGCCTATTTGAAATGCAATCGGATCCACACTTGCTCCTTTCAACCGACACCGCTGGAGGGCGGTGGTTAAGGCGATGTCAAAAGTCACATTGCTAAATTCTTACCCCATTTAGCAAAGGAAGAAACATCATGGGGTATCTTCATTTATTATTCACGGATAGTTGCGCCTAAGTCTTTACAGGCTGCCAGGATAGCAGCCATGTCTTTTTCAACCCGGTCATCGGTTAAGGTTTGCTCTTTATTCTGGAAAGCCAGGCTATAGGCCATGGAGGCCATGCCGTCGGCCACCTGGTCGCCGGTGTATCGGTCAAAGAGGACGATATCCCGGAGGTCGCTAGAGGCGGCTGCCCGGATGGTCCGGCTGATATCGGCATGACTGAGGTCTGCCGGCACAACCAGGGCCAGGTCCCGCATAACAGCCGGGTACCGGCTCGGGGTTTCGGCCTTGGGGGTCTCGACGCCCAGGGTATAGAGGGGTTCCAGGTTTAATTCAGCACAGTAAACCGCTTCGCTGAGGTCATAGTTTTGGCAAACCAGGGGGTGGACCTGACCCACCAGGCCCAGGAGGGTGTCATTCAGATAGACCCGGGCAGTCCGGCCCGGGTGCCAGGTCGGGTCATCGGTGCAGGCTTCCCAGCGCAGGCCTGCCAGGTCCAGGCGGGTGAAGAGCTGCTCGATGATCCCCTTTAGATAGAAGAAATCGTATGCCTGCCGGCTGCCCAGCCAGTCCCGGTTGCTGCCCCCATCCAGGGCAATGACCAGGTGGTCTTCCTCCGTCGCCAGCTGGCGGCCGGTCAGGTCGCCTTCAGCCCGGTAGGTCTTGGCCCGTTCAAAAATGGCCACGTCTGCCACCTGGTGGCTCCGGTTGACCTGGACGGCCTCTAAAATGCTATGGACCAGGCTGGTCCGCATAACAGCCAGTTGGGCCGACAGGGGGTTATCAATGGCGATGACCTCCCGCCGTTGGTCGGCCGGGTCCATGTGGAGCTTGTCGGCAAAGTCTTCAGCCACGAAGCTGTAGGTCAGGACCTCGTGGAGGCCGGCTGCCACGAGGTGGCGGCCAAGGGCCTCCTGGAGCCTTTGTTTTTCGGTTAAGCCACCGGGGTTGGTAGACCCATAGGGGAGGGTGGCCGGAATCTCATCATAGCCGTAGAAGCGGGCAATTTCTTCGATGAGGTCTTCTTCAATGGTCACGTCCATCCGCCAGTCAGGCACCCGGACTTGGATGCCCTCTTCCCCTTCTTCGACCAGGTCGAATTGGAGCCGGGTCAGGTAGCTGACCATGGTTTCCGGCGGGATATCGGTCCCCAGGAGGGCATTGGCCCGGGCAAAGCGCAGGGGCACAATGGTATCCGGCTGTTCAACCGGGTAGACATCCTGGGCCGGAGCAATGACCTGGGCGCCGGCCAGGCGTTCAAACAAGGCCGCTGCCCGCTGGGCTGCCAGTTCAACCCCTTTAATGGAAACCCCTTTTTCGTTCCGGATGGAGGCCTCGGTCCGCAGGCCCAGCTTTTGGGCAGTCCGGCGGACATTACGAGGTTCAAAGTAGGCGGATTCCAGGAAGATGTTTTCCGTATCGTCCTTGATTTCCGTATTTTCGCCCCCCATGACCCCGGCAATCCCAACGGCCCGGTCCCGGTCACAAATAAGGAGCATGTCATTGGTCAGTTCCCGGTCCACATCATCCAGGCTGACGATGTGCTCACCATCCTTGGCCCGGCGGACAATGATTTCCCGGCCGGCGATGTCCTTTTCATCAAAGGCGTGGAGGGGCTGGCCGGTTTCCAGCATGACATAGTTGGTAATATCCACCAGGACACCCAGGGGCCGCATGCCGGCTGCCT
The DNA here is from genome assembly GCF_046569735.1 of Peptococcus simiae. Classification (GTDB taxonomy): domain Bacteria; phylum Bacillota; class Peptococcia; order Peptococcales; family Peptococcaceae; genus Peptococcus; species Peptococcus simiae_A. The sequence goes on along the minus strand of NZ_JBKICG010000010.1, from coordinate 31,071 downwards.
GGAGCCGCTGTTCCATCCAGAGGGGGGACCGGCCGGCCTTCACACCTAAAAGCCGGGTCCCGATATAGCGATGGCAGAGTTCCGGGGCCTCCAGGGTCACCTGGATTCCTTCGTCTGAGGCGGCCTGGCCGGAAAAGGCCACATCCAGGGGGCGGACCGGCCGCTCCAGGAGGGCCCCGACTTCCCGGGCTACATTATAAACAGACAGGCAGTCGGACCGGTTGGGCGTTAAGTCCAAGTCAAAGATGGCATCATTTAAGCCCAGGTAGGCAAGGGCATCTTCCCCCAGGGGGGCATCTGCCGGCAGGACCCGGATGCCATCCTTGTCAGCCGGGGCCACTAGGGCATCATCAACGCCCAGTTCCTGCATGGAACAGATCATCCCATTAGAGTCAACGCCACGGAGCTTGGCCTTTTTAATTTTGAAGTTGCCCGGCAGGACAGCCCCCACCTGGGCAAAGCAGACCTTTTGGCCGGCGGCCACATTGGGCGCCCCGCAGACCACCTGGAGGGGGGCACCGCTGCCGGTGGACACCTGGCAAAGGTTCAAGTGGTCCGAGTCGGCCAAGGGTTCGCAGGTCAGGACTTCTGCCACCACAACCCCGCTAATCCCTTGCGCCGGGTAGCTGATCCCGCCAATTTCCACCCCGGCCCGGGTGATCATTTCCGCCAGGACTTCCGGACTTTCACTGATATCTACATATTCTTTTAACCAATTATAGGATACTAACATAAGCCCTCCTTGAATTGAGACAGGAAGCGTAAATCGCCGCCAAAGAAGAGGCGGAGGTCATCAATCCCGTATTTGATCATGGCAATCCGCTCAACCCCCATACCGAAGGCAAAGCCGCTGACCTTGGTTGGGTCATAGCCGCCATAGCGGAGGACATTGGGGTGGACCATGCCGCTGCCTAAAATTTCCAGCCAGCCGGTGTGGCTGCAGACCCGACACCCCTTGCCGCCGCAATTCACGCAGGAAATGTCCACTTCACAGGAGGGTTCCGTAAAGGGGAAGTAAGAAGGCCGGAGGCGGATGTCAATGCTGTCGTCAAACATCTGGTGGATAAAGCTCAAGAGGACGCCCTTTAAGTCACCCATGGTGATGCCCTCATCCACACAGAGCCCTTCGATCTGGTGGAACATGGGCGAGTGGGTAGCGTCATCGTCCCGACGGTAAACCTTACCCGGGCAGATGATTTTCACCGGGGCCACCCCGGCCTTTGCTTCCATGGTCCGGACCTGGACCGGGGAGGTCTGGGTCCGCAGGAGGACATTCGGGTTAATATAAAAGGTATCCTGCATATCCCGGGCTGGATGGTCCTTGGCCAGGTTCAGGGCCTCAAAGTTATAATAATCGCTTTCAATTTCTGGCCCCTGGGCCACTTCAAAGCCCAGGCCGGCAAAAATCCGCTCTGCATCCCGGATGACCTGGGTCAGGGGGTGGACAGACCCTACCGGGAAGGCCCGGCCGGGCATGGTCACATCTATTTTTTCATCCTTGAGCCGGACGGCCATGGCATCCCTAGCCAGGGCCGCCTGCTTTTCTTCCAGGGACCGGCCGATGGCATCCCGGACCTCATTGGCCAACTGGCCCATAACCGGGCGCTCTTCCGGGGACAGCTTGCCCATCCCCTTCAGGATAGCGGTTACCTTCCCCTTCTTGCCCATGTAAGAGATGCGGACATCATTCAATTCAGCCACGGTCCTGGCCCGGCCAATATCGGCCAGGGCCTCTTCCCGGATTGCCTGTAATTGCTCTTTCACTGTTATCCTCCTTTAAATTAAAAAGAGCCCTCCGCCCAAGGGACGAAGTGCTCGTGGTACCACCCTAGTTATTTCCGCATTGCAGAAATCACTCAATGGCATTAACGCTGCCACACGCCGGTACCTACCCATCCTAAGACTTCAATACCGGCCGCTCCCGGGCGAAAGCCGCAGGCAATCCCTGCCAAGAGGGTCTCAACCCAGCCCTCTCTCTCTGTGACAGTCACATGCCTCCGACACCCAATCACTGCGGAAATATAGGCCTAGTTTAGCATAAGAGTCCATCCAATGCAAGCAAGTATCATTTGGCAAACCGGTATAAAAGCAACCTATCCTGCCTCTAGGATTCCTTCCGATTCAGGCAAAAAAGCCCAAATAGCAAAAGACCCAGAGCAGTATATCCGTAAGGATTACCGGTTTTGGGAATCGGTTTCGCAGCAACTGGCCCAAGGCTTCCAGGCCTTGCCGCTGTCTCAACTGCTTCCCCTGCAACAGAATCCGGCCTTTCTGCCGGTACCGGTTCAGGAAACAAAAGCGGACCAGGGCCCGGAGTCGGTTCCGGTATAGGTTCAGGACCCGGACCGGGGTTCGGGCTGGGGCCGGGTTTGGGGTCAGGATCCGGCATTGGCGACGGACGATCACCATCTTCAGACTGGCTACGATTAAGGACCACTACCTCCAAGTCCGCCTGTCCCCAAGTACCAGTCAATGACTTATCCAGCTGGACACCATCCAGGTAATACTTGACCTCATAATCACCCGGTTCTTCTTCAACAAGTTCAAACCGCCACTTATCATAGCCAGCCACCCGGATAGATTCCTGGTTCCTTAAGGATAACAGATAAATCCCATCTTTGGCTACTAAATCTACCTTGCTCTCCTGGCCGCCTGCATCGGTATGAATCCCCTTAAGGGGCTCCGTCATGGCCAACCCATGTTCATCAAAAAGCCTAAGCTTGAAGCGAAAGGCACGGTCACCGGCCTTGCCTTCAACCGTTTTCTTGATAGTCAAATCATAAGCTGTTTGAGGAGCAAAGTTATTTTTTGCCTTGAGGGTTAAATCACCTAATTTATCATTATAGACCACTTCAAAGACTGGGCTGAAATCTTGACTTGCATAGGGGTAGCCTTCCGGAAAACGTTCTACCAATTGGATGGCATCTAAAATCGAAGCCGGATTAGCCTTGATATCCTCTTCTGTAACGGATAAAGAAGACAGGTCGAGAAGATCCTTGTAAATCCCTCGCCACTGGTTTTTTTCATTCGGATCTGCTATCAGACGGCCAAGCCACTGCCGGGTCTCCTTATTGTAGATATCAAAGTAAAGCTCCGCTGGCAAGTCTGGCGTATCCGCATCCCAAACTTTAAGCAAATCAAGCCGCAAGGCCTTAAAGCGAGGAGCATCACTGATAAAGACCAGCCCGTCTGTCCCAATACCGCCACCATAACCGGATTCATTCCGGTTACCGGTAATGACCACCCGTTGGCTTAAGTCCAACTGGTTAAGCCTTCCTGCAATCGCCTCCTGAGAGGCTACATTCTTAACCCCAAAGTCCTTAGCATAAAGGCCAGCTTTCAAAAAGACCCCTTCTTCACCGGCTCCCTGTCGGTGATCAGCATCGTCTTTAACAAAGTTTAGAAAGTCATCCTCTTCCCGATAATAAAACTGAAGGGCTGCAGGTCCGGGATGGTCTGGTTCAACCACCTTAAAATACAAATCATCCCCGGCCTCATCGGCCCGGTTGTCAGACAAACGTGCCAAGACACTGGAGGAAAAGCCGGTATCGGTCTCTACCCGAGCCCGGCCGGTAGGGCAAATCCAAATGCCACCTCCCTCGTACCTGGCATAATTGTCATAAATCAGTGCATTTTTAAGCAAGAGGACGTCCGGTTGGTGGTCGGGACCGGTTAAGTGGCCCACCACATGGATTCCGGCTCCATGACCGGTTGGCCCATTTTTATAACCACGGACAATATTATTGCTGATGGTCCCATGGTTTAAGGTAGCCTTGGCTTTTTCAATCCGGATGCCGCCGCCTGTGGCTTGAATATACTTCGTCATGTCATGGGCCCCATCCGGGTTCCCTTCAGCCATATTACCGTCAATCAAGCCACCATTCATTTCAAAAAAGCCGCCATCATTGACATGGATGCCGGCCCCCTTCCGGGCCCAGTTATTGATAACCTGTCCCGTATTTTGAAGAAGCCTGGCCCCCTGTTGGACACAAATCGCCCCACCGTAAAAGGCCCGGTTCCCTTCAAAGCTGATGGAACCGTCGTCAGAATCGTCACCTTCTTGGCCAAGGGTCAAGGAACTGCTCTCACCGTTAACGATGATAGCTCCCCCCTTACCGCCGGTCTTTTCCACACTATCCTCCCGGATACCTGTATCTGCACTATTTGCTCGAAAGACAGTCCCAGTCTGAACCTCCAGATGACTGCCGTCGTCAATAAAGATGGCTCCGCCATTTTTCGCCTGGTTATTTTCAAACCGACTGCCGGAAATTGTTGCCCTAGCCTGGTTTTGCAAGAATAGGGCGCCGCCCCGGGCACTGTATGGGATATGAAGATTAGCAAAGATAACATCCTTCATCGTCAAAAGACCACCGGTCTGGACCACAGCCGCCGTCGGATGGTCGCCGGACCCGATAGACAAGTCCTGAAAGCGAGCCCCCTCCAAGGTCATGCTGCCCCCCTGCTTATTGATAAAGGCCCCTTGCCGATTCAAAGCAGAGGCAAGGTTTTTCCCTGCACCCTTACCCGAAAAGGTAATCTCACCTTCAATCAGAAAGTTAATGGCCTCAGGAACATCCAGCAAGGGCTTGACAATAGTGTCATCCTTCGGTGAATAGATAATCCCAGCTTCTTGACCAGCAGAGCGGATGATTATTTTTTTAGCTTGATCTGCAAAACTTACCCCCTCCGTGAGGGTAATCTCACCAGTCAGGTCGATGATTGCATCAGCCGAGTTTTGATTGATCGCCTCAATCGTCGCTTGCCAGCTTTCCGGCGAATCAACCTGATAGCTAGTCGATTGTTGACCGGCTTGGCCCGGTTCTGCCGCCTCGGGCTTCACCAGGTTTGCCGACAGGTCAGTCGTAGCCCGTTTTGAATCATCAATGCTTGCTGGCAAATCCCCTGGTCCCGGCAAATCAGCCGCCTGCAAAGGCAGGATGCCACCGACCCCAAGTCCTACGGAGAAAAGAAAAGCCAGGATAACCAACCGAAGCCAGTTCCAAGCCCTCTTACTTTCTTTCATAAAATCAACCATTTTTTCACCCCCTCTCCGTCATCATCGTGACTACCTAATACTATACGCCCTAGCCGGGGTCCACAAAACCATTTCTTCCCCACCAGGTCACTTTTTCAACTTTTGACCAACCCCCGTCAGGACGGCAAGTCTTCCTAGATCCCGTCAAGGTTATAAGCTTCCCCTAACCCCCGATACCACCCCGTAACCGGCAAAAAAGAATCTCCAGCTTTAAGCCCAGTATTTTACTAGGAATATTGCTCCCCCGACGGCACCCTTGACCGAATCCCTTACCTGGCCAACCCCTCTAAAACCGACCAGTCAAAAAACAAGACCACCCCTTTCCGGCAACTATCACCCTCTCCAAGTCCAGTGACCACTGATCCCAAAAGCTTGAATTGCTGCCTGGCAAATTCAATAAATGTCGGCATCCGTTAAGAAGCCAGAGCCACTCACCAAGTCACCCCTTTGACCACAAAAAAGCCTCCCCTTCCTTGGTACCAAGAAAAGGGAGGCTGGTCAAAGCCGGCTGCTGCTTATTCAATTAGATTACATATTCACAGTATAGCCTGTGTCATAGCGTTTGCCATCAACATCCAGGTAGACATCATAGGTGCCACCTTCCAGGCCTTCCCGGTGGATGTAGAATTGGAAGTCGTTGTCGTTTTCTTCTTCGAAGGCGACACAGGCGGCGGTAACGTCATGCACTTCTGTCGGCAGGTTGTAGAAGTGGTCTGTTTCCCCGCGCAGTTCGATGATGACTTCACTGCCTTCCCGGAACATAGCCCGGAAGGCCAGCCGGTCTTCTTCCAGTTCCATTTTTAATTCATGGATGGCCGGGACTTCGCCGGCATCCTTGAAGTTGACCTTCATAAATTCAGGGGTCACCCCTAAAGAGCCCATGAGTTGGCCCTTGCCCAGGTCTAGCTTGGTCTGGTCATCATAGAGGGACAGGCGGCGGGCCCGGTAGTAGTTCCCACCTTCAACAATCATCCGGAATTTCACTTCATCATTTAAAAGTTCAACGGTTTCACTCCAGAGTTTCAGGTGGATGTGGGGGTAGCTGTTTAAGAGGGAAGCGCCGAGGACGTCGGTGTGGACACCCCGGTAGGTGGCAATCCCGCCGGAGTGGACCATGTAGTGGCCATCGGCATAGTATTCGGTATTGCAGATGTAGGGGGAATAGAATTCAGCCCCACGCTCCTTACCATACTGCCAAACCTGCTCGATTTCCATCTTATCGGTATCAATCCGGTAAATGACCCCACGGGAGAAGTTATCATCCGGTTCTACCCGGTTTTCTTCTCTCTTAGACCGGTAGGTCCCGTTGTCGAAGAGGAAGACATCCCCATTAGGTAAAATGCTGGCGGCGTGCTGTTCATACTGCCAGTCAAAGTCACCCTTGGTGACATTTTTGAAGAAGTACTTTTGATATTCTTCCGGCCAGGTTTCCGGGTCACCGATGATCCAGTTCAGTTCAGCGGTGTCATAGTCAAAGTTGATGACAGCGTCCTTGTGACGGCCACTCATGGTGATGGAGTTGGTCGGTTTGTCATACCAAACAGAGTTGTTGTGGAACCAGTCGTGGTTGTTCCAGTCGCCGGCGTCCCCACCGGACCGGGGCAGCATGGGCTGGAGGTCCCAGCTCTTAACGATTTCACCGGTTTTCCGGTCCACTTCAACAACATAGTCTTCAACAGAATCGTCAAAGTCATTGTCAGAGGCGCAGAGGAGGTTGCCGTTTTCCATTTCAAAGACATCATGGTGGAAACCGCCCGGAAGCCGGTATTCTTTGTAGATTTTCCCGGTCATGTCCATTTCGCAAATGCCGATGGTGTAGTAGGGCTTTTGGATGGTCCGGTGGGAGGTGTATAAGAGACGGCCATTGGCTGCCTTTTTGATGTCCCAGCTCTGCAGGTTGATGTTCATCCAACGGACATCCCCGGCATAGTCCACAGCGATGGTCTTGCAGGATTCAATGAGGGGGGTGGTGGTGGAAACGAACATGACATCGTTGCCGAAGTATTCCGGGGTCGTTTCAACAAAGGAGGCCCGGTTGATGTTTTGTTCTTCAATGGCCAGCTTGACTTCAGAAGTACTGCCATCGGCCAGCTTGATTTCGATGGTGTTTTCATAGCCGTCATACAGGCCGTAAATCGGCAGGACATGTTCCTTGGCTGCCGGGAAGGTGTGGCCCATATCGGCTTCAGGGGTTTTCCCCTTGACGGTTACTGTGACTTCCGTTTCTGTATCGGTGTTAAAGCAGAGGACAGCTGCCATCGGGTTAATGAGGTAGGGGTTGGCCTTGACATAGGGCTTGTCATAGGTGTAGTTGCCATCTCGGAATTCTTTTAAAAAGGCCTGTTCAGATTCGTACTGTTCTGTGATCAGGTGTTTTGTTTCTTTTAATTCAGTTTTCAATCAATTCACTCCTTAATTTACTAAGCATTAATAAGCGAAAAAACGTCCCGCGCCTATCAGACGGCGGACTTATTCTTAGTATAGCACACTTTCAAAAAAGACAGAAGATACTTACACCTCTATTCAAAGCTACTATAGCCCTATCTGCACCGGCTATACCCCGGACCATTCCTTTCTAAGGCTTTGGGAGCAGCCTAAAGGTCCCCCTTTTGGTTAAAGGCCCGGTAAAGGATCCAGGCCGGGAGCAGGCACAGGCCCAGGGTCCCCATAAAAATACCTCCATCTAAAAATAAAGGTTTAAGCATACTTCCCTCTCCCTTCATTAAATTTTCGGGCTAAAGGCCAAGGGCCATGTCTATTTTTTTGAACAGGGGTAAGCAAACCCCCGCTTTTTTCCTTAAGGATATGAGGGGCAAGTCCCCCGGAAATCATAAAGGAGGTGAAAACCATGGCCCTGACCTTAAAAAGCAAGCGCCTGCGGGTGGCTATGAATGTCGGCGAAGATGCCAAGGGCAAAAAACGCATCCGATCCCGCTCTTTTGCCAATATCAACTTCGACGCCAACGAAAGCCAGCTCCACAGCGCTTGTACTGCCGTCGCCAGCCTGCTCACCGGTAGCCCGGATGAGTTCAGCCTGGTCACTGAAAACGTCCTCACTGCCGGTTAAGCCATCCCTGACCCATTCACCTGAAAGGAGGTGTAGCCATGAATGAACAGAAATCCCTTGTATTAACCTTTTTAACCTCTGAAGGTAAAAAGGCCAACATGACCCTGGCTGATCCCAGGGGGGACCTGACCGCCGACATGGCCAAAAAGGCCATGGACGACATGGTCGCCAGCACCGTTTTTAAAAACGGCGAGGCCCTTTATGTCAAAGGCGAGCTGGCCCAACTGGTCACCCGGACCACCAGCGACCTCTACCGGGCAGCAAGCGAATAAACCTTGAGCGGGGCCCCGGCCCCGCTTATTTTTTTGCGGTCATCCCTGACCAGAAAGGAAAAGCCCATGCTCCATATCCAAAACGGCATCATCACTGACCCGACCATTGCCGGCGTCCCCCTGGAAAGGGCCATCATTCCCAAGGATACCAGCCCCTACGTCCGCACCGGCATCCCCATGACCACCACCCGGGGCATTACCAACCACAATACCGGTAATCCATCCCCCACAGCCGACGCCCGGGCCCATGCCCAATGGCTGGCCGGGGTAGAGACCCGGAATGAAGCCTATGTCGGCGCCCACTTCTTTGTCGACCACCGGCGCATTGTCCAGACCCTCCCCATCAATGAAGTGGCCTGGCACGCCGGCGATGGCCAGGGCCCCGGCAATATGACCACCGTCGCCATCGAAATCTGCGAAAGCCAGGCCGCCGCCGCTGAAGCCAATGCCATCCTCTTAAACGCCGCCTTACTCATCACCTACCCCAATTGGCAGATTTATAAGCACCAGGACTGGAGCGGCAAGTTTTGCCCCCGGCTGATCCTGGGCCAGGGCCGGTGGCCGACCTTTGTCCAGGCCATCCAGACCACCGTCGACCAGCTCCGGGCCCAGGCCCAAGCCCAGCCGACCCCACAACCGGCCCCCTCTCCCTGGGCCCGAGAAGCCGTCAAGTGGGCGGAAGCCACCGGCCTCCTCCGGGGCCGGACAGATGGCCCGGCCTACCAGGCCCCGGCCAGTCGGGAAGAAGTCCTGGCCTTCCTCTACCGCCTCCATGGTGACCGTCATGCCTAGAAGTGATCAAGACCCCGCCTTCATCCCCACCGCCCCTGACCGGCCCACCGGCCTGCCAACTGAAGACCAGGCTTCTACCACCCTGGCCCACTGGCACCTGGGCCCCCTGCCTGATCCCGAAGACCTGGCCCGGTATGAAGCCATCTCTCCCGGTCTGGCCTCCCGCCTGGTCAAGCTGACCCGGGAAAGGGCGGCCCGCCAAGACCATCTCCGGGCCCTGGCCCTCCGCAGCGCCGCCCGCCGGGACCTAGCCGAACTCCTCCTCACCTTTTTCCTGGCCATCCTGGCCGGCCTGGGCGGCTTTGACTCCCTGGCCCAGGGGGACCTGGCCACCGGCCTGACCCTCTCCGGCGGGTCCCTGTCCGCCATGGCCCTGGCCCTCCTCCGTCGTCGACCCCCTCCCCACCCCTAACCGACCCTTCCCGGGCTATCCCCCTACTCCATACTAAGAACATATGTTCTATCCTCGAGATAGACAAGCGTCTGTGCTTGGCACAGGCGCTTTTTTTATTGAAAGGATAGACCGCCATGGCCCGTGCCCCACCGGATCCCCTTTTTCTAACTCCATAACTAGGTACAGAGAAAGGATATCCCAATGAAAAAAACCAAAACCATCTATATCAACCATACAGCCGTCCCCGTCAGCGAAGCCGTCTACCGGGCCTACTGGCAGAGCCACGAACAGGCCCGCTACCAGGACCGCCTGGCCGCCAGCCACAGCTGGAGCCTGACCGACCTGGCCGCCAGCGGCGTCCCTGAAGACGCCCTCACCCCCCTAAGCGTCCCCGGCGGCGAAGCCGACTACCTGGCCCGGCTGGACCGGGCGGCCCTAGAAAAGGCCCTGGCCACCCTCTCCCCCACCGTCCAAGACCGGCTCTGGCAGCTGGTCCTAGGTGAAACCACTGAACGGGCCCTGGCCAAGGACTTGGGCCTATCACCGGCCGCCATTCATAAGCGGAAGCACCGCGCCCTAGCTCGATTGCGGGCGGCCCTGGAAGACGCATCTCAGCAAAGCTAAAAAGCCCTTGATTAAGAACGTGTGTTCTGGTATATTAATCTTATCTCATCACCCTCAATTTAGAAAGGAAGACAGCCATGCCCCGCCTAGGATCAGATGCCCGCCGCCTCCGCCAACAAGCCCGCCGTATCGGCCTCAACTGCTCCACCGCCATCTCCCAAATGAAAGACCTCCTAGATGACTATGCCGGCCTGGTATGGCTGGCTGAAGAGCAAAGCCGCTCCCGGGAAAGAGAGGCTTTCACCCCGGAAGACACCACCCAGGCCCTCCTCCTCTTAGACCGGCTCATGGATAAGGCCGGGTCCAAGACCCGGACTGGCCACCAGAGCCGTCACCATGTTTTTTTGACCACCATGGTCGGCCAGGCCATCGAGGCCACCGCCCGCTACCCGGGCCCCGGCCCCCTCTATGCCGCCATTTTAAAAGGCTACTACTGCAGCCACCCCCGGTCAACCGACATGGCCCTCATGGAAGACCTCCACCTGGAGCGGTCCAGCTACTATGCCCGGAAGAAAGAAGCCATCCTCTGCTGCGCCCTGGCCTTCTTCGGCACCATTAGCGAAGAACTGGGCCTCTAGCCCTAACCAGCCCATCGTCACAATTTTCTATAAAATAATTCGTTGCCTGGTATTTTCCACCAATTCTGTTCTATAAAGCCTTATACTATTATGTAACAGCTATTGGTTGTCAATACACAAGGAGGTCTATTATGGAATTCCAATTTAAAAACAAAACCGTCGTCGTTACCGGCGCCAGCTCCGGCATGGGCTATGCCATTGCCCAAAGTTTCGTAGAAGAAGGTGCTACCGTTATTGCTGTTGCCCGCCGGACAGACCGACTCCTGGAACTAAAAGAAAGCCTCAAAGACGCCTCCGGTGTCCTCTTACCCATCACCGCCGACCTAGCGGTTGATGAAAATAACAGCTGCATTGTCGAAACCGCCGTCCAAGAAGGCGGCCGGATTGACATCCTAATCAATAACGCCGGCATGATGGACGAATTCATGCCCATTGGCGAAGTGGATGATGCCCTCTGGGATAAGGTCTTTAAGATCAATCTGGACAGCCCCCGTCACGCCATGAAAACCGCCATCAACCACATGGTCGACGATGGCCGAGGCGGCGTTATTATAAATATTGCCTCCATTGGCGGCCTGGAAGGCTGCCGGGCCGGTGCCGCCTACACCGCCTCCAAGCACGCCCTGGTAGGCCTGACCAAAAACACCGCCTACATGTACGCCCATGATAATATCCGCTGCCTGGCCATCTGCCCCGGCGGCGTTAAAACCGAAGTCGGCAAATACGCCTCCCACCCCAGCGAACGCGGCATCCAGCGCGTCATGAGCGGCCTGGACGCCACCATCCGCCAGGCAGACGTCCAAGAAATTGCCGACCTAGTCCTCTTCATGGCCAGCGAAAAAGCCGACTTCGTCAACGGCGCCGCCATCCCCGTAGACGGTGGCGTCAGCGCCAACTAAACGGACTTAGCTAGAAGAACATATAAACCCGCCCCCTATCCGGATTATCCCGGATAGGGGGCGGATTTGCTTATACATAAATTGGCCCAGGTTAAATCCCTACAAATACATTCACCAAGTGGCGAATTTTTTCTAAAACAGATTCCTTTTTCCGTTCACGAGCCCCATGCCGCCTGGAGGTGGGCGGCAGGATCTTATCCAGCTCATCCCCGGCATATTCGACAAAGCCTCTTTCAATCGACCGCTCAATAAAATACTTGGAAGTCCCCTTCAATTGCTCATCGGCAACCAATTGGTGGATATCCTTTTCCTTTTCAGCCCGGGCAAAGCTGTAAAAGGCCTCCAGGATATCATCCGTTGTCCTTAAGGCCTTCAAGTCCGTCCGGTTGATAAAGTCAATAATCAAATGCTCCTTAGCCCGGGCCCCCAGGCTGGACCGGATGACCCGGCGGATTTCCTCTTTCAGCTGGTCAATGTCATCATTATCTTTGAGCTTTTCTAAAATCAGAGCCAAAATATAATCCAGGTTGATTTCATCTGTCTTTAAGAGGTCAATCTCAAAGGTCACATCCGAAAAGTCCACCTGAGACGCCCCCTCCCCGTCCCGACCACCCGGCCGGGCATGCTTGTTACGAATTTCCATATAGGCGCTCTTCATGTCCTGCTTTTGCCGGTCAGAAATAAGGGGATCCATCTGCTGGAATTCGTCAAAGTTCCGCAGGATATTCTCCGACCGCAGGAATTCGCCAAAAAGCTTGACAAAGTCCTTCTCTTCAGATTCCAAGGCCAGGTTGCTCGGGTCAGGGAACCGGTCTAAAAGCTCCTGGCAGATGTCGATATAGCCCCGCATGGTTTCCCCGGTCAGCTCATCCTCATAGCCATGGATGTACTCTTCATAGCTCTTTTCCAAAATAATATTGAGGCTGTTCTCATCCCCAAAGGTCTTGATGGCATCCTTGGTTGCCTCTTCCAAATCCCTAAAGCAGACGATATTCCCAAAGGCCTTGACCTTGTTCAAAATCCGGTTGGTCCGGGAAAAGGCCTGGATCAGCCCATGGTAGCGCAGGTTCTTATCTACAAAAAGGGTATTCAAGGTCGGGGCATCAAAGCCGGTCAGGAACATCCCCACCACAATAAGCAAGTCCACCTGCTTATCCTTGACCCGGGCTGATAAGTCCCGGTAGTAATTTTGAAAATCTGCCCCCTGGGTGGAAAAATTGGTCTTAAAGTAGGCATTATAATCCGCAATGGCCTTATCTAAAAAAGCCTTGGCCGATGAATCCATGGCCGACACATTAAAGCCTTCTTCCGGGATTTCCCCCTGGGCCGACTGGTCTTCATTGGCCGCAAAGCTATAAATGGTCGCCACCTTCAACCGCTTGTCTGCCGGCAGCCGGGCCTGTTGTTTCTCAAATTCCTCATAATAAAGCTTGGCCGCATCCACACTCTGGACAGCGAACATGGCATTAAAACCGTTCAGCCGCCGGTGCTTGAGGTCATAATATTCATTCCGGTGGGTCTTCCTGTCGTACACCTCCAGGATATACCGGGTCACTTCCGCAATCCGCTCCGGATGCAGAAACATTTTCTTTTCCAGATGGGCCAGCTTGCCCTCATCAAGCTCCTTCTCCCCAGATTTGAACTTAGGCAGGGTGTTATTATAGTCCACCTTAAACTTGAGCACCTTGCCATCCCGGATGGCATCGGTAATCACATAGCTGTGGAGCTGGGCCCCAAAAATGCCGGCCGTGGTCTCCCCGCCCAGGGAGTTTTCCACAAAAATAGGCGTCCCGGTAAAGCCAAACTGGTAGTACTTCTTGAAAGACTTCCGAATCCCCTTTTGGGCATCCCCAAACTGGGACCGGTGGCACTCATCAAAGATGAGGACGCAGTGCTTTTGGTAAATGGGGTGGTTGGGGTTTTTCTTGATGAATTCGTAGAGCTTTTGGATGGTGGTCACCACTATCCGGTTATCGTCCTTTTCAATATTGGCCTTTAAGGCCCGGGTATCCACGCTCCCATTGACACTGTCCGCCTGGAACTTTTGGTACTCCTTCATGGTCTGAAAGTCTAAATCCTTCCGGTCCACCACAAAGAAGACCTTGTCAATAAAATCCAGGCCACAGGCCAGCCGGGCCGCCTTAAAAGAAGTCAGCGTCTTCCCGGACCCGGTCGTGTGCCAGATAAAGCCCCCGGCGTCAATGGTCCCGGCCTTTTTCCCCTCATAGCCGGACCGGATCTTCCACAAAATCCGCTCTGTGGCCGCAATCTGGTAGGGCCGCATGATCAGGAGGGTATTGGAGCTGTCAAAAACACAGTACTTGGTCAAAATTTCCAAGACCACCCGCTTTTCAAAGAAGGTCTTGGTAAAGTCCTCCAAGTCCCGGATGACCCGGTTCCGGGCATCCGCCCATTCAATGGTAAATTCGTAATTGTTTTTACTCCGGGCCGTGGTATTGGCAAAGTAGCGGGTATAGGTCCCATTGGAAATCACAAAGATTTGGACATACTTATAGAGGGAGTTCCCATCATTAAAGCTTTCCTTGCTATACCGGTGGATCTGGTTAAAGGCCTCCTGGAGGTTGACCCCCCGCTTTTTCAGCTCAACATGGACCAGAGGCAGGCCATTGACCAGGATGGTCACATCATAGCGGTTGGCATGGGTCCCTGCCTGCTCCACCTGGTGGGTCACCTGGAGGAAGTTATTATGGATATTCTTCTTATCCAGGATTTTAATATTCTGCACATGGCCATCATCAAAGGTGAAGTCATAAATATAGTCCTCCTGGATTTTAGCCGTCTTTTCAATCATCCCATCACCGGGGGCATCCAGATACTCCAACAGAAACCGCCGCCACTCATTGGGCGAAAAAACCACCTGGTTCAACCTTTCCAGCTGGATTTTTAGGTTGGCATATAAGTCTGCCGAGGTCCGGGCCGCCAGATAAGCATAGCCCTGGGCCTGTAAGTTGGCCATGAGCCGGTCCTCCAGCTCCGCCTCCGTCTGGTAGGCCGTTTCCTGGACACCATCTTCTCTTTTGTAATGGGAGAGGATAATCCCCCCGGTCATTTCCGCTATCGTCGCCAGTTCATACCCGGCTTGGTCTTCCGGCATACAATCACCCCTTTAAGGTCTTGGGAAGTCTAGTAAACGGTCCCGGTAATACTCGTACTGGTCTTGGCGTAAGGCTATTTCTTTCGGTAGTCCTTGAGATAGGTCATGGACCAGGGCCTCAAACTGGTCAAGGATACCAACAATATGGGCCTGGATGTGGAGGGGGGGAATAAGAATCGGATATTTTTTTAATATCTCTTTATTCAAGCCACCTCGCGACCCATCCCCTGATGATACATCACGCAACCTCAAATATTCCCCCTGCAAGTAATAATAAAGAAAATCATTCAACAATCCTTCATTGGGAATTAAGGTTGCCAAAGACTGGTTCGTAGACAAGGGGATTTTAATCCGAGCAACCATGCCCCGGGTCTTTCCTTGCCCTGCCAAGGCAATGACTGTTGATTCTGCCGGTACCATGGTCGCACTAGAATTATCGTATCCTTTTTGTGTAATAAAGCCTTCTGTCTCATAAACGGTCTTTTTATTAACTTCACCGCTACTCATCCAGGGGATAGTCCCCCCTTCCCAGTAGTCCTGCTTTTGCTTATTAGGCGTTCCGCCCAATACAACCTGGACAACATCGCCCAATTTTTTATCGGCAATTGAAAACGGGCTAAGCCCGACAATATTGGCTGCCTCTTCAAGCAGGACAAAATAGTCTTTAGGTATTAATTGCTTGCTTGCTTGCTTGCTTGCTTGCTTGCTTGCTTGCTTGCTTGCTTGCTTGCTTGCTTGCTTGCTTGCTTGCTACCAGATACCTGATTAAATGTCAAGAGCCTGTCCCGATAATATTCATACTGTTTTTGCCGCTGGTCAATCTCCCGGGGCAAGAGCCCCTGGGCATCCGCCATGAGGGCCTGGAACTTATCCAGGATTTGAACCACTTGCTGTTGAAGGGATAAGGGCGGAAGATGAATTGTAAATTTAGCCATATCATTTTCATGAATACGAATAAGCTTTGTACCGGTAACCTTTCTCTCTTTTTGCCGTTGAAAAGCTGCTGACTGAAAGTAATAGGCTAGATACTTAGCATTTTCACTGGTCCGATAACTATACATATCCCCGGAAAAGCCTATTTCTTCGGTTCCAAGCCAAACAACTGCCTTGCCCACATCTTCAATATTCTCTGATGTAGTTGCCATCAGAATATCGTTAGGCTTTGCCTTCTTGAGCTTGGAAAAAGTCTCTTCATCAGTATAAGAAATGGTTTCTTCCGCCGAAAATCCATATTTGGTATAGATTTGCCCATAATGAATAACCGGCCTGCCCTGCGGTTGAAAGTCCTTTTTCTGCAAACCATTTCCCCTAGTAAATTGACCAATATCCCCCAGCCTGGTTAACCTGACTTCTTGCTTGCCAAGCCTACCGGGGTCTTTAACTAATTTCTCCAGGTAGTCTTGGCTTGTTAGCAGGTCCCTAAAATAATCATATTGCTTAATACGGGCCTGTAATTCAGCCTGTAATTCAGCCTGTAATTCAGTAACATAATTTGTGAAATTGTCAAGTATTTTTACGATTTTTTCTTGGGTTTCAAGAGAGGGAATGGGGAATTCTTGCTCCAGTAGGGCATCCATATTGACCGCTGGAAAACTAGATACCTTCACATTCACTTTGCACCATTCATCAATAAGGTCAAAGTAATAAAAAACAAAATCTGGTAATAACTTGTCACTCAAACTATCTTTAATCTTAAAGTTTGTAAACCGCTGATTAGCCAAAGCATCTGTTTTTAAGATGGCATGTACACCAATCGTTGCCGTAGACGCCAATATGATACTATCCTTAGCAAATAACCCCTTACCCTTTATCGCACTTGATGTTATATGCTGCTTGGAATCATATAGTATTTTCCCTTGTTCTCTAATATCTTCCATACGAAACCAAGGAATATCGCCATTTTCCCAAAAAGCTTTATTTTTCTTAGATGGCGTGTACCCATTCCGGATATCAAATACATCCTTGATTTTCTTCCATTCCACCGGCTCATTCTTTAATAAATCCTCTATCCTAGTCATCCTCTCTCCCCTTTTTAGCCCTTTCCTCTATATTTTTTATTTCTGCTAGATAGTCTTTTTCAACCGGGGAAAGGTTTTCAAGCTGATATTTTTTATACTCGGAATGTGCCTTTTCCATGGCCTGTTTGTGGCTAATTCGGCCGGCGTGGTCTAATACATCTTCTCCTGTAGCTTTAAGAATATTATCCAGTGTTTCTGCATAATCACTCATATACATGGGTTTATGTCTCATAGCCTGCATTTCGGCTATGTCAAAGTACCCTGATACCAGTCTGTTTAATATGTTTAGTTCATCAAGGGTAAGGTAGTTCTTTGCAATGCCAACATCTTTTTTGGTCGGAAAAGAGCCGGAAAAAGTGGTTAAGCCCATAAATTCTTTCCTGCTGTCTGCTCTTGTATAAATGACTTCTGCCGCTGTTTGCCCGTGGACGGCATAATGCAATTTATTTTGTACCAATTTGAAAAAGGCAATAGATTCCCTGCTTTTAGGGTCATAATCTATACTGGTTGCATATAAATCCAAAACTTGTCTGTACATGACTTTTTCCGAGGACCGAATATCACGAATCCTATCTAAAAGTTCTTTCCAATAGGTCCCGCCGCCTAAATTTTTCAGGCGTTGGTCATCCATTGTAAAACCTTTAATGATATATTCTTTCAGTCTTTCCGTTGCCCATTTTCTAAAATCAGTGGCAATTTTTGACTTCACCCTATAACCAAGGGATATGATCATGTCCAAGTTATAGTGGGGAATATTTCTTGCCACTTGACGGTTACCCTCTTTGCGAACCTGTCGGAAATCCCGACAGGTTGACTTTTGATCCAGTTCACCTTCATCGTAAATATTCCCTATATGCTCTACAATATTTGTTCGCGATGTTTTGAATAGGTCTGCCATTTGCTGTTGTGATAGCCATACTGTCTCATCAAGGAAATTAACATCTATCTTAGTATGGCCATCATCAGCCGTATAGATGACGATCTCGCCATGTGCCTTTTCTTTTTCATTCTTCATCTTCAAGCTCCTTTACGATCTCATCAATAGAAGCCCGAAGGGTGTCAATCCTGGCGACGGTTTCGGCGATTTCCCGGTTCAGGGCCTTGATGTCGATTTTTTCCCGGGTGTCTTCTTTTTCCACATAGGTGGAGACGGAAAGGTTGTAGTCATTTTCTTCAATTTCAGCCAGGGGGACATACCTGGAAAAGTATTGGGTATCGGTCTTTTGGCTAAAGATGGTCACAATCTTATCAATATTCTTCTCTTCCAGGATATTATTATTGGTTTCCTTCTTGAATTCTTTGCCGGCGTCTATAAAGAGAATTTTATTTTCTGTCTTGTTTTTGGCCATGACCAGGATGCAGGTGGCGATGGAGGTGCCGAAGAAGAGGTTATCCGGCAGTTGGATAACGCAGTCTATAAAGTTGTTATCCACCAGGTACTTGCGGATGGTCTTTTCGGCCCCCTTCCGGTAAAAGATGCCCGGGAAACAGACGATGGCGGCCCGGCCCTTGCTGGACAGGTGGTTGAGGGCGTGCATGATGAAGGCGTAGTCTGCGTAGCTTTTTGGGGCCAGCTTGCCGGCTGGGGCAAAGCGGTCGTCATTAATGAGGGTGGGGTCTGCATCCCCAACCCACTTGATGGAGTAGGGGGGATTGGAAACAATGGCGTCAAAGGGTTTTTCCTCCAGGTGCAGGGGGTTTAGGAGGGTGTCGCCCCGCTTGATGGAGAAGTTGTTGTAGTTGATATTATGGAGGAACATGTTCATCCGGGCCAGGTTGAAATTGGTCATATTGATTTCCTGGCCAAAAAACCCTTCTTCAATGATGTGGGCCTGGAAGTGTTTTTTCATCTGTAGGAGGAGGGACCCGCTGCCGCAGGTGGGATCGTAGACTTTATTGACGGTGTCAACACCATCCATAACCAGCCGGGCCAGGAGCCTGGAGACGGTTTGGGGGGTGAAGAATTCCCCGCCGGACTTGCCGGCATTCCGGGCATAGTTGGAGATGAGGTATTCGTAGGCATCACCAAAGGCGTCTATTTCGCCGTCTTCAAAGGCGCCGAAGTTAATTTCGGCAATGCCGGTGAGGATATCGGTCAGGCGTTTGTTCTTTTCGGCAACGGTGCCGCCCAGGCGGTTGCTGGTGGTATCAATATCATCAAAGAGGCCCTTGATGTCATCTTCAGAGGGGTAGCCGATGGCACTCCCTTCTATGGACTTAAAAATATTGGCCAGGTCGGTGTTGAGGTTTTCATTGGTCCGGGCCTGGCGGACAACGTTTTCAAAGAGCTGGCTAGGCAGGATGAAAAAGCCCTTGTCCTCAACGGTATTGGGCCGAAAGTCGACCTCGGCCTCTTCATCAGAAAGCTGGGCATAGTCAAAGTCCGGATCGCCGGCCTCATGCTCGGCTCGGTTGAAAAATTCGGTCATATTTTCGGAAATGAACCGGTAAAATAAGATGCCTAAAATGTACTGCTTAAAGTCCCAGCCATCAACAGCCCCCCGCACGTCATCGGCTATGGCCCAAATCCGCTTGTGAAGTTCTGCCCGTTGGCTGGTTCCGCTGTATGGTCTTTGATTATTGGACATGGTTTACCTCGCAAAATGTATAAATTAAGCCCACCGGCTGATGCCCGGTGATTTTATTGGCTCGTTAAGCCTTAGTTTACCATAAGAAACCGCTAGGCTCTAGAGGGCGGCTAACTGACATTTTTTGCATAAGGGAGCCCCCTAGCCTTTCCGGCCTAGGGGGCTTCTTCTATGGGTGCTTTCAACCCGGCTGAGCCGGGATTTGATACAAACGGCGCCCGGTCTTACCTCAAGCTGTCTTGGTCTTCCTGCCTGTACTGATTTATTGGGAAACCATCTTCATCCTTCCATTCCATCCAGCCATTATTGCTTTTACCAAGAACCAACAAGCCTGCGGTAGAGGGTGACCGGCAAATAACATCTTCCGTCAAAATATGATTGCTGATTTTTGCATTTTGACGGATGGCAGGTGTGACCTCACCTTCTAAGGGGGCGCACAGGCTCCCCTTAAGGACCAGAAAAAGGCCATCCTTGACCAAGGCCTTACCCTTAACCTGGCCAAACCCCCTAACCGACCGTTCCAGGTAATAATAGCCCTCTGGGAGCAGGGCTGTATCTGCCCTGGCTTCAAATTCTTTAGCCGCCTGGGTAAATACCTCTTCTTTGGTCTTTTCTTTAGGATAAACCTGGTTGCCTTCAAAGGAGGATAGCAATTGGATAACCAGGCCAATATCCAGGGCAAAGAGCTCTGTATTAGGCACTTTGCTCTTGCTAAATTAATGCTAACTTCTTCCATTTTCTAATTTTAGTCCTAAATGTTCCAAATGGTGCTACTGTATTTACATGGATAAATTTATAAACTTCCCAAGTTGCAGTTTTTGTTGCTTCATCTGCCCATTTTCTCATGTGTGGTTTAAATAATTCTTCTTCAGTAAAATCATCTATCATAAGATAAATATTTTCTACATTTTTTGTTAGTTGCTCTTTTAATTCAGTCAAAGATTTATGAGCATATGTTTCTGTAAACCACTCATATAATTCTCCAAGCTGATTCCATTTGAATTTATCTGACGGGGTTTTAACTTCAAGCCCCTTTTTCTCATCTTCTTCCCATTTTAAAACTAAAGTAGTCCAACCAACTTGGTAGGCAATATTTTCAGCTGGTGTTCTATCAATTTCATCTATTCTCTTATCCTTTAATTCTTCAGGAATATTATCAAACTCTGAAATATATTTTTCAAAAGTCTTCTTTATTTCATTTTTTAATTCTTCTTTGTTTTCATATAATCTCATAAATATCTCCTTGAGATAAAGCGGGTTGTCAAATTAAGTGCAACAACTTCATGTTAAAATACTTCAATAGGTGTTTTTCACCCTAAACATTTTCTAGGTCGATTATTTATTTTTAGCAGGACATCTAAGGTTTAATAGGTAGTTCAGCACAAGGTATTGCTCTTACTTTGATAAACGCTCATTTTTTGAAAGCTCTTGGTAACGCTGGATAAATTCCGTATCCTTCTAAGCTAGTCTTTTCTTATATTATTCTTCATTCCCAGTGGTTAGCCACATTTTTTAGTATCAAAATAGTATCGTAAGCCCTCGTACCCTTAGAATAGTTAGTAAAATCAAGGGTTACAGAAATCTGGAACCTATTCCCATTCTTCTTTTCCAAATGTACCAGTGGTATGAAACTATTCAAAATACAAGCTTTTAGTTTTTTATATCTCGTCAAATACGTTTAATTATAGAGCATTTTCAAACTTTTTGTACCGTTCCAGTCCCAGTACCGGTTAAAGATATCTAAGAAAATATATATACTTCTGATAATTTATGATATATAGCATTTTCTAGTTTTGTTTTTAATATTCTTATATTATCATATCTATCAACGTTCTCCATAAACCATTGCATGATATCTGTTTTTTTTATTATATTTTTTTCATCATCATCTAATTTACTCAATACTTCGTCGTACCAATTATTAACAATTTCAATTTTTTGTTCTTTCTCTAATTGATCAAATTTTATACACTCAGAAAATCTCGAAAACATTGCTGGTCCTAAACTTTCTTTAATTTTTTCTTCATTCATAAAATTTGATGTACATATAAAAATCGTGTTTTTTAAATCTACATCATAATTGGTATCTACATATCTACCCTCATCAAAAAGTTCATAAAAAGCATTATAAAACCTATAGTCTACTTTATCAAATTCGTCAATTAGTATAACATTAGACTCCCTTAAAAGCATATCTTTTGCTAAACTATTATTTGAGTGTTCAGAACCAAATACATAATTATAAGCTTCATTTGTTTGCATCATTGAAAATTGAATTCTTAATAAGTTTCCACCTAATGAATTACTTATACTTTTAGCACTTTCAGTTTTACCAACTCCAGAATACCCATGAAACATTAATACAACTGGATTATTCACTTGCTCTTTTAATAACTTATACAATCCTGTTATTATTGATTTTTTACAATCAACTTGTCCAAGAATGTCTTTATTTAATTGTTTGTAAATCTCCTTAAGTTTTTTCTTAGATATTTCTTGGTATTCTGAAAATTTATATTCAATTATACTATCATCATATGCTTTTAAAGATTCTTCTACTCGTCTAGGTGGATTATGAACTAGAAGACAATCAATATCACAGTTTAAAGTAATGATAGTTGAAAAATTTGATAAAACATGAGGTAGCACTGACGCATAATCATCTGCCTTTACTACACAAGCTTCAACAGGTATTTTTCTTCCCAACTCTTGTTCTCTAACACCTGATTCATTCGGTCTTAACCTAGCATTATATTTTTGTATCAGCTCCATAAAAGGCGTATAAGGACCATTACCTATAATTTCATATAATAATTCTTCAAAATCTTTTTTGCTCCCTTTAAATATAATAATTCTATTAACCATTTGACTCAACTCCAGCTAATAGCACATCAAAAACTGGAAGTTTTTTAGATGAATTACTATTTTGATCATTATCTTTATTACTTTCTTCATATGATGGATTGTCAACTACACTATTTGTTAAATCAAGATTTAACTCTTCGTTAATATTAAGCATATCCAATGTTGTATCGCCAACTTTAATTGCAAAAATACTTAAATTCATTTTTAGCAAATCACTAATCATATAATTATTTTTAAAAGCACTAATATTAAATCTTAAAATCACCTTACTGTTTCCTTTAGTTCCAACAAATTCGTAATAACCCTTTGCATTTCTTAAAACACTATCAAGTTTCTCCAATGAAATACTAAGTTCGCCACTAGGAATAGTGCTTCCAGATTGAAACATATTCATATAAGGTGAAACCATTACGAAATAAGACAAAGAATCTTTCTCTGCTGTGATTTTATATCCACTGAATTTTTTTATTGTCCCTTTTGGTAATTTGGAAACAGCTCTCTTATTCTCATTTTCTTCTAGTGCATTAACAAAATCAGTAAGAATAGTATTTTTAATGATATTTTTAACCATTTTTTCACTATTAAAACTTAGTCCTGCTGATGCTGTCACGCCAGCTTCTGCATTCCAGCCTAATAATGCTTTTATTAGACCACCAAATCCAATTTTTGTAGCTGCATCTGCATCAACTTCTGCATCTTTTGATGCTGTTTCTAACAATTCTGTTGTTTTCTCCAGATTTCCTCCAGACATCAATTGAAGATAATCTGTTATTGACTCGTCATCAAAGTATATAATCTTGCACAATTGAGTTGTTAAACTTTTATCGGACATACGCCCCTCCAATAATCATTGCTAATAATTATCCTTTTCTATTAACCATCAATCCTATCACCATATGGTAAACTCTTCATATAGTTTTCCATATATTTCCAATCAGGTATATATCCTTTATCAGAATACTTTTTGCTTTTATCGAATACATAATCATTACCATTCATCAAAACTGGTAATTTTATTGTAAAATCTTTTCTAAAATGTGAGTTTAATTCTCTTCCAAAAGCCTGATATTTTATTTTGCATTCATTCCTTATCAGAGTTGAAATAAATAATTTTGTGTGAATACTAAGTGGTTCTTTCTCTTGCAATATCCCAACATTTTGTGCCGTATAGAATGGCTCTTTTTGAATAAAACAAGAGCCAAGAAAACTTCCACCTAAAGCTAATGACATAGCACCAGCAGGGAAGGGATTTTGGTCTTCAACTTCATCAACAAATCCTACAACACCGTTTCCATTACTATCACGAGATACATAATTGTACTTTGGATTATCATTTGTTGTAGCTACTGCATCTATGCTATTCCCCATAGATGTCTTGAATAATTTGTGCAAGTAGAATTCTTTCCAATTTTCAAAACTGTTAAAATTTTCTCGTTTTTTATTTTTTGTTATTATCTCTTTATATTTTAATCTTTTAATAAAAGTAGACATATAGTTAAAGTCAATCTCATCATTAACTGTAACTGGCATTAGCAATGAGGTATTTAATATATTTTCTCTAGTCATTTTTCTACCATAGTTATACCTCCCTCTATTATGAAAATTTAATAATGATACAAGAAATAGCAGCTCATACTCATCCCATTCTCTTGTAATTGGATACATACCCTGGACATGAGAAAACCCAATAAAGTTATTTCTTTGATAAAAAAATGTATCTCCATTAGTAGTGTCACTAAATGTTATAATTCCGCCTTCTTCTGTTGGATTCAATGAGCTATAACCACCTATACCATTATTTACTGCAGAATTTACAACAAATGGTGTCTGTCCTCCATCGTCTAGTTCTTCTTTGCTCATATTTTTATAAGCTTTCGTTGGACGAATAATAAATAACTTTTTTAATTGTACTGGTTTCCAGTTATTTACATTAATTTTCATACACATGACCTTCTTTTACTAAGTAAGAAAGATAACTGTTTAATACATTTTGAAAATCTTGAGGTGTAAGCTTAGTATAATCAGTTTCCATATAAGCTTCAGCCAACCACTCATCTTTCCAAGTAACTTTCTTCATAACAGATAATCCAGGCACTTCCTTTTTATTTTTATATAAATCAAGCCACTCATCTTTTGTACTAGCCCATAAACTATTTCCATCAGAATCAGTTTTTTCTACTCTACCTAGACCTTTTCTTTTTATAAATTTATCGTCTTTAAAATAGCCAAAAAAAGTTTCTTTATTAGATCTTTCATGTTTTTGAGATAAATCAAAAATCATAACAACAGGCTATAGCAGCAGCACCTGGATAAAACATTTCATTTGGTAGTGAAAAAACAGCTTCTAAAGTATAATTATCTAGCATCTTCTTTTTAAATTTTTTCACATCTCCACTGTTTCCTATAGCTGCTTGCATTGGTAATAATACCGCTATCTTTGAGTTAGCTGGGATATGTCTTGCAACATATTCT
Source organism: Peptococcus simiae (assembly GCF_046569735.1). GTDB lineage: Bacteria > Bacillota > Peptococcia > Peptococcales > Peptococcaceae > Peptococcus > Peptococcus simiae_A. The sequence goes on along the minus strand of NZ_JBKICG010000010.1, from coordinate 6,352 downwards.
ACAAAATGGAAGCCTTTAGAAGGATCTTCTTTTTTACTAGACCCCCAATTTTTAACATATTCTGGATCACAGAATTTTCTTGTAGCATTATAAGGGGGGGTTCATAAGAACGCTATTTATATTCTTATCTTTTATCCATTCTCCACGTTCAAACATTGATGCTTGAATTATATTTGAATTTCCATCACCATGAATAAGCATATTTGTTGAAGAAAGTCCAAATGCTCCATCTTCATATTCTATTCCATAAATTTGATTTCTTTTAACTTCCTCACGTTCTTCTTCAGTTTCACAATCATCCATTGCATCAGTCATCGCTCTAACTAGGAACGCACCACTACCCTCTCATGTCAAGCTTATGACAAAAAAGAGGTTATTGTTATGTAATTTAAAAGAGAGTGATTGCTCACTCCCTTTGCTACTTCCATATTATGTTCAACACTTCGTTTCCTTCACAGAATACTGAGTCTATATATTTTTCCATCAATTCTCTGGTAAGTTTAGTGTTGTCTATTACTTCTTTTTCTTCTTTTGCTTTTTGTATTTTTTCTTTTATTGCTTGTATATCTTCATCTATCAAATTTTTAGAGTCAATGAATTTTTGTCTACTCATCTTACCTAATTTATACTTCTCAAAATTCTGCATTTTCTTAGCTTCAAGATCTTCGATAGATTTTCCCATAGGTTTAACTTTTACTTTTTCATCCTTGTTTGGATCTTCTAGACCATATTTTTCTTTTATAGCTTCAAATACTTGCTCTTCAAGGCTTCCTGCTCTTGAGTTCTTATGTTTTACATTATTACACTTACATATCCTACAAGTAAAATATGTGTGTACTCTAAGGCTTCCATCAGGTCTTTTGTGTTTAGATTGAGTACATCCTAAAATGTGATTACAAGTTGGACATTTTGCAAAACCTTGTAGTGGAGATTTCTTTCTCCATTCATAATCGGTATTTTTACCTTTCATAAATAGATTCTTCTCTTTAATCTTCTGAACTTTTTCAAAGTCTTCTTTAGATATAATAGCTTCATGATTATTCTCAACTCTTCCCCATTCTTCTTTTGGTTTGAATTTAAAAGAAGATGGATTTAATACTGACTTATCTTGCATATTGAAAGTGTAAGTTCCAGTATAATTTTCATTTGCCAATACATCTATTACATTGCCATTAGTCCAAGTTGGTCTAGGCTTTTTAGCTGTTCTAATTATCGAATATTCAAAATCAAGATTTGTTAGTTCACTCTTTCTTTTTGATGGTGTCGGAATCTTTTCTTCATTTAATATCTTAGCTATATTTCTTGAAGATATGCCATCAAGTGCAAGTTTGAAAATCTTCTTTACTATCCAAGCAGTTTCTTCGTCAACTATGATTTTGTGTTTGTCATTAGGATCTTTCATATATCCCAATGGTGGACTCCAAGCTAAAAATTTTCCTTGTTTTTTAAGTGTAGTCATAGATGACTTTACCTTTTCAGAAATATCTTTTGTGTAGAAATCATATAATAGTCCCTTGAATTGAATGTCTAAATCTGTTCCATTTCCCTTTTCTTTCTTACTATCATAGCCATCATTTATGGCAATAAATCTTACTCCAAGGAATGGAAATATATTTTCAAGATAATCTCCAAGTGTTATATAATCTCTCATAAATCTGGATAAGTCTTTTACAATTATCGTCTGGATATTATTTTTCTTTACATCTTCGAGCATTCTTTGAAAGGCTGGTCTATTTTCATTTGTTCCAGAATATCCATCATCGACATATTCTTCTCTTGTGAAGTTTTTAAATTCTTCATTCTTGTCGAGATAATCGTTTAAATATGCTCTTTGGTTTATGATACTTTCACTTTCATCAGTCTTTATCATATCTTCAACGGATAATCTAATATAAAGAGCTATCTTACTCATCGTCTATTCCTCCTACCAAATTATCTATATTGAATTTAAAGACTATTTCAAATTCGTGTTTATCATAAACTATTATTTTTTCGATTAAGCTATGGATTAAATCGCCAGATAGCTTTTCCAAATTCTTTGAAGCATATAAATCATTTATCCATTTTGTTGATTTTGATCTTTCTTTTTTAAGTTTTGATATATTAACTTCAATTGCTGAAATCTCGTTATCAAATGTAGACATATGACTTTGAGCAATCTCTCTTTTTAATAGATACTCGTCTCTATCAATCTTGCCTAGACTATATTCTTCATAGGCTCTTTGAATGATATTTTCTTCATTTAGATTTTTTCTTTTAAGATTTTCAATGTCTTTCTTAAAAGTATCTATTGCGTTATTAAATCTAGCTTTAATTCGGTTAACAAATTTTGTCTTGCTAGTTGTCTTCATAATAAACTCAGAAATCTTATCACTAATAGCCTGATCTAAATCTCTTTCCATAATGAATACTGATTTTTCGGGTTTTATACTTCCACTAAACCTCTCATTCTGAAATGAATAGTAAAGTCTATCTCTATTCTTACCATAGATACGAGTTCTTCTATTAAGTTCTTTGCCAGTATTATTATTGATTACAAGACCTTTAAATCTGTTCTCATAGTCCCTATTTTCAAAATTGTGCATTGGCGAACTGAAAACATGATTTTTCTTTCTTTCTCGTCTTTCTTGTAATATTCTTTCATGAACTTCCTTAGAAATGATTGCTTCATGTGCATTCTCACAAATTATATACTGACTTTCGTCTACAAAATGTTGTTTAATTCCTTTTGCAAGATTTTGTTGCTTAACTCCTTGTACTAAAGTCCCCGTATAAGCTGGATTTGTAAGCATTTTAGAAATTGTCCCTTTATTCCATTCAGGATCATCATTTTCTCTGTAAACTCTCCCAGTTTTATAGTAAATCATTCCAGGAGCATACCCTTTTTCATTAAAATGCTTTGCTACTTCATACTGGCTTTTGCCTTGAAGAGTTAAATCAAACATCTCTTCAACTATAAATCTAACATTTTCATCAATTACAAGCTTTTGACCTTCTTTAGATTTTTTAATCTTGTACCCGTAAGGTGGAACAGATCCAATAAAGTATCCATTTCTTGCTCTATTGTGTTTTGAGGTTTTTATCTTAACTGAAATATCCTTAGCATACATATCGTTGATAATATTTTTAAGAGTAACCTCAAAAGATTTCTTTGAATCTGTTTCTTTGACTGTATCCAATTTATCATTAACTGAAATAAATCTAACACCTAAAAATGGAAACACTTTATCAATCAATCTTCCCATTTCAAGATATTCTCTTCCAAGTCTTGATAAATCTCTGATAATAATACAATTGATTCTTCTATCCCTAATATCTTGCATAATATTCTGAAATGATGGTCTTTCAAAGTTTGTCCCACTATATTCATAGTCGGTGTAAACTTCTAAAACATCTATATTTTCTTTTAATGCATATTCTTTACAAGATAGGATTTGAGTTTCTATTGAGTATGATTTTTCTCTCCACTCTTCTGTTCTTTCGTTAGATAGTCTTGTATAAATTCCGGCCTTAAAGACTTTTCTTTCTATCTTTTCACTTTTCTTTTCAATATATCTTTTGGAAGTTCTTGCCATTATAAAACACCTCCAGCTAATTGCATTGGAGTCTTATTTTCAAGAGCATTTCCAAATACCTTATTTATTGAAATCAAATTTTTCTTTACTTCGGACTTGTTTTCATTTTCTTCTTTTATAAGGGTCTTCAGTAAGTTAACTGTTTCCAAATTATTAAAGACAAAATTAATCTCATTGTTTTCTCCGATTTCAATTCTATCTATAAAAGATACAATTGTTAGTCTATTTAGACTGCTTAAATCAGTGGGAACAATTTCGGAAACCAAACTGTCCTTGTTTTTCATCTTTTCTTGCAAGTTGGCAAGTATATTTTTCTTTGTAGCAATTTGTTTCTCTATTTCCCTGATCTTAATAAGATAATTTTTTCTGAACCTTTCAAACTCTTCAGAAGTTATAAGTTCGTCTTCTAAGTCCATATATAAAGATTGTCTAAGCCTTTCATATTTTCTTTTTTCTGAGTTTAAGCTTTCAAAGTCAATATTAAATGTAACTTTTGATACATCTAACTTATTAACTTGACTTAGTAATTCATTGTATTTTTTTAAATAATCTTTAAGTGCGAAAAGAGTCATATCAAGTAGATAGTCTTCTTTTATACTATGTCTTGTGCAATCTCCTTTGTTATTATAGTGAGAACAAATATAAAAAATATTATATCCATTCTTTGACTTAACCTTTCTTCTAACCATTGAAGATCCACAGTCTTTGCAATAAAGCATTCCTGATAAAATATGTGGTATATCTGCTGATTGTTTTACATCTCGAAGCATCATCTTATTAGCCAAAGCATAAATGCTTTTTGAAATAATAGGCTTATGAGAGTCGTTAATTACGATCCAATCTTCTTCATTTACTTCTACTTCTCTCTTAGACTTGTAATTTAGTTTTCTAGTTTTTCCTTGTTCAAGCACTCCTATATAGACCTTGTTTGTAATAATCCTATTGACCATTTTTGCGTCCCATTTAGAGTCTTTAACAATAAAACCAGTAGTATGATTATCGCCAGAATTTTCTTTATGCTTAGATGGTGTTACACAACCTATGCTATTTAAAAAATCTGCAATAGCCTTAGATGAATAACCGTCTATCTTCATATTGAAGATTCTCTCAATTATGTGTGAAACTTTTGTATCAACGACTAACTTATGTTTGTTTTTGCTATCCTTCTTATAACCAAAAGGAGCAAATGCACCAATAAATTCACCATTCTTTCTTTTGATCTCTTTTGAAGATTTAACTTTCATAGAAATATCTCTACAATAAGAATCATTAATAAAGTTTCTTATTGGAAGAATTAAGTGTGTATCGCTTACATCTGCATTTTCACTGTCATAGTTATCGTTTACGGATATAAACCTTATACCTTTTTCTGGAAATATCTTTTGTAGATATTTACCTGATTCGATATAATCCCTCCCAAAACGGGATAAGTCCTTCACAATAATTGTTTTGAACTTCTTTTCTTCAAGATCTTGAATCATCTTCTTAAATTTTGGTCTGTCAAAATTAGATCCTGAAAAACCATCGTCTACATATTCAGCAACAACTTTAAAATCATTGTCCCTTGCATATGACTTGATAATCTGTCTTTGATTTGAAATAGAGTTGCTTTCTGTGCTATCTCCGTCCTCTCTTGATAAACGAAGATACATACAAGCAAATTTTTCCATCACAAAACCTCCTTAATTTGTATTTGGGCAAATAGTCATTAAGGAGTTCTTCTACCACTTATATTTTACCGCACCCAAGTTTTTAAGTCAGCACCTCAGCTTATAGTCTTATGCAAGCTCTACATAAATAAAGCTCAACTATATCTAGTAAGTCGAGGGATTCTTTATCACTTTGAGTGTAAGTAATCTTTTTAGAATAATCTTCTTTTCCTACTTGCTCTTTAGGTTTATCTCTAATCTTTTCTTTTAATAATTTCTTATTATCCATAAGTTTTACCTCTCATTTATATTTAAAGTTTTTTGACATTGACAAGTGCCTTGGATAGGCAACATAGGAATCTCACCTCCGCCTCTGTTTCGGATGAGCCGGCTTCAACCTTAGAAGTATCATTATCCTCATTATCTTCATAGCGAATAGGGTATCCCTCCCTACTTTCAAACTCTATCTTATCGCTCGCTTTCTTATCCCCTTGCTTTAGACTTAGCAGTACTTGTTTTAACCGATATATCAGCAGAAAGGTCTTGGCGGATATGTTTTTACACTCCAATAATGATTAACGTCTTGTCTTGGTCTATTCAGTTGTTAAGGTTCAATTCCAAAAAAATTTATTTTAAATAAAGAGTGGGCAAAATTCCCCTCTACTTTTAAAGTGAATTTTTGCCCATCTTGTTAACCAATTTTTGAAAAATTTTAGATATTATATTCATCCAAAAATTTTCTTAGCTTATCTAGTATCTTGTTTCGTCTTTTCATTACACTCGGTGGAGAAATATTTAAAATTTTTCCTATTTGCCTTAATGTTTTATCTTCATAAAAAATTTTCACTATTAAATCTCTTTCATCTTTTGTTAGTTTGCTTATTGCATGATTTAATTTTTCTATAACCTCCTTAGTCTCCACCATTTTTTCGATATTTACTGACTTATCTTCCAAGTTGCCATCGAAATTTCCATCATGATCTAAATTAGAAAAAAAGAGACAGCCATTTTTGCCATCTCTTTTGTAAAGGTACTTTTCTTTGTTTAATTCACTATGATATGCCAAATACACATCTTTATCTACATATACTTTTTTTCCATTGACTAAAAGAAAGTATCTTTTATCTT
>NZ_JBKICG010000009.1:0-90483 GCF_046569735.1 Peptococcus simiae | reverse complement strand
ACGTAAGAGCTCTAGCTCATGTTCACTTAATTCATACGCTTGTTTGGCTGTTTAATTGTCAAAGACGCTGTTTCTGAACGAAACAACTATTCAAATATAGCACATCGTTTTTGTTCTGTCAACAAGATTTTTCACCTTTCTTGCGACCGACTTTTGCGATGTGCTAATCATTATAAAAGATGTTTTTATAAATTGCAAGCCTCGGAGATGAAAGAAAAGAAAAAATCTCCTTCTTGAAGACAAGAAGGAGATGAACTAATCTGTGCTGCCCTAGAGCCGGTCGCTTTGGGTATCAGTATACCGGCTACGCTGGTCAAGGGTAATGTGTCCATCCTCTGTTTTAAGGCGGAGAATGTTGCGGGGGTTATCCCCAACGGCGCCCTTCCAGGCCTGCTTACTTTTTTCGCTGATATCCGGTTTTTTCCAGTAACGCTTTGCATAGTTGACTTGGACATCCCCTTGGCTGTCAGCTGTGGCTTCAACCAGGAGGGACCAGGGCAAGCGCTTGGATATGGCGGTGATATGGCCGCTAAAGGTTTGAATATCGGTAATGCCTTTAAAGTTTGGCGTGTAGAGGAAGACATCCCCGGTCTGGTTATCAACGGTCAGTTGCTGGACCTTGTTGTTCCGCAGGACCAGGTCCCCCTGGTCTGAGGCCAGGCTAAACTGGCTGATGCGATTGTCTTCAACCCGCATGGGGCCATCTGTACTCTCTACTTTAGCGCTATTGGCATTGATGTTTTTCAGGGCGATGTCGCCGGCCCCCTTTTGGATAGCCAGGTCATCGGTCCGCAGGTGGTCAATGGTCATGCCACCTTGGTTGGCGCTGATCCGCACCTGGCGGAGGTCAGTTTCCGGCAAAAGGATGCGAAGGGTCAGGGGCTTGGCTGTCCGGCCTTCTTCTTTAGACTGGCAGGTCACTTGCACCCGACCGTCTTTGATATCCGCCGTCACTTTTTCATCGGTATAGCTTTCCCCATACAGGTAAGCGGTTGGCTTTTTGATGGCCGAGGTCATGCCCAACTCGAGCTTGGCACCGGCGGCATCAATGGCCAGGCGGTCAAAGTCCCGGCTGGAGATGGGTATTTCCAACTGATAGGGGGCTTTTACTTTATCAAAGGCGCCGGCTGACTGGTTAAAGCTTAAGTTCAAAGCTATAAATGCAACCAGGGCCAATAAAGCGACCACAAGGAGGCCTATCCAAACAAAACGTAATTTGTGGAGTATTATCCTGGCTCTCGCGTCCAAAGCAAAACCTCCTATCCATACCAATACGCGCAACCGCCAATGCTGTCTAAGTCTATTCTACACGTGAAGAACCTTTACTGCAAGCATTAAGAAAAAAATCAGGTCTCTGCTTCAGTCCCCCGGTAGAGGGGGAGGCGAACGGTGAAGATGGTCCCTTCCCCGAGCTGGCTGGACACCTGGATGACCCCGTCATGGGCGTCCACCAGACCCTTGGTAATAGCCAAGCCCAGGCCGCTACCGCCGGTATCCCGCGCCCGGGAGGCGTCGGACCGGTAAAAACGATCGAAAACGTGGGCCAGGTCCTGGGGACTCATGCCCAGACCGTTATCTTGAACGGTAATGATAAAGTATTTGTCGTCCGCCTCTGCAGCCAGGGTCACCTGGCCGCCATCGTTGGAGTAGCGCATGGCATTGCTCACCAGGTTGAGGACAATTTGCTTTAACCGTTCAGGGTCGGCATAGCAATAGGGCAGGTTATCCGGGGTATCGATGGTCACCTGGATATCCCGGGAGGCGGCTTCAGCGTCAAGCAGGACGAAAAAGTCCGCAAAGAAGGACTTGAAATCAATGAGGGTTTTCGAAAGGTCAATATGGCCGGCATCCAGCCGGGAAATGCTCTGGAGCTCCTTGACCAGGTTGGTCATCCGGAGGACCTCATCATAGAGGGCTGATATTTCCACCGGCGACAGGGACTCGGTGCGGAGCAGTTTGTTTTCCAGGGAGGCGGCAATGGCAGTGAGCGGTGTCCGAAGTTCATGGCTGACATCGCTGAAGAGCCGGGTCCGGGCCTCGCTGTTTTTTTCGATTTCCAGGCCCATTTGGTTAAAGGCTGATGCCAATTCGCCAATTTCGTCATCAGAGTAGACCACCACCGGCACAAAGTGGTCACTCTTGCCCATCTTGCGCACATTTTCAATAAGCTTGCGCAGGGGCTGGACCATATTTTGCGATAGAACCAGGGCAATAATAAAGGCGATGAGGTTGGTCGCCAGGATCCCCTTGATGACTGAGTGGCTGACATTGCGGATAAAGCTTTCTTCCAGGACCCAAAACTTGTGGTCAAAGTAGTCCACCGGCAGGAGGTAGCCGATGACCTCCTCCCCCCTTTCCAGGGGAAAGCCGTGGTTTAAAAGGGAAGAATCAACCGTCAGGCCAATGAAGTTTTTCTGGGGGTGGACCAAAATCTGCCCGGACTGGGAAACCAGGACAATGGGCCGCTGGTAAGCCTGGCCGAGGGACATGGTCCGATCCGGCTCCTCGCTGACATTTAACCGCTCGACCCCCTCCCAACTGTTGTCATGGGTCTCGTAGTAGTCCATAAAAATGTCATACCATTCGGTTATTTCCGACTGGCGAGTTTCAAATAAAAACTGGTCAAAGGACCGGGTGGTGCTATCGATGGTTAAGGCGCCAATGAGCAGGCCGCCTATGGTCACCACCGAGAGCAGGACAAAACTAATCTTCTTGGATAGGCTCATACTGGTCCCCAAACTTATAGCCTAGCCCGTAAACGGTCTGGATAAAGATCGGCTTTTGTGGGTTCGGTTCGATTTTTTTCCGTAAATTGCTGACGTGGGTATCGATGGCCCTTTCATAGCCGGCATAACTTTCTCCCAGGGTTGCGGTCAATAGCTGCAGGCGGCTGTAGGGCCGGCCGACATTTTCCGACAGGGTAATGAGAATGGCGTATTCCGAAGGGGTCAGATCCACTGTCTCATCGTTGTAGCGGACCTCCCGCCGGTCCAGGTTGATCTTAAGGGGACCAAAGACCCGGACATCTTCCAGGTGGTCGGCCACCGGCCGGCTGCGCCGGAAGACAGCCTTGACCCGGGCATTGAGTTCCCGGAGGGAGAAGGGTTTGGTGATGTAGTCATCAGCACCCAGTTCCAGTCCCAGCAGCTTGTCGATTTCTTCGCTCCGGGCGGTGACCATGATGATTGGAGTCGTATGCTCCTTGCGGATGGTCTTGCAGACATCAATCCCATCCAGCTTGGGCAACATCAGGTCTAAGATGACCAGGTCCGGTTTTTCTGCCTCAAAAAGGGCCAGGGCCGCTTCCCCATCGCCCGCTTCGACGACCTTGTAGCCTTGGTCTGTAAAATAGTCGGTTATATTTTGACGAATGTTTTCTTCATCCTCAACAACTAAAAGTTTCTCCTGCATCCAATCATCCTTTCATCAGCTGCCTGTAAAGGCCTCTTTCCGCCTATGGGCGATGGCCAGGTGGTAGTAGTCCAAGAGCTGTTGGCTGCTCACTGTCCAGCTATAGCCTTCCGCATAATGGCGAGCCGCCACTGACATGGTCTTGAGCCGGCTGGCATCCCGGAGACCATTAATCTTTTCCATTAAATCATCTGTATCGGTAAAGGAAACCAGGTAGCCGGTTTCGCCATCTTTGATCTGTAGCCGCATGGTGGGGGTATCCTGGGCCAGGACCGGCAAACCGGAGGCCATCCCTTCTAAAATAACCAGGGCCAGGTCGGCCTTGTCGCTGGGGTAGACCAGGGCATCTGCCGAGGCATAGGCCTGGGCTAAGATTTCACCACTCAGCTGGCCTGTAAAAACGACCTGGTCACTGGGCAAGAGCTTGCGCAAGTGGCGCAAGTAAGGCCCATCGCCGATAACGGCCAGGTGGATATCCGGTGCCCGCTGCAAGAGGCTTTCCAACCGGTCGATTTGCTTTTCTTTTTCGACCTTGCCCACAAAAAGAAAAAGCAGGCCTTCCTCATGGCCCCCGGTTAACTGCCGCCGCATGGTTTCATCTGCATGCCGGGGGTGGAAATGGCTCGTTGAAACCCCTACTTTTAAACAGGCAACCCGCTCAATCCCGTGGCTGCGCAAGACGTCCCGCCACTTGACCGAGGTCGCCAGGTTGATATTGGCCAGGTTGTGGAGTCGGCGGATGACTCGCCAATAAAGCCTTCCCAGGACTTTCAGGTTCAGACGGTGTTTCTTTAACCATTTATCTATATCAAAGTGGTGGCTCATAACCAGGGGAATGCCCAGCTGCTTGACCATCAGGGCCCCGCAAGCCCCTAAAAGGCTGGCATTGACGACGTGGACCACATCCGGTTCCAGCTCATAAATGAGCCGCCGTAGGGGGAGTGCCATCCGTTTCCAGCGAACCGCCCGCCAGAGGGGGATGTCATACCGCCCCAAGCTAACGATATCTGCACCTTCAAATATCCCTGACCGTCCCGCTGCCGTTATTACTGTTACATCATGACCGGCTTTCTTGAGATAGCGTATCGCCTCCACGAGACGCGTGACTGTACCATTTATGGAAGGATAGAAGGTCTCAGTGACAATGAGAATTTTCATTTCTGTCGCTCCTATCAAAACCTATCAGTTATTTTTGGCCCGCCAAGAGGCGCGCCCTTCACAGATAAGTATATCAAAAGCCCTGCAGAACAACAAACATCAGTAAAGTTACAAAGCCCGGTCTAATGCCTTTCCCGCTTTTTTCTGCAAGTCTTTTGTTAGGCAAAAGACCCTGGTCTTACGGCTATTTCCCAAGGTTAATTTGGTATAAAAAAACCGCCAACCAAGTCCGGTTGGCGGATAAATCCATGGTAAATATGGGTGCTGGTTATCTCTTGGAGAACTGCGGTGCACGACGGGCTTTTTTAAGGCCGTATTTGTGACGTTCTTTCATCCGCGGGTCACGGGTTAAGTAACCGGCACGTTTTAGGGCCGGGCGGTAGTCCGGGTCTGCCTGTAAAAGGGCACGGGCAATCCCCATGCGGATAGCGCCGGCTTGGCCGGTGCTGCCCCCACCGGTAGCATTGACGCGAACATCAAAGCGGCCGGTGGTTTCAGTTAATTCGAGGGGTTGCATAACAATCATTTCTAAGGTTTTAAGGCCGAAGTAATCGGACATTTCTTTGCCGTTAATCGTCACATTGCCATTGCCGGGAACAAGATAGACACGTGCAACAGAGCTTTTGCGACGACCAGTGCCGTAGTATTGAATCTGAGCCATATAGGTCCCTCCTGTTCTTACTTATCTAAAACGATCGGCTGTTGCGCAGCATGCGGATGGTCGGCACCATCGTAAACTTTCAGTTTGCCGAACATTTTCCGGCCAAGACGATTGTGCGGGAGCATCCCCTTAACGGTGCGTTCAAACATGAAAGACGGTTTGCGTTCTTTCAGGTCGCCGTAAGTAACGGATTTTAAGCCACCGGGGTAGCCGCTGTGACGGTAGTATTTCTTTTGGCTTTCTTTTTTACCCGTTAAGACAACGTCTTTGGCGTTGATAACGATAACAAAGTCACCGCAGTCAACGTTCGGGGTGTAAGTCGGTTTATGTTTACCGCGAAGAATAGCTGCCACTTGGGTAGCAACGCGGCCTAGGGGTTTGCCTGCGGCATCGATGACATACCATTTACGATCGACCTCGCCGGCTTTGGCCATGTAGGTTGTACGCATTATTTATCCTCCTTGATACGGAATCTCATGTGTGTTTGTGACTATTCACCATGTGATCCGGGGCTCTGGATCTGTCATCGGTGGTAATCATACCGTACTATCATATGACTTTACCAGACAAATGTCAAGAGGATATTGCTTTTTTACAAGCTAATCTTGAAGCCAGTCGGATAAGAGAGCCATTTCCGCATCGGTGCTGACGATTTGCGACAAGGGTGAGATGGTGGCATAGCCGGCCCGCACATAATAAAGGTCTGTCTCCACTTCCAGTTCATCCGGATAACGGTTGCAAATCCGGATGTGCTCCTCTTCCCCGAAAGACCCCACCCACTCGTATTCATCGGTGATGTGGGCATCGCAATTAATGGCCTTTAGGCCCTTGATCTGGTCATAGGGTAGGGCCGGCGTATTGACACTAAGGACGGTCCGGCCGGCAAAGTAACTGGGCGGCAGGGTCTCTAAAAGATTGAGGACCACCTCTGCTGCCGTATCAAAGTAGATATGCTGGCCGGCAATTTGAGCCGAAACGGCGATGGCCGGTTTTTCCAGCCGGGCCGCCTCCAGGGCGGCGCTGACGGTGCCGGAATAGGGCACGTCCCCACCAACATTGACTCCGAAATTGATGCCGGACAGGACTAGGTCGACATCCTGGAGCAGGTAGCGGAGGCCCACCCGAACGCAGTCGGCCGGGGTCCCTGAAACGCTATAGGCCGGGGTCATCAGGGACGGAATCTGCACCTTTTTCAAGGCCATGGAGCGGAAGAGGGTAATGGCCCGGCTCTTCCCGCTTTGCTCCACTTCCGGGGCAATAATGCTCAGCCGGTGGTCTGTTTTTTCCATAATATGCCGGGCCAGGGTGGCAATGCCCGGGGCAAAGATCCCATCGTCATTGGTCAGTAAAATATGCATCAGTGGTCTCCTTCTAGGCTTTACAAGAGGTAGAGTCTATCCTGGACCAGGGCTTCACCAACCCAGGTCCGGTCGATATAGCTAATGAGCTTATCCATCATCTGGTCGGCCTGGGCGTCGGTGCCGGCCAGGCCGGTTAGGGCCAGGGTCGCCCGCTGCCATTTGTTCCGGTCTCCTATTTCCAGGAGGGAAATGTTAAAGTGGTTTTTTAGACCAGCCTTGAGACTTTCCAGGGGCATCCGTTTTTCTTTGAGGTTGTGGGCCTCGGGCAGGTGGAGGTCCACTTCCAGGTAAAAGAGGGTCATGCCTGAATCCCGCGAATGGGGATTTGAGCCCGGACCGTCTCTATACTTTCCTTATACAGGCTGGCGATCCGGACCTGGACGTCGGTGCCCAGGTCATGCTCAACAGTGCCCCAGGGGTTTACGACCAAAGAATGGGCCCAGCTGACATAGCCCCCGTCGGTTTGCCGGGCCGGGGCACAGGCCAAGAGCCAGCTTTGAGCATCCATGGCCCGGGCCCGCATCAGGAGCTCCCAGTGAAGGGGGCCGGTGCTGGGGTTAAAGGCCGCCGGGTAAATGAGACAGTCTGCCCCCTGGCGGACCATATCCAGGGCCTGGTCCGGAAAGCGGACATCAAAGCAGATACCCAGGCCAAAGGTCCAGCCCAGGGCCTCGAAGGTCGTGCTTTCCTCGCCCGGGGTCAGGACATCCGACTCCCGAAAGTATTGCCCACCGGCGATATCAATATCAAAGAGGTGTTTCTTGCGGTGGTAGGCAAGAGGCTCGCCCTGGGCGTCGTAGACGAAGGATGTATTGTAAATCCGGCCTTCGTCGTCCCTCTCCGGGATAGACCCGCCAACGATAACCATCTCCAGCTCCCTGGCCATGTTGGATAAAAAGGTCGCCGTTTTACCGGTCGGCCCTTCTGCATAGTCAGCGAAGACAGCGGTATCATAGGGGGTCGTCCACATTTCCGGAAGGACGACGAGCCGGGCCCCTTTGCCGGCTGCCTCCCGCAGGCCCAGGGCCGCCTTGGCCAGGTTTTCATCCTTGTCGGCCACCACCGGCAGCTGCAGCAGGGCGACTTGTAATTTGTCCATACAAAATACACCTCTCATTGACTGGATATTTACATGAAAAAGAAACGACGCACCAGGGGCACGCCGTTATCTTTTTTCGTGAATTTCTGTGACTAAAAATTTCTTAGTAAAGCCGCCACGGCGGGCCCGTTTGTCCAAGCGGATTTGCTCTAGGTCCTGAAAGGACAGGTCATGGGCTTCACAAATGGCGTAAATGACTTCCAAGACATCTGCCAGCTTATCAATATCCTTGCTGGTCTGGTACTCAGCCAATTCTTCATCGAGTTTTTCATCCAAGGCGTCTAAAAAGGCCTGGTCGTCATCTATCACTTCATGCACACACTTATCGCCGCCGGCAACGATGGCCTCGGGGACCCGGTCCCGCACCAATTTATTATAAATTCGTTTGTCCATGATACACCTCTTTCGCTCAATTTTATTGTAGCCAGTATACCATATTCGCCCGCCATAAAACAGTAGCCGGCCTATCTTGACATGATTTTACCCCAATGATAGCATAATTGTATGAGAGAGGAGGGAGACCCATGCGGATTGGCTTTATCGGCGACTTACACATTGACTATAACACCCACCATGACTTCCTGACCGCCCTGGCCCAGGCCTGCGACCAGTTAGACTTGGATACCATCGTCTTTTGCGGGGATACCCTGACCGGCGCTGAAAAGGCCCTCTCCTTTTATGGCCGCATGCAGGACCGCACCCAGACCCGGGTCTTGCAAATCCCCGGTAACCACGAGCTTTACTGCTTGCCGGAAAAAAACAAGACCAGTCTCTGCCTGGATGCCGATGAATACATGGACCTCATGCTCAACGATGAAGCCACCTCCCTTTTTAAAAACCCCATCGTCCACGGGCAGTGGTGCATTATTGGCGGGCCCAGCTGGTATGACTACTCCCTCCACCGGAACTACCGGCGGATGGACGCCATGGCCAAGCACCGCTTTCTCCGGCGCAATCCGGAGTATAAGTACCTGCAAAATACCGACCAAAACCCCTTTATCAACGAAAAAATCACCGCCAGAAGCCTGATGCTCATGGAACGCCAGCTGCGGACCATCCGGGAGCGGGCCCACGGCAAGGAATACAAGATCTGTTCCGCCATCCACATGCTGCCCCTGGCTGAAATGTACAAGAGCAGCCATGTCTGGGCAACGACGGTGGCCTTTATGGGCAGCAAGTACTACGCTGAATTATACGAAAGTTACGGCGTTGACCTCTGCATCTGTGCCCACTCCCACATCCGCCGGACCCTCATGAAAAACGGCACCACCTATGTTAATGTGTCCCTGGGGCACAACTTCAAGTGGAAGTATAAGACCGACCTGTTAAAGGAACTCTTAGACACCATCTATGTTTTAGATATTTAAGCCGCCGCCTGGCGGTTTTTTTATGCCAAATCCCTATCCAGCCCCTATTTTGTGCTAAGATAAGACCAGTTCAGAGAGGAGGATCTTATGTCCATTCACCAAAACTTATCCAGCAAGGCCTACCTCTACCAGGTCCAGCCGGAAAACCTAAACCCCAATCACACCATGCACGGCGGCCACATCGTCACCTATATGGATGATACCGCCGGCACCTGCTGCTATGACTGGGTCCTCACTTATGGTGACTACGGTGAAGGCTTCCAGATCTTTACCGCAGCCATCCATGATATCCGCTTTTTCAAAGCCCCCCAGCCCGGCGACCTCCTGCGCTTTACAGCCAGCATAATCCGCACCGGCCGGAGCGCCATGGATACCATCATCTACTGCGAAATTATCCCGGAAACAGACCCGCCCCAGTTGGCTGCCATAGGTTTTATGACCTATGTTTGCCTGCGGCCCGATGGATCCAAGGCCAGGGTGCCTGCCCTCTCCCCCCGCGGCGCAGCCGGGGAAACCTTGGCCCAGCTGGCTGAAAAAATCAATAGCCATTCTAAGGCGCTCTACGCCAAGCCCCACCCGGAAAGCTAGGCAAAAAAAAGCCCTGCCGCAGGGGCAGGGCCAACATCAGCCTTATTTTTTAACGGTTAAAAGTTCATCGGTATCTCGCGGTTCCGGCATGCTGCCCGGTAAACCAAAGGGCATTTGACCGATTAATTCCCAGTCCGGAGAAATGTCAAAGGTCTTGGCCACTTCTTCGTCGATTAAGGGGTTGTAGTGCTGGATATTGGCAGCAATCCCTTCAGCAGCTAAGGCCGTCCAGATGGACTGGAGCAGGACCCCTTGAACCTGGTCTGCCCAACGGGGGAAGTTGTGGGCATAGGCCGGGTATTCTTCCTGGAGGTCTTTGATCCGTTGGGGGACGTTATAGTATAAGATGGTCCCATAACCGGCAGCAAAGCCATCGATTTTCGCATCTGTGGACTTGAATTTTTCCGCATCATCCACGACCTTGCGGAGGGTTTCACGGACGATTTCCCAGAGCTTTTTATGATTATCTCCCAGGAGTAAAACCAAGCGGCCGCTTTGTACATTCATCGGGGACGGGGCTTCTTCAGCAATCGTTTTAATCAGAGCGGCCAGTTCTTCATCAGAAATAGGCAACTCTGCAGTTAAATCATAATTAGACCGACGCCAAACCATAGCGTCTTTTAATGTTTTAGACATGTAGCTCCTCCTCATATTATACTTCAGCGAAGCACCGAGCCAACCCGGGGCTGCACTTGAGTACTATTTAACCTTCATGTTTATATACATACCCAAAATGATGACCTGTAAACTTGACAAGAAAAACATCCTTCGCTATGATATTACGGAGCTTTTGGGAGGTTATCCATGATAAAGCATCAGGAATTTTTACGCGCAGCCATAGAAGAAGCGGAAAAAGCCGCAGCCAAGGGCGATGTCCCCGTTGGCTGTGTCATCGTCCGAAAGGGTGAAATTATCGCACGCGGGCACAACCTGCGGGAGGCCCTGCATGATCCCACTGGACATGCGGAAATCATTGCCCTCCGCCGGGCAGGTGAACACCTAAACCGCTGGCAGCTGGACGACTGTGACCTCTACGTCACCCACGAACCCTGCCCCATGTGCGCCGGTGCCCTTGTCATGGCCCGGATCCACACCCTCTACTACGGCTGTGATGAACCCCTGACCGGCGCCTGCGGCAGCCGGCTAAACCTGGTTCAGTTCCCCGGCTTCCCCCACAACGTCCATGTGGTCGGCCCCCTGGCTCAAGAAACATGCGCCGCCTTAACGCGTCGTTTTTTTAAAGAGAAACGCCGGTAAGTATTTTTGGAGAGTTGTCCGAGCGGTTGAAGGTGCGACACTCGAAATGTCGTGTACCCGAGAGGGTACCCAGGGTTCGAATCCCTGACTCTCCGTCTTGTATAAATTATAAGCTTTATCCATAAACAAAAACGTGATGGTTGAGCCTTTCTTATTTTCCCCACTTGCCAATAATTTACATCTATTAACAAAAATTCGAACCATTTTCGAACCAAAATTAGCTTGCCACGGCTTTTACTCGCATTAAACAAATGAATATTCTATAAATGCATTGCCCCTAAAGTTAAACCTAGAAAATCCAACATTAGGGGTTTTGCATGGCAAAATATAATTACAAATTCAAACGAAAGGTATCAGAAGCGATTACAGGTTATGAAACCAGTGGATGTAGAAGCCTAGCAGGAAAAATCCAAAAATTAGATCTCCGTCTTTATAAACATACCCCAGCACAAAAGCCAAGCCCCACGCACTATGGGGCTTGGCTTTTAATATCTCATCATCTACTCGATTTGACCGATATGGTAGACCCCTACGCCGATGAGGCCGGGGCCTGTATGAACGGCTAGGGCCGGGTCCAATATGGCGTCGACCATGGGTTTGGCCGGGGTCAGGCCTTCCTCCATCTGGGCCTTGACCTGAGCTTCTTCATCCGGGTCAGCGGCGCTACAGATGGCAGATAGGTAGTGGTCGCTTTGTAAGGAAAATTCGCGCACTTGCTCAATAATTTGGGTCAGGGACTGGCGTCTGCCCCGTGTTTTTTTTACAACATAGTAGATCCCATCGTCATTACAGGAAATAACCGGCTTAATCCGCAGGGCAGTGCCGAATAAGGAGGCCACCAGGCCAATTCGACCCCCTTTTTTCAGGTATTCCAGGGTATCTAAGGAAAAGAAGACCTTGGACTTTTTAAGCTGACTTTCCAGGTAGGGGCAGATGGCTTCAAAGCTGGCCCCTTCGTCAATCTTATGGATGACATCCAGGGCAAAAAAGCCGGCGCCGATACCTATATTTTTCGTGTCAAAGGTGAAAATTTCCAGGTCGGTCATATCCTTAACCATTAAGTTCACCATGTTATGGGTACCGGAAAGGTTAGCGGAAATATTAATCACGATGACTTGCTTAAAACCGCGGGCCCGAATGGCGTCAAAAACCCGGGTGATATCATCACCACTGGGTAGGGAAGTGGTCGGAATGTCTGCCGGCATCCGCGCAATAATCTCATCCGTGGTAATATCCAGATTGGCGATAAGGTCTTCATTGCCGTAAATGACATGGAAGGGTAATTCAAAAACGTCTGCCCGCTCCAGGTAGGCTTCCGGTAAATCGCATCCGGTATCAACGACTGCGGCTATTTGCTTATTTGCTGTCATACTTTCCCTACTTTCTTGGTTCTGGGTCCTGGCCGGCCTCATTTAAAGCCTGCCCCTTCCGGTTTCGTTCTCCCCGCCGACTGAGCGGCTCGCCACTTTCGTGGAGGATGGCGAGGACTTCCTTGGCAAAGAGCTGGCTGGCCACAGATAGGGTGGCCATATGCATCCCCATCATGGCTGTGGGGAGTTTGTCGATCATGTGGCGGCTATCGTGGTTTCCCTGGGCCAGCCGCCCAATATGATGGAGGCTGCGCTCATACTGCTTGCAAAAAAGGTTATAGGCCGCCTGGTAGTCGCCTCGAAAAGCCATCACCTGTAGCTTAAGGCCATCTGAAATATCCTGAATGGATAAAACCGGCTTCAGCAAGACGATGACCAAAAGATAGGCCAGGTGGATGCGGCTATACCTTTTTTTCAACGGCTTGGGGATAATCCTTAATTTCACATAGTTATTGATCATGGCCGGTGTCAGCAGCTTATCCGCCTCAGTCATTTTCAAAAAGGCACAATGCTCATTGATAAGTGGCACCAACTGGTCCATGTATATCTGAAAATCCGGTAGCTCCTCCCAGCGGGGTAGGTGAACCGCTTCAAGACTCTGCCCCCAAGCCTTTAGTTTATTTTCAAATTGAGACATAACTACCCTCCATTTAAAAACCACAATCAGTATACCACGTTTACAAAATTATTCAACCTGGTTTTTAAAACTACATAAATTTTTTAAAAGGGATCTATCTAGTTTATTATTTTTTAATTTTCTAAAATTTCGGCTATAATAGATATAGCGTCCTATTGCTACTGTTTTGTTTTTATTATATTTATAGTTAAAATACATCTGAGAGAAGGTTGACAAATGAGGAATCGTCCACAAATCGTTATTTTAGGTGCCGGGTATGCCGGTTTATGTACTGCCCACCGTTTGCAAAAGAAAGTTAAACCAGGAAATGCAATGATTACCCTGGTTGACCGCAGGAGCTACCATGTCAATAATATCTCCCTCCATGAGGTTGCCTTAGGAAACGCCTTGGCCCAGGACGTTTCCTATGACTTGGTACCTGTTGTCCGTGAACCCCATGCCCGGGTCCTCCAGGCTGAAGTCATTAGCATTGACCTTGAAAAACAAGTGGTCCACACCTCTGCTGAGGACTTGGAATATGACTATCTGGTTATTGCCCTAGGCTTTGTGACGGAAACTTTTGGGATTAAAGGAATGGAAGAGCATGCCTTTCATATCGAAAATTTTATCCAGAGTGAAGCCATTTCTAGACACATTGAAGACCGGTTCCGTGACTATGCTTTTACGGAGTCTTTACGGCGTAACCCGCTGGATTTATCTATTATTGTTGGTGGGTCCGGCTTTACAGGCGTCGAGTTACTTGGGGAAATGGTCGACCGGATTCCCCTTTTATGTAAAAAATATGGTATTAGCCAATCCCTGGTAAACATCCGCTGTGTCAGCGCCGACAAAAAGTTCTTACCGATGTTTACAGATAAACAAGCCAAGTATATTATGGACTACTTATCTGACGGTGGGGTCGACTTCTATATGGACGCCATGATTAGCGAGGCCACCCCTAATAGCTTTAAATTCACGAATAGAAATGGGGAGCAGGAATTTAAGGCCAATACCCTGATTTGGACCGGTGGGGTCAGCGGCAGTCCACTCATGAAAGAAACCTTTGGAGATGCTGTCAGACGAGGGCGGCTGGTGGTCAACCAAGACTTAACCGCACCGGGGCATGAAAACGTCTTTGTCATCGGTGATGTTGCGGCCTTTATTTCCAAAGGATCTGACCATCCCGAGGGCACCACAGCTCAAATTGCCACCCAAATGGGGACCGCCACAGCAGATAACATTGCCCGGACCCTGGCCCACCGTCCCCGCCATGACTTTGTTTTCAAAAACAGCGGGACCGTCTGCTCTTTAGGGGCTAGACACGGCCTGGCTTCTGTCTATGGTTTTA
Organism: Peptococcus simiae; assembly: GCF_046569735.1. Lineage (GTDB taxonomy): Bacteria > Bacillota > Peptococcia > Peptococcales > Peptococcaceae > Peptococcus > Peptococcus simiae_A. The sequence goes on along the minus strand of NZ_JBKICG010000009.1, from coordinate 76,247 downwards.
CGATTACCGGCTTCCTCGCCATGCGGCTGAAGAAGTTTGTTGAAACCCTAACCGACTATAAAATTTCCGGCCTTTACAACGCCATCAAGCATACCCGGCTCTTCAAGCTGATCAACTTCTAAGCATCAAGCAAAAAATACCTGCGCACGATTGCATCGTGCGCAGGTATTTTTATTTCTAGCTAGGCGGGTCGTCTTCCGACTAGCCTTGTAAAAGTTTTTTCGCCCGGCTGCGCCCTTCATAAAAGATCCGCTCGGTATCCAGCCGGGGCCAGTCGCCTGCCTGGTAGACCAGCTGGCCGGAGGCATAGACCCGGTCGACGTCATCGGGATGGGCGGCGTAAATCAGGGTGGCTGCCGGGTCATGGTTGGGAATCCACCAGGGTTTGTCTGTATCAAAGCAGACCAGGTCAGCCGCTTTGCCGACGGCGATGCTGCCGATTTCCTCATCCCAGTGGAGAGCCTGGGCCCCTTCAATGGTGGCCATAGTCAGGGCCTCTTGGGCAGAGACCAGGGTGGGGTCCAGGCAGGTGAGCTTTTGCATGAGGGCAGCCAGTTGGGCGTCCCGCAAGACAGACTGGGCGTTGTTGGAAGAGGCCCCGTCTGTACCGATGCCCACCTTGACCCCGGCCTGGCGGAGGTCAGCCACCGGGCAGGCACCACTGGCCAGCTTCATATTACTGGCCGGGTTATGGGCCAGGCCAACGCCATTGGCGGCCAGAATGGTCTTGTCTTCCTCTGTAAGCCAGACCCCATGGGCAATTAGACAGGGGCCCTTGAAGAGTCCGGCGGCCTGGGCCAGGGCCACCGGGGTCTGGCCGTATTTTTCCTGTAATTCGTCAAACTCTTCCTTAGTCTCGCTGACATGGATATGGATGCCGGTTGCCCGGCTCTGGGCGTGGGCAGCCACTTCTGCCAGGTAGTCGGGCGAGCAGGTATTGGTGGCGTGGGGGCCGTACCAGACCTTGATCCGCCCACCTTCGGCATTGTGCCAACGGTCATAGAGGGCGTCATTTTCTTTGAGGGAATGGCGGTCGTCATCGTTAAAGCCGATCATCCCCCGGGAGAGGTTGGCCCGGATGCCGGCATCCAGGCAGGCCTGGGCCACAGCATCCATGTGGTCATACATGTCGGCGATGACCGTCACCCCGGCTGCCAGCATTTCAACCAGGCTGACCAGGGTGCCCCAGTAGACGTCTTCATCGGTGAGCTTGGCCTCTACCGGCCAAATATATTCGGTAAGCCAGGCCTTTAGGTTCTGGTCTCCTCCATAGCCCCTAAGGAGGCTCATGGCCGCATGGCTGTGGGTGTTGACAAAGCCCGGGGTCACCAGGTAATGGCTGGCATCGACAAGGTCCAGGCCGGCTTCCGGGTTAAGGGCCTCTCCCAGCCCGGCAATTTTTCCATCTTGGATCAGGATGTCCCCCCGGGTCGGCGTCAGGCCATCTCCGGCCAGGTAGCTGGCATTTTGAAGCAGGGTGCCCTTAGTCATGGCTCTTGGCCCCCTCTTTCTCAGGAAGGTCGGCATCCTCAGCCGGTCCTTCTTCGGGTGCGTCAGCCTCTTCTTCTGTATCCAGAGCTGTTATCCTGGTAAAGAGGGCTTCGGCAAAGTCATCCGCACTAAAGGGGAGGAGCTGGTCCATTTGCTCCCCAACCCCAACGAACTTGACCGGCAGGTCATACTCGGAATTAATCCCAATGACTACCCCACCCTTGGCGGTTCCGTCGAGCTTGGTCAGGATGACCCCGGTCAGGCCGGTAGCTTCGCTAAAGGCCTTGGCCTGGGAAAGGGCATTCTGCCCGGTGGTAGCATCCAGGACCAGGAGGACTTCCCGGAGGGCTTCCGGGGCCTCCCGGTCAATGATCCGACGGATTTTATTGAGTTCGTTCATCAGGTTGACCTTGTTATGAAGCCGGCCGGCCGTATCAATAATAAGCCAGTCAATGCCCCGGCTTTTCGCGGCTGCAATGGCGTCAAAAACCACCGCTGCAGGGTCCGCCCCTTCCTGGTGGGCAATGACCCCACAGCCGACCCGCTCGCCCCAGATTTTCAGCTGGTCGGCGGCGGCGGCCCGGAAGGTGTCCCCGGCAGCCAAGAGGACCTGCTTACCTTCCTTTTGGAGCAGGTGGGCCATCTTCCCGATGGAGGTCGTCTTGCCGACCCCGTTGACCCCGACGACCAGGATGATATTCAGGGCGCCGGATATTTCATCCAGGATCGCTTCCGGGGCGGCCAGCCGAGCCTGGAGCTCTTCGGCCAGGGCCCTTTGGAGGTCTTCAGCGGTCTTGAGCTTGTCCTTCCGCTCCCGCTCCCGTAAGTTTTCAACCAGATCCAGGGCTGTTTGGACGCCGACATCCCCGGAAATTAGGGCCTCTTCCAGCTCTTCATATAAGTCATCATCGATTTCCTTACCGGAAATCATACCAAATAACTTATCCATAAAGCCATGGCGGGTCTTGGCCAGGCCCTGGTTGAGCTCTCGATTGAGGGCCTCGCTATCGGTCATTTCTACTTGAGCTGCAGACTTATCCGTAGAAGATTTAAAAAAACGATCAAATAATCCCATATCAGGTCTCCTTTTCCAGGTAATCGTCTATCTGTACCGACACCAGTCGGCTGATACCATCATTGTCCATGGTCACCCCATAGAGGCTTTCAGCCGCCTCCATGGTCCCCTGTCGGTGGCTGATAATGACAAATTGTGTCCCCTCGGCATAGGCCTCAATAAAGCGGGCAAAGCGTTCAACATTGGCCGCATCTAGGGCCGCTTCGATTTCATCCAGGATGACGAAGGGGCTGGGCCGGATTTCCAAGAGGGCAAAGAGGAGGGCAATGGCGGTCATGGCCCTTTCCCCACCAGACAGGAGGGTCAGGGTCCGCTCCCTTTTGCCGGGCGGCTGGGCCATAATATCTACCCCGGTTTCCAGCATATTTTCCGGCATGGACAGGGACAAACGGGCCTGGCCGCCTAAAAAGATTTGCTGGAAAATCCGGTTAAAACGGTCATTTAAGGCATGGAAGGTTTGGGCGAACCGGTCGGCCATGACTTCTTCCATTTCGCTGATGACCTTGATCAGGCGTTTTTTAGCCCCTTCCAGGTCGTCCAGCTGCCGGCGGAGGAACTGGCTCCGGTCGTGCAGGGCTTGGTACTCTTCAGGGGCGTTAAAGTTCAAGGGGCCCATAGCAGCCTTTTCCCGCCGCCAACGGGCCAGGTCTTTGCTGGAATACTGGTCTAAGAGGGACAGGTCGGCTGCCTGGATGGCCTCATCCATGGCCCAGTCAAAGCTGGCGGTCAGGTCGGCAGCGGCCCGGTCCCTTTTATCCTGGATCCCGGTCATCTTGGCCAGGGCCTTGTCATAGCCGGCCTTGGCCTGGTCCCGGTCCTTGGTCGCTTGGGCCAAGGTCTCGGTCAGGGCAGCCTCCCGGGTCTGGAGGGCCTGGAGGGCTTCCCGGTCTGCCAGGAGGGCCTTTTGCAGGCTTTCCAGGGCTTCTTTGCCCCCTTTGACCTTGATCTGGTTCTTGGCCTGGCTCGTTTCCAGGGTCCTTCTTTCTTCAGCCCGCCCCTGGCACCGGTCTTCCAGCTGGTTGATACCGGCTTGGAGACTGGCCTGGCGATTTTGGGCCTCGGCCAGGAGGTCGACCTGGTGGCGCAGGCTTTCCTGGGCTTGGGCCAGGGCTACCTGGCTCTGCTGGCGCTTGCCGGTCAGGTCATCATCTTCCCCATGGCCGGCGGCCAGTTTTTCTTTCAGGGCAGCCTCTTGGACCTCATTGGCTGCATACTGGTCTAGGGCCTTTTCCAGGGCGGCCTGGGCCTCTATATGGGCCTTCTCCCGGTCTTGCCGGACCTCTACCAGACGCTCGCCATCCAAGGTCAGAACCCGTTCTTCCCGGTCCAGGGCCTCGGTTTCTTTGGCCAGGCCGGCCAGGGTCTGCTTGTGGAGGGCCTGGCTCTGCCGCAAGTCCGTTAACTGGGCCTGGATGGTCTGGAAGGCCTCTTTTACCTGGGCTCCCTCTGTCCGGCACCGGTCCAGCTTGGCCTGGGCCTCTTTTTCATCCCCGGCCAGGACCTGGAGCCGGTCCTTCAAGGCCAGTCGCTCGGCGGTCCGGCTCAGGACCGACTGGCCCTTGCCCCGGCCGCCGGACAGGCTCCCACCCGGACTGACCAAATCCCCCTCCAGGGTCACCAGCCGCTGGCGGAAGCCGCCGACCTTAGCCAGGCGGACGGCATCCGGCAGGCTTTTGACGATGGCAATCCGGCTGAGGAGCTGGCGCATAATGCCTTCGTCTTCGGGGGCATAGGTGACCAGGTCAACGGCATAGCCGATAAAGGCCTCGTCATCGATGGCCTTACCCGGGGCCGGGCCATGGACGGTATTCCGCGGTAGGAAGGTGGCCCGGCCGCTTTTGTGGGTCTTGAGCCACTGGATGGCGCCCTGGGCGGCCTGGTCATCGCTGGCGATAATATGCTGGGCAGCGCCCCCCAAGGCACTTTCCAGGGCATGGGCATACTGAGGATCAAAGCTGATCCGCTGGGCCACCGTGCCAATGAGCCCCGGGAACTGGCCCTTATTTTTCAGGACAGACTGGACCCCGCCATAGTAGCCACTGCCGGCGGCCTCCATATCGGCCAAGGCCTTGAGCCGGCTCTGGGCCTGGATGGTCTCTCGGCTCAGTTGGGCCAGGCTGGCGGCCGCAGCCTCCTCCTGCCGGGCCAGACGGTGCCGGTCTTCATCCAGGCGCTGGGCCTCTTCTTGGGCGGCCTGCAAGGCCCCTTCTTCTTGGCCGGCCCGGTACTGGGCTTCAGCCAGCCGGGCCTCCAAGTCTTCTTTTTTATCTGCCAGGGCCGCTAGGGCCCCCTCATAACGGTTTTGCTGGATGCTTTCGGCCCGGGCTTGTTCTTCCAGCCGGGCCAGGTTGTTCCGGGCCTCAGCCTGGTCCCGTAAGAGCTTGAACTGGGCCTGGCCCAAGGCCTCCAAGGCCTGGTTATCTTCCTGCTGCCGGCGGCGCCGGTCGGACAGGGCCCGGTCAAAGCCGGCCAGGTCTACCTTGAGCCGGTTGCAGGTTGCCAGCAGGGCAGCTTTCTTTTCACTAAGGGCTGCCAGTCGGTCTTCAGCAGCCTGGAGCCGGTCCCTTTCCTGGGCCAGGCTGGCTTCATCTTCCTCAGCCAGGTAGGCTAACTGTTTCAGCCTTTCTTCAGCAAGAGCCCGCTGCCGCTCGGCCTCGTTATAGCCCTGAACCAGGGCCAGGTGGCGTTCATTGTCCGCCTCTACCCGGTCGGCCAGAACCAACCGCTGGGTCCGGACTTCCACTTCTTCCGTAGACACCTGCCGGACTGCGTTGACCTTAGCTACATAGGCATCTTCCGCCTGGGCTAGGTCAGCCAGGGCCGGTTCCCGGTCCTTTTCAGCCAACTGGTACTGGTTGACCACTTGGGCCAGGTGGAGGGCCTTTTCCTTTTCATCCAGGGCCTGGTAGGTCTGGACGGCCTCGGCCTGGTCAGCCAGGCTCGGCAGCCGGCTGTCCAGCTCATAAAAAATATCCTCCAGCCGGTCAATATCTCCCTCCGTACTCTGCAACCGCCGTTCGGCCTCCCGTTTCCGGTACTTATACTTGCTGATACCGGCCGCTTCTTCAATGAGCCCCCGGCGTTCGTCGGCCTGGAGGGAGAGAATGTCATCAATCTTCCCTTGGCCAATGATGGAAAAACCGTCCTTTCCCAGGCCGGTATCCATAAAGAGCTCGTGCACATCCCGCAGCCGGGTCTCCTGCCGGTTGATTTCATACCGGCTCTCGCCGGACCGGTAGAGGGTCCGGGAAACGGCCACCTCCTGGTAATCCAGGGGGAGGCCACCGTCGCTATTGTCCAATACAAGGGTCACCTTGGCCATACCGACCGGTTTGCGGCCATGACTGCCGGAGAAAATGACATCCTCCATTTTACCGCCCCGCAAGGTTTTAGCGCTCTGCTCCCCTAAAACCCAACGGACCGCATCCACGACATTGGACTTGCCACTGCCGTTCGGTCCGACAATAGCAGACACCCCGGGTGAAAACTCAAATACCGTGCGATCGGCGAAGGATTTAAACCCCTGTAACTCTAATCGTTTTAGGTACAAACTGCCTCCTTATGCTCCTATAGCACATCCGTCTCAGCTTCCAGGCCAAAATGGACCAGGGCCTCATAGGCTGCTGCCCGTTCGGCATTTTTCTTGGACCGGCCCTCGCCGGTGCCAAGGCATTCATCATCAACCCAGACTTCCATCTTGAAATGCTTGTCGTGGTCCGGCCCATGGCTTTCCAGGAGCCGGTAGCTGATCTGGCCCTGGTGGTGACTTTGGACATACTCCTGGAGCCGGGTCTTGTAGTCTCCGTAATAGCCGGCTGCCACCTTCTTGAGTTCCGGGGCCAGGATCCGGCAGAGCAGGTCTTCCAAGGGGTCCAGGCCAACGGATAAGTAGACCGCTGCACAAACAGCCTCCATGGCATCAGCCAGGTTTGAAGCCCGGCTGGCCCCGCCATGGGCACTCTCCCCCCGGCCAAAGAGCATCAGGTCCCCAATTCCCAGGCGACCGGCCGCCTTGGCCAGCGCCTCCTCACAAACAAGGGTGGCCCGGCGCTGGGTCAGCTTGCCCTCATCATCACCGGGGTATTCCTGGTACAAGTAATTGGCCATAACCAGGCCCACCACCGCGTCCCCTAAAAATTCCAGACGCTGGTTGGTTCCGCCTCCATGCTCCTGGACATAGGAGGGGTGGATCAGGGCCCTATTCAATAAATCTAAGGAAATAGGCCCCTCCGGACTAAGCCTTTGAGCCAAGTCCGCCAAGGCCGCCTGTCTTTGGTCTGTCATCAATAAGCCCCCTTATCCGATAGATATAATCGCTACTATTTTACCGTAAAGCCCGCCACAATAAAAGGAAAAGAGACAGGCCCCAGCCTGTCTCTGAACTTATGTGATAAAAAGGACCCGGATCCCGTAAAGGATGGCCAGGTGAACCGGGTAGAAGAAGTAAAAGAGCCACTTGATATCCAAGCCCCGCCTGCCATTATAGAAGTAGGTCAGGACAAAGGCCAGGGGCGCCGTGAACTCAAAGGCCACACACAGGGCCCCGGATAGGCTCTGGGCCAGCCGGGCCTTTTTGACATGACCGGCCAGGGGGATGTAGAGGATGGCAATGAGGATGACCCCGAAGGCCCCATAGTCTGTGTGACAAAATTCCGCCAGGACCATAAAGGGGACCGCAGCCAGAAAGCCCAGGACCCCGATGTCCCTCTTGAAGTGGCGGCGGGACAGGTCCCGGGCCCCCTCCCAGGCCCATAGGCCCAAGAGGCCGAAGAGCAGGGTCCAGAGGACGTTCTGATGCCCCCAGATATTTTCCCCACCATAAATGGCATAGTCAAAGGGGATCTCCGACAGGAGGGCCACGACCAAGAGCCGGCCTGCATACCGGGCCTTAGACCGGGTATGGATAAAGCCTTCCACCAGGAGGAAACAGAAAATCGGAAAGGCGATCCGGCCAATGAGCCGGAGGACCCCATCCGCCATCAGCGACTGCTGGAGGGCCGGAGACAGGGCGCTGAAGTTATCTCGAATCATAGGGAAATTCAGCCGCATGCCCTCCGCATGGAGCCGGTCAAATAAAAAGCCCCGCTCTATGACCGCTGCACCAATGTGGTCAATCAGCATGGTAATCATAGCGATGATCTTCAATGTAGACCCGCTAAGGCCCCTCTTTCTTCCTTCAACCCCTTGTGCCTCCAAGGCTGTCACCTCTTACTTTTTCAATCCCTAAGCGTTAACCACTGCCTGTTCTCCATCATCATCCAGGCCATCATCTTCATAGACTTCGGCTGACCCATAATAGGCCTCATTAATGCGGTCAAAATTTTTCTGGTTCACAACCACCCGGGTACCCTCATTGAAGGAGCCGATGATCCGCTGATCCTTATAGAGCTGCCCGGCCTTAAAAAGCAGGTCCTTAACATCCCGGGGGGAGGTCTCGTCTGTAAAGACCAGCCCCCCCTCCTGGACCAGGTCCAGCCGGTTACTGTCATTCACTTCAAATAGGGGCTGGCCACCCTTCCCGGGCAGGTAGCAGGCATTGACATAGACTTGATTATCCTTGAGCCGGTTATCGACCACCAGGTAGCACTGATCCATCAAACGGTCACTAATGACCACCGGCCCCTTGGCCGGGTCCAGGGTAAAAGTCTTTTCCATGGTCTCATAGCCCAGAGCCTGGCGGTATTCTTCTTCCGATACATACTCGGTCTCTGCCAATTGTACCACAGTCATGATGGCACCGACAACACAAAGCAGGAGACCTAACACAGTTATGACAAGAATATTTCTTTTCATTGACCTTCCCTCCCTTGAGCAGCCGGCGCCTTGGTCTTAGCCACCGGCTTAGCGGAAAACTTACGGTCTGCATAAATGACATGCCAGATGAGGAGGACCAGGGCCAGGGATAAGAGGCCGATGCCAATGACCAAGAGAGTGGGCCCCCAAATGGGCAGGCCTACAGCGAGGCCGGCTATCGCCAGGACCCCGACCACAAATAAGCTGAGCATGGTCGCCAGGGCCGGCAAGAGGATAAAGATAAAGACCAGGGCCTTGATGGTGAAGTAGGCCAGGCGGATGAGGGGGTCATTCTTATCGGCCCCCTGTGAGGCCCGGGCGGCCTGGTTCCTGTGAGGCCTCCGCCCTGCCTTAGCAGCTGACTCATCCGGACCAACCGGCGAGACAGCCAGCCCTGCCGCATCCGGCTCATCGACCGGGTCATCGGCCTCTTCAAGGGTCGGCAGGAGGTAGTGCTTGATCAAGAAATAGACGGCATATATCGCTACCCCCAGTTTGAGGAGTTCCAAAACGACTGCCGTTAGGCTAATGAGAACGGCCCCGATGGGGTTATTTTCATAGCCATAGAGGTAGCCCCGGAGCGGGGAAAAGAGCGTTTCCAAGCCGCCGGCAATAATCAGCACAATGACCAGGAGGATGACCCCCTTGGCAATTAGCTGGCCGGCAGCCCGACGGTCTAAATTCAGGAGCGCATCCAGGGTATCTTCCAGGAAGTAGCCAAAGCGTCTGATGAAACCGCCAATGGTATCCGTCTCTTCTGTAGCAAAGCCCGGGTCCACATGGTAGGCTTCCAGGAGCCCCTCCACCAGGTCATCAAAATCACCGAAACCGGCAATGGCCTGGTCCTCTGTGAGCCCCTCTGCCAGCTTCATGTCAATATGACCAGCGTATTCGTTTAAAATATCTTCGCGTTCTTTTTTATTCAGCACCTGCAAGCGGTTATTCAGCCTTGCTAGGAAGGTTGCCTTGGTCACGACCTTCGACCTCCTTTAAAAATCTTTCAATCCGTTCTGTAAACAAAAACCATTCTTCCTTTAACCGGCCCAATTGCAGGGCCCCGGCTGCCGTTAACCGGTAGTACTTCCGCGGTGGCCCCTCTGTTGACTCCTTGAGGTAGGTCTCAAAGTAGTGCTCATTGGTTAGCCTTTTCAAGAGGGGGTAAATCGTCCCTTCATTGACATCCATCACATCTTCCACCAGGTTAATGATTTCATAGCCATACCGGTCTTTTTCTGCAATGACAGCTAATACCACCAGCTCTAAGACGCCTTTTTTAAATTGACTGTTCACATAGAGTCACCTCCTTGCCCCTCGCCTTTTAGAAATAGGCGCGGCTGTTTCATTTGCTTGTAGGTCCGGTCATCCAGGGACCAGGTCAGGTCTTTCAATAAAGGAAGGCCACCTACGGTTACCAGGGGGTAGTTGCTATAAATGTCAAAATGCAGGACCCGCCTGCCCAGGACATGGCCTTGGTGGCTAAACTGGTAGCGGTAGAGCAGCTGGGCATCCCTGGGCCTTTTGACAAAGGCACAAGTCCCAGTCTGCCGGCTTGTGGCCGTCACAGCAGCCAGGTAGGTCCGGGCTGTCTGGTTCTCTGCCTGGAGGATTGGGTGGTCCCAGGCATCCAGGACCCGAGCCTGGTCCCGGGCCGGCAGCCCGGTAACCCCTTTGACCTGCATGAGGCCAATGCCGGCAATAACAACAAGCAGGGCCAGGCCAAGCAAGCCGGCCAGCCAAACCCTTCGACGCATGCTTATCCCTCCTAGTACTTCTTTTTCTTAGTACCTTTCATTTTTCAAGTACCATGTTATTCTATGTACCCAGCATTGTCAAGTACTGAAATAAAAAAATAGTTCATGCCCTCCTCTTTTTCCAGCCGGCGTGCTAAAATAGAATTTAATAGACTATCCAGAAAGAGGCGATGCCATGACGTATGCAGCCATTGAAGCCGGCGGCACCAAGTTTGTCTGCTCGGTCGGCGATGCCCAGGGAGGCCTGCTTGACCAGGTCACCTTCCCGACCACTGTACCCGGCGAAACCCTGGGCCGGGTCATCCACTTTTTACAAGGGCATGCCGGAGACCTGGCCGCCATTGGGATTGGCTCCTTTGGGCCCATTGATACCTGTCCCCAGTCCCCCAGCTACGGCTATATCACCTCCACCCCCAAGCCCAACTGGCAGTCGGTCAACTTTCTCGGTCAGCTGAAGGCCCACTTCCAGTTGCCCATAGCCTGGACCACCGATGTCAATGCGGCAGCCTATGGGGAGTACAGCCTGGGCGCCGGCCGCCAGGTCCGGAGCCTGGTCTACTACACCATCGGTACCGGCATTGGCGGAGGGGCCATCCAGGCCGGCCGATTTATCGGGGGACTGAGCCATCCGGAAATGGGCCACATGCGGGTTCAGGTCCATCCGGACGACGCCTTTCCGGGCCACTGTCCCTTCCACCAGACCTGCCTGGAGGGCCTGGCCGCTGGGCCGGCCATCGCAGCCCGGATGGGACGACCGGCCAGCGACCTCCCGGCCGATGACCCCTTTTGGGACATCGAAGCCTACTACCTGGCCCAGGCCCTGGTCAACACCAGCCTCATCCTGGCCCCGGAAATGATCATCCTCGGCGGTGGCGTCATGAAACAGGGCCACCTCCTCGACCGAGTCCGGGCCCAGTTTGAAAGCCTGACCGCCGGTTACATCAAAACCCCAACCCCGGAAGACTACATCCAGGGCCCGGCCTTACAGGACAACGCCGCCACCATCGGCTGCTTTGCCCTGGCCCGAGAGGCCGCCCAAGGGCACTTTCCCGCTAAGGATTGACCAAGGCGAACCGCCGGCCCTCTTCTTCCGCTCCAGCCAGGCCCTTAACGCTTACAAGATCCTTAAAATAAAAGAGGCTGTGCCGGAATGAGATCTCATTCTGACACAGCCTCTTTTGATATTCAGTTCAGAACCAAGGGCTGAAAAGGAAAAGGCACCGCTGGCCTCGTAGGCCCTGACCTTAATCCACCAGGCTGGTTTTTTTCAGCTCCTTGGTAAATTCTTTTTTCTTAATCTGATTTGACGCAAAAATAACCACCAGGTTCCCATCACACTTAATAAAGGCAATGCGGAAGCTGCGGAAGGCATCATAGGGTAGCTTGAATTCAAAAATCAGGCGGCCTTTATAGCGGGCCCCCGGCACTGTTTTTATTTTTTCAGGGTGCAACCGGATGACATCCCGGTAGCGGACCAGGATCCGTTGTAGGAAAAGTTCTTCAGAAATATGCTGCTGCTTGATAAAGTGGGTCAATACCCGATTTTTTTCTAAGAGAACAGTATCCATGCCTCGCCTCCTCAGGGTCTGTTTACATAAATTATACAAAATATTTACATACCCCGACAAGGGTTAAGCCAATCTATAAATAAGGCCTATATAAAAACCGCCACCTTCCCGGTGGCGGTTACTTTTATTTCTGGTGATCTTTGGCAGCAGCAATAAAGCCGCGGAAAATCGGGTGGGCATGGGTCGGCCGGCTTAAAAATTCCGGATGAAACTGGCTGGCCACAAAGAAGGGGTGACCGGGGAGTTCGATGACTTCGACCAGGCGGCCATCCGGAGAGGTGCCGGAAAAGCGCAGGCCGGCTTCCTGGAGGCGGTCGCGGAAATCGTTATTGAACTCATACCGGTGGCGGTGACGTTCCTGGATTTCTTCGGCATCATAGAGCTGCCGAGCCAGGCTCCCTTCCTGCAGGCGGCAGGGATAGAGACCCAACCGTTGGGTCCCGCCCATATTTTCGACCCGGGTCTGGTCTTCCATGAGGTCGATGATATTATGAGGGGTATTTTTATCAAATTCAGCACTCTGGGCATCATCCCAGCCCAGAACATTCCGGGCAAATTCCACGCAGGCCAGCTGCATACCCAGACAAATGCCCATAAAGGGCAGCTGACTTTCCCGGGCCAGGCGAATGGCGTCAATCTTCCCTTCAATACCCCGGTCACCAAACCCGCCGGGCACCAGGATTCCATCCATATCCTTCAGGGAGGCTAAGAGCGCCGGCTTATGTTCCAGCTCTTCAGAATTGACCCAATGGACCTTTACCTCAACATTGTTTTCATAACCGGCGTGGGTGAGGGCCTCCACTACCGACAGGTAGGCATCTGGAAGCTCAACATATTTCCCAACCAGGGCAATATCGACGCTTTCCTTAATGGCCTTAATCCGTTTCAGAAGGGCCTCCCAATCGGCCATGTCCGCCTGAGGCGCAGTGGTATTGAGCTTTTTCAGGACAATATCGTCCATGTGCTGGGCCTGGAGTTGGAGGGGCATTTCGTACAGGTGCTCAACGTCCCTATTTTCGATAACAGCCTCTTCGTCAACATCACAGAAGAGGGAAAGCTTGGCCCGCATGCTGGTCGGCATGGGCTTTTCGGTCCGTACCACCAGGATATCCGGCTGGATCCCCATCCCCCGCAGCTCCTTGACACTGTGCTGGGTGGGCTTGGTCTTCATTTCACCGGCGGCACTGAGGTAGGGAATGAGGGTTGTGTGGATGTAGCAGACATTTTCCGAACCGACATCCTTTTTCATCTGTCGGAGGGCTTCAATAAAGGGCGTCGACTCAATATCCCCAACAGTACCGCCAACCTCGGTAATGACAATATCCGCCCCGGTGGTTTCCCCGGCCCGGATGATTTTTTCCTTGAGCATGTCGGTAATGTGTGGAATCACCTGGACCGTTGCCCCCAGATAGTCCCCCCGGCGTTCTTTTTTAAGGACTTCAGAATAAATTTTACCGGTGGTCACATTGGAATACTTGTTCAGGCGGACGTCAATAAAACGTTCGTAATGGCCCAAGTCCAAGTCTGTTTCAGACCCGTCATCGGTGACATACACTTCCCCGTGCTGATAAGGACTCATGGTGCCCGGGTCCACGTTTATATAGGGGTCAAACTTTTGAATGGTAATCTTGAACCCCCGGTTCTTTAACAACCGCCCCAGAGATGCTGCCACAATACCTTTACCGATGGACGATACCACGCCCCCAGTGACAAAAATATATTTTGCCATAATTGCCTCCTCATCATATTTATCTTAACGGTGCCCACTATAAATAATATAAAAACCGCCCCATTCACCTGAACGGGGCGGCAGGCCGTGCCCTTTAAAATAATACCCGAACCCGCCTGTGACGTCAAGCGTCACAGACCCTTCCGGCATCTTAAGTAAACTTATTTTAATAAGGTCATGCTAAAGGTCAGTACCATAAAGAGCAGGGAAAAGACCGCTGATGCTTTTGCAAGCTGGTCATCCAGGCCGCGTTTACCTAAAAAAGTTTCAGCTCCACCGGAAATAGACCCGGACAAGCCGGCGCTCCGGCCAGACTGTAAAAGGACCGTTGCAATAACACCAAGGGCACAAATCAGTTGTACCACTTGTAATGCTAGATACATATGTAAAAGCCTCCTTACGCCCAGTATTACATAAATAACACACATGATTATACCATACCCTCGCCCCATGTACAAGAGAAAAAGCCCGGGCTGACCGACAGGCCAGGAGATATTTATACAGAAAAACATCCAAATAACCAAGTCAGAGCAGGACCACAGCAACTAATCAGCTATTCATTTCAGGTCAAAACTATAAATGTAATGAGGATAAAGGGGTGAATAAAATGTTCACCCTTGGCGATGTCAATCCACGCACCCGCGAGGGGTGCGACCAACTGTTCATAGGTCCTACAAATTTTTGGCGCTTATTTCAATCCACGCACCCGCGAGGGGTGCGACTTGGTGTGCTTGAAAACCATCCCGGCCCATGATAATTTCAATCCACGCACCCGCGAGGGGTGCGACTACGCCCCCAGCGTGCGTGACAGCACCTACATTAATTTCAATCCACGCACCCGCGAGGGGTGCGACCCAAGGCGGCTAAGGAAAATGTCTCTCTCGAGCAAATTTCAATCCACGCACCCGCGAGGGGTGCGACCTTGGAAATTCGCAACCTAGCCCTTGAAGTAATCATTTCAATCCACGCACCCGCGAGGGGTGCGACTTGGCCTAGGCAATAACTTTGAAGCAACCGAATCTATTTCAATCCACGCACCCGCGAGGGGTGCGACAACCCAAAACCCCAAATTCTAGCTAATTCACTATTTGATTTCAATCCACGCACCCGCGAGGGGTGCGACGGAAGAAGTCCAGCAGGTCCACCGCCTGGACCGTATTTCAATCCACGCACCCGCGAGGGGTGCGACACAGAGATGCCAATTGAAGCCCGACCAAGCCATTAAATTTCAATCCACGCACCCGCGAGGGGTGCGACTTTTTACAAAAAATAAAAATAAACTCAAAAAACTGTTATTTCAATCCACGCACCCGCGAGGGGTGCGACTGAATACGATTACTCTAGCGACCCATGGGGTGATATTTCAATCCACGCACCCGCGAGGGGTGCGACATACTTCTATCTCTTTTATTTTGTCGTAGATACGTAATTTCAATCCACGCACCCGCGAGGGGTGCGACGATACCCCTGAGGGCGGCCTTATGGAGAGTATCCTGATTTCAATCCACGCACCCGCGAGGGGTGCGACTATTGATAAATTGCTAAAAATCAAGGGCATTAAAATCATTTCAATCCACGCACCCGCGAGGGGTGCGACATTACCATTATCATTATCAGGTTTTCTGGGTTTTATTTCAATCCACGCACCCGCGAGGGGTGCGACGTTATGGACTGGATAGCTAATCACGAACTAAAGCATTTCAATCCACGCACCCGCGAGGGGTGCGACCCATGCCAAACAGCAATTTAGAGGCGTATTTACCAATTTCAATCCACGCACCCGCGAGGGGTGCGACTAAGTCTCCGTAACTCAAACTAACTCCTGGAACGTGATTTCAATCCACGCACCCGCGAGGGGTGCGACCCTAGCAGTTGTAGGCGCAGTGATAACTGACGCAAAGATTTCAATCCACGCACCCGCGAGGGGTGCGACGCAATCAAATCACCAAAACCCGATGTATCCATTAACTATTTCAATCCACGCACCCGCGAGGGGTGCGACGAATAATACCCATTACATCATTAGCACTACCCTCAATTTCAATCCACGCACCCGCGAGGGGTGCGACCATCCCTGCCGGCCCGACCGGCCAGCTGGTTAAAGGCCATTTCAATCCACGCACCCGCGAGGGGTGCGACATAAGATGAATGGTGTTTCTAGGTTTTATGTAGAAATTTCAATCCACGCACCCGCGAGGGGTGCGACGTGAAGACACCGTACACACAGTGGTTCAGCCGGATATTTCAATCCACGCACCCGCGAGGGGTGCGACTAGGCTCGTGTTCGATATGCCGAGGGCCTGAGCATTTCAATCCACGCACCCGCGAGGGGTGCGACTGCAGTTTTTGGCCGTTTCCGGCCTTAAAGCTGCAGCTAAATTCATTTTTTATTGGAGTTTTGTCTCCATTTTTTAACGTTTTTCTGAGATAGCTTGTATATTTTTCTGTCCAGCTTCAAATCTCACATATAAGCTAACCCTTTTTCAGATTTGATATCATATCCTTTGAAGATATCCAATCCAGCAAACTTATGCACCTTAAATATGCGATGACACCAGCTAGCATCACCACCCTTTTATAAGATAAGTAAGTCGGATTCCGGATTGTATGAAGAATCTGTTCCAAGGGTTTCTATCTTTTTCTGCCAATTCTTGCCTAAATTATAAATCCTGACGGAATCTTTATCTGGATCTATAATGGTTAAAAGTTTATTCCTTATCACCACTAAATCTTCCGGGTAAATATTCATTTCAAAAACAGAATTTTGAACACGCTGGCCATAATCGGTGCAAACTTTAGCGACTTGCCTAAGCCTCTTACGCCCTTGGGGCGAAACGGTTTCGACATCATATGTGATTAAAACCTGCATTTAGCCTCCAATCATAAAGGGGGGATAAGCATTAATATCCCCACGCAAATAAGAATTTAATAATTGGGCCTGCACATGGGGGAGTAACCCTAGCTTGATTTTTTCTTCAGTAAAGGGATGAAAGATTTCCTCCTGTTCTCTTTTATTCCAATACTTTAAAACGATATCTCGTCCTTTCTCATTCAAAAGACAAGCACCGTTTTCTTTAATTTCGAAATGCACCTTGCCGATTCTGTTGAGGTTAACCAAGGACAGACAAAATTTGTCAATAACATAAGCCCGCATTTCTTCAATAATATCCAGAGCCATACTCACTCTTCCCGGCCGATCTGTATGAAAAAATCCTGCATAAGCATCAATGCCAACCCCTTCTAAAGCAGCTGCAATATTATTGGTATAAAGAGCATACATAAAGGAAAGCAGGGCATTAAACCTATCCATTGGCGGCCTTTTGCTTCTTTCGCGGAAGTAGAAGTCTTCTTTTTGTTTCAAGATCAACTCGTCTAAAACCGCAAAATACGTACGGGCTATGAGCCCTTCTAGGCCTCTGACGCTATCTTTATCTGGAGCACTTTGAATTTTTAGCATCAGGTCTTTTATGGCATCAATAGCGTTTTGCACTGCAGAATAATTGATGGCATTTTTGTGATCATTTTTAAACCGAATTAATATTTTTCTGGAATTATAGGATTTTGCATAAATAATGTTTTTTACGAAATCCAGAGATGTCTCAGAAGCAGCTAGTTCATACTGTCTTTTCCGCGTATAAATGTTCCCATAAGACGCTCCCAAAAGCCGACCGCAATATTTCCCGTATGGCGTGAAAAAACTCAAGGCCACCTGCTCTTCCATGCACATTTTCATTAACCTTGGACTGACGCCCATATAATTAAAGCAGACAATCTGGCGCAGAATATGGATGGGGTAGCGTGCCACACGCTTCCCATCTAAGGTGACAACAATATTCCGCCCTTCCTTTTTAAGATAATAATCCGGTTGTGTCACATAAAGAACATTTAGAAGTTTTTTCATAGTTCTGCTCCATAAATATAGTTATGAACACTTTTTGCTCTTTTCGTCAGCCTGGGCCTACAGGCGTCATATAAGGAACACTTTTGACAATTACGAAAGTAAGCTGCTTTTGGTATTTGTCGCCGAGCATAGAGGTCATGCATCTCTTGAGCCGTTTGGATAGTCAATTGACGTAAGCCCGCACTAAATAAAACTTTTTCTCTAGAATCTGTTTGGTGGTAATACATGTATCCATACTCCAAGCTTACAGCAAAGGACTCCTCCACACAAATCGCTTGTGCCATTAGTTGGACATGGTCATAGGCGAATTTTTTCTTTTTTCCACGCTTATATTCAACAATGAGGGGCAACCATTTACCAGTCCTACCAGGCAGATCAATTCCGCTTTGGCCCCTAACGAACTCAATAACATCCAGAATGCCGGATAAACCTAGGGTTTTTGAACTGACGGCCATGGCACGTGATATAATCCGATCTTTACGCTTTTCTTTGGTAAAGGGCTCATCAACTTTTTTATGGAGCACTTGTCCTTCTGCTGTGTAAGCGTTTTCAGTCCAAATTTGCTCAATATGGATAAGGGCCCATTGACGCGGGCAGAACAAAAAATGCTGGATGCCGCTAAGCATTAAATACTCATCTTCAGCATACATCTCACATGCCTAAAAAATGTTCTACTTGAATACCTTCCTTTTCGTAGGCCTTTAATTTCTCTGGATCTAATCTAAAGTGATAATCGTCATATCTTCTCTGCAACCGTTCTGTATCTAGGTTATCGTAAGTCAGTAGGTCTTTTAGTTTACCACTAGATACATCACCTACCTTAGATTTGTGCTTAATCCAGAAAATATCTTTTACTTCCATTGAACCATCCGGTCTAGCTGAGGACACATCGTTAACAAATAAGGTTCTCAGACTTTCTTTTAAAACTTCTAAGTCTTCTTCACTAAACCCGGTTTTTTCTGCTAAATAACAATTAACGCTGCCATTAACAACATAAATACCATAATCAACAAAATGTTTGGTCCCCATTCTATCAGAACTATGGTCACCAGGCTCTTTGGTCTCCATGCCATTAACACTCTTGGTAATTTGCATCGTTGTAATATTAATCGGTTCGATGGATTTTCCAATCGAAATACTGACTGGGCCGCGAATCCCCAATGAGCGTTTTTGATAAGTAAATACTTGCCCAAAGGAACGAGTGTCAAGCCATTTTTCGTTGGCCTGTTTTTCCACCTCATCATTCGGCATTTTTGTATCAAATGAAGCGCCAAACCTTTTCTCCAGAGAAGTAAAGCCGTCATCACTACGTTCAGCCGCTTTTACAAAAATATCATGGCCCATATCCTGAAACCGGTTGCGAATCTTTCTTTTTAAACAAACGTCACTGATTTCACCAAATCCACGTCCATCCAGCCGGGGCATATTGCCCGTTAGCGGGTCTCCGTTAGGATTGGCGCCTCTTACCTCTATGGTAAAGATAAAATCGACTTTATGGTTAATCATGGTTTTCCTCACTTTCCTGGGTATCCTTCTTCGTAAAAATATCCTTCATTTGCGCTTCATAGCCAAAAATAAATCCTGCACCTAGCGGGGCATTACTATCCGCACAGCGATAATCATAATTTTCCTCTAAAAGAAGCGTCACTTCTCGAATATCTTTCATCAATTTATAATAAATACCCCGTTTTTCCTCATTAACTTTTAACTTTATCTGATAGGGCCTAAGTAAGGTGCGCAATCGTAAATTCATCGTCACCGGAGTATTGATAAAACTCGTCCACATTTTCTCAGCATTGGTGACTCTCCCCTCGTCCTTCTCATAACAGGCTGCTTCCATCCGTTCGTATAAGGCGAGGAGTCGCCCATAAAGATAAGACCTATCTGTATTTTGTCTATCTAACATATTGCTTACCACACCCTCCTTGTAGCTCAAGATAGCTAAAGCGCAAAATTTTACTTGATTCCAAATTCTTTTATCTGGGTATCTATGCCTATTTTTTATATTCATTTCAAGCGCTTTATAAAAATTCTCTGGAAGAGAGCGCCCTTCTACAAGAGCAGAAAGAATACCTTGATACTGGTCCCTTAAAAATTCTCCCTTATGAATTTCCAAGCTGTTTTTTTCTTGAATACCGTAAGCAGCCTTTATTATTCGGATAGGGCTTGGTGTATAGAAAGTTTTTTGATGGTTTTTGTCATAGCCCTCCCAGGCATATTTACCTTGCCATAAGACCAACCGGTCTTTAAGAACCGATACATCAATTTCGTTAAAATATTTTGCAGCTACGCGGCCATTGCTTGTTTTATCAAAAATAGCTATATAGTATTTTGCATGATCAGCAAAAAGTTGTTCTCCCCGAACAAAGGATTTAACAATGCTTTCACTGATCTCATCCGCAATTTTTAAGGCCTTTGGTCCCGACTTACTATTCAAAATAGATAAAATATCTGATCGTTTAGCTGAGTTTTCAATACCTTGGGTCACATCTAAAGCAGACCTATTACAAATATCATCTGAGAACCAGCTCACCATGTAGGTTTGCTCTCCAAGCCACCGGCATGTATTTTTCCCAGCGAGAAGATACTTTGCCATCAAGTGAACCTTCTGACTGGTTTCTGCTCCGATTTTAATCGTTTGCTCTGCTAAAGAAAACCGGCCACGGTAATTTTCATCATTTGCTGTAATCTGGCTAATCAAGCGAGCCGTACCTATTAAGGGTCTATGCTTTGTACACAAATAATCTTCTTGATGACTAATATTACAAAGAATTTTTTGTTTAGTGTCATCCTGACTAAACAAATATCGCACATAATCTATATAGGCTTTATGTAAGGCAGGGTTATCAGAAACGCCGAGGTCTTTTTGTCCCTCAAAATTTTCTATTCTAAAGGTCAAAAAACATTTGGAAAAATCAAAAGTCTCTTTCTTTCCTTTATCATTTGTATATTGAACAACCCCCCTGCCTTGATAAACCCTATCCAGATCTTTTTCTATAAAAAGGTCCTGAATTTTTTTAAAAAAGTCTTCCTGGACGAGAAAATCATGAACCACACGAACAAAGGGTTCCTCTTTATAGCTTAGCCAAGCTTCCATTTGCTTCATGTAGGCCTTACTTTTCGCACTCCCATCTTGAATCAAATAGGCAAAATTATCCACTAGAGGATGAGGAGCGACACCACTCGACCGCGCCACTGAATCTTCTGTTACCGGAAATATGATTTTTTGCCCATTTTCCAAAATGTCTGCATGTATAAAGTGGCTATCTTTACTAATCAATACCTCAATAATATTCTTGCCATCAGACTTTTTGGAATCATGATACAAGGGCAGTATCATCTCTCCACTATCATCCGGCACACTGACTAAATCATTATCTTCCGCATATTTATAAGACTTATATAAGGCAGATAAGAGTCCCATAGCCTCACCTCCTATTCATAATCCTTTAATTCCTCATCAACGGATTTTGTAAGTTGCGGTTTTTTGAAAGTATAGTTGGATACTTCATTAATAATAGGGCAATTTTCCGGTCGAGGATAGGCAATCCGCCCCTTAACCATATTGATTGGCGCATAGGCAGAGTATAGAAGTTCCCCCGGCTCATTCGGGTAAATAAAGCCATTAAACATCAGCCCAAAGCCACGATTGCTGTCATCATAGTAACCGGGATCTGTTTCATAGGCTTCTTCTGTCAAGGCTTCAATGTATCCCATGCACTCGCTAACGCCAAGAAAAATAGGGCGTCTACCTCCCCTTTTTAAAGAACGGTCGGTAATGGCTTCATGCTTGGCGAAATTTCGATCTGCTTTTAAGTCCTCCCGATCCAGGTTAAACTCAAAGTGAAACTTTACATAATACTTGACATCAGTTAAGTAAGTATAGGCACTTAAATCCAATTTATTGTTTTTTAACAGTAACCGGGTGCCTTGAGTATACGATTCTATTCTATTCATAATCCGGACTTCATCGACTACATTGATAATCGTGGGCTTAAAGTAATTAGCATCTAAAATCCCTTTCAGCATTTCTCGGGTAGGGCAGTCATAGCTATATTTTTCCCCGCCGCTCTTACTTTCCGGTGATGTGATCAGGGCCTTATCTCCGTAAATTTTAGCGTAGAAATATTTTGATTGTTGCATATTTAAACCTCCTTCCAGCATTTTTGTGCTTTAAGTTATAAAGATGGATCTTCATAATAGATATTTTTCATATTTTGAAGAATCCTCCTTGGTCAAATTGAACCCCAAAGTCTTCGCTGTAAAATTCTTCAGGTAGAATGTATACGAGTCCTTCAAAGAGAGATTCGCAGTTTTCTAAGTCTCTATCATAAACAGGGACTGTATCATTTGATAGCTTACGGATGATTGCCTTTACTTTTTTTAACTCTTTAAAACCATAGCCATATTTATATGTCCTTTCTAAATCCCTCAGCTCATCAAGGTATCCCTCTGTGTCTTCAGAGGCAACAATAGCGGTTTTTTGCTGGTCAGGAATGAGCTGAAAGTTGTCATATCCCCTTTTAAATGCTTGGAAGAGCTGTAAGATAAGGCCTTCCCGATAAAACAAATAATCCCCTACGGCCTGTATACTTGCGTCGCCTGGGCTTTTAAAAAGCAATTCCTTACTAGGGCTATTGCTGGCTAATAAGGAAAGCGTAGGATCTAGAGTACAATCATCTAAATTAGCGTATAGCTTTTCAAAATACTTATCTGTTAAAGCACTTATAGGAATTTTTCCCTTTGCCTGCAGGAGGGTGTACCTACCCGCAGATTTTCTTTCATTCATCCCCTTCAAGGGCATAATCCGTTCTTCCTTGCTATCTAAATTAATAACATAGGTAGCGGCCTTATCGCGCTTCCCTTCTCGGTTACACCTGCCCATCGCCTGAACAATTGAATCCATACCCGTGAGTGAGCGGATAACCAAGTCAAAATCCACATCTACACCCGCTTCAATCAGTGGGGTGGTGATGACGCAAATCGGTATGGACTGGCTTAATTTTTCTTTAATGACCTGGAGGCGCTCTAGCCGGTCATTGGCTGTTAAATTCGTTGTTAAATAATATAAATCCTCATGGGGAAGATCTTTTTCGACTAAATCATATAGACCTTTTACGACGCCCTTGGTATTCAGGATAATAAGACGCGACTTATCCGGATGCTTACAGACCAAGTCATATAAATCCGCCAGCGGATACTCTTTGCCAATGTCCCCATAAAGGCATAGGCTAGCTCGATCAAAAACCCTTAGTTCTTCCCTGGAGAGGGTAATGATGTTGGTATTTTGTCCAAGGGCATCCCCATAAATTAATCGGTGGGTTAAGTGGTTGGAATGATAGGTAGGCTGGGTGGCTGTTGATAAAACGATGCTTGTACCCATAACGGTCCGCATAAAATTAAGGGCCAGATTAGTCAAGTAGAGCATTTCTGTCGGCAAAGACTGGAGCTCATCTAAGATTACAACACTATTGATGAAAGACTTAAACCGCATTAAATGAGATGAATGCCCTTTAAATAGCGTGTTAAAAAACTGAACCATCGTTGTTAATATCATTGGTGAAGTCCAGTCATCTAACAAGAATTTTTTGCTCACCCCCAGCAAGGCATCATCTAAATCATCGTTGGCTGCTGGATCATCAGGTAAGATGTCCTCATTAATAACATTTGAATGATGTTCTAAGATATAGGGCGATTGACGGAGCACCTTTTTTATTTCGGCCGCATTTTGTTCCAAGACCGATAAATAAGAGGTGACATAAAAGAACCGCTGCTTACCTGTATACTTCATCTGATTAACACCATATCGCAAAGATAGGAGTGTCTTACCGGCGCCGGTAGGTAAGTCCAGCCTGTATATGCCGGCGGAATCCTGTTGAGAGCGTTGCAAAATGGTGGAGGCAATTTTTCTGCGGATGATATTCAGAGGAGAAGTCGGCTGCCCAAAGGCGGCATATCGACGATCAATGCAGCCTTCCCATTCCCTTACAAGCTGCTGGACGGCCTCTTTATCTTGACGCTCGGCAATAGGCTCAAAGGCATTAATGGTATCCTTTATATCGGCAGATTTTAAAATAGAGACTATCAGGCGGATGAGCATCCCTTTATAAAAAAGTAATGCTTCTTCTTTATCGTCACTTTGATCACAAAGCTGTCTTAGCTTCTGGATAGTGACCATATATTCAAGAAATCCCTTGTAAAAAAGCTCTTGTAACAAAATCCCTTGCGCCGTCATATGAGCAGAAACTTCTTCGTAAAGAAGATGACAATCAAGTCCACCTTCATTTTGAATTTTTTTTAAACGACTAAAAGTCGTGTACTCATATTCGTTTTTTCGGTTTTTCCGCACCATATCGTAAGGTCCATGGTGGGACATGATACTATAAGCGATAATATTGGCGTAATCACAAAGTTCAGAATAAAGAGTCCCCCAGTCCTTGAATGATTGGAATAGCTGCTCGTAGGCTTTAGATTGACTTAAAAGGCGGCTAGATTCACTTTCAAATAATTTAAATATAAAATATCCACCTAAACTCGAATGGTCAACATGTAGAGCCCTGTCTTCACAGATTTTTCGCTGAAAGTTATGGTTGATTTTACCTATATCATGAAGTAAACCAACCAAATAAGCACTTTGACTCAACTGCACTGGCTGAGCAAGTCCTTTACAATCTTCAGCTACATTTATCAAATGCGTCAATAAAAGTTGTCTATGTCTTCGGTTGCCTTGGTCAAGGTGTGCATAAATATCTTTAAACACATACTCTCCTTAGTACTTATCTATATTTTTACTTAAAATAAGCTTATAGTAATTCATGAATTTTTTCAACATTAAATTTTTGATAAAAGAAAAATTTAATTGGTCAAGCCCTCCTGCCTATCGCAAAGAACAGGCTGCCTAAGGACTAGTCTCTAGGCAAATAAAAAGAGAGACAAGTACAAGGAAAGTACTTATCTCTCTAGTCCACTATTTGGGGGCATTCTACTTAGGCTTCCCCTTCAGGCTTATCCTTAATAAAGCTGCCTTCCCGGAGTTCTGCAAAGGCTGCGTCTAATTCTTCCTGGGTGTTCATGACGATGGGGCCGCCCCAGGCGATGGATTCTTCCAGGGGGTAGCTTTCGAAGAAAAGAACTTCAATGGGACCATCGGTCGTTTTCAGGGTAAGGCTATCCCCTTCAGCCAGGCGGACGGCGGTTTTTTCTTCAACCACGACGTCCCCCAGGCGGGCATCCCCTTCTAACAGGAAGACAGTTTGTGACCCCTTGGGGTCCAGGGGGAGGGTCAGGGATCCACCGGCTTCCAGGCGGATGGATAAGAAGGTCAAGGGGTGGTGGTGACCTTGAAAGCCTTGGACCCCCTGGTACTGACCGCCAATAACGGCGACTTCCCCACCTTCAACCGGAACCACCGGACACTTGTCGGCCGACAGGTCATGGTAGGCCGGCGGGGCCATTTTTTCTTTTTGGGGCATGTTGAGCCAGACTTGGACGCCCAGCATCCGGTCACTCGGTTGGGGCATTTCTTCGTGCATGATGCCGGACCCGGCGGTCATCCACTGGCTGCCACCGTCTGTAATCCGGCCCTTATTGCCCAGGCTGTCCTCGTGGGTGATTTCCCCCCGACGTAAGTAAGTGATGGTTTCAATACCCCGGTGGGGGTGCATGGGGAAGCCGGCTATGTAGTCCTTGGGGTCTGTTGAATCAAAGGAGTCCAACATAAGCAGGGGGTCATAGGCGGTCACCGTCCGGTTGGACAGGACCCGGACCAGGCTGACGCCGGCGCCATCTTTGGTCCGCACCCCTTTTTCTCTATGTATCATTTTTGCCTCCATACATATCGCTCCTCTCTCGTTATTTTCTATATGAACGGTAGGCAAGGGCCTAGCCTACTTAGTTTATAGATACCCCATTCAGGGCGGTCATAAGCAAAGGCCCTCCAAGTTGGAGGGCCTTGATGGATTACCGGTCTATTTTTAATTGGGTGCAGAGGTCAGCAACCGGGTCCGGGCTGCCATAGGGGACCCGCCCGGCTTCCTGGGCCAGTAAAAAGGGGAGGATGCTCTTGGCCACGTCATACTTGCTGGTCAGCCGGTCTATTTTGGGGTTGTACTTTTCCCGGTACTTTTCAATCCGGCTTTCTTCAGCGGCAGACAGGTTATCATCCTGGTAGGTCTGGTAGAGCAGGCCTTCAACCCATTTTTCATCATCATGGGCGTCAATTTCTTCTAATTCAACCAGGATCAGGGGGAAGTCTTCGCCATGGTTGACTAAAAAAGAGGTGCTCTTAAGGTAGTTCAGCTCCTTGGCACATTGGGCACTGGTCATGGCCGCCTGGCTCATAAAAAAGATGACCCCTTGGCACTTGGGGCTGGCCAGGGCCTTAAAAATAGAGGAATTGTAGCCATCGCCCTGGACGAGGTTGGCTTCTGTATCGATCCAGAGGTTGGCCCCGGCGGCCTGGAGGCCGGCGACGGTTTGATAAACGGTCTCCCCTTCCCGGGTAGAGTAGGAAATATAATAATAGGGCCGGTCCAGGTCGCAGGGGGCAATGGCAGCGGCTTGGTCAGCTAAGGCTTGCTTGGTCATAGTCGTCTCCTTTACTCAATTCATAGCTAGCTTTATCTATAGGCTTACCCCTTTACCCGGTCCCTTAAAAATAGGCAAAAAAAGCGCCGGCTCTCGCCGACGCTTGGTATCAGTCGTTGGAATACGGTAGTAAGGCCATTGCTCGGGCGCGTTTGATAGCGACCGTTACAGCACGTTGGTGCTTGGCACAGTTACCGGTAATACGACGCGGTAAAATTTTGCCGCGTTCCGTCATGTATTTTTTCAGACGGTTGCTGTCTTTGTAGTCGATATGATCGACTTTATCGACGCAAAAATTGCAGACTTTCTTTCTGGACCGTCTGCCGCGTTCTCGTCTTGCCATGAGAGTCTCCTTCCTTGGTTAAAAAGGCAGGTCGTCATCGTCAAAGGTCACTTCCTCACCGAAGCCCCCTTGGGGTGCAGCCGGCCGTTGGGGGGCGGAAAAACCACCACTGGTCCCTTGGCTGAAGCCGTCATCTTGAGACCGGCCGCCAGTTGCGGAACCTAAAAATTCAACGCTATTGGCTTGTACTTCGGCAGTACGACGACGGATGCCGTTATTATCATCATAACTGCGGATCTGCAGTGAGCCTTCGACAGCAACTTGGCGGCCCTTACTCATAAACTTGGCCACGTTTTCGGCTGTTTTCCGCCACACCACAATATCAATGAAATCGGCTTCTCGCTCACCACTCTGGTTTGTAAAAGGTCTATCTACTGCCAGTCTGAAATTACACACAGGAATACCACTTTGCGTATACCGTAATTCGGGGTCTGCCACCAGGCGACCGATCAGAATGATTTTATTCATGGAGAATCCTTTCTTGAGTCAGACTATTCGCCGACACGGGTCACGAGATGACGCAGGAGACGTTCGTCGATCTTCATGAGACGATCCACTTCGTTTACTGCGGCACTGTCACCATTAAATTTAATGAGGACATAAACACCATCGGTGTATTTTTTGTCGATGGTATAAGCCAAACGACGTTTGCCCCATTTATCAACGGCTGTTACTTCAGCACCGTTATCGGTCAGGACTTTACTGTAACGATCGATGATCTCTTGGGTGCCTTCTTCAGGGACTTCCGTTTTGACGATAAACAGCAATTCATATTCGCGCATTTTGCACCTCCTCCCCCCGGACTAACGGCTCTGCATCAAAATTTACAGAGCAGGGATTACAATCATAAATTATAGCATGTCATGACCTGAGATGCAAGGCTCGGGTGCTTATTTTTTTCTTTTAACCCTTTAAATTCATGATAACAACCCCACAGACAGCTAGAGCAATGCCCAGGGCCTTTAAAGGGGTCATACTTTCATCAAAGAGCAAAATGCCAGCCGTCACCGATAAAACATTCACAACAGCCGTAGAAAAGGGCAGGATAAAGCCCAGGTCATTATTGACCACTAGGCTTGTCCATAATAGAAAGCTGATGCCGTACATCACTAGAGCAAAAATCATGGTTATATTAATGTGTAGGTTAAAGGACCCATTTTCCAGGGCAAAAACAATGCCTTCCTGGCTAAACTTCATCAAGAGTAAGCCTGTCATTGTAAAAAAGATATAGGCAACAAATATCCCCATACGAACCCCCTTCGACCTCATAGTGCCTCTCCTTTATCATCCCCAATATGGCCGGGCTCGCTCATCAAGGCTAAGAACAGAAATGGAAAAATGAGCCCCTGAAACCATATATAACGAAAATCCTGGGCCGGCATCGTTAGAAAGACAATAATAAAATTACCAAGCCAAGGAAAATGCCAGGCCAGTCCCTGCCGTCGATACATTAAGGTGTAGGCCAGAAGCATGGTTAAGCCTAGCAAATAAATGCCGCCTCGCCAAAGTAAAATATCCGTCAGGGCATAATCAGTGGTGGTCAAAGCCCAAGCCGCTAACCGGTCATAGGCCTGATTTTCATCTCGACTAATACCATAGGCCTTGGTAACATTTTCATCAATAGCCAGGGTATAGCGATTATTGTAGCTTAATGGGTCCGGCGGTACGCTCCAGCTAAGTAGGCCCAAGTTAAACCGGTCCCCCAGGATCACTGCCGGCGCCTTTTCAAGAGCCTCTAGATACCAGTGTAAAGAGGAGCCTGTACTAATAGGCGACAAGTTTTGAATATAGCGGTGTACATTTTGGATATAAATATCTGAAAAATAAGGGTTATAGTAGGTCTCCCATTGGTCAGGAGAAGCCACGCCTGCCATAGCCTTCCGGGCTGCTGCTGGTAAATCCTGCTCTCGTTCAGCTACATACATAGCCCCCAGGCCTTGGTAAATAGGCCTTAATTTCATCCCTGCAGGATTTGGGTCGGCATCCAGCACTTTCGGCAGGGGCCCTAAAACAAGTGCAATAATGAGCCCACATAAACCCAGGGCCATAAGAATAGGTCCGGCCTTTTTTCGCTCATACCTGACCATATAATAGAGGCCATAAAGTAGACATAAAGCGAAGGCCAAAACCCCATTATAGCGGAGAAGGACTATCAGTAGTAGCCCCAGGCAGAAAGCCCCCCATCCCTTGCCCGTCCGAAGAAAGGCTTGGTCCGTTCCGGCTCGGTAGAGCATCAGGGTCATCCATAAGAGGGCAATGGTAAAGGGTATATCCTTCCAGAGGGTCATCAGGTTAATCCCTGTTTGGGGCATCAAGACCAGGGCTAAAATGACAAGATATAAAACGACTGGGCGCAGGCGATTTTTCATGAGTTCACCGGCAAAGGCAGTTGTAACCAAACAAAAGAAAAGAATATGGCAAAGGCTTTGGGCTGACAAGCTACCCGTAGCCATTAAAAGACCCTTGAGCAAGAGGGTATGGGCAATAGGGTGCCAAGTGGTATAACCGATGCTCCCATCTATCTGCTGCAATTGGTTGAAGGTATCATAGGACATACTTCCCGGTGCTAAAGCAGCATAGTAACCGGCTAAAACAAGTCCCTGTAAAACAAAGATGGCTGCCATATGAAAACGACGGTAAGGCGTACTTTTAGAGCTACAAAGCAGGAGGGGTAAATGCTGCCAAAGTAAGAAAGTATCCCGTGCGGTTATCCCTACTATGATATAAAGCCCTAAGAGTACAGGCCAAAGGTCTAAAGAAAGCCAGTATCCCCCAGGTTCATAAAGCAAGCCCTTTCCAAAGAAGCAGAAAGTGGCGATTCCCGTTGCCAGTAAAAATATAATGACCTTAGCCACTTGGCCTTTAAAAATGGTCTGCGGCCCGGTGATATATCGAAAGGCCAGGGTCAATCCGATCCAAACCAGTAGGGCTAGACCTACCCGCCAGAGAGGGGTATAGGCGTGATAAGCTGCATAGTAGGCACCCCAGCAAAGGGCCAGGATTTCTAAAAACCAAAGGACCAACATCCCAAATACACGCTTAGCTGATGGTGTCGGAAGGAGTTTGCTTGTCGTCATTCCTTATCACCCCGCTTATTTTGCTGCCGCAAGCTATGCTCCAGTAAGGCTAGCTCTTGAACGGTCCGTACAGTTTGCTGTCTCAATTTGCTCATGGTGACATAATTAAAAAATCCCACCATCACCAAAAATAAAACAGCACAGAAAAAAACAGCATTCATTGGGCTGGCGACACCGAGCAAAAAAGCCAACCCATCAATAAGGGCCGGAAATAAGGTTAAAAGAACCGTAACCAATAAACAAAAAAGCCAGGGAAAGGTGATCCGTAGCATTAACTTCTCGCGTCTAACAGCTTCTCCATAAACCAGTAAGGATACTAGGCAGGCCCCGAGTATAATCACTTGCAACCGCAATTCCATAATATTCCCCCCTATGTATTCGGTTTTAAGGCATCAATAAAAATCGCCAGCGTTACCTTTACCATATAGTAAATGCTGCGCAAGGGGGTAATGGATGACCGTCCTCGCTTCCGGGCCCGCATTTTAACTGGTATTTCCACCACCCTATACCCACGGCGTAATATCAAGGCTAAGGTTTCCGGTTCTGGATAGTCACTCGGGTAATAGGCGCAAAAGTCTTGAATGACCTGCCGGTTGACCAACCGCATACCGCTGGTGACATCATAAATCCGCCGCTGGCAGAGTAGGCCGATTAGAGATGAAAGAAAACGGATACCTAATTTCCGCATTCTGGTCGATTGAAAGCCCTGCTTATCAATAAAGCGTGATCCGATAATCATATCTGCACCACTTTCAAGCTGAGCGTCCACCAAAGCATCCAGATAGCTGGCATCATGTTGCCCATCGCCGTCAAATTGAATGGCTAAGTCATAATCATATCTTTCTGCAAATAAGTACCCGGCTTGGACTGCACCACCAATGCCTAAATTATAGGGCAAGTGCAAGACAGGATACCCCTTCTCTTCACAAAGGTAGCGGGTGTGGTCTGTCGAACAGTCATTAACAATAATATAATCAAAAGTTGACGCATGAAGTTGAATATCGGTAACGACTTTTTCTAGATTTTCCGCTTCATTATAGGCTGGAATAATGACCAGCTTTTTCATGTCCACACTTCCTTTGATTCCCGGCATCATTGCCGCTAGTAAATAGCCCACTCTATGCGACCAATTCTTGTTAACGTCTTTCAGTATAGCATAAGAAGGTGGCCCTTCCTATCTTATCTTGTTGACAAAATCTTGTCTATTCCCCGTCTTGTAGCTGCCATCTGGGCCATATAAAAAACCGGCTCCTTGCCAAGGCAAGGGCCGGCTGCTGTCTCATTTATACCCGGTGACGCATCAACATGTCTTCCCGGAGTTGCCAAAGCTTGTAGGTGAAGTCCACATAATACTTGTGGGGGTTTTCAAACCGGGTGACTTCTTCCCAGAGGGTATCCAGTTTTTCCTGGCAATAGGTCCGGATGGCTTCGACAGAGGGCCGGTCATAGACCAGCTGGCCCTTTTCATAGATGGGCACTTGTAGGCGTTCGGCCCGGAAGTTGTCGACCTCTTTCCGTTTCCAGATGGCTTTCGGGTCAAAGAGGGTGAAGGGCTCATCTTCCGGGATGGTCTCATCAGCCAGGGAGATGACATCGGCTATGGCCTTGCCGGTATCCCGGTCAAAGAGCCGCCAGGTGCATTTAAAGCCGGGGGTGGTGATTTTATCAACATTTTCGCTGATCTTAATCCGGGGCTCCAGGGTGCCGGCTTCATCGGCGACGGCCACCATCTTGTAGACCCCGCCAAAGACCGGGTCGCTCTTGGCCGTAATGAGCCGCTCACCGACGCCAAAGGAGTCCAGCTTGGCCCCTTGCAAGAGCAGGTCCCGGATCAGGTATTCATCCAAGCCGCCGCTGGCCACAATGGAGCAGTCTTGGTAGCCGGCTTCATCCAGCATCTGCCGGGTCCGCTTGGACAGGTAGGCGATGTCCCCGGAGTCGATCCGGACCCCCTTGGGCCGGTAGCCGGCGGGCACCACCACTTCATCAAAGACCTTGATGGCATTGGGGACGCCGCTTTGGAGGACATCATAGGTGTCGATTAAGAGGGTGCAGTCCTGGGGATAGACTTCCGCATAGGCCTTGAAGGCTTCATATTCGGAACGGAAAAGTTGCACCCAGCTGTGGGCCATGGTCCCCAGGGCGGGAATCCCCATCTCCCGGTCGGTCCAGGTATTGGCCGAGCCGACAGCCCCGGCAATATAGGCTGCCCGGGCCCCGTAATTGGCGGCGTCTGCCCCCTGGGCCCGGCGGGACCCGAACTCCATGACGGCCCGGCCCTGGGCCGCCCGGACAATCCGGTTGGCCTTGGTGGCAATTAGGCACTGGTGGTTCAAGAGAAGGAGGGTCATGGTTTCAAGCATTTGGGCTTGAATCACCGGCCCACGGACGGTCACCAGGGGCTCGCCGGGGAAAACCGGAGTCCCTTCAGGTACGGCCCATACATCACAGGCAAAGTCAAAATTGGCCAGGTAGTCTAAAAAGGCTTCGTCAAAAAGGTTGCGCTGGCGCAGGTAGGCGATGTCTTCCGGGGTGAAATGGAGCTTTTCCATGTAGTCAATGACTTGGTCTAGGCCGGCCATAATGGCAAAGCCGCCCTGGTCCGGCAGGGTCCGGAAGTAGGCATCAAATACAGCCACCCGATCTTTCAGGCCCTTTAAGAAATAGCCGTTGCCCATGGTGAGTTCGTAAAAGTCCATCAGCAAGGTGAGGTTCCGTTTATCCATTCTCTTCTCCTTTTTCTTACAGCCAGATGTCGAAGGGGGCTGAATGAAAGATGGCTTCCGGATCATGACGGTATTCCTGTTCCATAAGGGACAGTCCGGCATCGACATCACTGGTACGAATCAATTTGTGGTTCAGGTGGGCAATAAAGGTACTGCGAAGTAATTCTTCATCTAAGATAGCCTCAAAAACGTATTGTAATTCTTGCAGGGGAAAGGGCTCCGGCAGGAAGCGGAAGGCAAAGTCGGTCCGGTAGAGCCGGTCCCGCAGGGCAAAAATCCCGGCAGCGATGACTTCGGCATGGTCAAAGGCCAGGTTCTCCACTTCGCCTAGCGGCTGCCGGCGCCAGTTGCCCTCGGCATCCCGCCGGATATCAATCCTGGCCTTGATGGTTTCTGCCCCGGCGGTCAGGTAGACCTTACCGGTAAAGGCCTCGTCTTGGGCTTCCAGGTCAAAGGTCAGGTCAAACCACCGAGCCTCTGCTGCGTCATCGCCGGCGGCCGGCTCTTGGGGAAAGTCATAGGGCAGGACAGCCAGGTGGCTGACGGTGATGACCCGGGTCCGGGGGTCCCGGTCCGGGGCGCTGTAACTGGCACACTGGCCATAGTAGGCAGCTTTGAGGCCGGTTTCTTCATATAATTCCCGAGCGGCACAGGCGGCCAGGTCTTCGTCCATCTCACAAAAGCCGCCGGGCAGGGCCCAGCCCCCGGCATAGGGGGGATGTTTGCGCCGGACCAGCAAAATTTGCAGGCGCCGGGGACCCCGGTCCGGGGTCAGGCGAAAAAGTAGGGTATCTGCTGTAACCGAGGGCCGGTCATAGGCAGAAGCATCGTAATTTTCCAGGAAGGCCTGGTCTTCTTTGGTCAGCTTCATTGGCCTATACCCACTCTTTGATGTCTTCGGTCGGGGATAATTCCCAACCGTCAAAGATCCCGATGAAGTCTTCCATGACTTCAAAGCAGTCATAGGTCTTTTCGGTAATGGTGGCGTAGGTCAGGTCATGGTGGGCCATAATCCGCAGGCCCATGCTCATCGGCTCCAGGGCCTCGACATACATATGGTCATCAATGATTTCAAAGCCCATCAGTTGGAAACGGGCTGCGGCCTGGGCCCGGGCTGCCCCGTCCTGGAAGTAGAAGTAGTAGCTGACGGCATAGCTAGCAGTCATATCCAGGCCGGCTGCTTCTAAGTTGGCCAACATATGCCGGTTGCGGATGTGCATTAAGTCCATATCCGAGGGGAAGAGGGAGTTAAAGAAGAACCGCCAGGGACCGTCTTTTTCCGTCATAAAGTTGAATTCATAGTCGCTGTGCTTGGCAGCCAGGCTACCGACAATGGGCGGCAGGTAGTTTTCATCCTGGCCATAGAAGTAGATCATCCGGGTCCCGGCATAGGTCACCGAGCCCACAAAGCGGGCATGGCCTTCATTTTCCATTTGCTCAACAATTTCCTTCTCCAGGCTCAAGAGGGCATCCCGTTCATGGGCCTGGTAAAAGCCATCCTCGCCGGGGTCCTGAATCTCCACCTGGATGCCCAACAGCCAATAGTAGGCCGGCACCGGGGCAATTTCCCTTAAGCCCAGGTCTACCTGGACCAGGGCATTGTAGTCGTCTACCTGGGTGACATACAGCTCATAGTGGCGGTCACTGTCCATCAGTTTGTCATGGCGGACAGGCTGGTCATCAGCTGTAGAGAAGGTAATCATATCCTTAATATCTTTATTATCGCTCATAGGCACTCCTTATAAAAACATATAGTCTAAAGAGATTATAACCCATGCCCAATGGCCCGTCAAAAAAGAAAGGCTGCGACCGGCATATGCCCAGCTTGGCCGCTAGGCCCCGCCGGCTGGCTGACTTCCCCAGCGCCCATCCCCTTCTGCCGGCTCTGGGTGTCATCCCAAAGGGTCTCTTGGCCTTGCGCAAATATTCGAAACTTTTATCGCAATCCATCGGCCCAGGCCGCCGGTCCATGGCCTGCTGCGTTGACAAATCTCGCCCCTAAACCCTATACTTATGAAAAGACCCAGTGGGCATCCCAAACGAGGAGGATTCTATGAGCGAACAAAAAACCTTCTATATTACCACCCCCATCTACTACCCGAGCGCCAAGCTCCACATCGGCCACGCCTACAGCACCACCATGGCCGATACCCTGCGCCGGTATAAGGACATGCAGGGCTTTAAGACCTATTTCTTGACCGGTTCCGATGAACACGGGATGAAGATTCAGCGGGCGGCTGAAGCAGCCGGCACCACCCCCCAGGCCTATGTTGACCAGATTGTTGCCGGCATCCAAAAGCTCTGGGACCGGTTGATGATTTCCAATGACCAATTCATCCGCACCACCATGCCCTTCCACCACAAGGCCGTACAAAAGTTCTTCCAAAAGGTCTATGACCAGGGCGATATTTACCTGTCCAGCTACGAGGGCCACTACTGCACCTCTTGCGAGACCTTCTTCACCGAAACCCAGGTGGGCGAGGACCACACCTGCCCGGACTGCGGCAAACCGACCGAATGGCTGGAAGAGGAAAGCTACTTCTTCAAGATGAGTAAGTATGCGGACCGCTGGCTCCAGTACATTGAGGACCATCCTGACTTTATCCAACCGACAGCCCGCCGCAATGAAATGATTAGCTTTGTCAAGCAGGGCCTGGAGGACCTCTGCATCTCCCGGACCAGCTTCGACTGGGGCATCAAGGTCCCCATCAATGACAAGCACGTCATCTATGTCTGGTTTGACGCCCTGCTCAACTATATTTCCGCCCTCGGCTGGGGCAGTGAAGATGACAGCCTCTACAAGGCCTTCTGGCCGGCCAATGTCCACATGGTTGGTAAGGACATTGCCCGCTTCCATACCATTATTTGGCCCATCATGCTCATGGCTGCCGACCTGCCGATTCCCAAGCATGTCTATGCCCATGGCTGGCTCCTGGTCGGCGGCGGCAAGATGAGTAAGTCCAAGGGGAATGTGGTCGACCCCAATGAGCTCCTGGACAAGTACGGCGTGGACGCCATCCGCTACTTCCTCCTCCGGGAAGTAAGCTTCGGCCAGGACGGCAACTACAGCGAAGAAGCCCTGGTCCGGCGCATCAATACAGACCTGGCCAATGACTATGGCAACCTGGTCAGCCGGACCGTGGCCATGATTGATAAGTACTTCGATGGCCAACTCCCGGCCGCCACAGAGGCCGGCGATGACCTGGACCAGTCCCTCCGCAGCCTGGCTGCAGAAACCCCCGCCAGTGCCGCCGGCCACCTGGATAACCTCCAGTTTCCCCTGGCCCTGGAAGATATTTGGCAACTCATCCGCCGAGCCAACAAATATATCGATGAAACAAGCCCCTGGATCCTGGCCAAGGACGAGGCCCAAAAAGACCGGCTGGCTACGGTCCTCTACCACTTATACGATAGCATCCGAATCGTTACCACCATGCTCACCCCCTTTATGCCGGCCCTACCCGCCCGGTGTGGCGCCCAGCTCAACTATGACTTCAGCCAAGAAACCTGGGCTGATGCCTCCATCTGGGGTAAATCCCAGGCCGGCACCCGGGTCCACAAGGGCGAGGCCCTCTTCCCCCGGATTGACCCCAAGTCCCTGGATTTACCGGCCGAGCCGGCCCCGGCAGCGACACCAGCAGCTGACCAGGCCCCCGGCAAGCCGACGGTGACCTACGATGACTTCGCCAAGCTGGACCTCCGCCTGGCCAAGGTCCTGGCCTGCGAACCGGTGGAAAAGGCCGACCGCTTGTTGAAATTCCGCTTAGACATCGGCACAGAAGAAAGAACCGTCGTCTCCGGCATCCGGTCCAGCTATGAAAATCCTGAAGACCTGGTCGGCAAACAGGTGGTTATGATTGCCAACCTGGCCCCGAAAAAAATCCGGGGCATTGAAAGTCACGGCATGCTCCTAACCGCTGTCAGCGACGACGATGCCGTTCTGGAACTTCTGCAGGTGGCTAAAGAGATGCCCGCCGGATCGGAGATATCCTAATGGCTAAACTATTTGACTCCCACGCCCATATCCTGGACCCGGCCTTCCAGGAGGACTTTGACGAGGTTCTGGCTCGGACCCTCGAGGCCTGCGGGGCCATCATGAATGTCGGCTGCGAAAGCCTGGAGGACTTCAATAAGACCGTCCAGCTCGCTGAAGACCACCGGCAAATCTTTGCCGCTGTGGCCCTCCACCCGGCCAATGAACCGGACCGGACCGAGGCCCTCATGGGCCGCTTAGCCGACCTGGCCCACCACCCCCAGGTCCGAGCTATTGGCGAAACCGGCCTGGACTACTACTGGATGACCTCCGGTAAGGAGGCCCAAAAGGCCCTCTTGCGGGACCATATCGACCTGGCCAAGGCCGTCGGCAAGCCCCTCATCATCCATGACCGGGACGCCCACCGGGACTGCCTGGATACCCTCTGGGCCAATGATGCCCAGTCAATCGGCGGCGTCTTCCACGCCTATAGCGGGTCCGCCGAAATGATGGAAGAAATCCTGGCCCACAACTTCTATATTGGGGTTGGGGGCGTGGTCACCTTTAAAAATGCCAAGACCATTAAGGAAGTGGCCAAGGCCGTCCCCCTAGAC
The DNA here is from genome assembly GCF_046569735.1 of Peptococcus simiae. GTDB lineage: Bacteria > Bacillota > Peptococcia > Peptococcales > Peptococcaceae > Peptococcus > Peptococcus simiae_A. The sequence goes on along the minus strand of NZ_JBKICG010000009.1, from coordinate 39,620 downwards.
CGGCTGGTCATTGAAACAGACTGCCCCTACCTTACCCCGGCCCCCTACCGGGGTAAGCGGAATGAACCGGCCTACACCCGCTATGTAGCGGAAACCATTGCCGAACTCCGGGGCGAACCGGTAGAAACCATCATCGAGCAAACTTGGCAGAATGCCTGCCGGCTCTTTAACCTGGACCCCACCAGCCTAGACTTATTAGATGCATAAGTAAACTCCCCCTTTGCCAGCGGCAAAGGGGGTTTATCTTGCCCATTCAGGGTATGTAGTCATTGATGAGGAGGATGATATGATGAAAAAATACGATGTGATCGTAATTGGCAGCGGATCTGCTAATATTATCTTAGAAGCTGCCTTAAAAAAGGGCCTATCCTGCGCTCAAATAGAGCGGGGAAAATTCGGTGGGACCTGTTTGACCAGGGGCTGTATTCCCACCAAGGTCATGGTCACCGCTGCTGACCGCCTGTATGAAATCCGCGATTCAGGCAAGCTGGGCCTTGAAGCCGGTGAGCCAAGAGTCAATTGGGAGGTCATCAGCCAGCGGGTCTGGCAAAAAATCGATGAAAGCAAGGACCTCCATCAGTTTTACTTAAAAGAAAAAAATCTGGATGTCTATGAAGGGGAAGGCTACTTCACCGGAGACCATACCCTAAAAGTCCGCCTCAATACCGGCGGCGAATCTGAAGAAATCACCGCTCCTAAAATTTATATCGGCGTCGGCGGCCGGACCAAGGTCCCCGATATTGAAGGTCTGGACCAGGTCCCCTATACCACCAGTGAAGACTATTTTGGCCCGGCCTGGCCGGACAAACCCTACAAGGATGTCATTGTCATTGGCGGCGGGGCCATTGGCTGTGAGTTTGCCCATATTTTCCGGGCCTTTGGGGCCAAGGTCCAGCTGGTCCAGCACAATGTCCGCCTCCTGCCCAAGTCAGACGAGGAAATGAGCGCCGCCATCCTGGACAACCTCCGCCTGGACGGGATTACCGTTTACCTGAATAAAAAGACCCCCAGGGTCAAGCCCAAAGGGGATGGCCTGACCCTGACCATCCGCGACCGGGCCGATGACAGCCTCACAGATATCGATGCTGACCTCCTCTTTATCTGCCCGGGGATTGTCCCCAATAGCGACAGCCTGGCCCTGGAAAATACCCATATCGAGACCAATAGCCGGGGCTGGATCCCCACCAATGAATTCTTAGAAACCTCTGTCGAAGGGGTCTACGCCTTCGGCGATATCAATGGCCTCCACCAGTTCCGCCACAAGGCCAATTATGAGGCAGATATCCTGGCCCATAACCATTTCCTGGCTGAAGATGACCAGGACCGCCGCTGGGCCCGGTATGACCTGGTCCCGGCTGTGACCTACACCCATCCGGAAGTGGCCGATGTGGGCCTGACAGAAGCCCAGGCCCTAGAAGCCGGCCACCAGGTCCGGGTGGGCCGCTGGCACTATTACGAAACCGCCAAGGGATTTGCCCTGGGCTACAAGCCGGATAGCCAGGCCAAGGCCTTTGCCAAGCTCATCGTTGACGCCCAAGACGGGACCCTCCTGGGGGTCCACGCCATTGGGCCCTATGCCTCAGCCCTGATCCAACCCTACCTGAACCTGATGAATGCCGGAGATACCCCCCTGGAGGCCATCAATGAGGCCATCGCCAGCCCCGAAACCGAACAATTCCGGGCTGCCGGCCTGGTCCGCGACATGGACCCCCATAAGCTCCGGACCGTCCGAGAAACCATGGTCCCCCACCCCTCCCTGTCTGAAGTGGGCATTTGGCCCTACTATGACCTAGAAGCCCAGGAAGACCAGGCATAAAAAAGGACTCTTGCAAAATAGCCTCCCCAAAAAGCACAAGCCCCGTCTCATTTTTTTGAGACGGGGCTTGTGCTTTTTGGGGTCACTCTAGTTTTACAGTTTTACCAAATCTTTTTTATCTCTTCCTCAAAATTCTTAACTAAAATTATTTTCCCTTTAGCCGTTCGGCTAACAATATGACTTTCTTTTAGTTCAGAAATAATTGATGACACAGTGACACGGTGCAATCCACATATTTTTGCTAGGTCATTTTGGGAAAAATTCAAAACACGCCCTTCTTTTCCAGGAAAGCTAATATTTTCATCTTTGGCTAGAGTTAAGATAGCCTTTAACGTTTTTTGTCTAGGCGTTAGAAGTAATAAGTCCGTAATTTGATTTAATAAAAGATATGATTTTTGTGCAAAATATCGAATTAGCTCTTTTTCAATTTCTATATTGTCATCACAAGCATTGTTAATATCAAGCCAGGTGATTACTCTTACCGTACAATCCGTTTGCGCATGAATCTCCATTTCAGAAGGAAAGCTTGAAAAGTACGGACCTTCATTGAAGAAACACGGGGCAGTATTATAGAAAATCGTTTTTTCATTTCCGTCTTCGCCAATAATAACAGACCTAGTTACGCCCTCAGTTAAAAGATATATACCTTGAATTTTCTCGTTAATTTTCGTAATAATAGTATTTTTAGGGAATTTTCTTTCGATTCCTATTTGTCCCAAAAACTCAAATGTATCAAGATGATCGAGAAAATGATTGGATAAAAAATTATTTATAAAACCATCATTAATCACTTATCTCACCCCAAAGAACAAATTAACCGAAAAAGTATAAATAAGTTAAGGTAGATTCGTCTCTACCTTAACTTAACTTATCTTAGTTTTTGAAGTCAAAATTATCCTGATAATATCTTTCAATATCAAACTTATACGACTCTAAAGGAACATCTTCAGTATGAACGTTAACTTTTCCTTCATCTTCAAGACCTATAACAATCCACTTGAGCCATTCATCAAGATGATCCGGATAATCTTCACGGAAATGTCCACAGCGGGATTCTTTTCTGAGAAGCGATGCTTTAAGCACCCACTCAGTAATAAAACTAATTGCTTGTACTTCTTTAAGCTTCATTAAATAGTGGGGAGAAGATGCGCCCATGAAAGGTAGTGCTTCACGTTGAAGACTTTCTAACTGTTTTAGAGCATTTTCTAAGCTTTCCTCAGATTTTACAATAGAAACTTCATAAGGGTAAATAATTCTCTGAATCGCTCTTAGTACTTCTTTTGAATCAATCCCCCTATTAGAAAGAGGAGCATAAAGTTCTTCTTTTAAAGCTTTAATCTCATTTTCATCAAACTCACTAAAGCTTACATCAGAGATATAGTCTACCATGGATTCCCCTGCAATTTTACCAGTTGTAGCTGTTGTTGCAAGTGCAAATCCACCTGTATAAACGCCTGGATCAATACTTCTACATCTTCCCGCTGCATATAAGCCTGGAACTCTTGTTTGACCTTCCAAATCTGCTACGATACCACCATATGACAAAAGTGGTTGAGGCATCCACTCTGTTTTTTCATTAAAGAAATCAATGCCCAATTCTTTTAAGCGGTCATAGTTAATTTTTTGCCAGCCTAATTTAGGTTGTACGACCGCCTCATCCTCTGGACTTAGTGCAGTAGTATCAAGATAGAATGGTCCATTACCTTTACGTGTTTCTAAAGCCATTGCCACCGTTGTATAATGTGGGTCCGTATTCCCGCCAAGAGTTGAAGAATATTTTGCCATAAAATCTTCGCCCTTATTATTTGTAAATCTGGCCCCAAGAGGAAGCAAAGTTGTCTGACCTTCCCAAGCAAAAAGCTTCGGCACATTCCATACGCGCACAAATTCCATATTACGAAGTTCAGCGCCGGCCTTGAAAGCCATTTCAATACCTTCACCGGTGCTTGCATTCTTCATATATGAGCTCTTCCAACCGCCAAAACCAGTAGCAAGCAGAACTGATTTTGCTTGAATTTGAATAAAGTCACCGGTTATTATATCAAAACCGACAGCTCCAGAAATTTTCCCTTCAGCATCTTTAATAAGGTCGGTGAGCATAGTACGTCCAATACTTCGAACACCTAATTCATTAACTTGTTTGACAATAGCATTAACCAGTCTTAGGCCACCGCTACCCTTTATCTTAGTAACATATAGTTTTACATGATCAAGTCCTCTTTGAGGCACACCAACTGTCTCAATAGTACCGTTTTCATCTTTTAGGTATTCGCAACCCCACCCCTCATATTTTTTAAAGATATCATAAGTATCTTTAAAAATTTTCTCCATTAATTCCTGGTCACATAAACCATCATAATAATAAACCCAGTCTTTTATCCAATCATCTATATTTTCATCGGGCATAACAATATCTAAGTCACCACCAGCGCAAGACATTAACCCGCCCCAGTTTTTGGGGCCTTTATCACAGATTAAAACGTCTACGTCTGGATTTTTCTTTTTTGCGCTATATGCAGCCCATAGCCCCGCAGATCCAGCACCTACAATTAATATATCGGTAGAATAATGAATGTCTTTGATATCTCGCATAATACCTTCCTCCTAAATATAACAGCTACCCTTAAAACATAAACGGTAAAGAGCGAGGGAGCAATTCTTTATAGGGGTGCACATAAATAGCTTCTGCCGGGCACACCATCTCACACTGAAAACAGGTCATACAATCTTCTGGGTGGGCAATAATTGCTTTTCCATCCTCCATACGCAGTGTGTCCAAAGGGCATGTGTTAGTGCATTTTCCACAGCCGATGCACTTTTCACGGTCAATAGCTGTAATCATATTTTCCTCCTCTTGAAATACTAAGCAACGTTATATTTTAAGTAAGTCCTAGCGGATGTGCAATCGTATACATTGCAACAACTACAAGAACCACCCAAAAAACTAAAACAAAAACACCAGGCTTCAGCATATCTTGCATCTTAAAATAACCACCAGCATAGGGGATTAAAGTAACCGCATCCAAAGGTAGTAAACAAGCACAAGAAATCATAAAACCAATCGGAATAACAAAGAAACTCGGATTAATACCCATATCCTCAGCAATGGATATAGCAATTGGTATCATAATAGAAACTAGGGCAGGGTTTATCGGAATAAGTAAGTGGATGAATCCTACAAATAGACAAATAATAAAGAGAACTGCAATAGCGGGCAATCCACTAACCATATTGGATAAAATACTACCAATCCAGGATGCTGCTTCTGTTTTCCAGATAGTCATACCAAGAGAGGCACAAACAGATGTGAGTATAATAACTTCCCAACCAATTTTGTTTCTTGAGTTTTCCCAGGTTAAGACATCGATACCCGGGAAAAAGAACAAAATGCCAAATAAAAGAGACGTAATGGGGATAGGTAAAATTCCTTTAATCCAGAAAAATAGTAAAATAACTGTGATAATCAGAAATTTGATTTCCTTCTTGGTCAACTTATGCAAGGCATTATATCTGCTTTGAACTTCATCTAATCCTGTCAAGGTATCAATTTCTGGTGGAAATACAATGCATAATACTTTCCATACAATTGGAATAAGAAAAAGTACAACTGGAAAGCCGATAAGGGTCCATTGTAAGTAGGTGATTTGAATTCCGGCCATATTGTTTAATAAGTCCATAGTTAAAATATTAGCCGATGATCCTGAAGGAGTACCTATACCACCAATAAGAGCAGATAAACCTAATCCAATCATAAGGGCCTTGCCAAAATTACTCTTTTTAGGGGTGCAACCACTTCCTTTTAGTATAGCAAGTCCAATTGGGAACATAACAGCTACAACTGGTACATCTGCTAAAAAAGAAGACATTATTGCCGAAGAAAACATGAAAATAAACAACATTTTTTCAGGATTCCCTTTTGAAATTAGGGCCATTTTTAGAGAGATTCTTTCACTAATCCCGCTTTGTGTTAAAGCATTTGCTATTAAAAATGAACCTATTGCAAAGAAAAATATTGGCTGAGCGAAGCCATTGATTGCTTCATCAAAAGTTGCAATACCTAAAATAGGCTGTAGAATAAAGAAAAAAAGCGCAGATACAGCTAACGGCACTACTTCTAAAACCCACGATAATACTGCGACGGTCATAAGAGCCAGGGCCTTTTGCCCAGCAATAGATAAACCTTCCGGAGAAGGGAGCGAAGATAAAAAGATATATATCAATACAAGGAGAATTATTGTAATCCCTTGACGATAAACTTTACCTCCACTGTTACTGTTTACAGACATGATATTTCGCCTCCACATATTACATAATTATTCCTTATTCTATCTATTATTATAATTTGGTGTTTGCCTACTGTCTGTAGTGGTAACTACATAAGCAAAACCTTCTATGATTATTCTCTACTTTACATATATTCTTTCATATTTAAATTAACAATATACCTAAAAAGAAAGAGCCTGCTCCTATTTCATCATAGAAAAAGAGCAGGCTCCTTTGAAAAGAGGGTGTTTTTAATATCTATAGAACCGTTTACTTGGAATATTATCCTTGTTTGACAGCATGATCAAATTAGAAATAAAGAATAGTTTATCATATTCTCCCATATATACTATTCCTTATTTTGACACTTTAATTCTTACAACTTTAATAACCATCAATACAAAAACAATAATCCCAATATATCCTGTAAACGGATAGATAATACCAATCAAACGATCAAATGGTAACAATCCGCAAATAAAACCTATTACTGTTATAGCAACCGTAGTTATCTTAAATCTTGGATGTTTGTCAGCGACAAACCTATTAACTGTTTGCCATAGAAGCGGTGCAGCAGTGGTATAAATACCTAACATCAATATTACAGAAAAAGCTTTAGCCATTAACGGCGATATTTGAGAAGCTAAAAATAGTGACGGAATACTCAGTGAAGAGACAGCTTGTATTTGTGATAACATAGCTAAATGCATCACTAAAGCAGCCAGGAAAAGTAAAAAACCACCTAAAAATCCGCCATACAAGCACTCTTTTTTATTATTGGCCATCCTCCCCATACCAGATAATAGCCCCACTACAACCAACATATTATATGCTGGATATAGCAGACCAGCTATAAAACCATTTGGCGCAGGTTTCGCCAACTCAAGCGTAGAAAGCGTTTGAATTGAATCGGCAAGTTGATCATAATTTTGGACCAGACTTACTAAACCGACCGTAACCGCAAAAATAATAATTATAGGTCCTACGTTACCTACAACATTCATCATGCCTTTCAAGCCAAAAATAACAGACGCAAAAGCGGCTAAACTCATTAAAACTCGACCCACATATGGATTTAAATTATAGTACTCTTCCAGTGTAGCCCCTGCACCGGAAATCATTATCACATAGACCCCAAATAGAAATAGCGGAACAAAGTACTCTAAAAATTTCCCAAAATACTTCCCACAATAAAAAGAAAATATTTTTACTGTCTCGTCTATCTGGACAACACGTCCTCGAGACAGGCATTCCATTCCCGTAAAAGAAAACACAACTAATGTAACAATACAGCCAAAGATACCGGTTAATCCATAAAACGTAAAGAATTGCATAATTTCTTGGCCAGTCGCAAATCCCGAACCTATTATAGTGGCTACATACGCACCAGCAAATACAATTATATTACGCCAACTTACTTTTGATTCACTCATTGTCAATCCACCCCTTATTCTCCTTAGTGATAGTAGCTAGCGTCCATAAAAATGACTTTACCAACCGGCTATCTCATCTAGAACATCATCACTAATTTGATTATTGGCATACGCACTCATTGCTGCCTCAAGTATTTCCATAGCCTCGTCTATATCCGCTTCTTGAATAACTAAGGGAGGCTGAATGCGTAAAGTGGACTGATTCAAGAAAATCATCAACAATCCATTTTTTATCGCATAATAGCAAATTTTTGCTGTAGCTTTATTATTTTTACCACCTGTTTCCGGATCAATAATATCAACACCGATAGATAAACCTAGGCCTCTTATTTCACCAATAAAATTATATTTCTTCTTTAAATCTTTGAATTTATTCTTCAAGTATTCTCCACGTTCAATAGATAAAGAATTAGCATCTATTTTTTTTAAAATCTCTAAATTTTTTTGGGCAGCTACACATACAGTTGTATTTCCAGCTAAAGTAAATAGATGGGCCGGTGGTTCTAATGTACTCATAATTTCATCTTTACCAATCACTGCACCTAACGGTAAACCGCCACCAACGGATTTACCCATAACAATTAAATCCGGCTCAACATTAAAGTGTTCAATAGCGAACCATTTCCCTGTGCGACATAGCGCTTGTTGAATCTCATCCACAACTAAAAGTATTCCATGCCTATCACAAAGATTTCTCAAAGCCTGAACCCATTCCTTAGGTGGTACTACTATACCGGCATCACCAGCTATTGGCTCAATAAAAATAGCTGCGACTTCTTCTGCTGGAATATAGTGCTCAAAAGCATACTCTATTTCTTCAATACAAACTTTCCAGTTTTTATCTTTACTGGGATAATTAAAATAATGAACCTCTGGCAGCAGCGGCCCAAAGCCTTTACGCATATTATTACTTAAAGCAGAAATTGATATAGCGCCATAAGTGCTCCCATGATAGGATTCTGTCATAGAAATAAGTTTTGAACGGCCAGTGTAGGCTCTAGCTATTTTTATTGCAGCATCTATAGATGCTGATCCTGTAGCTGAATACAGAACTTTTTTATCCCCGGAAATTGGAGCAATTTCACAAAGAGAATGAGCTAGTTCTATTGGGGCACTACTATTAAAGTAAGCTAGAGTGTACTGAGTTAAATTCTGCATTTGCTCATATACAGACTTTGCAATCTCTTTATTCCCATGCCCAAGATTTGCAGAGCAGGCACTTGCTAGAAAATCAATATATTTTTTCCCGTCATAATCATAAAGAAGAGCGCCCTCCCCTCTTTTAAAAGCGATTGGATAGTAGGGTATTTTTTGGGTTTTTGCGATATACTTTTTTTCACCTTTAGCGATAGATTCATTAGTATTCATATTGTACCTCACTTCCATGAATATAGAGAATTATCTAAAACTTTAGAATAGCTTATATTTTTTTTTTTTTTGTCAACTGCGAAATTCTTTTTATTTATTAGTATTTTTTATGATTCAGAAATGTTGTTTATTGTTTTATATTTATTTGCTCTTTTTCCTTTATACAAATTTTATCCATAAAATAAGACACGCCTAACAAGGAGAGACTTTAATTTCTACTCCATGATGTTCGTTTAATAATGGTATTTATATGGTTGTAGTTCGATTAACTTTTTTACTCATAAATAATAAATATAGAAGAAAGGGGCTGTTGCAAAATAGCCCCTCTAACAAACAAAGTCCCAGCTCAAAAAAATGAGGAGGGACTTTGTTTATGGATATATCTATGTAAGATTATAATATATAGCTAAGGAGAATTTTATAAATCAATTAGGGCTAAGTTTGTCTGCAATCCAGGGGCTGTGTCGAATGATTTTACTCATTCTGACACAGCCCCTCTTTAACCCAACTTTTTGATATCATCCTAACGATGGTATCAAACTATTTTACTTGCTTTTTATATAGTCAGACCAATCACAAATTAGCTATTAAACTGAGTCCCTGTATCTCCTCACTTTTCAGATTTTATTTGAAACCCCTACCGCAAAAAATCCCCCGTTGGAAATCTATTATTTCCAGCGGGGGATTCTATGGTATAATCTAACCGTCACTGTCTTTACACCTGTCTAGTCACTTGAGCAGGCTTGGCCATTGGCTGGCGGTTTCGAAGTAGTGTTGGCTGGCTTTTTTTAGCCGGGGGAGGTCGTAGGCGTAGGCTTGATCGTAGACGCCAACGACTTGGAAGCCGGCGGAGGCGGCGCTTTCGGCGGCGTGGGGGGCGTCTTCGAAGACGTAGCAGTCTTGGGGGCTCTCCCCGCCCAGGTCCTGGAGGCAGGCCTGGTAGACGTCAGGGCCTTCTTTTTTGGTGGCGCCAACTTCTGAACAGGTATGGACGGCTTGAATGTAGGGGCTGAGGCCTAACCGGTCCAGGACCAGGTTGACCAGGGGGCGTTCATTGGCGGTGGCGATGCCCATGGGGATGTCGGCTTGCCGGAAGGCGGCTAGGGCGTCCAGGACGCCGGCCTTTAAGGGGACTTGCTCGGCATAGGCCTGCCAGGCGATGGCCCGGATGTCGTCATGGACGGCTTCCATGGACTCAGGCAGCTGGTAGGCTTCTTTGAGGTAGGCGGCGGCTTGAACGATGGTCATTTTATGAAAGAGCTGGGTCAGGTCGCCCAGGGGAGGGAGCTTGCGTTTTTGTCTAAAGGTGGTGCCGACGTCCTGCCAGAGGGGCATGGAGTCTATTAAGGTACCGTCCATATCAAAGATGGCGTAGGTCATTGATATCACCCTTTCTCATATCATGGATATCTATTGTACACGATTTATAGCTTTTAAACAAAGTGAGGCGACGATGATGGCAAAGGCGTATTCTGTACGCGATTACATTACGAAGGTTTTAAACGGTATGGCCTGGGGGCTTTTTTCCTCCTTACTGATTGGCCTGATTATTAAGCAGATTGGGACCCTTAGTGGGCTGGATATTCTGGTCCAGGTGGGGGATGTAGCCCAGCGGCTCATGGGACCGGCCATTGGGGTCGGAGTGGCTTACATATTAAATGCCCCTTCTCTGGTGGTAATGAGTTGTGCGACGGTCGGGGCCATTGGGGCCGGGACGCTGACCTTTTCCGATGGGCTGGCGACAGCGGTCATCGGAGAGCCGGTCGGGGCTTTTGTGGCAGCGCTTTTGGCGGCTGAAGTCGGCCGGCGGGTGGCCGGGAAGACCAGTGTGGATATTGTCCTGGTGCCTTTGGTGACGATTGTGACCGGCGGGGTGACGGGTATCTACCTCTCCCCTATCTTCTCGGCGATGATGAAGAGCCTGGGCCAGGTCATTAATTCGGCAACGGAATTACAGCCCATTCCCATGGGGATTGCGGTGGCGGTCCTCATGGGGATGATCCTGACCCTCCCGATTTCTTCGGCGGCCCTAGCCATTGCCCTGAACTTAACGGGCCTGGCGGCCGGGGCGGCGACGGTCGGCTGTGCAGCCAATATGATTGGCTTTGCGGTCATTTCCTTTAAAGAAAACGGGCTTGGCGGCCTGATTGCCCAGGGGATTGGGACCAGTATGCTCCAGGTGCCCAATATTATCAAGAACCCCTGGATCTGGCTCCCGGCCATTGTGGCTTCGGCCATCCTAGGGCCTATTTCAACGACGGTCCTGGGCATGACCTCCAGTGCTTCCGGGGCCGGCATGGGGACCAGTGGCCTGGTGGGCCAGTTTGCCATGCTGGAGGTCATGGGCCACACGCCGGATGTCCTCTTGCAAATGGCGGTCATGCACTTTATTGCTCCGGCGGTCATTGCCCTTTTGGTGGCCAAGGGGCTGACGGCCCGTGGCCTCATCAAGGCCGGTGACCTGACTCTAAGTCAGATGGATTAAATAAAAGGCCCCTTGACAAGGTCATAAGTGAGACCTATACTAGGTATTAGCCGGGGTGCATTAGCTGAGATTAAACCCGTTGAACCTGTTGGTTAGTACCAAAAGGGAGCGACAGTGTCTGCATAGACCGGCGGTAGCCGGTCTTTTTTTTATGCCTTTGGATGGAAGGGAGGCGCTTATGCTTGTAAACGGTAAAGAAATAAGCTTGGAGGGGCCCTGCTCAGTCAGCGACCTGCTGGCGTCTTTGGATTACGACAGCAACCGGGTGGCGGTGCTCTTAAATGGGGCCGTCCTGCCCAAGGGGGCTTTTGCAGAGACCCAGGTCCAGGCAGAGGATGCCTTGGAAGTGGTCCAGTTTGTAGGTGGTGGCTGATGCTGGCAGATGATTTATATGCCATTCGGGTGGCCCGGCATGGTCTGGTCGCTACCGAAAAACTGGCGGCGGCCAAGGTCGGGATTGCCGGCTTAGGCGGCCTGGGCTCTCACATTGCCATGGCCCTGGCCCGGATGGGGGTTGGCCACTTGGTATTGGCGGATTTTGACCGGGTGGACCTGTCCAATATCCAGCGGCAAAACTATACCCTGGCCCAGGTTGGCGAGTTGAAAACCGAGGCCACAGCGGCCAACCTCAGGGCCGTCCACCCGGACATCCGCCTGGACCTCTACCCGGACCGGCTCACGCCGGCCAATATCCCGGGTGTTTTTGCCGGCTGCAGCCTGGTCTGCGAGGCCTTTGATGACAGCGACCAAAAGGCCATGCTGGTCTCTACCCTGCTGGCCCAAACCCAGGCCCGGGTCATTGCCAATTCAGGCATGGCGGGCTGCGCCAGCGGCAACCTCATCCACAGCGAAAAGCGCTTCGACAGGCTCTGGCTCTGTGGGGATGGGGAAAGCGATGTGGCAGTCGATGGGCATTTATATGCCCCCCGGGTGGCCCTGTGCGCCAACCATGCAGCCCTTTTAGTCTTACGTTTGTTACTTGGATACGATGAACCTTAAGGAGGAGGACCTATGTCAGACGATCGATTGATCTTAGGTAACCATAGCTTTGAATCACGCTTTATTTTAGGCTCCGGGAAATTTTCCCTGCCCCTTATCAAGGCAGCGGTGGAAGACGCCGGGGCGGAAATCATCACCCTGGCCCTACGCCGGGCCAACCAGGGCGGCGAGGAAAATATCCTGGACTTTATCCCCAAAGGGGTTAGCCTCTTGCCCAATACCAGTGGCGCCCGCAATGCCGATGAAGCCGTTACCATTGCCCGCTTATCTCGGGAGCTGGGCTGCGGCGACATGGTGAAGATTGAGGTCATCCGGGACAGTAAGTACCTGCTGCCGGATAATGCCGAAACCATCCGGGCTACGGAAATTTTAGCCAAGGAAGGGTTCACCGTCCTCCCCTATATGTATCCGGACCTGAATGTGGCCCGGGACTTGGTCAATGCCGGGGCGGCAGCTGTCATGCCCCTGGCCTCCCCCATCGGGTCTAACCGGGGCCTGTCCACCAAGGACTTTATTCAAATATTAATTAATGAAATTGACCTGCCGATTATTGTAGACGCCGGTCTGGGCCGGCCCTCTGAAGCCTGCGCCTGCATGGAAATGGGCGCTGCGGCCTGCATGGTCAACACAGCCATTGCCACCGCTGAAGATGTCCCGGCCATGGCCAAGGCCTTTGCCGATGCCATCAGGGCCGGCCGAGCTGCCTACCATGCCCGGTTGGGCCGGGTCTTAGACCCGGGCGAAGGGGCCAGCGCCTCTTCTCCCCTGACCGGTTTCTTACGTGCCCCGGAGGAAGACCATGATTGACCAAAACACCAACCATATGGAATACCAGGAAGGGATGGAGGTCATTGATGGCAGCTTGATGGAGGATATCGTCTCCACCATCTATGCCACCGACTTCGATGCCTTCACTGCGAAAGATGTCCGCCGGGCCTTAAATGCCGGCCAGCTGACCGAAACCGATTTTGCGGCCCTCCTTTCACCGGCTGCTGAGCCCTTTTTGGAAGAATTGGCCCACAAGGCCCAGGCCCTGACCCGCCGGCAGTTTGGCAATACGGTCTCTCTCTTTACCCCCCTCTACATTGCCAACTACTGTGAAAACCACTGCGTCTACTGCGGCTTTAACAGCCACAATAAAATCGCCCGGTTAAAACTGGACTATGACCAAATTGAAAAAGAATTAGACGCCATTGCCGCCACCGGCCTAAAAGAAGTCCTCATCCTCACCGGGGAAAGCCGGGGGGCCTCACCGGTACCCTATATTGCCGAAGCCTGCCGACTGGCCAGCAAGAAGTTCCGCACCGTCGGCGTGGAAATCTACCCGGTCAACTCTGATGAATACCGGGAGCTCCACGAAGCCGGCTGCGACTATGTCACCGTCTTCCAGGAAACCTACCAACCGGACATTTATGCTGAACTGCACCTAGGCGGCCACAAGCGGATCTTCCCTTATCGCTTTAACGCCCAGGAACGGGCCCTTATGGGCGGTATGCGGGGGGTTGGCTTTGCCGCCCTCCTCGGCCTGGCCGACTGGCGGCGGGACGCCTTAGCCACCGGCCTACACGCCACCCGGCTGCAGAAGAAATACCCCCACGCCTCCATTGCCTTTTCCTGCCCCCGCCTCCGGCCCATCAAGGGGCAGAGTGACTACCCCCACCGGGGCATCAGCGAGGCCCAGCTCCTCCAGATTATCTGTGCCTACCGGCTCCTAGCCCCCTATGCGCCGATTACCGTTTCCACCCGAGAACGGGCCGGCTTCCGGGATAACATCATCACCATCGCCGCCACCAAGGTTTCCGGCGGGGTATCCACCGGCATTGGTGAGCACACCTCAGATAGCGAAAAAACCGGCGATGCCCAGTTTGATATCAACGACACCCGGACAGTCAAAGAAATGGCTGACACCATCCGGGCCCACGGCATGCAGCCTTCCTACGCTGACGACATCTATGTCTAGGCTCTTTGTAGTCACCGACCGGCGACTCGTTGCCGGTGACTTCCTGACCCACCTGAAAAAAATCATCTCAGCCCAGCCCCAGGCCCTTATTCTGCGGGAGAAAGACCTGTCCTTTTCCGCCTACTTCAGCCTGGTGGACCAGCTGGCCCCCCTGTGCCGGGCAGCCTGTGTCCAGCTCATCTTAAACTGGCGGGCCCCGGTTATCCGCTACCCGGGCACCTATGTCCAGCTCCCCTTTGCGGTAGCCAAGGACCAGCCGGTCGGCACCCCTTTTGCGGTATCTGTCCATAGGCCTGATGAAATCCGCATTTTAAATGAAAGTTCCACCCTTTATTTTCTCCTCGGTAATATTTTTGAAACCAGCTGTAAACCCGGTAAGGCGGCAGCCGGCCTGGACTTTTTGGCCCGCTGCGTCCAGCTAACGGATAAACCTGTTATTGCTATTGGCGGCATCACCCCGGAGAGGGTCCCTGCCGTCTTATCTACCGGTGCTGCCGGTTACGCCGTACGCAGCCCACTGATGACTGCCGACGATCCGACATCACTGATTCAATTATTTCATCAATTTGAACAGTAAGGAGATTCGCCAATGAACCATCCAACCCAAATGGCAGCTGCCAAAGCAGGGGTTATCACCCCGGAGATTGCCCTCGTCGCTGAAAAAGAACATCGTGACCCGGACTGGATCCGTGACCGGGTCGCCCAAGGGACGATTGCTATTCCCTGTAACATCAACCACAAGAGCATTTCCGCCGAGGGGATCGGCGACGGCTTACGGACCAAGATTAATGTCAACCTAGGCATCAGCGGCGATGCCAAGGACTATGACCTGGAAATGAACAAGGTCCGGATGGCCATTGATATGGGCGCCGAGTCTATTATGGACCTGTCCAACTACGGCAAGACTCGGGACTTCCGGACTGCCCTCATCAATGAATCCACAGCCATGATCGGGACCGTCCCCATGTACGACGCCATCGGCTACCTGGAAAAGGACCTGATGAACATCACCGCCGATGACTTCCTAAAAGTGGTCGAAGCCCACGCCAAGGAAGGGGTGGACTTCATGACCATCCACGCCGGCATTAACCGCCGGGCGGTGGAAGCCTTCCGCCGGGAGGGCCGCCGGATGAATATCGTCAGCCGCGGGGGCTCCCTCCTCTTTGCCTGGATGATGATGACCGACAATGAAAACCCCTTCTTCGAACATTACGACAAGGTCCTGGAAATTTTGCGGGCCTATGACTGCACCATCTCCATCGGTGACGCCCTCCGCCCTGGCTGCATTGACGATGCATCCGATGCTGCCCAAATTTCCGAGCTCATCGAAATCGGTCACCTGACCAAGCGGGCCTGGGCTGCTGATGTCCAAGTCCTCGTTGAAGGGCCGGGCCACATGGCCATGAATGAAATCGCCGCCAATATGGCCCTGGAAAAACGGATCTGTCACGGGGCCCCCTTCTATGTCCTTGGGCCCCTGGTCACCGACATTGCCCCGGGCTATGACCACATTACCTCGGCCATTGGCGGGGCCATTGCCGCCCAGCATGGGGCCAACTTCCTCTGCTACGTCACCCCGGCCGAGCACCTCCGCCTGCCGGACTTAGACGACGTCCGGGAAGGGATCATGGCCTCTAAAATTGCCGCCCATGCAGCCGACATTGCCCTGGGCCTGCCTGGTGCCCGGGACCGGGATAATGCCATGGGCGATGCCCGCCATGCCCTCAACTGGCCCCGGATGTTCAAGCTGGCCCTGGACCCGGAAAAGGCCCAGCGCTACTACGAAAGCACCCCCATTGCCGAGCGTCACACCTGCTCCATGTGTGGTAAGATGTGCGCCGTCCGGACCACCAACCGTATTTTAAATGGTCAGGATGTCTCCTTTGTCACAGAAATCGAATCTTGCTAAGTATCCCTCCTCCTTAAAAACATCAAAAGAAAAGAGGCACGCTTCTGCCATTGCGTGCCTCTTTTCTCTGTTATAAGTGCCTGCCCGTCTTATACCAGCCGGGTCTACTTTACTATATACAGAATCTACCAGCTAGGTTGCCCGGAATTCATCTACGGTCACCTACTCCTTGCCTTCACAGTAGATCACTTGTATAGAGGTATCCTTCTGTCCCTGGCCACCGGGAACGGCAAGGACCATAGGGGTAAGTCCCTCTGCGCTAGCCTTGACTAAGGCCTGTGATGTCTACCCCTTACAGAAGGGCTCGGCACTGCCTTCATTGTCCGCATCCCGGTTTTGTCCCAGCCCTAGCCATGGGTCGGCTGGTTAAAATTGGTGCCGGTTGGATATTTTTTCCTCTGCTATCGTCCCCTGGATACTTTTGGCAATGCCGCACGCTCGTCTGACAAGCGGACCGGACAAAAACATATCCAAAATAGGGGGTATATGGTATACTTAAAACCATGTGTTCTTAGATGAGGAGGTACGAAATGAAGGGTATTTCGCAGCGAGCGCTTGTGGTTGCACTGACGTCTTTTATTTTATTTACAGCCAATTACACCCAGTACCAGCTATCCCCCATTGCCAATGATATCATGGCCCTCTTGAATATTGACACCCAGGCCTTTACGGCAGCCTTTACGGCCCCGATGATTCCGGCGGTTGTTTTTAGCCTGGTCAGTGGGCTCTTGGTGGACCGGTTTGGGGTCCGGCTCATTTTAGGGATGGCCGTCACCCTTATGGCCATTGGGACAGTGGCCAGGATGGCGGGCGATACCTACAGTATCTTTTTCTGGGCCATGCTCTTTTCCGGCTTTGGGCCGGCCTTTATCAATGCCAATGCAGCCAAGATTTTCGGGGCCCATTTTTCGCCGAGCCGGGCCCACCGGATGATGGGCCTGGCCATGGCCCTGGGCTGCCTGGGGATGACGGTGGGCATGGCGACCACCGCCCTCCTGCCCTCCATCCGGACGGCCTATTGGATTGCCAGTGTTTTAGCGGTCATCGCTGTTCCGGCCTGGTGGTGCCTCATTGCACCGACGAAAGTGTTGGAAGAGCCGGCCGGGGTCTCCCTGAAAAGCAGCCTCCAGGCCGTCATCCACCACCGGGGGGTCTGGGTCACCGGCCTGGCCCTCTGTTTTATCATAGGGGCGGCCCTCTTGATTAATGCCACCATGCCCACCGCCCTGGCAACCAAGGGCTTTTCACCGGCTTCTGCCGGACTTTATAGTGCTATGATCAGCATTGGGGCCATTATCGGGAGCTTTTCCACCCCCTATATTGCCGGCTGGTTGGGCGGCTTGCGCCGGGCCATTGTGCTGATTGTGGCCCTAGGGGCCCTGGCCCTGGCCTTTGCCTGGCAGCTGCCGGCCGGGGTCTTACTGGCGGCGGGCCTCTTCCTCTGTGGCTTTACCACCAGTGGGGTCTTCCCCCTCCTGCTGGCCATTCCCCTCAGCCTCAAGGGGATTGGCATGCAGTTTGCGGGGACAGCCGGGGGCCTCATTGCCAGCCTCCAGCTCCTGGGGGCGGTCCTCATTCCGGGGTATATCATCCTCCCCCTCACGGACAGTGCGCCGGGGCCGGCCTTCTTAGCGGCCGGGGCCTGTATGGCCTTAGCGGTCCTGGCCATGATCTTCCTCCCGGCTTTAGAAGAAGAGGCCTAGGCAACTTTTATCTGAACAAGCAAAAACTGGCTACTATCGCAAGATAGCAGCCAGTTTTTTTAGCCTTCTTTAGGTTCCGGTAGCCGGTAGTCCGGAACCCACCGGGTCACTTCAGCCCGCAGCCGGTCTTCATCGGCCTTCATGGCTTCCAGGGTCCGGGACTGGAGGTCGGCCAAGTCCCAGCCCAGCTGGTCGGCGCCTCGACGGATGATGTCGCGGTTGCAGCCAGCGGCAAAGTGTTTATCCTTAAATTTTTTCTTAACGCTCTTGACTTCCATATCCTGGAGGGTCCCTGAAGGCCGCAGGAGCAAGCCGGCCCAGATGATCCCGCTTAACTCGTCCATGGCAAAGAGGACCTTTTCCATTTCATGTTCAGGGGCCACCTCTGAGCAAATCCCGTAGCCATGGGACATGACCGCATGGACCAGGGGCTCTTCAGCCCCGATAGAGGCCAAAAGCCGCGGGGCATGCTGGAGGTGCTCTTCCGGATAGGTCCCAAAATCAACATCATGGAGCAGGCCGACCAGGGCCCAAAAGTCCTTATCTTCGCCATAGCCGAGGACCTCAGCCATATAGGCCATAATCCCTTCTACGGTGAAGGCATGGACCAGGTGAAAGGGGTCCGGGTTGTATTCTTTTAGTAGGGCGATGGCGTCCTCTCTTTTAACAGCTGTTTCCATATAATCTCCTCCTCTTATTCCTGTATTATAACAGTGCCCCGTCCGTCTGACAAGTCTTAAGAAGGGCCGGGCCGGGTCTGGACGTGGGCCCGGATACAGGGGACGCCATCAGCCTTTTGCCCCAGGACCTCATAGCCGGCACCGGCCCGGCGGACGTAAAAATGGAGGCGCTCATGGAGACGGACTTCCTTCAGCCAGCTGATTTGAAAGCCGGTCATCTCGCCCGGCTGGGGAAAGGCCCGCCAGAGGGCATCCTGGACCCAGTTGATATAGCAAATATGGTTGACATGACGGTTCATATCCAGCTGGGAAAAGTCCGCACTAAAATCACCGACCGGGACAAAGGCATTGGACAGGCGAAAGCGGACCCGCATGGCCGGCCGGTCGCCAGTCAATGAAGGGAGGATGGCCCTTAAATCAGCCGGATAGTCCCTAGTCCGGACCGGCCGCCGGCTCTGGTCCTCTACCAGGAGCCAGGCAATCCGCCCTGTGATACAGGGGCCCCGGTCATCTGCCAGGGCGTATTCCCGGTAAATATGGAGCCGGTCATTGCCCAGGCAGTGGGTGGCTCCAGCGACCTGGCTGGCCAGGACCGGCAAGCGGTCGATGGTCAGGGACAGGTCAGTCATCATCCAGGTCCAAGGGAGGCCCAGCCGCACCAGGCTTTCCTGGGCGGCCTGCTGGTCCGGGGCCTGGGCCGCCGTCTTAGCAAAAAGACGCAGGATACCCGCCAGGGACAGGTGGCCGGTGTAATCTACACTAAAATCGTCTAAAAGCCAGGTTTGTTCATCCAATCGTTCGCCGCCTCCTAGGAAAACAAGTGACTTTGGAAGTGCCCATTGACCGTAACCTGGTCCCAGGCCACCATAAAGGAATTGGGGTCCTTTTCCCGGAGGTAGCGCCGTAGGATCGGCATTTCATACTTGCTGACCACCGAGAAAATAATATAGGTATCGGTGCCGGAGTAGGCCCCAATCCCCCGCCAGAAGGTCGCCCCTCTCTGCAGGACATTGTTGATATAGACCCAGTGCTCCGGCTGCTTGGTAATGACCAGGACACTCACCTTGATATTTTGCAGGTAAACCTTTTCATAAACAAAGGTGGTAATCAGGGTATAGATGACCGAGTAGGCCACCGTTTCAAAGGGGTAAACAAAGGCGCAGTAGACAAAGACCAGGGCACTTAAGATGAGAGACAGGGTCCCCACGCTGATATTGGGGTTCTTCATGGCCGCGTAGACCCCCAGGATATCCACCCCGCCGGAGGACCCTCCGTAACGGAGGATGAGGCCACAGCCGAAACCGCTGATGATCCCCCCGATAACAGACAGGGTCAGGGGGTCATCCAAGAGGGGAGCCGCCGGGATGGGAATCCAGGAAAAGGCAGCCATTTCAGCGACAATGGTAATGATGGTCTTCACAAAGAAGATCCGGTTCATATACTTATAAGCCATGAATAAGAGGGGGATATTGATGATGAAGACCACATACCCGGTCATATTGACCTGGATCCCCAGGAGCTGGGATGAAAGGGTATTCCCAATCTGGGCGATACCGGTCACCCCACCCATGTAGAGGTGGATGGGGCCGACGAAGATATTCAGGCCAATCCCATATAAAATCGCCCCAAAAATACATAATAAGTAGCGACTGGCCGGTTCAAACTTTTGGGCTCTCGACCTGAGTGCAAAACCCTTCATACATGCCTCCTTGAATTGATAACAACTCCAGTGACCCGCCGGTTCAAGAGCCGGGCCGGGGAAACTAGCCGCCTAGCCCCTTGAAGAACCGGCTTTTCCTATGGTAGTATGGTTGCTAGGTGATGACAATGATTGAAGAAAAAACCCGCCGCTTAGGGACCTTTCTGGTCCTCTTTGCGGCCATCTGCTGGGGCTTTTCCGGCACCTGCAGCGAATTCCTTTTTAAAACAAGAGATGTCTCCAGTGAATGGCTGACCGCCTTCCGGATGCTGACCGCCGGCGGCATTTTGCTCGCCATCTGCTGGGCCCAGTTCTTCCGGGGCAAGGGCGCCCATCCCCTGGCCATCTTGAAGGACAGCTATGATTTAAAACGGCTGGTTATCTTTGCCATCTTTGGCCTCATGACTGTCCAGTACACCTACCTGGTGGCCATCAGCCTGACCAATAGCGGGACAGCGACGGTCTTACAGTACTCCGCCCCTATTTTTATCCTGGGCTGGTCCTGCCTAACCTATAAGCGCTGGCCCCACCCCCTTGAGGCCATCTCCATTATCTGTGTGGTCATTGGGGTCTTTTTACTGGCCACCCACGGCCATCCCTCCAACCTAGTCCTCTCTATGGCAGGCCTGGTCTGGGGGCTGAGTTCAGCCTTTGCCCTGGCCCTTTATACTATTTTACCACGGGGGATCCTAGGCCGCCATGGGTCCTTAAGTGTCACCGGCTGGGGGATGTTCATCGGCGGCCTGGTCTTCCTCCTCTTCACCCACCCCTGGCACGAGGCCATTAGCTGGGACGGAGGGATGGTCTTTGGCCTGGTCGGCCTGGTCCTCATTGGGACCGTCATGAGTTTCAGCCTCTTCTTATACGGGGTCAAGCTCATCGGGCCGGTCCGGTCCTCCATCCTGGCCTGTGTGGAACCCCTGTCCGCCGCCCTCTTCTCCCACTTTTGGATGGGGACCCAGTTCACCCCCATGGATATTGTCGGTTTTATCATTATCATTATGGCGGTCCTGATTTTAACCCGCCCGACGCCGGCTGACCGGGCCAAGTAGTCCCGGGCGGCAAATAAAAAAAGCTCAACGACTCACACCAAGTCAAAAACCGGAACCTTACGTCCGGCTTTTCTTAGTGCTGGATGTTGAGCTTTTTTTAGTGGTGCTTAGTCAACCACATTTTCTAAAATAGCGCCACCCTTGAACATCTTGGTGTAAGGGCTGGTGGTTTGTGCCTTTTCGAGGAAGTCTTTGATTTCTTCTTTGGTCAGTTGGGGGGCATCTACCTTGCATTCGCAACGGACCCGCATGGTCCCTTCATAGTTGGGGTCATCTTCCAGGTAAACGGTGACGATAAACTTCACTTCGCTTTCTTTACCGGCTGCTTCCATATGGTAGAGGAAGGCACCGTTATAGCAGGAAGCCAGGGCAGCTGCAAAAAGTTGTTCCGGGTTGGTAGACCCGGGGTTCATTTTCCCATCTTCATTGGGTTGTTCCAGTTTAAAGGTGTTGTCAATAGCTACGGACTCACCGACACGGCCACCAACGTTGGTAAATTTCGTTTCATAATGAACGGACATGGTATTTCCTCCTCGACTGTCTTGAGTTTTACTTTCTCTTTCTATATACCCTTTTTGGACGGGGCTAATCAAAAAAACACTTTTTCCCGAACCTTTACAGGCAAATAAAAACGCACCCGGTAGGGTGCGTTTGCAGGCATCAAGGATTAGTCACGGCGGCGCAGGAGGGCTAGGCCGCTACCGGCCAAGAGGAGGCCGATGGGGACAGCTAGGCCAACCTGACCGGTCTTGGGCACGGTTTTATTTGTGCTGGAACTGGTCTTAGCCGTCGTTGAAGGGTTGCTTGTCTTATTATTAGTGGTTGTATTGCCGGTGGTACTTTTACTTGTGGTTGTTTTATTAGCAGTATTGTCCTTGTTGTCCTTATTATCTTTGTTGTCTTTATTATCTTTCTGGTCTTTGGGGTCTTTTTCTGTGGGCTTAGCGGCTTCCCCCGGCTTAGCAGGATCGGTCGGTTTCGCTGCCGGGTCGGTAGCTTGGCCCTCGCCCGGTTTAGCCGGGTCTTGACCGGGTTTTGGTGCAAGGGTGGCTGCCGTCACCGGGGCGGTTTCAGCCAACATCCGGTCCTTGCCACTGGCATCCAGGATTACCCGGATGGCCGGAGAACTGTCACCAACAGTGGCCAGGGCTACGACCTGGTAGGAAAAGTAGCTGCCATCGGTATCCTGCCGGGGCAGGTTGAACCAGACCTTGGTATCATTGGCCTTGACCTTGACCGGTTCAGCGACATTGGTCCACTTGCCGTCGGCCTTGGCCCGACGTAAAAGCAGCTGGTCATCTGCCTTCACATGAGCGACAACAGAAAGCTGGGTCTTTTCAGACCCCTGCTGCAGGGTCAGGTAGAAATTAGGTTGTTCGATGCGGGCGGTGTCGGTGCTCTTAGCCGGCGGTTCGCTGGCCGGTTGGGCCGCAAATGCCGCTGCCGGGCCAACCGAGGCACAAAAGGCCAGGGCCAGGCCTGCTGCTAGGATTTTCTTATACATGGTTGTCGCCTTCTTTCAAGGTAAGATCTTAGTAAGCCAAGACTACATCTAGGATAGTTTTAGTATATTGGACCGGCTAAGACTTGTCAATAGAAGCTTATAGCCGGCTACCATCCGGGAGCGTGACCTGGGAGAGGATCCCGGTCAGGCCGGCAATGGCCATCCCATAGTTGGTGATGGGGATCCCGGCGGCCTGGCAGGCGGCAATCCGGGCCAGGACATAGGCCCGAGTGAACATACAGGCCCCGCAGTGGATGACCAGGTCATAGGGGCTGAGGTCAGTCGGGAAGTCGTTACCACCGAGGATATCCACTTGGATGTCCTCTCCCAGTTTTTTCCGCAAGAGCCGGGGCAGCTTGACCCGGCCAATATCTTCGGAGGTCGGGGTATGGCTGCAGGCCTCTGCAATGAGGATCCGGGCCGGGGCCGGCTGGGCCAGGAGCCGCTGGGCCCCTTGGGCAAAGACGTCCGCCCGGCCCTTGTAGCCGGCAAAGAGGACGCTAAAGGAGGTCAGGACCGTCTCCGCCGGGCAGAGGGCCGCCACCTGGGCAAAGGCCTGGCTATCGGTAATCATCAGGTCCGGCGGGGCCTGGAGGGCTGCCAGGGCGGCCGGTAGGGTCTCCGGGGTGGTGCAGATGGGTAGGGCCGCCCGGTCCAGGAGTTCCCGGATAGTCTGGACCTGGGGCAGGATGAGCCGGCCCTTGGGCGCAGCCTGGTCCTGGGGCATGACCAGGACCACCCGGTCCCCGGCCCGGACCAGGTCGCCGGTAATGTAGGGGGTCTCTTCAGTGGGCAGGAGGGCTTGGACGGCCCGGTGCAACTGGTCCAGGCCCTGGCCGGTCTGGCTGCTGACCAGGAGGACCTCTTCCCCTCCTATTTTTTCCGACAAGGCCGCTGCCAGGCTCGCCCGGCCGGGCCTATCTCCCTGGGAAAGGACAGCCAGGGCCGGGCCCGGCTCCTTGAGGGCCTGCCAGCGGACAATCTCTTCTTCATCACCGCTGGCAAAAACCAGGATGGCCAGGGACAAGCCCTTAGCCAGGGCCTCGGTCTTGGCCACCCGAAGACTGCCCAGGTCCCCGCTATCATCAAAGCCGGCGGTATCGATGAGGGTCACCGGACCGACGCCCGGCCATTCGGTATTGACCCGGTGGGCATCGGTGGTGGTCCCGGGCCGGTCGCTGACGATGCCCGCCTCCTGGCCCAGGAGGGCATTAAAGAGGCTGGTCTTGCCGGCATTCCGCCGGCCAAAAAGGCCGATGGTGGCCCGGTCCCCCCTAGGGGTATCTATGAACCCGGCCATCAGAAACGGAAGTCCCTTTGGCCGGCGTCAATGTCATGGATGTGGTCCGTCGTGATCCGGCGGACTTCTTCGTTATCAATATGGGCCAGCTGGTCTTCAATAACCTGCTCACCGACGGCCTTGGTAGCCTCGGAGGCGTAGTCATCCAGGTATTCTCTCAGGGTCATCAGGGCATTGGGCAGGCAGCAGTTTTGGATCTGCCCGCTCTTACACAGGGCCATAAAGCGGTCACCGGTCCGGCCGGCCCGGTAGCAGGCCGTACAGAAGGAGGGCACATAACCCAGGTCCATGAGCCAGTGGACCACCTCATCCAGGGTCCGGGTATCATTGACGTCAAACTGGGCGCTGTTGTCTTCCGGTTTTTCTTCTTCCGCATAACCGCCAACGCTGGTCCGGGACCCGCCGCTGATCTGGCTAATCCCCACTTCCAGGCAACGACGACGGATGTCCTGGCTTTCCCGGGTGCTCATGATCATCCCCGTGTAGGGTACAGCAATCCGCAGGGCCGCCACCAATTGGACAAAGCGGTCATCGGTCAGGCTGTTGTCAAAGCTGGTGGGGTCGATGTCATCGGCCGGCCGGACCCGGGGGACCGAGATGGTATGGGGGCCTACGCCAAAGACCGCCTCCAAGTGTTCGGCGTGCATGAGCTGGCCGACAAATTCATAGCGGTAGCTTTCCAGGCCATAGAGAACGCCTAAGCCCACGTCATCAATGCCGGCCTCCATGGCCCGGTCATGGGCCTCGGTATGCCACTTGTAGTTGTGCTTGGGCCCGGTCGGGTGGAGGGCTTCGTAGTTCTCTTTATGGTAAGTTTCCTGGAATAGGACATAGGTGCCGATATCAGCGGCCTTGAGCCGCTTAAAATCTTCGACCGACAGGGCAGCAATGTTTACATTGACCCGGCGGATGGCCCCATTCTTATGCTTGGTATTATAAATGGTATGAATGCAGTCGATGATATAGTCCAGGGGGTTGTTTACCGGGTCCTCACCGGCTTCAATGGCCAGACGTTTGTGGCCCATATCCTGGAGGGCAATGACCTCTCTGGCCACCTCTTCCTGGGTCAGTTTCTTCCGGTGGATGGTCTTATTCGGGGCATGGTAGGGACAGTAAAGGCAGCCATTGACGCAGTAATTGGACAGGTAAAGGGGCGCCATCATAACGATCCGGTCCCCGTAAAAGTCCCGCTTGATTTCCTTGGCCAGGGCCCTGATGGCCTCGACCTTTTCCGGGATATTGCAGTCCAGTAAGAGGAGGGCCTCCCGGTGGTTGAGTCCCTTCCGCAGGCGGGCCTTTTCCAGGGTGGCGTCAATTAAGGCCTCATCGTCCCGGTGGGCATCGGCCCAGGCCAGGCAGTCCAGGATTTCCTCATGGTTGATAAAGGCTTCCGCCTCTTTAGAGGCCACATCATAGGCCACTTGTTTTGTCATTTGAATGACTCCTCTCTTTTGAGTCAGCCTTGGCTTTCTCATCAGATCCTCTTCAGTGTTTGTTTTCCTCTCAATAAAGCTCTGGTCATCATAAAATTAGCCCGCTCTTAGACCCCGAATCAAATAACAGTTCTTCCGCTCAAGAAAGAACTGATCCCCTTTTAAAAATCCGGGTGGTCCCCGGATTGAACAACAATCTTGTAGCCGACCGTCGCCAATTCAGCGGCCAGGGCCTGGACATTTTCCGCCGCCTCTGTGCCAGAGGACCGCTTGCCGTCGTAGAGGCTATAGTTCTTCCGGACCGAGGGCGGCGACAGGTTGGGCATGATGACGTTACAGCCGGAAGCAATCCCGGCCAGGTGGCCGCGGGGGTCCAAGGTGGCCAGGGCCGTCGTGGCCGGTAAGAGCACCTTAGGCAAGACCAGGCGGACCAGGGCCAGGATAACCAGGGTTTCGGTAACCCCGCCGGCCGGCTGGTCGGCAAAGGGGGTGGCATGGTGGGGGATAAAGGGCCCCAGGCCCACCATTTGGGGCTGGAAGTCCTGGATAAATAAAAAGTCCTGGACCAACTGGCTGGTCCCCTGGCCGGGCGACCCGACCATCATCCCGCAGCCGGCCTGAAAGCCCAGGGCCTGGAGGTCCGCCAGGGCCTCCAGCCGCCGGGCCAGGGACATCTCGTCCGGGTGGAGCCGGCTATAGTGGGCCGGGTCAGCGGTTTCATGCCGGAGCAGGTAGCGCCGGGCCCCGGCTGCGTAAAGCCTGGCATAGCTTTCCCGGGACCTTTCCCCCAGGGATAGGGTCAGGACACAATCGGGAAAGCGGTGCCTAATAGCCTGAATGAAGGGCACCAAGCGGTCATCCGTCCAGTAGGGGTCTTCACCCCCCTGGAGGACAAAGGTCCGAAAGCCGGCCCGGTAGCCGGCCTGACAGGCCTCCAGCACCTGGTCCTCGCTGAGCCGGTAGCGGCTGACCTCCCGGTTGTCCCGGCGGATACCGCAGTAGTAGCAATTGTTCCGACAGATATTGGTCAGTTCAATGAGGCCCCGGATGTAAACGGTCTTGCCATAGGTGGCCTGGGCCCTTGCCTGGGCCAGGGGGGCCAGGGCCGCTAAAAAGGCCGGGGCGGTTCGGGCCGCCAGCAGGGTCGTCCAATCCTCAGCCGACAGCCGGCCGGCTTGGACTAGCCGGTCCAGGCAGGCCGCTTCCCTAGGCCCCATGACAGGCCTGCCCCTTATCCGCATAACAAACCTTGGCCTTGATTCCCTCCAGGGCACCAATCTTACCGGACAAGGCGCTGATCTCAGCCTGGGGAGCATCCATGGCGATGGCGATAATATTGATGTCCTTGGCCCGGTAGGGCAGGCCCATCCGCCCGATGATCCATTCGCTGTAGCGGTGCAGGAGCCTGTTTAAAAGCTCCACCTGGGCCTTGTCATGGACTATGATACTGACAATGGCTACCCGTGTCTCCATTTCTTCCCCTCCTAATCCTTCTATCCATCCACTGCTTTCCCTTGATCAGGGCTAGACCGCATGCCGCCGTCTGGCCAGGGCCCAGAGGGCCAGCAAGAGCAGGCCGGCAACCATCATCATATCCAGCAGGCCCGCAAACATGCCCCGGGTCATATCCCCATGGACCATGACTGCCAGGGCCACACTGGAGCCAATGGCTCCTAAGTAACGGGATGACTGCAAGAGGCCTATGGCCATCCCCGTATAGTCCCCCGGCGTATGCCGCATGAGCGCCAGCTGGACGGTAACATTTAAGGCCCCATAGGCCAGGCCGGAAAAGGCCATGAGGGCGATGATCACCCCCAGGCCATGGCCCAGGAAAAAGACCTTGAACAAGACCCCGGTCAGGGCCAGGACCAGGACCCCAAAGGCCAGGGCCCTTTCATAGCCCACCCGGTCCGCATACCGGCCGACCGGCGGCCCCACAAGCATGGAAACCCCGGCACAGGAAAGCATGATGAGCCCACTCTTCCCCGCAGAAAAGCCCATAACCGTCTGAAGGTACAGGGGTAGGCCAAAGAAAATAATATAGTAATAGACATTGACCAGGAGGTTCATTACCAGGCTCAGGCCAATCATGGGGTAGCGGCTAAAGAGACCCAGGTCAATAAAGGGCTTGGCCGTCCGCCGCTCCCGCTGCCAAAAAAAGGCCAGGGCTGAAAGACCCAAGAGCAGTATCCACCACTGCCCCCCGCCTTTCAAGGTAAGGATAAAACCGACTAGGCAAAGCACTGTCATCGTAAAATAAAAGACCCCCGGCAGGTCCACATCCTTTAACAGCTGCCGGTCGAAGCGAAGGGCTTTTGCATCAGCCGGGTAAAACCGCCAACAAAGAAAAAGCGCCAGGAGGATGACCGGGATATTAACCAGGAAAATCCCCTGCCAGCTCCACCAGGCAATGGCCAGGCCCCCAATCGAAGGCCCCAAGGCCGCCATGGCCGCGTTTACCGTAGCCATGAGCGCCACCATTTCCCCCTTCTCATCCCCGTATACCCGGTTCACCGTTGCATTGGCACAGGGATAGAGGGGGCTGGTCCCCAGGCTCTGGATAATCCGCATGACCAGGAGAAAGACAAAGGTCGGTGCCCAGGCCCCGCCAAGGGCCGCCAATAGAGCCAGGGCCAGCCCAAAAATAAAGAGCCGCTTATGGCCGGCCATATCCCCCAACCGGCCCATCAACGGCTGGCCAACCATACTGGCCAGGTAAAAAGCGGTGACCAGCCAGGTCACCGTCGCCAGAGGCAGGGAAAAATCCTGCTGGATACTGTACAGGGCCAGGGCAATCATCGAGCTATTCAAGGGATTAAGCATGACCCCCAGGCTCAACCCCGTTACTACCGGTATATTCGTTCTTTTCATAGCGCCTCCTAATGCCCCCATTGTAGCACGCCCCCGGGCACAAAAAAAGGCCGCAGGGGCGGCCTATGCGAATTATTTATTCGTGGGTGTACTCCAGCAGGCGGCCATTTTCGCCCAGCTGCCGGCGGACCAGGTCTTTCTGCTTGGCCTGGAAGGGGCAAGGGTAGCCGATGGGATTGCCCCGGGTGATGCAGCTGGCCAGGGCAATGGTATCTGCCCCTCGCTTAACCATTTCTGCGGCCCGAGCGCTCACCTGCTTGCCCGGACAGCCGCCACAACTGACCATGCCAACCAACTCAATGGGCTCATCCTTAAATTGTTCAAAGTTAAAGGTGTGGTGTTGGGCCCCTTGCAGGCACTTGGTACCGGGGCAAAGGTGCTCTGTCTGTTGGCAGCGAATAATACCGAGTTTCATTTCAATCTCCTCCTCTAACTATATCCTCCAAAAGATATAAGCCCACTATAGCCGGTTAGCGGCCTAAAGGCAAGGCCTAGTCCTCCAACTGGGCCATGAGCCGCTGCATATCTGCATTGTCCGGTTTGCCCGGCCGGATGTGTTCAAAGATGAAAAGGTCAAAGAAGTCCTTATGGGCCCGGTAGGCCTGGTCATCTCTGACCGTCCAGCCGAAGAGGGGCTTGCGCAGGATGGTCTTGCAGACCCAAAGGGCAAACCGGTTCGGGGCCTTAATGCTGTAAGAAATAAAGTCGGGCTTGCTGACGGCGCTGCACAAAAGAGTGGATAAAAAGAGCCGGCCCAGGACATCGGGAAAGTGCTGGGACAATTGGCCGAGCCAGACCCGGTTATCCAGGGCGTAGTAGCGCCGCAGGAACCAGGGGTTAAAGGATTCGATCATATAGGGGCCCTGGTAGCCCCGCAAGATGCTCCGCAGTTCTTCGGCAAAGCGCTTGGGCCGGAGAAAGCTTTTCACCTCAATAAGAAGGGGGACCCGGCCATCCACAAGGGCCAGGACTTCTGCCAGGGTCGGAATCCGCTGGTCTGTTTCCTTGAGCCGGCGGTCCCGCATGTGGGCATAGGAGGTGGACCCGACCAGGCCGGGCAGGCCGGTCATCCGCTCCAGGTCCAGGTCGTGGTGGATGACGAGTTTGCCGTCATGGCTTTCCTGGACATCCAGTTCAATGCCATAGCCCAGGTCCACAGCCTTTTTAAAGGCGGCCAGGGAGTTTTCCGGACAATCCGGCGTATCGTGAATCCCCCGGTGGGCATAATGGGTGGACATGAAAATATCCCGCAACTTGGCATCCCTGTACCTACGCATCTTGATCACCTTCATTCGGATCATCCGCCGGGTCTGCCGGCGCGGCTTGGGCAGCCGGGTCAGCATCTATGGCGGCAAATAAATCCAGGAGTCCCAGCCGGACTTCTTCGGCACAGGTCAGGTCATCAGATGGCTGGCAGCTGGTGGGCTGGTCACTGGCCGCTTGCTTGTTTTCTTTCGTCATGTCATCGACCTCCTTCCTCTATTATGGTTTACTATAGGCTTTTCTGGCCAGATGTCAAGGCCGGAATACCTTGCATAGGCCTGCCAATAGTGCTATGATTAGTTCAATATTTTAATAGATCCTAGTTCACCATGCGTGTCGGATTATCCGAAGAGTGTCAGCCGGACGAGGGGGTGCCGCTGAACGAATGCTTAGGCTGCGATGTGGTGAACGCTCCCAGATCAAGTCAGGTCCTCTCAGGTGAGAGGACTTTTTTTATGGAGGCTATGGTGAATTATTCAGAAGCAAGGGCTTATTTAGATCAACACAGCTGGCGGGGGTCCGTCTATGGGATAGACACCATGACCCACCTGACCGCCTACCTGGACCATCCGGACCGGCAGCTCCAGATCATCCATATTGCCGGTACCAATGGCAAGGGGTCAACGGTGGCCCACCTGGCGGCCATCTTAGAGGCAGCCGGCTATACCACGGCCTCCTATACCTCGCCGGAGGTCCGGACCTACCTGGACCGCTTTATGGTCTGCCGCCAGCCGGTGGAGGCCGAAGCCTTTGCCCAGGCCCTGACCCAAGTGGCCCAGGCAGCGGACCGGATGGCTGAAGACGGCCTGCCCCATCCGACGGTTTTCGAAATGGAGCTGGCCGCTGCCTGGCTCTTAGCCCCGGTGGGGCCCCGGACGGTCTTTCTCATGGAAACCGGCCTGGGCGGGCAGATGGATGCCACCAATGTGGTGGAAAAGCCCATCCTCACCGTCCTGACGGCCATTGGTATGGACCACCAGGCCCTCCTGGGCCAGACCCTGACCGCCATTGCAGAGGCCAAGGCCGGTATTATCAAGCCCGGGGTGCCAGTGGTTTCCTGGCCCCAGGCGGCGACAGCGGCCGAGGTCATCCGGACCAGAGCCGCTGCCAACCGGGCCCCCCTCTATGTCCTAGACCCAACTGCGGTCAAGGCCCTGGGCCCGGTGGATGGCCGGGAGGCCTTTAGCTACCGGGGCGAACCCTACCAGACGGCCCTCCTGGGCCTCCACCAGGCCACCAATGCCGCCGGGGCCCTCTTATGTGTCGAGGTCCTGCGCGACCTGGGCTATATCATCAGCGAAAAGGACTGCCGGCAGGGTCTTTTGGCCACCAGCTGGCCGGCCCGGATGGAAAGGCTGCCCTTTAGCCGGCCCCTTTACCTGGACGGGGCCCATAATCCCCCGGCCATGGCTGTCCTGGTGGACAACATGGACCATATCGCCCCCCAGGGCCGCTGGCGGGTGGTCCTCCATATTTTCAAGGACAAGGACGCCGCCGGTATGCTGGCCCTCTTAAATGGCCGGGCCGACGAACTCATCATTACCGAAATCAATACCGACCGGTCCATGCCGGCCCAAGACCTGGCCACCCTGGCCGAGACCCGGGCCCCGGCCTGCCAAGTCACCCTCAAGCCCCGGCTCGAGGAGGCCATTCGCTACATTAAAAGCAGCGCCCGGGATAACGACTACTTTATCATTTGCGGGTCCCTCTCCCACTTGGAGGCGGCCCGCCAATGTCTACTAGAAGAAAGTGAGATGCTATGATCAACCAGGAAAAAGCTGAACAAGCGGTTAGAGACTTACTGGAGGCCCTCGGGGAAGACATCCATAGGGACGGCCTCATCGAAACCCCCAAGCGGGTCGCCACCATGTACCAGGAACTCCTGGCCGGTCGGGCTGAAGACCCGGCCATCCACTTGAGCAAACGGTTCCCGGTAGAAAGCTCCGGTCTCCTTTTGGAAAAGGACATCCCCTTCTACTCCCTCTGCGAACACCACCTCCTCCCCTTTTATGGGACCGCCCATATCGCCTACCTACCGGGCAATGAAGTGGTCGGCCTGTCCAAGCTGGCCCGGACAGTGGAAACCTTTGCCCGCCGGCTCCAGCTCCAGGAACAGATGGGCGACCAGATTGCCGAGGCCATCATGAACGAACTCCATACCGAGGGGGTTATGGTGGTCATCACCGCCGAGCACATGTGCATGACCATGCGGGGGGTCAAAAAACCGGGCAGCAAAACAACCACCATTGCCACCCGGGGCATCTTCACCGATGACTTCGCCCGCCAGGGCCAGGTTTTGAGCCTGATAGGTCAATGAGTTACCTCGCCCGCCTCTTGGCCCTAGAATCTTACCGGCAGGCCTTGAGGGCCCTGGAAAACCAGGAAGCCGACCGTATTTACTGCAAGCACAACCTGGACCACTTCCTCGATGTGGCCCGGGTGACCATGCTGATTTGCGCTGATTTTGATATTCCGGCGGACAAGGATGTGGTCTACCTGGCCGCCCTCATGCATGACCTGGGCCGGCTGGACAAGGGCCAGGCCGACCACCCGGTTGCCAGCGCCCAATTGGCCGACCAGTGGCTGGAGGCCATCGGCTTTCCGGCCGACCGCCGGCCGGAGGTCATCCGGCTCATCGAGGGCCATGGCTGGCGCGGCCCGGCTGCCCCCAACAACCTGCTGGAGGCCTTTTCCCTGGCCGATAGCCTGTCCCGGCCCTGCTACCAGTGCCCGGCGACAGATAGCTGCCACTGGCCAACCGACCGCAAAAACGCCTACCCCCGCTATTAAGACCCTTAATCAAGAAATGGAGGCCCCTTATGTATATCGGTCAGAAAAATTTTGACTTTACCGGACCGGATGCCTATATCATGGGTATCTTAAATGTCACCCCCGACTCCTTCTCGGATGGAGGCAAGTGGAATGACATGGACCGGGCCCTGGCCCATGTCGAGGACATGCTCGCCGACGGTTGCGCCATTTTAGATATTGGCGGCGAATCAACCCGGCCGGGCCATGTGCAAATTTCCGTCGATGAAGAGTGTAGCCGGATTATCCCCATTATTGAGGCCGTCAAGGCCCGCTTTGATGTCCCCATCTCCATTGACTGCTACCGGGCCGGCACCGCCCGGGCCGCCATTGATGCCGGCGCCCACCTGATCAATGACATTTGGGGGCTCAAGTATGACCCGGCCATGGCCCCGCTCATTGCAGAAACCGGGGTGGCCTACTGCCTCATGCACAACGATGAGGCCCCCCATTACACCGCCTACCCCAAAGACGTGTGGGACGATATCCAAAAGCAGGTAGACCTGGCCCTGGCGGCCGGCTGCCAAAAGGACCAGCTCATCCTGGATCCGGGCGTGGGCTTTGCCAAGACCCGGCCGGAAGATGCGGAGGTCATCCACCGGCTTGATGAGTTAGTGGCCCTGGGCTACCCGGTTCTCCTGGGGACCTCCCGCAAGCGGCTCCTGGGTAGCATTGTCGACCGGCCGGCCCCTGACCGGGACCTGGCCACCGCCGCCACCACTGTCTACGGCTACCTCAAGGGGGCCCGGATTTTCCGGGTCCACAATGTCAAGGCCAACAAGGAGGCCCTGGACGTGGCCATGGCTATAGAAAGGGACGGCTATGGATTATCTTAAAATTGACCGTCTAGTGGTCTTTGCCAACCATGGCCTGTTTCCCGAGGAAAACAAACTCGGCCAGCGCTTTGAAATCAGCCTCAAGCTGGAGCTGGTCACCAGCCACGCTGGCATGCGGGATGACCTATCCCGGGGGGTCGACTACGGGGCCGTTTGCCATGAAGCCCAGCGCTTTTTCCAGGCCCATACCGTCAAGCTCCTGGAGACCGCTGCTGAGCAGTTGGCCCGCCAGCTCCTCCTGGCCTTCCCGCCCGTCCATGGGCTGGAGTTAACCATCGCCAAGCCCTGGGCGCCTATTGGCCTCCCCCTGGATACGGCCTCCATCACCATCAGCCGCCGCTGGCACCCGGTGGTGGTGGCCCTGGGGGCCAATGAAGGCGACCGCTTGGCCACCCTCTGCCAGGCCATTGAAGCCCTAGAGGCCAGCGAGGGCATCCGGCTGAAAAAGATTGCCTCCTTTATTGAGACCCCTGCCGTCGGCCGCCGGCAGGAAGCCCCCTACTTAAACGGGGCCCTCTTACTGGATACCTGCCTCCTGCCTCGGGAGTGCCTCCGCCTCCTCCAGGGCCTGGAGGAGCAAGCCGGCCGGGTCCGCGAGGAAAAATGGGGCAGCCGGCCCCTGGACTGTGACATGATTTTTTACGGGGACCTGGTCAGCGAGAACCCCCGACTCTACCTCCCCCACCCCCGTTACCGGGACCGGGCCTTTGTCCTAGAGCCTTTAAGGGAAATCGTCCCCTATTATCGGGACCCCCTGACCGGCCGGACCGTTGAAGAAACCTGGCAGGCCCTAGCGGCTAAAGACAAGCAATAAAAAACGCTGTATCGAATAAAAATCATTCGATACAGCGTTTTGCTTTGTCTTATAAAACCTTGGCCAAAAAGTCCTTGGTCCGGTCCACCTGGGGGTTGCCGAAGATATCTTCCGGGCTCCCCTTTTCCATGACAATGCCTTGGTCAATAAAGAAGACCCGGTCACTGACCTCCCGGGCAAAGCCCATTTCGTGGGTGACGATAACCAAAGTCATCCCCGTTTGGGTCAGGCCCTTGATAACGGCCAGTACCTCCCCGACCATTTCCGGGTCCAGGGCTGAGGTCGGCTCATCAAAGAGCAGGTAGCGGGGCTGCATGGCCAGGGCCCGGGCGATGGCCACCCGTTGCTGCTGGCCGCCGGACAGGCTGTGGGGGTAGTTGTCCGCCTTATCGGACAGACCTACCGTTTTCAGCAGGGACCGGGCCCGGTCCTCGGCCTCCGCCTTGGAGATTTTAAGGACATTAATAGGGGCCAGGGTGATGTTTTCCAGCACCGATTTATTAGGGAAGAGGTTAAAGCGCTGGAAGACCATCCCTACCTGGGCCCGCATCTTATTCACATCATGCTTGGGGTCGGTAATGTCTTCCCCGTTAATTAAAATATGCCCTTCGGTGGGTTCTTCCAAGAGGTTGAGGCAGCGCAGGAAGGTACTCTTCCCGCTGCCGGACGGCCCAATGATGGAGACCACTTCACCATCGGCAATGGTTTCATTGATGCCCCGAAGGACTTCCAACTTGCCGAAGGACTTATGCAGGTTCTTGATTTCAATCACGGCGGTCCTCCTATCTGATATCCGTCATACTCCGGGCATTCTTGCCGCCGGAGGAGAGTTTCCGTTCATAGCCATTGATAAACCGGGTCAGGGTAAAGGTAATGACCAGGTAGCACAGGGCGACGGCCACATAGGCCGGGAAGGGGGCCGCATGGGTCCCGATGTAAATCTGCCCCCGCTTCATGATTTCCATGGCCCCAATGGTGGATAAAAGAGAGCTGTCCTTTAACAGCATCACAAATTCATTACCCAGGGGCGGGATAACCAGTTTCCAGGCCTGGGGGACCACCACATGGCGGAGGGTCTGGGCCTTGGTCATCCCCAGGGACCGAGCGGCTTCCACCTGACCGATGTCCACCCCTTGGATCCCGGCCCGGAAAATTTCCGCCACATAGGCCCCGGAGTTTAAGCCCAGGACCACACAGGCAGTGGTCAGCACCTGGAAGAAGAATTTTTCCCCGGTGATGACCATGATTAAAGAGGAAACCCCGTAGTGCCAGAGGAAGATTTGGACCAGGAGGGGGGTCCCCCGAAAGACTTCAATATAGACATTTGCAATGACTTTTAAGAGCCGATTGCCGCTTAATTTCATTAAAGACATGGCCAGACCGATGATAATCCCGAAGAAGACCGCAATGGCGGTGACCTTCAGGGTGAATTCCGCCCCTTTAATGACAATCGGCAATACAGCTGTAAAGTGTTCCCAGAAATTAAGCTGCATAGCTACTCCTTCCCTCTATAAAGACTAATGAGATGCGAGAAATCTCGCATCTCATTTTTTACCAGGTCCTTAGGCGACTTTAGCCGTGCCATCGATGATGGATTGGGGAACCGGCAGTTCATATTTCTTGCAGAGTTCCTCAAATTTGCCGCTCTTGATGACCTTATCTAAGCCGTCGTTGATTTTTTGTTCTAATTCGGTGTTGTCCTTGGCCATGGCAATCCCATAGTAGTCAGCTACATAGGGTTCGCCAACCATTTTAACAGTATCGGCATTGTTTTTCATGTAGTTTTCAGCCACCGGCAGGTCGATAACCAGGGCATCTGCACCACCGTTGGTCAGTTCTAAGAAGCACATGTTGTAGTCTTCCAAGATTTTGGCTTCGCCGATTTGACGTTTATCAGCTAAGTCTTGGACTTCGTCAGCACCGGTGGTACCCTGTTGGGCAGCAACCACTTTGCCTTTTAAGTCGCCAACGCCGTTAATACCATCGGTATCCTTGGCTACATAGATGCCTAGGGAAGCGTCCATGTAAGGCTTGGAGAAGAGCAGTTGTTTTTGACGGTCCGGGGTGATGCTCATACCGGCTGCAATCACGTCGATTTCACCATTTTGGACAGCAGCGGTTAAGGCATCAAAGGACAGGCTCTTGAACTCCACATCAAAGCCGGCTTCTTCCCCGATGGCCCGTAAGAGGTCCAGGTCAAAGCCCTGCATTTCACCCTTGTCATTTTGGAATTCAAAGGGGGCAAAGGTCGGGTTGGTCCCTACAACGATGGCATTGGATGAACTTTGGGCGCTGGAGCTGGCGTCAGGTGCTGCTGCACTATTGTTGTCCCCAGAGCCGCCGCCACAGGCGGTTAAAACAGATACGCTCAAGGCGAGCGCCAAGATGGATGCTAAAATTTTCTTCATTTTTTTCTCTCCCCTATTCATTATTTCTAAAGTCTGATGGCATTATACAATTTTTTGCATAAAAATGCAAGCCTTATGCAAAAAATATGTCAAATTTTTTATTTAGCGACCGGCCTGGGTCGAAAAACCGGCGGCCAGGACCAGGGCGCTGACCGCTTTGGCCCCGGCGGTATGCAGAGCCCGGGCGCAGTGCTCAATGGTAGACCCAGTGGTAATGACGTCGTCCACCAGGCAGACGTGCTTGCCGGCAATGGCTTCCGGCCTAGCCACCGCAATGGC
Organism: Peptococcus simiae; assembly: GCF_046569735.1. GTDB lineage: Bacteria > Bacillota > Peptococcia > Peptococcales > Peptococcaceae > Peptococcus > Peptococcus simiae_A. The sequence continues at coordinate 2,737 of NZ_JBKICG010000009.1, read as the reverse complement.
CCCGTCCAGGTTATGGAGCCGGGCTGCCTTGGATAGGCCCACTTGGTGGGGGGTGGCCTTAGTCCGACGAAGGGCTTCAACCACCGGCGGCCCGCCGGCTGCAGCCAGGGCCTTGGCCAGGAGGCTGCTCTGGTTATAGCCCCTTTCCCGGTACCGACTGGCGTGGAGGGGGACCGGCACCAGGAATTCCACCCCGGCCGGCAGGTAACCGATACTGGCCTGGGCCAAGCCCTTGACCATCCAGGGCTGCTGGTGGTACTTATAGGCTAGGATGGCCTCCCGAGCCTCTTTTTCATAGGGCCAAACGGCCCGGACCCGGACCAGGTACTTGGGCCAGTGCCGGCAGACATCACAGGCTTGGCCACGGACGCCAAAGCTGCCACACCGCTGGCATTGACCGTTAAGCCGGGCTTTTTTCTCATAGGCGGCTGCACAGGTCTCGCAAAGGCCAAAGCCCCCGATGGCCTCCTGGCAAAAGAGGCAGTTCCGCGGGGTTGGCAGGATGACTTCCAAGAGCCCCCTTAAAAAAGAGCCTTTCATCTGAAATTCCCTCCTAATAAAAAAAAGCCACTCCGAAGAGTGGCTTGGTGTGGACCGGTTGCTGAAGCCGATCCCTAGAGCGATCAGAAACCGCTCTGCTGATCCTGACCCTATTGTAACAAAAAGCCGCCGCCTTGGCAAGGGCCGCCCCTCCCTTGCTTGACGAGGTCGGTAGTCATTGTATAAAATGATATTACCTGTATGTAAGATGCAGCTCAACACGAAATGGAGGGTATTTATGGCGACACTAACCGAAAAAATCATTGCAGCCCACCTGGTGGACGGCGAAATGGTGCCGGGCAATGAAATCGGCCTTAAAATTGATCAAACCTTAACCCAGGACTCTACCGGGACCATGGCCTACCTGGAGCTGGAAGCTATGGATCCGCCCCGGGTCCGGACTGAACGGTCTGTGGCCTATATTGACCACAATATGCTGCAAAGCGGCCCGGAAAACTTTGACGACCACCTCTTTATCCAAAGCGCCGCTGCCGACTACGGCATCTGGCTATCCAAGGCCGGCAATGGCATTTGCCACCAGGTCCACCTGGAAAACTTCGGCATCCCCGGCAAGACCCTAATCGGGTCCGACTCCCACACCCCCACCGGTGGTGGGATTGGGATGATTGCCATCGGCGCCGGTGGGGTCGACGTGGCCGCCGCCATGGCCGGCCGCCCCTACTACATCACCATGCCGGAAGTCATTGAAGTCCGCCTGACCGGCCGCTTATCTGCCGGGGTGGCTGCCAAGGACATTATCTTGGAAGTCCTCCGCCGGGAAAGCGTTAAAGGCGGGGTCAACAAGGTCTACGAATACACCGGAGACGGGGTCCAGACCCTGACCGTACCGGAACGGGCCACCATCACCAACATGGGCGCTGAACTGGGGGCCACTACCTCCATCTTCCCCTCTGATGACCTGACCCGGACCTACCTGGCCTCCTTCGGCCGGGAAGATGACTGGCAGGCCCTGGCCGCTGACCCTGATGCCAGCTACGCCAAGACCATCGAAATCGACCTGGCCAGCCTCCGCCCCCTCCTGGCCTGCCCCCACAGCCCGGACGCTGTCGTCCCGGTAGCGGACAAGGCCGGGCTCAAGGTCAACCAGGTGGCCATCGGCTCCTGCACCAACTCCTCTTATGTAGACCTGGCCAAGGTGGCCGCCGTCTTAAAGGGCAACCGGGTCAACCCCAATGTGTCCCTGGTCATCTCCCCGGGCTCCCGACAGATTCTCAAGCGGCTGGCCGATGACGGCCTCCTGTCCATCTTTATCGAAGCCGGCGCCCGGATCCTTGAATGTGGCTGTGGCCCCTGCATCGGCATGGGCCAGGCCCCGAATACCGACGGCGTCTCCCTCCGGTCCTTTAACCGGAACTTTTACGCCCGCAGCGGGACAGCCAGTGCAGATGTCTACCTGGCCAGTCCGGAAACCTGTGCCATGACCGCCATCCATGGCGTCATCACCGACCCCTACGGCGAAGAAAAATTCCAGGGCATCCAACATCCGGAAGCCTTCCAAATTGACCACAACCTCTTTATTCCGCCATCTGAAGAGGCCATTGGCCAAACTGACCTGGTCAAGGGGCCAAACATTAAGGACTGCCCCGTCGGCCAGCCGGTACCGGAAACCCTGGAAGGGCAAGTGGCCACCCAGTTGGAAGACAACATAACCACCGACCACATTGCCCCCTCCAATGCCAAGCTCCTGCCCTTCCGGTCCAATGTCCCCTACCTGTCCAACTTCTGCCTGACCCCGGCTGATCCGGACTTCCCGGAAAAATGTAAGGCCATGACCGGGGCCGCCCCGGTGGTCGTTGCCGGGGAAAACTACGGCCAGGGGTCCAGCCGGGAACACGCCGCCCTCTGCCCCCTCTACCTGGGCGTCCGGGCCGTCATCGCCAAGAGCTTTGCCCGGATCCACAAGGCCAACCTCATTAACAACGGCATCCTCCCCCTGACCTTCACCAATCCGGCAGACTACGACCTGCTCAAAGAAGGGGCCAAGCTCACCTTCAAAAACCTCCCGGCCCAAATCAAGACCGGCCAGGTTGACCTTGAAGTGGAAGGCCTCGACCGGCCCCTCTCCCTAAAAATCGACCTCGGCAGCCGCCAGGAAGACCTTCTCTTAGCCGGCGGCCTCCTGGCCACCATTAAGGCCGAGCAGAAATAACAAGCAAATAAAAAATCTCTCCGCTTA
>NZ_JBKICG010000008.1:0-93864 GCF_046569735.1 Peptococcus simiae | reverse complement strand
ACGTGAAATGGCAATAAAGAAGTCTAGGTTGGGCAATTGGCTGAAAGCCTCCGTGACTGCTGGGGTGAAGGGCTCATCCAATTCAATGATCATGGTTGCCGTTTGGTCAAGGCGGCTCACGTGCATATGCGCAATATTGAGATTATTTTCGTGACAAATACTGCTGGCGTAGTAGACCATGCCTGGGGAGTCGGGATAGCGGAGGATGAGGGTGGGGTATTCGCCGGTAAAATCAGTGGCAGTCCCATCTATATCCGTAATCCGGATGTTGCCGCCGCCAATGGAAGAGCCGGTGACGGTGAAGTCCGGCGCTTGGTCCCGATGAAAACGAAAGCGGATGGTATTGGGATGGACATTGCCCAGGTCAGCGGATTCAAAGACCAGGTCAATCCCTGCTTGCGCAATGAGGTCTAAGGCCTCTACCAGCCGCTCATCATCAGGGGCATAGCCCAAAAGACCGCCGGCAATGGCCCGGTCGCTGCCATGCCCTTGATAGGTGTGGGCAAAGCTGCCGTGGAGCTCGCAGGTCACAGCGGTCAGGTCCTTTCCATAAATGCGGCGCGCCATATCCGCTAAGCGACAAGCGCCGGCTGTATGGGAGCTGGATGGCCCGACCATAATAGGGCCTAGAATATCAAACATCTCATAATGTTTGCCTTTTGACATAAAACCACCCTTTCTATTACTTTCCTCTTGATTTTGACTTGCGCAATAGCGCTGTATGTGTTAAAATAACTGTGTTTTTGATCCGAACGGTCCGCTGGGTATTGGCCTATGAACGTTCTCTAGATGAAAGGAGAAACTATGGATATCTTAAAGAAAATTGAACAAGACCAACTCAAAACGGATGTACCTGACTTCCGTCCCGGGGACACTGTCCGGGTTCAGGTAAAGGTTGTCGAAGGTAACCGCGAACGTCTGCAGGCTTTCGAAGGTGTTGTCTTGAAACGCGTTGGTGGCGGCTTAACCGAAACCTTTACTGTGCGTCGTACGGCTTATGGGGTCACTGTGGAACGTATTTTCCCGATTCATTCTCCGCGTGTGGCTGAAATTGAGCTTGTACGCCAAGGTCGTGTGCGTCGTGCTAAATTATATTATATGCGCAACCGGTTCGGCAAGGCAGCCCGCATCAAAGAAATTCATCGTTAATGGTAAGCCCCTCGCCTTCGGCGAAGGGCTTTTTCTAGTTGACAGCTAAAAATGTCAGGGAAGGGGGCAGACGCCATGCAAGAAGAGGGCAAGCCCAATAACAATGAAAAAAACCAGCAAAAGGGCGGTTTTATCCGCGAATTTGTGGTACCGGTTGCCATCGCTATCGTACTCGTCTTATTTTTACGGCACTTTATTGTGGGCACCTACTATATTCCTTCAGGCTCCATGATACCAACCCTGGGCTTGAATAATCAAGTCGTGGTAACCAAATTATCCTATAAAATGCATGAGCCGGAACGGGGCGATATTGTGGTCTTTAAATACCCCGTCAATGAGAAAGAGGGCCTGGAGGAAATGGACTATGTCAAAAGGCTCATTGGCTTGCCCGGGGAAAGGGTAGAAGTCAAGAATAATACCGTTTTCATAGACGGTAAGCCCTTAGAAGAACCCTATGTAGCAGCAGATACCAATATGCCTGACTTTGGCCCGGTCCAAGTCCCTGAGGACGAATATTTCATGATGGGCGATAACCGGAACCATTCCAGCGATAGTCGCTACTGGGGAACAGTGGAAGAGGACTATCTTATCGGGAAGGCCCAGTTTATTTACTGGCCAATCAGTGCTTGGCAGGTGTTAGGATGAGTATCCAGTGGTTTCCGGGTCACATGGCTAAGACCCGGCGCATCATTGAAAAAGAATTGGCCATGGTTGATGTAGTGATTGAACTGGTCGATGCCCGGCTCCCTAAAACCAGTAAGAACCCCCTTTTAGAAGAGATTGTCGGTAAAAAGCGGCCTCATTTAATTGTTATGACCAAGGCTGACCTGGCTGACCCCGGCCGGACAGCCCATTGGCTCCAGACCTACCGGAAAAAGGGCTTCGGGGCCCTTGCCCTGGACCTGAGCCGGGGGGGCAAGCAGGCGGCAGCGGCGCTGTCTGAAGCCATTTACGACCTGTCGGCAAAAAAGCGGGAGCGATTTTTAGGTAAAGGGGCCAAAAAAGTACGGGTCCATGCCATGATCATCGGCATCCCCAATGTCGGCAAGTCAACCCTTATTAATGCGGTCATTGGCCGGTCGGTAGCCGATACCGGGAACAAGCCCGGGGTGACCCGGGGCAAGCAGTGGCTGCGCCTATCTGAAGACATTGAACTCTTAGACACCCCGGGGATTTTATGGCCCAAGTTCGACGACGACGAAATCGGCTACCGGCTGGCCATTAGCGGGGCCGTTTCTGACGATGTCTTTGTCCCGGAAGAAGCGGCCTTCCGCCTGGTGCGTCACCTCAAGACCCATTATCCGGAAGCCTTAGCCAGCCGCTATGCCCTGGATTCGGACCTCATCGCTGAAGAAGAACCCTACGCCCTCATGCAGGCCATAGGCCGGCGGCGGGGGGCCCTGATCAGTGGTGGCCGGGTCGATGACCGAAAAACATCGGTACTCTTGCTAAAGGAATTTAGAAATGGAGCCATTGGGCGCATTTCCCTGGAATAGGAGGTCCCATGGAACAAGCAATCGCAGCTATCTATAAAAATCCCACCGCTTTTTATAACCAGGAGGTCCGGCTGACCGGCTGGGTGCGTAACCACCGGGCCGGGAAACAGGTTGGCTTTATCGAATTGGTAGACGGGAGTTGCCCGGATGCCATCCAGCTGGTCTATTCAGCAGACCAGGGGGAGGCCCTGCAGGACCTGTCTCTGGGGGCAGCAGTGGCCGTGTCCGGTCGCTTGCTGGCCACCCCTGAAGCCAAGCAGGCCTTTGAACTCCGGCTAACAGAGCTGGACCTAGTTGGTGGAACAGACGAAGACTACCCCCTACAAAAAAAGCGGCATAGCTTTGAATATTTACGGACCATCGCCCACCTGCGGCCGCGAGCCAATACCTTTCAATCTGTTTTTCGCCTGCGGAGCCTGGTGAGTTTTGCGGTCCACCGCTACTTTCATGAAAAGGGTTTCTTGCAGGTCCATACGCCGATTTTAACGGCCAGTGATGCCGAAGGGGCCGGAGAAATGTTCCAAGTGACCGCCCTGGACTTGGACCGGTTAGCTGTCCAACCACCGGCCGCCTTAGACTATAAGGATGATTTTTTCGGCCGGCCGGCCCACTTGGCCGTTAGTGGCCAGCTGAATGCAGAGGCCTTTGCCCATGCCTTTAAAAATGTCTACAGTTTTGGCCCAACCTTCCGGGCAGAAAACTCCAATACCGCCCGGCATGCAGCGGAATTTTGGATGATTGAACCGGAATGCGCCTTCTGTGACCTAGATGGCCTCATTGACCTGGCGGAAGACTTTATTCGCGCCATGATTCAAACCGCTTTCGAGGAAGCCCCACAAGACATCCAGTTTTTCAATGACTTCATAGATGACGGCCTAATCCAGCGGTTGGAGGCTGTTCAAGCAGCCGGTTTTTCCCGGATGACCTATACTGAGGCCATTGACCTCTTGGAAAAAAGTGGCCAGTCCTTTGCCCATCCGGTCTCCTGGGGGCTAGACCTGCAAACAGAGCATGAGCGGTTTTTGACCGATGAAGTGGTCAAGGGACCGGTCTTTGTCACTGACTACCCGGCAGCCATCAAGGCCTTTTATATGCGGGGGAATGATGACCAAAAGACCGTCGCCGCTGTGGACCTTTTAGTGCCTGGCATCGGTGAGATTATCGGCGGCAGCCAAAGGGAAGAGCGCTTTGACCTCCTGGTCCAGCGGCTAGCGGCTAAGGAAATGTCTACCAAGGCCTACCAATGGTACCTGGATTTACGCCGCTACGGTGGTACCCCGCACGCAGGCTTCGGCGTTGGTTTTGAACGCCTCTTAATGTACCTGTCCGGCATGAAAAATATACGAGATGTGATTCCCTTCCCCCGTGTACCCAAGCAGATCGATTTTTAGGAGGTCATTATGGCTAAAGATGCAACTTTTGATGTGGTTTCTCAAGTGGACACCCAAGAAGTCGACAATGCGGTCAATCAAACCTTAAAAGAAATCACCAACCGCTATGATTTCAAGGGCGCAAAAACAGAAATCAATGTCGATGGGGATACCATCCACTTAAACGCAGATGATGAAATGCGGATGAAGAGTGTTGTAGATGTCTTACAGTCTAAATTTATCCGGCGGGGCGTGCCCATTGAAAATATGGAATACGGGAAGGTAGAAGCTTCCGGTGGCCGGGTCAAGCAGGATATCATCATCCGCCAAGGGATTGACAAGGACCTGGCCAAAAAAATCAGTAAGGATATCCGGGATACCAAGTTGAAAGTCCAGACCCAGATCATGGATGATAAAATCCGGGTCAGCGGTAAAAAAATCGATGACCTGCAAACGGTTATCGGTTTCCTGAAAGAAAAGGATTATGGTCAGGCCCTCCAGTATGAAAACTTCCGGTCATGACCGGTCGGATAAGAAAGCCGGAGACCCGGCCAGCTAGGGAGGAAGACCTTCCGGTCATCGTATTGCCTAAAGGGGCTGTGTCAGAATGGGTAAAATCATTCGACACAGCTTTTTTTGTAAACAAGCTTAGCGCCGATACCTACCTGGGAAAGCTTTGATTCAATCCCATATTGTGGTCAAACATGAGCGATAAGAAGAATAGCAAGGCCCCAGTTCATTTTTTGAGCTGGGGCCTTGCTATTCTTGGGCTATTTTGTAGCATTTCTTTATATTGTTCATAGCTAGACGGGATAAGACTTATTCCCAGTCCTTCTCTGCAAGGAGCCGGTTTTTCCTTGCAGGCACTTATTCAGCGTTGGTATAGACGTTTTGGACATCGTCGTCGGCTTCCAGGTCATTGACCAGTTTGGCGACCTTGGCAGCGACATCTTCTTCGGTCTTGACGACGGTCATCGGAAGCATGCTGATATCGCTGGTGATGACAGCGGCCCCAGCTTCCCGGCAGGCTTCCAAGACTGCAGAAAAGTCTTCCGGGCCGGTGATGACTTCGTAATGGTCGGCTTCGGCGATAAAGTCTTCTGCGCCGGCCTCCAAGACCAGGTCCATCAATTCTTCTTCGCCAAGGGGTGTTTCGGCCCGGTCGATGCCGATGGCCCCCTTGCGTTCAAATAAAAAGGCAACACAACCGTTGGTGCCCAGGTTGCCGCCGTTTTTGTCCAATAAGTGGCGGACATTACCGGCGGTCCGGTTTTTGTTATCGGTCAGGCAGTCGATCATTACCGCAACACCTCCGGGGCCGTAGCCCTCATAGGTGATGTGTTCATAGTTATCAGACGCGGTATCACCGGTTCCTTTTTTTATGGCCCGCTGTATGTTATCATTAGGCATATTGTCAGCCTTGGCCTTGTCGATGGCTAACTTCAGGGTTGCGTTATAAGCCGGGTCCCCACCGCCCATACGGGCAGCAACGCTGATATTGCGCGCATGTTTGGTAAAACTGGCAGACCTTTGGCTGTCCATTTTATTCTTCTTTCCTTCGATGTTATGTATACGACCCATTAAAATCCCCTTTTCTTATTAAACTAGCAGTAAAATTATAGCAGGTTGACATCTATCTTTCAAGAAAAGCGAGGTCTGGAGTGACGATATGATCCTATTTGAAAAAGTGAGTCAAAAGCAGTTTGTAGCCGACTGGATAGATAAACAAGGGGACCGGGAGACCCTAGAGCAAGTGTATGACCAGATTCCCTTGCCCAAGCGGGCAACGGCAGGTAGCGCCGGCTACGATTTTTATCTGCCGGCCGACCTGACCCTGGCCCCAGGCGAGAGCGCCTGCATCCCGACCGGCATCCGGGTCCTGATGCCGGCCGGGGTCGTTCTTTTACTGATGCCCCGGAGCGGGCTGGGAACCCGCTACCGGTTGCAGTTGGCCAATACCACCGGGGTCATTGATAGTGATTATTATGGTGCCTTAAATGAAGGGCATATCCAGGCTACCCTGACCAATGACAGCAAGGAGGGAAAGGTCTTAACCCTGGCTGCCGGGGACCGCTTTATGCAGGGCATCTTTATGCCCTATCTCCTTTGTGATGATGACCAGACCGAGATCGGTCAGCGGCTGGGTGGACTGGGGAGTACTGACCAATCACCGATAGGCCAAAAGCGATAGTCAGGGGGCGTTTTGCAGGGCTTCAGGTGTAGCCCAAATCTTTATCAATTAATGGGTGCTGACAAGGAAAAAAGCTTGACAGCTGCCGGGATCCTTGTTATCATACCAAAGGTGTCAAGGAAAATGGATTGACAGGTGATAGTATGCGTGAAAGTCTAGGCCATTTGACTTATATCACACAGTTATTTGATTTATATTCCAATTTATTAACCAAGCATCAACGACATGTTTTTGCTTTATACAATGAAGAAGACCTTTCATTAGCCGAAATTGCCGAAACCACCCAAACCTCTCGTCAGGCGGTCCACAATACCCTTCAACGGGTAGAAGGGCTACTTGATGAATATGAAGATAAGCTGGGACTGGCCAAAAAAGAGGGTTTGCAACAAGCTTATTTCAACCGGCTCCAAGAGCTGGTTGAAGGGTTGGCAGCAGGTGATCGCAAGCACCTGGATGAGGCAATGGAGATACTTTCAATTTTGAAAGGGGGCCAAAACGATGGCATTTGACGGATTAGCAGACCGCCTGCAGGATGTTTTTGCAAAAATTACCGGCAAGGGTAAAATCAGCGAAGCCGACTTAAAAGAAGTCCTAAAAGAAGTGCGCTTGGCCTTGCTGGAAGCAGACGTCAACTATAAAGTGGTCAAATCTTTTGTGGCCCACATTAAAGACCGGGCCTTAGGGAGCGAGGTCATGGAGAGCCTGACCCCGGGCCAACAGGTGGTCAAAATTGTCCATGACGAGCTGACCCAATTGATGGGCGGAGAGCAGGAAAAGCTGAAGATTGCCTCTAAACCGCCAACGGTCATTATGATGGTCGGTTTACAGGGGTCCGGTAAAACCACTACCTCTGGGAAATTAGCCCGCTACCTGCGGGATAAGCTGAAGAAACGGCCCCTCCTCGTGGCCTGTGACGTTTACCGCCCGGCAGCGGTTAAACAATTAGAAGTCCTGGGCGAACAATTGGAGATTCCTGTTTACTCTGAGGGAACTGATGAAAACCCGGTAGAAATTGCGCAAAGGGCCATTGTCCATGCCGGTAACCATAATAATGACATTGTCATTCTGGATACCGCCGGTCGTCTCCATATTGATGAAGCCCTGATGGGAGAGCTCTCTGCCATCCAAGAGGAAGTAGAGCCGACGGAAATCCTCCTGGTCATCGATGCCATGACCGGGCAAGACGCCGTCAGCGTCGCAGAGGGATTTAACGCAACCCTGGGCATTAGCGGCCTGGTTCTGACCAAACTGGACGGCGACACCCGCGGGGGCGCAGCCCTTTCTGTTAAAGAAGTCACCGGCTGTCCGATTAAGTTCATCGGGATGGGGGAAAAGCTGGATGCTCTTGAGCCCTTCCATCCGGACCGGATGGCCAACCGGATTCTGGGCATGGGCGATGTCCTGACCCTGATTGATAAGGCCCAGGAGGCCTTCGACGAAGACCAGGCCAAGAAAATCCAAGAGCGGATCATCAACCAATCCTTTACCTTGGATGACTACCTGGACCAGATGACCCAAATGCAACAGATGGGCGATATGGACTCTATTTTAGAAATGGTTCCCGGCCTCAATAAAAAGGCCTTGAAAAATGTTAAAATTGACGCCAGAGAAATGGATCGGAGCAAGGCTGTCATCCTTTCCATGACCAAGGCTGAGCGGCAGAATCCCAAGATTATCAATGGGAGTCGCCGCAAACGCATTGCAGCCGGCGCCGGTGTCCGCGTCCAAGACGTCAACCGGCTCTTAAAGCAATTTGACCAATCGCAAACCATGATGAAACAATTAACCCAAATGGCCGGTGGCAAAGGCGGCAAAAAGAAACGCCTGCCCTTTTTCGGCCTGTAATCTCGCATAGGAGGTGAGTAGGAATGGCAACAAAAATCAGATTAAAACGGATGGGCGCTAAAAAGAAACCTTTTTATCGTATTGTTGTAGCTGATAGCCGGGCACCGCGTGACGGTCGCTTCATCGAAGAAATCGGTTATTATGACCCCAACAAGAACCCCGCTGACATTAAAGTTGACGCTGAGAAAGCACAAAAATGGCTTTCCACCGGTGCACAACCGTCTGACACCGTACGTAGCTTATTTAAAAAAGTTGGCGTTAAGAAAAACGCTTAAGGAGTGGGAGCCATGGAAGCACTGGTCAAACACCTGGTGCAAGCACTGGTTGATCAACCAGATCAGGTGGACGTCTCTATAGAAGAAAACGATACCACTGTTCAGGTGACTGTACAGGTCGCTAGCGAAGATATGGGCAAGATTATCGGTAAACAAGGCCGGATTGCCAATGCTTTGCGCACAGTGCTCAAAGCAGTCGGCGCCCGTATGCATAAAAAAGTTTACGTAGAAATTGTAGAATAACTTGAATCCGGAAGCCCGTTGGGATTCCGGATTTTTTAGAAAGGAGATTCCTATGGATGCAAATAAATTAACCGTTATGGGCAAAGTGACTTATAAGCAAGTCGTTACCCAGACCTATAAGGATAAGGCCCTGGCTGAAGTGGATGAGCAAATCAAGCAAATTGACGATGAGCTCGCCAACTTTGACAAGCAAATGGACAAGACCATGACGGAACTCACCCTTAAAGCCCACCCCCAAGTGGAACAACTGCGCCAGCAGTTCAATATGGAGCGGCAAAAAATTGCCGTTTACCGTGAACAAATGGAAGCCAGCAAGGCGGCGGTAGATGCCCTCCAAGAAGGGGAAGAAGTGACCGCCGGAGAAGGCAACTTTGTCACTGAACTGGTCGAAGGGGAGGCCTTCAACCTCAACTTAAACCGTGAAATCGTCGTTAAAGATGACATCGTTGTCAAAATCCGTCAAATCAATGGCTAAGACAATCCTGATTGGACGGGTCCAGGGGGCCCATGGGGTCCAGGGAGAGCTGAAAATCCAGCCCCTCTGTGATGATCCCCTCCGCTTTTCGGACCTGGAGGAAATCATCCTGGTCAAGGGGAACCGGCAAATGGCCCACGCCATTGACCATGTCCGCTACCATAAGGGCAGCGTCCTTCTTGTATTGGCTGATGTAGAAGACCGGACGGCGGCTGAGCTGTTGAAGGGATACGAGTGCCATATTCCTTTGGCCTTAAGGCGCCCTCTGCCGCCGGACCGCTTTTATATCGAGGACTTAATTGGCCTGGATGTCTACCAGGGCGATGAGCACCTGGGCCAGGTCAAGGAGGTCCTCCAGCCCGGCGCCAATGATGTTTATGTGGTCCAGGGGGCAGAGGAGGTCATCTATGTGCCGGCTTTAAAAAAAGTGGTTCGCCAGGTGGACCTGGCTGCCGGCCGGATGGATGTTGACCTGCCCAAGGGCTTGAGGGACTAGGCCGATGAAGATACGTATTTTTTCCTTATTCCCTGAAATGTTTGAAGGGCCCCTGACCGCCAGTCTTTTAGGTAAGGCCTGTGATAAGGGGATCCTTTCTATAGAAGTCGTGAACTTCAGGGACTACGCCCTGGATAAGCACCGGCATGTGGACGATACCCCCTATGGTGGTGGCCAGGGGATGGTTTTAATGCCCCAGCCCCTGGTCGATGCCCTGGAAGACCATGCGCCGACTTCAGCCAATAGTGAGGTCATCCTCCTATCGCCCCAGGGTAAGCCCTTTAGCCAGGCAGATGCCGTCCGTTTATCCAAGCGGGAGGACCTGGCCTTTGTTTGTGGCCACTACGAGGGATTTGATGAGCGGATCCGCCATTTTGTGGATAGCGAGTATTCCATTGGTGACTATGTCCTGACCGGCGGCGAGTTGCCGGCCATGGTTATGATTGATACCATTGCCCGGCTGATCCCCGGGGTCATCAAGGAGCAGGCCTCCTATGAAGAGGACTCTTTTTTCCAGGGGCTCTTGGAATACCCCCAGTATACCAAGCCAAGAGACTACCGGGGGATGGAGGTGCCTGAAGTTCTCCTGTCCGGCCACCATGCCAATATCCGCCGCTGGCAAAAAAAAGAAGCCCTCCGCCGGACCTGGCAGCGGCGGCCGGACTTGCTGGCGGACTACCCTTTCTCGCCTGAAGAAGAAGCACTTTTTCAAGAAGTACAGGCGGAAGAGGGCTTAAGTAAATAGATATGGGAATACCCCGGCAGCTTGTCCTTAGGGATGAGCTGCCGGGGTATTTGTTTATTTATGCATGGGTGCTGGCTCAATATCTCACCTAGATTTGCTTGTATAAATCCATCATTTCCAGGGCGCCGACCGCAACATCGTAGCCTTTATTACCGGCCTTGCTCCCGGCCCGTTCAATGGCTTGGGCAATGGAGTCGGTTGTCAGGACCCCAAACATGACTGGACACTTGGCTGTCATGGATAGGGCGGCAATCCCCTTGGAAACTTCTGCACAGACATAGTCAAAGTGGGGGGTGGCCCCGCGAATGACAGCACCGAGGCAAATAACAGCATCATACTTGTCGCTTAAGGCAACTCGCTGGGCGACAGAGGGGATTTCAAAGGCCCCGGGTACCCAGAATAAGTCAATCTGGTCGCTGGCAATGCCGTGACGGGTCAGGGCATCTTCGGCTCCGCCAATTAATTTATTGACGATGAGCTCGTTAAAGCGGGAAGCAACAATGGCAATTTTTTCGTCTTGACCGACTAAGTGACCGTTGATAATACGCATAATTTCCTCCTAGTTTGTGGTATCGTAGTTGAGCCAGTGGTTCATTTTTTCTTGTTTGGTTTTTAAGTAGCAGGCATCCGTGTCATGCATAGGCATTTGAATGGGGACCCGTTCGACAATTTCCATGCCATAGGCCTTGAGGTCGTAAACCTTTTGGGGGTTGTTGGTCATAATCCGCAGTTGTTTGGCGCCGAGGTCTCGCAGGATTTGGGCGCCTACGCTGTAATCCCGCATATCGTCCGGAAAGCCCAGCATATTATTGGCTTCGATGGTATCATAACCCTGGTCTTGGAGGGCGTAGGCCTTTATTTTATTGATCAGGCCGATACCGCGGCCTTCTTGGCGTAAGTAGAGGAGGATGCCTCGGCCTTTTTCGGCGATGGCCTTCATGGCGGCGTCGTACTGCTCGCCGCAGTCACACCGGCGGCTGCCCAGGGCATCACCGGTTAGACATTCGGAATGGACCCGGCAGAGGACCGGTTGACCGTTGTTGACATCGCCTTTAACCAGGGCTACATGGTGCTCGCCGTTAATGAGGTTAATGTAACCGTAAATGGTGAAGTCGCCATACCGGGTGGGCATTTTTGCCTTGGCCACTTGTTCAATGATGACTTCGTTGACCTTCCGGTAGTGGAGGAGGTCCTTGATGGTGATGAAGGGCATGTCGTACTTTTGGGCCAGCTGGTGGAGGTCAGTGGTCCGCATCATGGTGCCATCGTCATTCATGATTTCGCAGCAAAGCCCGCAGGCATCTAGGCCGGCTAGGCGCAGGAGGTCAACGGTGGCCTCGGTATGCCCTTGCCGTTCAAAGACCCCCCGGTCCTTGGCGATGAGGGGGAACATGTGCCCCGGCCGGCGGAAGTCCTCAGGCTTGGCACTGGGGTCAATACACTGGCGGGCGGTATAGCCCCGCTCTACGGCAGAAATGCCGGTGCTTGTATCGACATGGTCAATAGATACGGTAAAAGCCGTTTCATGGTTATCGGTATTTTTGGTGACCATCTGGGACAGGCCCAGCTTTTCGCCAAATTCACTGCTCATGGGCATACAGATGAGCCCCTTGGCAACGGAGGCCATCATATTGACATTTTCAGTGCTGGCAAATTCGGCGGCACAAATCATATCGCCTTCATTTTCCCGGTCCGGGTCATCTGTTACGATGATGATGCCGCCATCGCGCAGGCGCTGTAAGGCTTCTTCTACGGTATTGAATGCGTGCATAGTCATGCTCCTTTACTTTATAGGTAGCCGTGTTGGGCGAGAAAGTCGAGGTCAACTTGGTCAGAGGGGGCATCGCTGGTGTTTCCGGCCAGCATTTTTTCGACATACTTAGCCAGGATGTCACACTCAATGTTCACTGTTTGCCCGATTGTAGCCTTTTCCAGGGTGGTGGCTTGGAGGCTGTGGGGGATGACAGCGATGGTGATAATGGTCCCTTCGACCTTGGCTAGGGTAAGGCTGATGCCGTCAATGGCAATAGACCCTTTTTCAACGACCCAGCGGGTCATGTCGGAACCGATATCCAGGCTAAAAAGTTTCACTTGGCCATCCGGGACAATCGCCAGGATCTGGCCGGTACCGTCCAGGTGACCGCTAACAATATGGCCACCAAAGCGGCCGCCCATGGCCATGGCCCGTTCTAAATTGACGGCATCGCCGCGGCTAAGCTGGGCAACATTCGACCGGTGGATGCTTTCCCGGCTGACATCTGCGGAAAAGGCCTCACCCTTTATCTTTGTAACGGTCAGGCACATCCCGTTGACAGCAATACTTTCGCCTAAGACCAGCTGGTCGTAGGGCGGGCTGGGTAAGATGGTCAGCTCTAAGCCGGATGGCGTAGGCTCCAGGGATTGGAGGGTTCCGGTGCGGTCGATTAATCCGGTGAACATGGGTCTACCTCCTTATAGGCGAGGGTAGCGGTATAGAGTACATCGTCACCTAAGAGGGCCAGCTCCGGGTGGATGAGCTGGTAGGCGGTAGAGGGGCCCGAACACCCTGTTTCTTGCAGGATGGCCTGGCTGAGGGCCGTCTGGCCCAGGAGCTTCGGCGCTAAAATCAGCTGGAAGGTATGGATTAAGCGGGCTTTAAGCATGGCGGCAGCCAGCTGGGCCCCACCTTCCAGGAGAATTTCATCAATGCCCCTTTCAGATAGGCGGCGACAGAGTTCGGGGAGGGGGACGTCATCTTGGTCCGGCCAATGCCAGAGTTCGATCCCAGCCTGGTCCAGGTCTTCCAAGTAAGCACTTGGGCCGGCACAGGCAAAGATGGTCGGCACTTCCCGGGCTGTCTTCAGAATTTGACTATCTGCCAGGACCTGGCCATCATGCCCCACAATGACGCGAACCAGGGGGGTTGCCGGACTAATGCCGGATCGGTCGGTTAGGCGGGGGTTGTCCTTTCGGACAGTGCCGGCACCAACCATAATGGCCCCGACCCGGTGACGGAGGTCCTGGACCCATTGGTCTGCTTCAGAACCAGAGATTTTCCGGTCCTGGCTGCCCGGAGCCGATGCCACACAGCCATCAGCTGTTGCTGCCACCTTCCAGCGGACCAGGGGAAGGCCGGTCTTTAACCGGTAGAAAAAGGCCTCATTTAACTTTTCTGCCTCTTCCCGCATGAGACCGATGTCTACCTTTAAGCCGGCCTCTAGGAGTATTTCGGCCCCGCCCTTGGCAACCGGGTTGGGGTCCCTGCTGGCGATGACCACCCGGCTAATGCCAGCGGCGATGAGGGCTTCGGTGCAGGGGGGCGTCTTACCGGTATGGCTACAGGGCTCCAGGGTGACGAAGCAGGTGGCCCCCTGCAGGTCCTGGTCACCGGCAGCGGCCAAGGCCTCCCGTTCGGCATGGGGGCCGCCGTACTTTTTATGCCAACCTTCTGCAAGGATTTTGCCATCCTTGGCAATCACACAACCCACCATGGGGTTGGGTGCCACTTGCCCGGCGCCCCGGATGGCTAGGTGTAAGGCGCGGGTCATCATTAAACGATCATTCATAGGCCCTCCAATAAAAAAAGTGTGCCCGGTCAGGGCACACTGAAATGGACTCAATAAGCATCGCTTTTGAGGAAGTCTTCTTTCATCCAGACTCTACTGTCGGCTTCGTACTTGCAACGAATCAGCACCGAAGTGCTCGCGGGCTTTACCGCCGGTCGGGAATTTCACCCTGCCCTGAAGAATTATTCAATTATTAATCTTATGATAGTCCTTTCATATACACCTGTCAAGTCTGTAAAAGGGACCATCCTGGGGGCAAGCGTTGACGTAGTGGAACGGTCAAGGTAAAATAAAACGGAAAGACAGGTGATCGGATGGCTGAATACAGCAGCAAAGAAGATATGATGGCACTTATCGAAAAACTCCGCCATTATGAATATTGTTACTATGTTTTGGATCAGCCGGAAGTTAGCGACAGTAGGTATGACGGCCTTTACCAAACCCTACTCGCTATTGAAGCGGCCCACCCGGATTGGGTCCAGCCGGATTCGCCTAGCCAGCGGGTCGGGGGGGCGGTGGCAGAGGGCTTTGATACAGTCGTCCACCAGGTACCCCTGCTCAGCCTGGCCAATGCCTTTTCTAAAGAGGACCTATACGCCTTTGATAGTCAGGTTCGCCGGAGTCTGGGTAAAGACCAGGTGGCCTACAGTGTTGAATACAAGATTGATGGTCTCTCCATGGCCCTAACCTACCAGGATGGCCTCCTCGTCATGGGGGCCACCCGGGGCAATGGTCAAATTGGCGAAGTGGTGACGGACAATATAAAGACCATCAAGAGCGTGCCCCTGCGGCTTAATGAGCCCGTTGGTCAGCTCGTGGTCCGGGGGGAAGTCTACCTGCCCAAAAAAGACTTTTTAGCCTTAAATGACCAGCGTCAGGCGGCAGACCTGCCCTTATTTGCCAATGCCCGGAATGCAGCAGCAGGGTCTGTCCGGCAGCTTGACCCCAAGGTGGCCGCTGCCCGTCCCTTAGCCCTGCGTTTTTATGATATCCTCGCCAGCAGTGCCTCTTTTTCCAGCCAGGCCGAAGTCCTGGCCGCCATCCGGTCCTGGGGTTTGCGGCCGGTGGAAGCCTACCACTGTGAGGGGATAGAGGCCGTTTGCCAAGCGGTTCAGAAGATAACCGCCGACCGGGACCAAATCCCCTATGATATTGATGGGATTGTCGTCAAGGTGGACAACTTGGCTGACCGATCGGCCTTAAGTGTCCGGGCCAAGACGCCCCGCTGGGCCATTGCCTATAAGTTTCCGGCTGAGCAGCAGGAAACGCGAATCACCGCCATCACAACCCAGGTGGGACGGACAGGTGCAGTTACACCGGTTGCTGAGCTTGAACCGACCCTGGTGGCCGGTTCCGTTGTCAGCCGGGCGACCCTCCATAATGAGGACTTTATCCAGGCCAAGGATGTCCGGGTGGGAGATAGCGTTCTTATCCAAAAAGCCGGCGATGTCATCCCGGAAGTGGTCCAGGTCTTGCCGGAAAAACGTCCGGCAGCCAGTGCACCCTACCAATTTCCCCAGGCCTGCCCATCCTGCCAGTCCCACCTCATCCGCATAGAAGGGGAGGCCGTCTGGCGTTGCCCTAACCGATTGGGTTGTCCGGCTCAAATCCAGGCCGGCATCCTGCACATGGCTGCCAGAGATGCCCTGGATATCGATGGCTTGGGGCCGTCCTTGATTCGACAGCTTTATGAAGCGGGTCTGATCCATACCGCTGCAGACTTATTCCAGCTCAGCAAGGAAGACCTCCTGCCCCTGGACCGGATGGGGGATAAACGGGCGGATAATTTACTCAAGGCCTTGGAAGAAGCGAAATCCAGGCCCTTTGACCGCTTTATTTACGCCCTGGGTATTCCCCTAGTGGGCTTAAATGTCAGCCAAATATTAGTGCGCCACTTACAGGACCTGGATGCCTTTCAAGAAGCCAGGGAAGAAGAACTCCTGGCCATTGACGGCATTGGTCCCGGGATTGCCGAAGCGGTTGTCGGTTACTTTGAGGATGAGGCCAACCAAAAGCTCTTGGCCGCCTTAAAAGCAGCTGGCGTCAGCTACCAGGTCCAGGCACAAGCGGAAGTGGAGGGCCGCCTGACGGGTAAAACCTTTGTTTTAACCGGGACCCTTCCGGACTATTCAAGAAATGAGATGAAGGCCCTCTTGGAGCAGGAAGGGGCTAAGGTTACTGGGTCTGTGAGCAAGAAGACCGACTATGTCGTTGCCGGTGAAGAAGCTGGCTCAAAACTGGATAAGGCCCAGGCCCTGGGGATTCCCATTCTCAACCAAGCGGAGGTCCTTGACCTCCTTCATCAATAGACCATAGATCATTCAGAGGAATAGGAGATGCGAGATGCTAACAAAAGAAACCGTTGAACACATTGCGCATTTGGCGCGGCTGTCCTTCAGCGAAGCGGAAATCGAGGACCAATTAAAACAATTGGATATGATCATTGATATGATGGACATCTTAACCACCATTGATACCGAAGGCGTTCCTCCCTTGAACCACGTTTTAGAGCTTTCCAATGTTTACAGGGAAGATGAAGTTCAAGACAGCTTGCCCCGGGAAGAAGCCCTGGCCAATGGGCCTGAAGTGGCAGCAGGCATGTTTCAAGTGCCCAAGATTGTATAGGAGGAAATATGCATAAACATACTGTCGCCTCTGTGCGAGAGGCCTTTGTTTCCGGTCAGGAAAGTGCTGTGGATATTGCGACAGCCTACTTAAACCGCATCAAGGAAGCGGATAAGACCATCAATGCCTTTATTACTGTAGATGAGACACAGGTTCTTGAGCAAGCAAAAAAATTAGATGAAAAACGGGCCCAGGGCAAAGACCTTGGCCGCTTGGCCGGGGTGCCTATTGCCTTAAAGGATAACCTGAGCACCCGGGGCTTACGCACGACCTGTGCCTCTAAAATGCTCGAAAACTATGAGCCGATTTTCAATGCCCATGTCGTTGACCGGCTTCTGGCCGAGGACGCCATCATTATTGGTAAAACCAATATGGATGAATTTGCCATGGGGGCAACCACCGAGACCTCTTATTTTGGCCCAACCCTGAACCCCATCAGTCAAGACCGGGTACCGGGCGGGTCCAGTGGCGGTTCTGCTGCCGCCATTGCTGCTGACATGGTACCGGTAGCCCTGGGCAGTGACACCGGGGGATCTATCCGTCAACCGGCCGCCTACTGTGGTATTTACGGGATCAAGCCAACCTACGGCGTGGTCTCCCGCTATGGCTGCGTGGCCTTCGGGTCTTCCCTGGACCAAATAGGGCCAATGGGCCATTCTGTCGCTGACCTGGCCACCCTCCTGTCTGTCATTGCTGGCTATGATGACCGGGATAGCAACTGCCTGCCGGAAGACCGGCCGGACTACCTGGCGGCCCTCCAGGCAGACATCAAGGGGAAGAAGATCGGTATTCTCCAGGAAATGCTGGATGCGGTTACCAACCCGGCCATTCGTGAGGCCGTTCAGGAAGCCGCTAAGATATATGAAAGCCTGGGGGCAGAAGTGGAAATCTGCCACCTGGACTACCTGGAAGCCTCTATTCCGACCTACTACCTCATCGCAACCGCTGAGGCCTCCTCTAACCTAGCCCGGTTCGACGGTGTCCGCTACGGCTTGCGGGTTGAAGGCAAGGACGTGGTTTCCATGTTCAAAGAAACCAGACATGACGGCTTTGGCGATGAAGTCAAGCGGCGGATTATGCTCGGGACCTATGCCTTGAGTGCCGGCTATTATGATGCCTTTTACCTTAAGGCCCTGAGAGTCCGTCGGCTCATCCAAAATGCCTTTAAGGACCTCTTTAAGACCTATGATGTCTTATTGACGCCGACCGCCATCCAAGTGGCCCCGGCCCTTGGGGAACACCTGGATGCTGTAGATGCCTACCGGCAGGACCTCCTGACCTGTCCGGTGAATTTAGCCGGCTTACCGGGGTTATCGATGCCCTTTGGCGAATTAGACGGCCTGCCCATAGGCTTGCAGCTCATTGGCGATGTGCGTGGCGACAGCACCCTCATTAGCTTTGCTGCTGCGCTGGAAGGTCAAATGACGGAGGTGGCTCAATGAGATACGAACCGGTAATCGGCTTAGAAGTCCACGTAGAGCTGAAGACAAAAACAAAAATTTTCTGTGGGTGCACCACCGCTTTTGGCGGAGACCCCAATACCCATACCTGCCCGGTTTGTTTAGGCCTACCCGGGACCCTGCCGGTCTTAAATAAGCAGGTCCTCCATTATGCCATTTTGGCCGGCCTGGCAACCAACTGTACCATTAATAAGTTTAGTAAGTTTGACCGGAAGAACTACTTTTATCCGGACCTGACCAAGGCCTATCAGATCTCCCAGTTTGATGAGCCCATTGCTGAACATGGCTATGTTGATATTACTGTAGATGGCCAGGAAAAACGCATCGGCATGACCCGGATCCATATGGAAGAAGACGCCGGGAAACTCATCCACCAAGGGGCCAGCATTACCGCCTCCAATAGTTCCCTAGCTGACTATAACCGGGCCGGTGTCCCCTTAATTGAAATCGTTTCCGAGCCGGATATGCGGTCCGCTGCAGAGGCCCGGGCCTACTTGGAAGAATTAAAGGCCATTATTACCTATATCGGTGTCAGTGACGCTAAAATGGAGGAGGGGTCCTTACGGTGTGACGTCAATATCTCCTTGCGACCGGTCGGCCAGGAAGCCTTCGGGACCCGGGCTGAAATTAAGAATCTCAACTCTTTCCGGGCCGTTGAACGGGCCATTGCCCATGAAATTGACCGGCAAAGTGACCTCCTGGATGACGGTGAAAAAGTGAAACTCGAAACCCGGACCTGGGACGATGCCAAGGGGGTAACCCACTCCCTCCGAAGCAAGGAAAATGCTGATGACTACCGCTACTTCCCCGATGCCGACCTCCCGCCGGTTATTGTTAGTGACGCGGACATTGACCGCTTGCGGGCAGAAATCCCGGAATTACCCCGGAGTCGCCGCCAGCGCTTTGTGACTGAGGCCGGCCTTTCTGAAGCGGATGCCGGTCTCCTGACTGAAGACCGCTACCTGGCTGACTTCTTTGAAGCGGCCTGGAAGGCCTATGGGGAAGCCCAACCGGTTGCCAACTGGCTCCTGGGGGATATTGCGGCCAAACTTAATACAGATGGCATCCAGCTGGCCGATAGCCAGTTCCAACCAGCCCAGCTGGTCGACCTCTTAAATCTGATTAAAGATGGGTCCATCAGTGGTAAAATTGCCAAGGAGGTCTTTGTTAAGGCCTTTGAAACTGGTGACAGCCCGGCTGATATCGTAGAAAGAGAAGGGCTGAAGCAAATTTCCGATACGAGCTCTTTAGAACCCCTTATCCGGGACATTGTAGCGGCCAATCCCAAGTCTGTCGAAGACTATAAGGCCGGGAAAAAGAAGGCTCTGGGCTTTTTGGTCGGCCAGGTTATGAAGGAAACCAAGGGCCAGGCCAACCCCGGCTTGGTAAACCAGCTCCTAACAGAGGTTTTGGACAATGCTTAAGCTAGACAAGGCCGCTATCCTGTCGGCCCTAGACCATACCCTCTTGAAGCCCCAGGCCGGTGCGGCAGACTACCAGGCCTTCTTTCAGGCGGTCAGAGACATTCCTGTTGCCTCGGTTTGCATCCCGCCCAACCGGGTTCGAGCAGCCCAGGCGGCCCTGGAAGGGAAGAATAAAATCTGTACGGTCATCGGCTTTCCCAATGGCTACCAAACCCCTGCGGTCAAGGCCTTTGAGGCCAAGACGGCTGTTGCTGAGGGGGCCGATGAAATCGATATGGTGGTCTGTATTGGTGACGTCTTATCCCGGGATAAGGACCGTCTGACAGACGAGGTCCGGCGGGTCCGGGAGGCGGTGCCGGAGGCCTTGCTCAAGGTCATCATTGAGACCGGGGCCCTGTTCCCGGACCAGATCCGCTGGCTGTGTGAGATTCTACCGCCTTGTGGGGTGGACTTTTTAAAAACCAGCACCGGCTTTAACTTCCCCGGGGCCTCTTTGGAGGCTGTTCACATTATGCGCCAGGCCCTACCAGAGACCATTGGCATCAAGGCTTCAGGGGGGATTCAATCCCTGGAGGAGGCCATGGCCTACCTAGATGCCGGCGCCAGCCGGATTGGGGCCAGTCGCCTACTGGCGGCTTGCCAGTCATTGTAACCAGTAAAAAAATCCTATTCCACAGGTCTGCGGAATAGGATTTTTCATATCTTTTGTACTTGTTTGAGGAGGTGCATATGGCCATTCACTATAAAGGCTACCTGGCAAGGCTGGAAGACCTGCCCAGTTCTGACCTGCCTGACCATGCAGTCCCCTATGATGAGCCGGCCGACCTGGATGGGTTGATCAAGGCGATCATGCCCTGGCACTGGCCCCTTTTGGCCTTGATAGCTGCCGCCTATGTCATCCGGTCCTTGTTGACCGGTCACTGGCTGCACTTGCCTACTCTTTTAGGTTGTCTGGCTATTATTCCCGGCTTTTTTCTCCATGAATGGGTCCATGCCTGGTCTTTTCCAAGGGGGGCAGAGGTCCATATTTATCAAAAGATAGATGCCGGCCTGCTCATGGCTTATTCACCCCAGCCGGTCAGCCGGCTGCGTTTTATTGTCATTTCTGCAGCACCGGGGCTGCTTTTGGGCCTTCTGCCCTTAGGAATTTGGGCCTTGACGGCCAGCGACCATTACCTGGCCCGGTCCCTACTTCCCTTTGGCTGTGCCCTTTTATTAGGGGCTGTTGGAGACTTTTACAATATCTACAATACCCTTGTTCAGGTGCCCAAGGGGGCCCATGTCCAATTATCCGGCTGGCGCAGTTATTGGTTCCGCTAAATCCTGGCTGGCGTGCATCCGGGCATAGACGCCGCCTTTTTCCAGGAGGGTCTGGTGGTTGCCCTGCTCAACAATCCGCCCGTCATCGATGACAATGATGTGGTCTGCATTGCGGATGGTAGAGAGGCGGTGGGCAATGATCATGGTCGTCCGGCCCTTGGTCAGTTGGGCAAAGGAGGCCTGGACCAGCTTCTCTGTTTTGGTATCAATAGAAGAGGTGGCCTCATCCAGAATGAGGAGGGGCTTGTCGGCTAAAATGGCCCGGCTGACGGCCAGCAATTGCCTTTGGCCGCCGGATAGGTTGCTGCCGTTATCCTTTAGGATGGTTTCATAACCGTGGGGCAGCTGGCGGATAAAGTCATCCGCCCCGGCTGCCTTAGCTGCTGCAATGACTTCAGCCTTCGTGGCCGCCGGTCGACTGTAGCGGATGTTATCGGCGACACTCTCCGTAAAGAGGAAGGTGTTTTGGAGGACAAGGCCAATCTGGTCCCGGATAGACTGGCGGGATAGGTGGCTGGTATCTTGGCCATCCAGGAAGATGGCCCCCTTATCTGGGTCATAGTAGCGGTTGAGCAAGGAGGCAATGGTCGTCTTGCCAGACCCGGTCGCCCCGACCAGGGCCACTGTTTCCCCGCTGGGCACTTCAAAGGAAATATCATGGAGGACCTCTTCATCATCATAGCTGAAGGAGACCTGGCGGTAAGAAATGGCGCCGCCCTTGAAGTCATAGGCTCTGAGGCCGGTATCATCTTCCGGCGGGCTATCCAGGAGGTTGAAGATCCGTTCAGCGCCGGCAATGGCTGCCTGGATGGTGTTAAAGAGACTGGCCAGGTCGTTGAGGGGGCGGGTAAACCGCCGCATGTACATCAAGAAGGAGAAGAGAACCCCAACGGTTAAGTGCCCCCCTGTAATAATCAAGTAGCTACCAATGAGGGTGACGGTCAGAAAGACTAGGTTATTCAGAAAGTCGGTAATTGGCTTCAGGACTGAAGCGGCTTGAGCCTTTTTGTAGGCATCTGCCAGGTTGTCATTTAGACGGATAAAATCCTTCTGGACACTATTGCGGGTATCATAGAGGAGGAGCATTTTTTGAGCAGAGATATGCTCTTCCGCATATCCATTGACCGCCCCCAAGTTTTGTTGCAGGGCCCGGTAATAGCGGGATGAAAAGTGAACCACCACCCGGGTACTGATAAAGACGAAGGGGAGGACCAGCATGCTCCAGCCTGTCAGGGTAGGCGATAGGAGCATCATGGCGATGAAAATCCCCACCAGGTTAATGAAGGCCTCTAGGACAGAACTCACACTGGTGGCCAGAGTCTGGTTGATGCTGTCGACATCGTTGGTCAACCGGCTCATCAGGTCGCCGGAGCTCTGTCGGTCAAAATAGGACAGGGGGAGGCGGAGAAGTTGGGTGAAGATGGAGGCTCGTAAGGACTTGGAAATATTTTGGGCGACGAGGGCCATGATGCGGGTGTCTAAGTAGCTTAAAGCAGACGTTGTTATAAAGAGGATAATCATACCCAGGGCCAGCCGGCCGAGCCCCTCCAGGTCCAGCTGTAAAATATACTTATCGATGGCCAGGCCCATCAGGTACATGCTGAAGATGGTCAGGGCGGTGACCAGGGTGTTGGCAATAGAGGCCAGGATGATCATGCCCAAGGAGGGACGGAGGGTGCCGATGAGGCGTTTAAGGGTTGGCCAGGTGTTTTGGGCGGGCTTGGGCCCTGCCATGGCCTTTTTCTGCCGATGTCTACTCATAGCATCACCTCCCGGTCAGATTGGTTCAGGGCAATGGCTTGATAGGTGGGGCTCTCTTCCAACAAAGCCTCATGGGACCCCATGGCTTCGATGCGGCCACGGTTTATAACGATAATTCGGTCACACCGCTTCAAGGTGCTGATTCGTTGGGCGATGATAATCTGGCTTTGCTCGGTCTTATGCCGGTCCAGCTCATCTAAAAAGCGCTTTTCCGTCAGGACGTCTAGGGCGCTGGTGCTATCATCCAAAATCAGGACCCGGGGCTTTTGTAAGAGGACCCTGGCAATGGAGAGCCGCTGTTGCTGGCCGCCGGACAAGTCGTTCCCCCGCTGCTGGATGGCCGTGGATAGGCCACCCTCCCGGTGGACATAGAGCTCCTGGGCCATGGCCTGGTCCAGGGCTTTTTGCATATCATCGCGACCGGCTTGGGGGTTGGCAATTTTCAGGTTTTCTTCAATGTTACCGGAAAGAACGGTAGTGTCCTGCTGGACCAAGCCAATATGCTTCCGCAAGGCCATCAGGTCCAGCTGCGGCAGGGGGACTCCGCCAAAGGAAACAGTCCCCTCTTGGGGGTCATAAAAGCGGAGCATTAAGCCGACCAGGCTGGACTTACCCGACCCTGTCGGCCCAACAATGCCAATCCGTTCATTTTCCCGGATGGTCAAGTGGATATCCCTTAAGGTATCCTCAGCAGCCTCTTCATCATAGCGGAAAGAGACATGGTCAAAGTCAATCTGGTAGCCCTGGGCTTCTTTGCCGCTTGCAGGTGATTGGATGCTGGTTTCTGTATCAACCACTTCCTGGATCCGTTTTAAAGAGGCCTGGGCCTGGGAAAACATATAAATAACAAAAGAGCTAATCATGACCGCCATTAAAATTTGAGACAGATAAGTGGAGAAAGCCATGATTTTCCCGACTTCAAGCTGGCCGGCATAGACTTCATAGCCCCCCACCCAGAGGATGGCGACAGTAGAAAAGTTGAAGGTCATCATAATAAAGGGAGACATGAGGATCATCAGGAGGGCAGACTTGAGCTGCCAGTTATAGAGATCATCATTGGCCTTGCTAAAGCGGATTTTCTCCAGGGGCTCAGCCAAGTAGCCCTTGATAATCGGCATGCCAAGGATGCTTTCCCGGGCAATCCGGTTTAAGGCATCCAATTTTTCCTGGACCACCGGAAAGACCTTGACGGCCCGGACCAGGACAATGGCGATAATAGCAATGAGGACAGGAATAGCGATACAAAAGATCAGAGACAGCTGGCGACTCAGCCGGATGGCCATAAATAGGCCCCCAGCTAATAGGAAGGGGACCTGTAAAAAGGTATTCTGGATGGATAGAATCACCGATTGGACATGGCTGACATCATTGGTCATTCGGGTGATAAGGGTGGGGACGGAAAAACGGTCTAATTCCTTGTGGGAAAAGGTCGTTATTTTTGAAAAGAGAGAAAGCCGGATTCGTTGGCCGGCCCTGGCTGTCGTCCGGGCAGCCATATAATAAGAAAAGATCCCGGCCAGGAGTCCACCGATGGTTGTTAAGAGCATGAACAGGGCTCTTTCTTTGATGTAGGCCAGGTCTCCATTGGCCACCCCGTTATCGACAATCTGCGCCATAAGCGTTGGCTGGAGCAAGTCTGCAGCGACAGATAGGAGCATAAAGGCCGGGGCAATCAGTAAAAAAAGCGCATCTTCTTTAATATACTTCCAAATAAAAGCCATGGGACACCTCCATATCCTAGGATAAATTACCAAATAACCAAGGAAGGTAACCAATAAACATCTATAAAAAAGAAAAAAGTGGTCTGACAATCAGACCACTTAGACCACGCCCAAGGCGGACTTGCCACCGCCTGTGTTTACTAAGTATATCAAATATGGCAAGAGATGACAAAAAGAAAAGCAGTATATAATCCTGAAGCTGATAAAAAGTGGGCTGAAAATAATAAAGACCACCAGCGCTATTTAATTGACCGCACTAGCACTAGGCGTTTCATCCGAACTAAGGCTACAGAAGAGGACTTAGCAGAGTTAAAAGAACTAATCGCCTTGCGTGAAGCGTCTTATCCGAATCAACTGAATAAGAATAACAAACCTATAAATTAAACAAACACATTGATGTTTTAAGAAGCGGGTTTTATAAAAAACGTGTAGAAAAACGTGTAGAACTATTGTCTAAACTTGTGTTTCAGCGAAATGCCAAAATGTTAAAAACCGCTCTATTGAGCGGTTTTTGGGTCTGTTTGAATATCCTCGAGAAGTTATAACACGCCCGATAGGAGTCGAACCTACGCTTTTGCCTCCGGAGGGCAACGCTCTATCCACTGAGCTACGGGCGCTTAACGATTGATATTATAGCCTGAATGAAGTGATTTGTAAAGGGGTGGTTTTCATAAGATAAAAGGAAATTGACCTCGGTCTGGCGGTAGGCTGGTGTGGTCTTTAGGAAAATTTGATAACAGGACATCAATTTTTTGTAAAAAAGGCTTGCATTTTTTCTGGAGTGTGATATTATGTAATAGCGCCAGAGATGAGCGCTATGCGGAAATGGCTCAGTGGTAGAGCATCGCCTTGCCAAGGCGAGGGTCGCGAGTTCGAATCTCGTTTTCCGCTTCCAGCACCCCAAAGGGTGCTTTTTTTATATCTAAAATCAGGAGGGTCTATGATTAAACTGGTACTTGCCACCCATAATGAAAAGAAAAGAAAAGAGATGGAAGCCCTACTTGCTCATTTACCCTTTGAAGTAGAGAGCCTGGCCGCTTACCCGGCTGTAGGTGAGATTGTCGAGGATGGGGAGACCTTCCAGGAAAACGCAGCCATTAAGGCGCAAACCGTCGCCCGTCTGACTGGCCAGCTGGCCCTGGCCGATGACTCAGGCCTGGTGGTAGAGGCCCTAGACGGAGCCCCTGGGATTTATTCGGCCCGGTATGCCGGGGTTGCCCATGATGACGCAGCCAATAATAAAAAATTATTGGCCGATTTGGCCGATACCCCCAATGATAAGCGCCAGGCCCACTTTGTCTGTACCTTAGCCCTGGCCCTTCCCGACCAAGAGCCGATTTTTGTCGAAGGGCGGCTGGATGGGGTCATCCTCCGGTCACCGGTCGGGGCCAATGGCTTTGGCTATGACCCCCTCTTTTTAGTCCCTGAAGCCATGAAGAGCCTGGCTGAAATGGAGGCAGAGGAGAAAAACGCCATCAGCCATCGGGCCCAGGCCTGTGCCAAGGCCGTCCCTATTCTCCAGACCTTTGCTAAAACCGGCCACTTGGCCCAGAAAGGGTAAGGGGCAGGGTCATGAAACAAACAGCTAGCCGCTTATTCTTGTCCTTGGCAGGCTACTGGCTGTCTGA
This sequence comes from Peptococcus simiae, assembly GCF_046569735.1. Lineage (GTDB taxonomy): Bacteria > Bacillota > Peptococcia > Peptococcales > Peptococcaceae > Peptococcus > Peptococcus simiae_A. The sequence goes on along the minus strand of NZ_JBKICG010000008.1, from coordinate 68,095 downwards.
CCGGGCCCAGCAAGCGGTTGCCTTTCCCTCGCCCACCGGCCTTTCCTTTTCAACCTTAGGAGAAGAACAGGCCTACCGCCATCGCTTTATCCTACCGGCGGTTTTTTTGGACCAACGCTGCGCCTTTTTCTGCGAAAGCATGGCTGCCCCGGCCTATCTTTATATCAATGGGGTCCTGGCTCATATCCACTATACCCCCGGCAAGCCTGTTGAATTTGCCTGCAATGACTTGCTCCAGGTCGGCGACAACCAGTTGGTTATTCGCTTTGTCAACCTGCCGGATAAGGATACCTGCCCCTTGTTACCGCCGCTCAATATAGCTGCAGAAGACTGGCTGGCCCTAGCTGCCCCCCTTGGCATGCCAAAAGCAGGTGTCTTTGCGACCATTGGCATTAGGACCAGTCCCTGGTCTTATATAGCCGGCTGCAGGATGGGAAGAGAAGAGGGGCCGCTGACTTTTTGCCTGGATACCGTCGGTGAATTGACTCAGCTATATGTCTTTCTTGTTGATGATACAGGCGAGGCCGTTTATACAGGCGAGGGCCAGTGCCATACCATACCGGAAGGTCTGCTGGCTACCTGGTCCCCAGACCAGCCGATCCTCTATCAGCTAGAGGTGCAGGCAGTCGATAATAACCGGCTCATGGACCACTGGTTGTTGCCCTTTGGCCTACTGGCCCCTGGGTCTGATATAGACCGGGACCTCCCCATCCTACCTTTAGAGGCCTTTTGCCAGGGACAAACCGGTCCGCTGGTTCAAGCCCGGAGAGGTTATCTCCGGCTGGATGGCCTGACCCAAGCTGATGCCTACCTAGACCTATGTGACCAGGTTGGCCAGCAGGCCATCCTGGACCTGCCGCCAGTCACTGTCTACGCCCAGGGCCTCAAGGGGGCCAGGCGGCGTACTTTACTGGAAAAATGGTTAAGGCGGTATGGCCACCACCCCTGTATCCAGGCCTGGGGCCTTGGGGAAAATAGCAGCGGCTTTTCTGCAGAGGATCTGGGCGCCTATAGGGCCTTGGTCGACCGGCTGGACCCCTTTCAAAGGCCCTTATTGACCGAGCCCTTGGCCAAACAAAAGGTGACCCCTACCTGGACTAATGACAAGTATTGATAACTTTCAATTGACGCCCATGCAAATCTATGTTAGCCTTAAGGCAATATCATATTGTAATGCAGAGGTTGCGAGGACAATGAGTCGGCTGCGGAGGCGAAAAAGCGCCATTGAAACAGACCTAAAGGTGTCTTCGCCGAAAGAGGGAGTGCTTTCTTCACTGCCCTCTTGGAACTAAACTCAATAGGTTTAGGGCTGTCAATGGGTCCATTGTTGTGCTGCAAAACTGATGCATTACACCACAAGCAATTGTGGTGTTTTTATATGGTAAAAAAAGAGGAGGTTTCTGGATCATGAAACTAAAAAAACTAATGGCAACCGTACTCACCCTGGCTTTAGCGGTATCTGTCACCGCCTGTGGCGGTAATGGCGCCAGCGAAAGCTCTGCAACATCTGAACCGGCGGCGTCAACCGCAGCGACTGATGGCGGACTTCAAACCGTTGAAAAAGGAAAATTAACCATTGCTATGGAAGCCCAATACCCGCCCTTCAACTGGACCCAGGTCGATGACAGCAACAATGCTGCGCCGATTAAGGGGACCAACACCTTTGCCAACGGCTATGACATCCAAATGGCCCAATTGGTTGCTAAAGAACTCGGCTTAGAATTACAAGTGGTTAAACTGCCTTGGGATTCCCTGTCTCCGGCTGTTCAATCCGGTACCGCCGACTTAGTTATGGCCGGGATGAGCCCGACAGCTGAACGCCGAAAAACCGTCAACTTCTCTGACCCCTACTACCTCAGTCAACTGGTTGTTGTCGTCAAAGAAGACAGCCCCTATGCCCAGGCCAAGACCAAGGAAGACTTCAAGGATGCCAAGGTAACGGCTCAGGTCAATACCTTCCATGCTACAGCCCTCAAGCAATTAACGGCAGCTAAGATTCAAGACCCGATGAAGGACTTCAGCACCATGCGGGAAGCCTTAAAATCCGGCATCATCGATGGCTATGTATCTGAAAAAGTAGAAGGCTTATCTGCTCAAAACGCCATCAAAGGCTTTACCTTTGTCGAATTTGACGAAGCCAACGCTTTTGAAACCGACCCTAACGATGTTGCCATTGCTGCAGCTGTGAAAAAAGGCAATGACGCCCTGATGGAAGCGGTTAATAATGCCCTGAAGAAAATCAGCGATGAAGACCGTGAAGCCCTGATGGAAAAGGCCATCAAGGAACAACCGGCTGCATAATCAAGTTCAACTACGGACTGCCCTTATATAAGGGCAGTCTCTTTTCTGAAAGGAAGGCTATAATGGCATTATTAGAACCCATTTCCAATATATTGGCCAATTATGGGCACTGGTACTTGCGCGGCATAGGGGTGACCCTGCTTTTAGCTGTCGTCGGGACCCTGGTGGGTCTGGCCATCGGCATGCTGGTAGGGATGTACCGGGTCATTCCCATCGAGCGTCAGTCTAACAAGGTCCTGGTGACCCTGTATAAAATCGGTCGCTTTCTGACCACCTGCTATATTGAATTTTTCCGGAGTACCCCCATGATGGTCCAGGCCATGTTCATCTACTTTGGGATTGCAGCCGGCCTCTTTGGCGTCCAGCTCAATGTCCTGACGGCCGGGCTCCTCATCATTACCATTAATACCGGGGCCTATATGGCGGAAATTGTCCGGTCCGGGATTATTTCTGTGGATAACGGCCAATATGAGGCGGCCCATTCGGTGGGCCTGAGCCACTGGCAAACGATGAAGGGCATTATCATGCCCCAGGCCCTGCGCAATATTTTACCGACCATCGGTAATGAATTTATCATTAATATGAAGGATAGCTGCGTCTTATCCATTATTGGGGTAACGGAGATTTTCTATACCTCCCAAACCATCGGTGGGGCCATGTTTAATGTTGGCCCGCCCTTCCTCATTGCCTGTGTCATTTATTTGGTTTTAACCCTTGTGACCACCCGGGTTCTGGGTTTAATTGAACGTAAAATGGATGGCAGCGACCACTATGAACTGATGGTTGACTTAGATGGCAGCGCCTATATGAGCAACCTGGGCCAAGGAGGGCAAACGAAATGACAGAAGCTGTTCTTCGGATTGAAAAACTTAAAAAATCCTTCGGCTCCAGGGAAGTGTTGCGGCAAATTGACCTGGATGTGGCGCCGGGTGAAGTGGTCTGCCTCATTGGGTCATCCGGGTCTGGTAAGTCAACCCTGCTCCGCTGCATCAACCTCTTAGAGCAACCGACCGGCGGTGCCATTTACTTTAAAGACCAGAATATCCTAGCGGACCAGGTCGACCAAAACCAATACTGCACGAAAGTAGGGATGGTCTTCCAGCAGTTTAACCTATTCAATAATATGTCTGCCCTTCATAATTGCACCTATGCCCAGGTCAAGGCCCTGGGCCGGTCAGAGCAAGAGGCAGAGGAAACAGCTAAAAAATATCTTAGACAAGTGGGCATGATCGAATTTGCCAATGCCCTGCCCAGGCAACTTTCCGGTGGGCAAAAGCAACGGGTGGCTATAGCCCGGGCCCTCTCCATGGACCCGGAAGTGGTTCTCTTTGACGAACCGACCTCCGCTTTAGACCCGGAAATGGTTGATGGTGTCTTGGCCATCATGAAGGACTTGGCTGATAGCGGTCTGACCATGATTGTCGTCACCCATGAAATGAACTTTGCCCGCGATGTTGCTGACCGAATTGTCTTTATGAATGAAGGCATTATCCTGGAAAGCGGGACGCCGGACCAATTATTCGAAAATCCCCAGCATGACCGGACGCGGGAATTTTTGGCCCGGGCTGCCCGGTAATATTTGACAGCCTAAATCCTGCATGATAGCATGACCGGTAACTGATATATAAAAGGAGATGCTGCTATGAAAGAATTAAATATTGCCGTTGTTGGCGCCACTGGTGCTGTAGGGCAAGAAATTCTCAAAGTGATTGAAGAGCGTAAAGTGCCATTTAAATCCCTAAAGATGCTGGCCAGTTCCCGGAGCGCCGGCAAAAAAATAACCTTTATGGGGAAAACATATACCGTAGAAGAAACCACCCTGGATGCCTTTAAGGGTGTAGATGTGGCCTTATTTGCCGGTGGCCCGGCCAGCAGGGCCTTCGGGCGAGACGTCCAGGCAGCCGGTACGGTTGTCATCGACAATAGCAGCACCTTCCGCTTAGAGGAAGATGTTCCCCTCATTATTCCGGAAGTCAACGGGGAGGCAGCTAAAAACCATAAGGGGCTCATTGCTAGCCCGAACTGCTCGACGACCCTCTTGGTCGGAGCCATTAACCCCCTCCACCAGAAAGCGGGCGTCAAGCGGATTATTGTCAGTACCTACCAGGCCGTTTCCGGTGCCGGTGCTGCCGGCCTGACGGAATTAGAAAACCAGTCCCGTCAAATCCTGGATCACGAACCCATCCATCCGGATGTCTTCCAGCACCAGATTGCCTTTAACTTAATCCCCCATATTGATGTTTGGCAGGAAGAGGACTACAGTAAGGAAGAGACCAAGGTCCTCCATGAAACCCATAAAATTTTAGACGCGCCGGATATGGCCATTACGGTCACAGCCGTTCGGGTGCCGGTCATGCGGAGCCATGCGGAAAGTGTCTATGTAGAGTTTGAAAAGCCCCTTTCCCCGGATGAAGCTCGTGAAATTCTCGCTGCAGCCCCCCGGGTGGTCTTACAGGACAAGCCCCATGATAACATCTACCCCATGCCGATTACGGCAACGGGCAGCGATGATATTTATGTTGGCCGGATTCGCAAAGACCTCTACAATGACCATGCCTTAAACTTATGGGCCTGTTTCGACCAAATTCGTAAGGGGGCAGCTACCAATACGGTGCAAATTTTAGAACTTTTACTAGAAAAGGATTGGATATAAGCAGACCATTCGCTTAAGGAGGCATCCCCTCCTTAAGCGTTTTTTGTGGATTAATAAAAAAAAGTAATCCTAGCATAAAGTAAAACTGTTCCATGTGGAGATATGGTATACTTGATTTGTATGTACAATATGTCGTCTTTATATGGGATTACTTATACAATGAGGTGACGATATGACAGCGAAGGTCATAACGGCCTTGACCTATGCAGAAACCGATGTGCCAAATGTATCCGGGGAAGAATTCCCTGCAGATATCGGTGTTTTATATGATATTCCTTTTAATTATTCGGTTATTGGTCAACGCTTAGCCCTGTTACTATATGAAAAGGGCGTTAAACTATTTGAACAAGAAAAATTAACGGTCGTTTTCAGTACTTACCTACCGGCCACTGAAATTGAAGATGAGATGCGCTTGTCCAATGATGGGTCTAGATACATTACCATTGGGCTCAATGCAGAAGATTTTAACCGGCGGTCAGATCAAGAGAAGAAGGCTATTTTACTGGCGACAACAGAACGTATTCTTTTAACCTATGATGCAGAAGATCAGTTTACCGATGATATCCTAGAGGCGGTAGCTGTGATCCGAGAAGGGGATGAAAACCTGCCTCTTTTATACCGCAGTAAGTGTGACCAAAAAATAGAGGTCAACTTGTCCCTACGGCTTTTTAATAACGGCCAGTGCCAAATTTATTCTACTATTAAAGATAAGCATGGGGATGTGCTCCGCCACGACCACTTGGATGATGCCCATTGCTTATCAGTGGCCATACAGCGCTGTGGCAGTATTTTAATCCGTAAAAATAAGGTCATCATTAAGCCCCAAAAAAACATCCTCAGCAAAAATTTAAAACCGATTGAAATTGAATATTCCCTATAAGCCTACGGCTGACGGTTCCGGCGTCAGCCGTACTCTTTTAACGGATTGGTTGCCGCTACTTTTTTTACCGGCGGATTTGTGGTATTGTAAGGTAAAACTATTTTAGGAGGTCCTATGCGCAGCATGACAGGATTTGGGGCCGGTACTGCAGAAAATGCTCAATGGCATGTATCGGTGGCCATCCATTCGGTGAACCATAAACGGTTGGACTGGCGGATTTCAATGCCACAGATTTTGCGCCCCTATGAAGTAGACCTGAGACAGGCCTTAAGCCAGGAAATATTTCGCGGCAATATTAGTGTTGAGGTCCGCCTGGAAGACCTGGCCGCCGGCCAAGCCCGTTGGGCTATTAATGAAAGCTTATTGAGTACCGTTGCCAGCCACTTGAGCAGCCAGGTGGGAGAAGGGGCTTTCAGTCGGCAGGAATGGCTGGCACTTTTACAGATTCCCCATATGATAGAAGACCAGGTCCTTACTTTTGACGAAGAAGATAAACCTTTGATTTTTCAAGCCCTCCAAATAGCCCTAGCCAATTATAGACAAGCGACACTGGCGGAAGGCAACCGGCTGGCTGCCGACTTAGACCAGCGGTTAGAAAAGTGTGCGGCCAACCTAAGGGTCTTACAGGAGGTCGCCCCCCGGGTCCGCCAGCAACTGGAGGACAAATTACGCGAGAAATTGGAAGAAGTCCTCGGCCAAGCCGGTATCAATGAACAGCGGCTGATGGAAGAACTCGTTTACTTTATGAACCGGACCAGTATCGAAGAAGAACTGGTGCGCTTAGATAGTCATATAAAAAAACTCAGAGACCTTTTCAAAGAAGAGGGGCCCATTGGCCGTGAAGCAGACTTTTATCTCCAGGAAATGAACCGGGAAGTGAATACCTGTGGATCAAAGATTAATGATACCCGTGGTAGCCATGCGGTTGTTGAACTGAAAACCCTAATTGATGCCATGCGGGAACAAATTCAAAACATCGCCTAGGATTGTGACTGGAAGGAGGCGCTTATGTTAGCGCATAAAAAAGAAGGCATTGTCATCGTATTATCAGGACCTTCCGGCGCAGGAAAAGGGACCCTCTGTGAACACTTAAGAGAACAAATTGATATCAGCTACTCGATTTCTGCAACGACGCGAGAGCCCAGGCCCGGTGAAAAAGACCAAGTCGATTACTTTTTTATGACCAGGGAGGCCTTTAAAGAAAAAATCAAGGCTGATGGTTTCCTGGAATGGGCTGAAGTCTATAAAAATTATTATGGGACCCCCCTAGACTATGTGGAAGAGCAGGTCCGGGCGGGCAAAGATGTGATGATTGAAATTGACCCGCAGGGAGCCAAGCAGGTTAAATTGAAAAAAAGTGATGCGGTCCTGGTCTTTATTATGCCGCCGTCTTTTGCTGAGCTGGAGCGGCGCATTCGGGGCCGGGGGACGGAAAGCGAGGAGCAGATTTGTCATCGCCTAGGGAATGCCTTGAATGAAATCAACACCCTAACGGCCTATGACTATGTCATCGTCAATGACGATATCCATGAAGCAACAGCAGACCTGCAAGCCATTATCAATGCAGAGAAATGTCGCGTTGAGCATAATAGCCGCTTGCCGCGCCAGTTTAGATTGGAAAAGGAGCAAAAATATGATTCAACCGAGTATCGATAAATTACTTGAAGAAGCGGATAGTAAGTACTCTCTGGCAGTCGTCGCTGCCAAACGGGCCCGGGAACTGGTTGACGGGGCGGTGCGGTTAACGGATGCCCCGACCAATAAAAGCGTTTCCATTGCCCTATGCGAAATCGGAGAAGGGCATGTTTCCTATACTTTTAATGATGATGTGGAGACAGAGATCCCTGTAGAGGAGTAGGTCTTTATGAATGTTATCTTAGCTGTTAGTGGGGGGATTGCGGCCTACAAGACCCTGCCCTTGACAAGCGCCCTGACCAAGGCAGGTTGTGACCTGCAGGTGGTTTTGACCAAGCACGCCAGGGAAATGGTTATGCCGCTGCCCTATGAAACCCTAACATCTCGCAAGGTCATTCTAGATATGTTTGATCCCCAGGCTGAAGATGTCCTGGCCCATATTAACCTGGCTCGGTGGGCCGACCTGGTCCTTGTCGCACCGGCTACGGCGAATATCATCGCTAAAATGGCCCATGGCATAGCCGATGACTTTTTATCCACCCTACTCCTGGCCTACCGCGGCCCGCTGCTCGTGGCCCCAGCCATGAATGATCAAATGTACATGCACCCGGCGACCCAGGCTAATATTGAGACCATTGCCCAACGGGGAGCCGAGATTTTAGCCCCGGTGGAAGGCCAACTGGCCTGTCATACAGTCGGGGTTGGCAAGATGATGGAGCCGGCGGATATTTTAAAGGCCGTCCTCGCTACAGCCATGCCAAAAACGATGACGGGTAAACGGATCCTGGTGAGTGCCGGACCGACCCAGGAACGGGTAGACCCTGTCCGTTATTTAACCAACCATAGCTCCGGCAAGATGGGCTATGCCCTTGCCCAGGCCGCTAAAAATGCCGGGGCGGAGGTGACCCTGGTCAGTGGCCCAGTCCAGCTGGACCCACCGCAGGGCGTTCAGACCATTCCTATTATTAGTACCAGGGACCTGGAAAAGGCCATTACAGAGGAATTTGGGACCTGCGATGCCTTAATTATGGCGGCGGCGCCGTCAGATTATCGGCCGGCGGTTTACCTGGATAACAAGATGAAAAAGGGGAAGGAAGACCTATCCCTGGCCCTGACCCGGAACCCGGATATCCTATCTGCTGTCAAGGAGATTAAAAAGCCCCATCAAGTGCTGGTGGGATTTGCTGCTGAAAGTCAGAATGTAGAGGGCTATGCCCAGGACAAGTTACAGCGCAAAGGCTTGGATATGATTATCGCCAATGATATTACAGCAGCCAATGCCGGTTTTGGTCATGATGTTAACACAGTGACCGTGATTGACCGCACCGGCCAGGTGGACCACTGGCCCACCATGGCGAAAGACCGTCTAGCTGCTCAAATCATTGAACGTGTTGATAAACTTTTAAATGAAAAAAGACCTTATAAGTATTAAGGCAAAAGGGGAGAACTCATTTGAAAAAGTTTTTTACTTCAGAATCGGTGACTGAGGGGCATCCGGATAAAATTGCCGATCAAATTTCCGATGCCATCCTAGATGCTATTTTAGAAAAAGATCCCAATGCCCGGGTGGCCTGTGAAACCTTCTTAACCACCGGCATGGTCTTTATTTCCGGTGAAATCAGCACCAGCTGCTATGTGGATATGCCGAAGATTGCCCGCGGGGTCATCCATGACATTGGCTACAATGACGCCCGCCAAGGCTTCGATTATAAGACCTCTGCAGTTATTACTGCCATTGGGGAACAGTCACCGGACATCGCCCAGGGGGTCGACTGTGCCCTGGAAGCCCGTGAAGGGTCGATGACAGATGAAGAAATAGAGGCCATCGGTGCTGGGGACCAGGGGATGATGTTTGGCTATGCCTCTGATGAAACCCCTACCCTGATGCCCCTGCCGATTTACCTGTCCCACCGGCTGACCCGCCGCTTAACAGAAGTGCGAAAAAAGAGGATTCTGGACTACCTCCTGCCTGATGGCAAGAGCCAGGTCACCGTTGAGTATGAAGACGGGGCACCGCGCCGGGTGGATACGATTGTTATCTCTGCCCAGCATACAGATGCCGCTAACCTGGACCAGTTGCGGGAAGATATTATTGACCAGGTGGTCAAGGCGGCCATTCCGGCAGACCTCCTGGATGACCAGACCCAATACTTTATTAATCCGACCGGCCGCTTTGTCATTGGCGGCCCTCAAGGGGATGCCGGCTTAACCGGACGGAAGATTATTGTTGACACCTACGGCGGTATGGCCCGGCATGGCGGCGGGGCCCTGTCCGGTAAAGATGGCACCAAGGTTGACCGGTCCGGCGCTTACGCGGCTCGGTATGTCGCTAAAAATATCGTGGCAGCCGGCTTCGCTAAAAGATGCGAAGTCCAACTGGCCTATGCCATTGGGGTGGCCCGGCCGATGAGCGTCCTCGTAGAAACCTTCGGTACCGCTACTGTTGATGAAGAAAAGCTGGCCCAGGCGGTGATGACCGTCTTTGACCTGCGGCCGGCCGCCATCATTCGTGACCTGGAATTACGGCGGCCCATCTTCCGGGCCTGCGCTGCCTATGGGCACTTTGGCCGGGAAGACCTGGACCTGCCCTGGGAAAGAACCGACCGGGTCGATGCTTTAAAAGAAGCCGTCAAGGGTTAATATCAAAGATGCCGCATGCGGCATCTTTTTTTTGAAAGGAGGCGGGGTCTTGTTTGCTCAAGTGGCTTTGAATTTACCCTATCCGCCAGGCGGAAAAACCTTTACCTATGCCATTCCACCGGATTTGACTGAAATGTTGGCAGTAGGTATGCGGGTCCTCGTGCCTTACGGCCGGGGAAATAAAGCCTTGCCGGCCATCGTCGTGGCCGTATCCGATAAGCATAGTATGGAAGCCGGCGTCCAGATCAAGGCAATCATGGACCTTTTAGACCAGTCTCCTGTTTTAAGTCCGGAGCAGCTGGCCCTTGGCCTGTGGACGGCTAAACGCTTTTTATCACCCATTTACCTGGTCTTTGAGGCCATGTTGCCGGCCTATATCCGGCAAAAGCTTGAAAGGGTCCTAGTCGGTCAAGCTGGTACAGGTAACTTGGAAGCCAGGGCCCAGTCTTTTTTAGACTACCTCCAGACAGCCAGAACAGAAAAAGAAATAAGAAGCGCCTTTCCCGACTGGCAGCCCCTGCTTGCCTCTTTGGAAGAAGAGGGGTTGGTGCATTGGCGCTGGCAATACACAGAGCCTAAAGAAAAACCCCTGGCCCTCTACCTGGCGGATTTATCTGAAGAGGCCTTCAAGCTGGCCGAGCAGGCCCTGGATCGGGCCCCCCGCCAACAGGCCACGCTTCTAGCCCTTTTTACAGATGGCCCCCAGACCGCCGGCCAATTGCGCCAGCGCTTTGGCGGCACCGATCCTCATGCCAGCCTCTCAGCACTTATTAAAAAGGGTTATGTGCGTAAGGAAGAGAGCTACCAGGCAGCGACCATCCATTCGGCCCAGGTGACCCCGCCTGCCCGAGACATTACCCTTTCTGAAGGTCAGACCCAGGTCATGGCTACTCTGGAAAGAAGTTTACAGGCAGGGGTCTTTGCCTCTTTTCTTTTACAAGGGATTACCGGGAGCGGGAAGACGGAAATTTATATCCGGTCGGTGGCCAAGGTCTTGGCCAAGGGCGAGGCCGCCCTGGTTTTAATTCCTGAAATTTCCTTAACCAAGCAGATGCTTTCCCGCTTTGCCGCCCAATTTCCCGATGACATAGCTATTTTACATAGTGGGCTGACAGATAAAGAGCGCTACCAGCAGTGGCGGGAAATCAAAGTAGGTAAAAGACGGATTGTCATCGGGACCCGGAGTGCTGTCTTTGCCCCACTTGACAACCTGGGCCTGGTCATCATTGATGAGGGCCATGATGGGGCCTATAAGCAAACGGAACCGGACCCCCGCTACCATGCTCATACGGTTGCGGAAAAGCGGGCCCAAATGAATCAGGCCCTCTTTATTTCAGGGAGCGCCACCCCTTCTGTAGACCTGGCCTACCGGGCAGATACGGGCAGCATTACCCGCTTGACCCTCCATGAACGGGCCGGTGGCGCCAACCTCCCTACCGTTCAAGTCTGCGACCTCCGCCGGGAGCTGGACCCCCGGCAGGTCTTCAGTGACCAGCTAATCCAGGCCTTAAGGGAGCGGTTAGCCCTGGGCGACCAGGCCCTCTTATATATGAACCGCCGGGGCTATGCGACGGCCCTCGTCTGTGACGAGTGTGGTGAAGCCATCCTTTGTCCCCACTGTGACGTGGCCCTGACCTACCACAAGAACAAGGGCGTCCTCCGCTGCCACTACTGCGACTTTGTCAGTCGACCACCGACGACCTGCCCCAACTGTCAGTCAGACCAGCTCAGCCACCAGGGCATGGGGACCGAGCAAATCGAGCAGGCCTTTCATACCCTTTTCCCCCAGGTGAAAACCGCCCGGCTGGATTCGGATACCAGCCGCAACCAGGGAGACATCTTGCGGGCCTTCCAAAAAGGGGAGGCCCAGGTCTTGGTCGGCACCCAGATGATTGCCAAGGGCTTGGACTTCCCCAATATTACCCTGACAGGGGTCTTAAATGCAGACCTGGGCCTTTACCTGCCCGACTACAGGGCGGCTGAAAGGACCTTTCAGGAGCTCACCCAGGTGGCTGGTCGGGCCGGGCGCGGAGACAAGCCCGGCCTGGTCATCTTTCAAACCCGGCAGCCGGACCACCCCGCTCTTGTCGCTGCCAGTGTCCAAGACTATGATATGTTTTATAATCATGAAATTGAGGTACGTAGAATGATAGACTATCCACCCTTTACCCACCTGATGCAGGTGGTGGTGAGTGCTGGAGACCGACTGGTGGCTGAAGAAGCCATCCAGGCCCTGGCCAGGGACCTCAAGGCCCTGACCCAGGTCAGTGCCAAGGATGGCGAACGCTATGTTCAACTGGCCAATGACCCGGATCCCCGGGACCTGCCTGACCGGCACCTAATCATCCTTGGTCCGAGTCCGGCCCCCTTAGAAAAGGTGAGAAACCGCTGGCGTTACCAGATGATTTTGAAGGCAGGCTACCTGCCGACCCTACTGACCGTGGGCATTTGGTGTAGGAATTACCGATTTTCCTCAAGAAAGAGTAAAAGTTTGCGCTTAACGGTTGATGTTGATCCTGAAAATATTCTATAGTAGACACTGATAAGGAGGCGTCTATGGCTAGATTTCAAATTGTTACCGCAGGCGATCCCATCTTACGGAAAACGGCCAGACCGGTCGATGAAGTGACGGATCGGACGCGTCAAATATTAACCAATATGACTGAAACCATGTACCATGCACATGGCGTTGGCTTGGCAGCCCCTCAAGTGGGCATTTCCCGCCGGATGATCGTCGTCGATGTAGGTGATGGCCTCATGCAGCTCATCAACCCTGAAATTGTCAAAAAAGAGGGCCTCCAGGAAGGGCCTGAAGGGTGCTTGAGCGTACCAGGCTTTAACGGCATCGTCATCAGGGCTAACCAGGTTCAGGTCAAGGCCCTGAATGAAGAAGGGCAGGAAGTGACCATTGATGCCGAAGGCTTTAAGGCCCGGGCCCTGCAACATGAGATCGACCACCTAGATGGGATTTTATACACCGATAAGGCCAGCAATGTGGAGCGTGCAGAATAATGCGGATTATCTTTATGGGCACCCCGGACTTTGCTGTTCGTATTGCTGAAGCGGTTATCGCCGCCGGGCATGACCTGGTGGCCGTTTACACCCAGCCGGACAAGCGGGCAGGGCGGGGCAAGAAGGTCTTGCCGCCGCCGGTTAAGGTTTTTGCTGAAGAACGGGGTATCCCCGTTTACCAACCGGCCAAACTCGATGATGAGGCTTTTGCAGAATTCATGGCCCACCAGGCCGATGGGGCTGTGGTTGCCGCCTATGGCAAAATCCTACCTAAAAAATGGTTGGAGGCCCTGCCCCAAGGCTTCATCAATGTCCATGCCTCCCTACTGCCGGCCTATCGCGGCGCAGCCCCCATCCAATGGGCTATCCGCAATGGCGATGCTGAAACCGGCATCAGTTTGATGCGGATGGAGGAGGGCCTAGACACCGGGGCCGTTTATACTCAGGAGCGCTTGGCCATTGAGCCCGATGAAGATAGTGATGCCTTATTCGGCCGGCTAGCAGCCCTTGGCGGCGCAGCCATTGAGGCTCACTTAACAGATATCCTGTCCGGTCAGCTAATCCCGGTGACCCAAGACGATAGCCAGGCTTCCTATGCCCCCAAATTCAGCAAGGCAGATGAAGCCATTGACTGGCAGCAGCCAGGGCGAGACCTTGTTCAGCTCAACCTGGCCTTTGGTCATCAGACAGGGACCTATACCAAGCTAGCCGGCCAACGCTTGAAGGTCATCAAGATGACCTTCCTGTCTCCGGAAGATAGCGGCCAGGCCCCCGGCACGATTTTAAATGCCTCTAAAGCCGGAATTGACGTTCAAACAGGAGCCGGTGCGGTCCGCCTGCAGACGGTTCAACCGGCAGGGAAGAAGGCGATGCCTGTTCATGCTTACCTGAATGGCACCAGGCTGGCTGCCGGTGATCACTTTGACACTATGGAGGAAATCAACGAGAGGTGAAATCATGTATTTTGACCCGACATTTCTACTGCTTATTCCCTGCCTGATCTTAGGGGTTTATGCGCAAAGTAAGATATCCAGCACCTATCGCAAGTACAATGACATTGCCAATATGCAGGGCTACACAGGCTTAGATGTGGCCCGCAAAATGCTTGATGATAACGGCCTTTATGATGTAACCATCAGTCAAATCGGTGGCGAACTCAGTGACCATTATGACCCACGTGAAAAGGAAGTCCGTCTATCTTATGACGTTTATTACGGCAATTCTATTTCTGCTGTAGGGATTGCTGCTCATGAAGTTGGCCATGCTATCCAGCATGCCAAGGGCTACTTTCCTTTACGGATTCGTAATACTGTTATCCCCATTACCAACTTCGGTAGCTTTTTGTACCTGCCGCTGATTATCCTGGGAATTGTGTTGAGTGCAGCACCACTTATCAAATGGGGTATTATTTTCTTCTCCCTTATCGTCTTTTTCCAGGTCATCACCCTGCCGGTGGAGTTTAACGCTTCCCGCCGAGCCATTGCGACCTTGGGTGGAGAAAATATTTTGAACCAGGGCGAACTTGCCGGCGCCAAGTCGGTTTTAGGTGCCGCTGCTCTAACCTATGTAGCGGCTGCTGTAACAGCTATTTTTCAACTCTTGCGTTTGATCCTTATTTTTGGAGGTGGCCGCAGTGACTGAGCATCATGCACGTGATCTCGCGGTGCAGATACTCTATGCAGTTGATGAAGAGGGGGCTTATACCAATCTTGAATTGGATAAAGCCCTTTTTTCTTGTGAGCTATCTGCTGAAGATAAGGGCTTGGTCACAGAGTTGGTCTATGGCACGGTGACCTACCGAGACCACCTGGACTATGTTCTGGCCAAGTATAGTAATAAGCCGCTTAAAAAATTAGACAGCTATACCCATAAAATTTTACGGATGGCCCTATATCAATTGATTTTTTTAGACCGGATTCCCGACCATGCTGTCGTCAGTGAGGCCGTCAATACAGCCAAACGGCTCCAAGGTAAACACCAACAGGCAGATAAATTCATCAATGCCATCTTGCGGAACTATCTCAAGGACGACCAGCCGGTGAAGTGGCCGGATAAGCGGAAAAATGCAGCCGGTTACCTGGCCAAGTACTACAGTTTTCCCCAGTGGATTGTAGATACCTGGCTGAAGGAATACGGCAAGGCCGGCGCAGAGGCCTTGTGCCAATATATGAACGCCCGGCCGCCCCTCTTGGCCCGGGTCAATACCCTACAGATCCAACCGGATGCCTTAATTAAAAAACTGGCCCAGGAAGGGGTCCGGGCAGACCGGCTGAACCAGGTCCCGGAAGGTTTAATCCTTTATACGCCGGGAGGCCTTCGCCAGGTCAAGAGTTTTCAGGCCGGCGACTTTATCATCCAGGATGCTTCCTCGATGCTTGTAGCCCATGCCCTGGACCCAAGGCCCGGTGAGCATATTGCTGACCTATGCGCGGCACCAGGGGGGAAGACAACCCATGTCGCCGCCCTGATGAAGGATCAAGGGCGGGTTGATGCCTTTGACCTCCATCCCCACCGGGTCCAGCTGATTAAGGAAAATAGGGATAGACTAGGCATTTCCAGCATTGAGGCCAGGGTCCAGGATGCTCAGACGCTGGAGGCCCAGGGCACCTATGACCGGGTCCTCGTTGACGCCCCCTGTTCCGGTCTAGGCGTGCTCAACCGCCGTCCTGACGCCCGCTGGCACAGACGTCGTCAACAGGTGCCTGACCTGGTGAATTTGCAGGCCGCCATTCTCGATAAGGCGGCTGTGGCCCTCAAAGAAGGCGGGACCCTTCTGTATAGCACTTGTACCACCTTCCGGGCTGAAAATGAAGACCAATGCCAGCACTTCCTCGACCGTCATCCGGACTTTAGACCGGTCCCCTTACCGGACCTTTTACAGCCTTATGTGTTAGAAGGGGCTAGCCATATCTGCCGCATCCTTCCCCAGCGGGATCGAATGGATGGTTTTTTCATTGCGAAATTTCGAAAGGTAGGCCAGGATGACTGACTTAAGAAACCTATCCTTTGATGAGCTGGCCGCCTTGCTGACCAGCTATGGTCAACCGGCCTTCCGGGTGAAGCAGCTCTTTGCCTGGCTCCACGACAAGCAAATCGCCGCCCTGGATGAGGCCCACAATGTAAGTCAGGGCCTCATTGACCAACTGCAGGCAGATGGTTACACTATTGATCCGGCCACCTGCCTTAAAAGGCAGGTCTCCAAGGATGGAACGGAAAAATACCTCTTGGGCCTGGGTGATGGCCAGCTGATTGAATGCGTCCTTATGAAGTACCGCGGCGACTATAGCAAGCAGCGGAATACCCTGTGTGTGTCCAGCCAAGTCGGGTGTGCCATGGGCTGTTCCTTTTGTGCCACTGGGACCCTGGGCTTTCACCGGCAACTCACAGTTGCTGAAATTCTAGGTCAAGTCTATGGGACCAACGCCCTCTTGAAGGCAGAAGGGGAGCCGATGCAGGTCCGTAACCTGGTCTTTATGGGGATGGGGGAACCCTTTGCCAATTTTGATACAGTTCTTAAGGCTATTGATATCCTTTGTGATAAGCGGGGGGCAGACATGGCCAGACGCCGGATGACCATATCCACCTGTGGCTTGGTTCCGGAAATCAAACGGTTTGCAGACCTGCAGACAGATATCGGTCTGGCTATTTCCCTCCATGCATCTAATGATGAAACCCGCCGCCGGCTCATGCCGGTGGCTAAAAGCTATCCTTTAGATCAATTAATAGAGGCCTGTCATTATTACTGTGACAAGACCGGCCGGCGGATCAGCTTTGAATACGCCCTGATTGCCGGTGTTAATGATGGAAATAAAGAGGTCGATGAACTGGTCCGGTTGGTGAAGGGGCTGGACTGCCACTTCAACATCATTCCGGTTAACCCCGTCAGCGGCAAAGATTTTTTCCGGCCGGATATGCGGGCCTCTAGGGCCTTTCAAAATAAACTGGTTGCTAAGGGGCTGGCCGCCAGTATTCGTGAAGAAAAAGGGGCAGATATTGACGGGGCCTGTGGCCAACTTAAAGCCAACCACTTGGCTGCCCCTGAGTAATCCTAATTTATTTCGAAGAGGTGAGACAATGATTGTCCTTCAAGCATCTGACTTACGCCATGCCTATATTGTAGAGCCAACCTTCGACCACCTATCCTTCGTCATCCAAGAGGGTGAAAAGATCGGTCTAATCGGTCCAAATGGCGCCGGAAAAACAACCCTTTTCAAGTGTCTCACCGGTGAACTTCCTATTGAAGCCGGTCAAATCAGCATCCAAAAAGACTGCACCCTGGGCTATTTGGAACAGCGGATTGATTTTCAATCGGATACCGTCTTGCTGGATGCCTTGATGGCTGTTTTTGATGATATCCTTGATATGCGGCGGCAACTCCGCCAGTTAGAGGAAAGAATGAGCCAGGCCGATGGAGGCGGCCTCGAGGACATCTACGACCGCTATGCTGACCTCACCCATGCCTATGAAAAGCAGGGGGGCTATAGCATAGAAAGCCGGGTCAAGGGGGTTATCCAGGGCCTGGGCTTTACAGAAGCGGACTACAACCGCCCCCTCCATACCTTTAGCGGTGGGGAAAGAACCCGGTTGGAGTTGGCCGCTTTACTGGTCCGGGAGCCGGATATTCTGCTCCTGGACGAGCCGACCAACCACCTGGATATTAAGGCTCTTGACTGGCTGGAAGGTTACCTGAAAAACTACAAGGGGAGCCTCCTGCTCATTAGCCACGACCGCTACTTTTTAGACCAGGTTACCAGTAAGATCCTGGAATTGGACCATGGCAGCTTAACGGCCTATCCGGGCAATTATTCCCGCTACCTGGTCTTAAAGCGGGAGGCTGACCTGGCCCATGACAAGGCTGTGGCCAACCAGCAGCGGATGCTTGCCAAGGAGCAGGCCTACATTGAAAAAAACAGGGCCGGCCGGATGGCCAAGCAGGCCCGGGGCCGGGAGAAAAAACTGGCCCGTTTGCAAATCCTGGAAAAGACCGAAAGGGATAAGACGGCCCATTTTAAGGATTTTGATGTGGATATGTCCGCCAAGATTGTCTTGGACCTTCATGACCTTGCCCAGGGCTTTGACCAGGACCTACTTTTCTCCCACTTGCATTTAACCGTCTACCGGCAGGATAAGATTGGCATCATTGGGCCCAACGGTTGTGGCAAGTCCAGCCTATTAAAGACCATTATTGGGCAAATTTCTCCTGCTGCCGGCGAAGTGGCCTTTGGATCCAGAGTCCATTGGGCCTACTTTGACCAGGAACAATCCCGGCTGGACTACGAGAGCACGGTCTTAGACCAAATCCTCTACCACACGGACTTAAATCTACCCGAATCCCGGAGCGAGCTGGCTAAAATGCTCTTTTTTGAAAGCGACTGGGATAAGCAGGTGAAAAGCCTATCTGGTGGGGAAAAGGCCCGGCTGTCCCTGCTTATGCTTTTGCTGGAACGGCCAAACTTTATCATTATGGACGAACCGACCAACCACCTGGATATAGCTTCTAAGCAAATCATGGAGGCCTACTTAAAGGAATACCCCGGGACCCTTCTCATTGTCAGCCATGACCGCTACTTCTTAGATGAGGTGACAGATAAAACATGGGCCTTTGATAACCGAGAGGTTCAGATCTATTATGGCAACTATAGCTACTACCGGGAAAAATTGGCCGAACAGGCAGAGTTGGCGGCCTTGAAAAGCCAGGAGAAAGGCCTTGATGCAAAAGAGGAAGCCAAAAGCCCTGCGCCTAAAAAAGACGGTAAAAATAAATTAAGCAAGAGTAAGCTGAGAGACCAGATTGCTCGGGCTGAAAAAGAAATTGCTGAAAAAGAAGAGGCCTTGGAAGCAGTGGAGGGGGCCCTTCTTGAAGCGGCGCAAAACTATACGCAAGAGTCCCAGGCGGCCTATGAAGCCCAGCTTTTAGAAAAGGACCAACTTGAAGCAGATCTGGAAAACCTGTATCATACTTGGAGTACATCGAGCGAGTTATTGGAGGCGTTAATCGATGAATAAGCCCGAATTATTAGCACCGGCCGGAGACCTATCCTGCCTGCAAACGGCTGTCAACGTCGGTGCGGACGCTGTTTATTTCGGGGGTCAAGCCTTTAGCGCTCGGGCCTATGCTAAAAACTTTGGCCCGGAAGAAATCCGGGCCGGCATTGATTATGCCCACCGGTATGGGGTCAAGACCTACTGCACAGTCAATACCTTGCTCTTTAACCATGAGTTGAGCCAGGCCCTAGAGGCCGTTTATGACCTCTACGAAGCTGGAGTGGATGCCTTAATTATTCAGGACCTGGGTCTGGCTACTCTCTTGCGGCAAGAGCTGCCGGACTTGCCCCTCCATGGGTCTACCCAAATGGTTGTCCATAATGCGGCAGGTGCCCTTCAACTCCATGAGCTTGGCTTTGAGCGCGTCGTCCTAGCACGGGAGTGTACTACAGAGGATATCAAAAAAATCCATCAGGCCTCGCCCATAGAGCTGGAGGTCTTTATCCATGGGGCCCTCTGCATGGGCTATTCGGGAAACTGCCTGATGAGTAGCTTCTGCGGCGGACGGAGCGGTAACCGCGGGGCCTGTGCCCAGCCCTGTCGACAAAACTACCAGCTCCTCGATGACCAGGCCCAGGTCGTGGAGGAGGGGCACTTGCTCAGCATGAAAGACCTGTGCACCCTGAAAGAACTGCCGTCCCTGCTCCAACTGGGGATTAGTTCTCTGAAGATTGAAGGACGGATGAAAAAAGAAGCTTATATCGCCTCAACAGTCAGTGCCTATCGTAAGCAGATCGATGCCTGTATGACCCACCAGCCGCTGACCAGTCAAGAGGTCAGCCGTGAAATCAATAAAATGGCCCAGATTTATAACCGGGGTGGCTTTACCCAGGGTTACCTTGGTGGGGCGGAAAAAGAGGACCTACTCAGCACCCGGCTGGCCAACCACAAGGGGATTCCCCTGGGCCAGGTCAAGAAAGTGGAAAAAAACCGTCTGCTTGTCAGCCTTGCTCAACCCCTGGCCCTCGGTGATGGGTACGTTTTACTAGATGGGGAGGGCGCTGTCCTTGATGGTGGCTATATCAATAAAATATTTATCCGTCAGGAAGCAGTTCGAAAAGCAAAAAAAGGCGACCTGGTTGAACTGCCGAGCCAGGTGAAAAAAATTCCCGGTGGTCCCTATCATATTTTTAAGAGCTATGACAACCAACTTGTCAAGGGCCTGGCCCGGGAGGAAAAACAAATCCCTGCCGGCAAGGACCGCTTGGATATCTATCTTTATGCCACTGTAGGTGCACCCTTAACGGCTCAAGTCATGGCTTCTGACCAAGAACTACCGGTAACCCTTGAAGATGAGTATATTGTTCAAGCGGCTAACCGCCAGGCCACTGATTTAGAGGTGGTACGGAAGCAACTGGACCGCTTGGGTGGGACCCGGTTTATTTTAGGGGAAGTTGGCTTGGAGGCAGGAGAGGATGTATTTATCCCGGCCAGCGTCTTAAACCGGGTCAGACGGTTAACTGTTGAGGCTTTTTCTGAAGAAGAGACCGACCGGGAAAAAAGAAGCAGGGAGGCCTTTTTAGAGGGGGCCTATACCCGCCTAGACCGCATTCCGCCCCAAGTCAAGACCTGGCCCCTGCCGGACCTGGCTGTTACCGTGGCCAGTCCTGACCAGGCCCAGCTGGCCTTGGCCTGGGGCGCTCACCACATCATTATCAAGGTATCGGCCCAGGCCGCCCCCTTCCCCTGGAAAGAAGCGGACATTGTCTCCCTGCTTGCTGCCGGTTGCCAGGTCAGCGCTGAAGAAGGCCCCATTGTCATGCCGGATCAGCAAAAGATCTCTACAAACCGCCTGCACCAATTGGCGCAATGGGGCGTGAGCACCTGCTATATCAGTAACATCTCTCAGCTGGCGGCCAAGCAGTGGTACGAGAACCTAAGAGGCAGCTACCCCCTCAATGTCACCAATGATGTGACCCTGAGTTTTTGGACCCAGGCGGGCTTATCCGGTCTGACCCTGTCCCCTGAATTAAGTCGGGAGCAGATTGATGACTTATCAGCTATCGGCAATGTGCCGCTGGAAATCATTGTTGCCGGCCGCTACCCCCTCCTGCAGAGTGCTTACGGATCTTTAACGGAAGCCGGACAGACTGATTTGGACCATCCCGCAGTCCTCCACCAGGCCAAGGGCAGCCAGTTCCCCTGTTCTGAAAACAGCTACGGAGACCTTCTGGTCCTCAATGGGCGGCTCCTGTCTTTATATGAGCATATGGACGACCTCCTGGCCTTATCCCTCGATAGTTGGCGGATTGAAGGGGCCTATCTAAGCCAGGCAGAGCTGTCTACCCTGGTCGAGGTATTTGCTGATGCCCTGACCCGGTATGCTCAGGGCGAACCGGCCTTTAAGGCAACAGATGCAGACCGCCTCGCTGGGTTAATGAAGGATACCCCTCCGGCCGATGAACAGTTCACACAAGGAGTGTTTTAATGAATACAGCTGCTGGCCTAGCAGATTCTAAAACCCTGGAAAAATTAGATTACTTTAAAATTATAGACCGCCTGGAGAAGGAATGTTCATCCCAGCTGGGTAAACAGGCTGCCAGTCGCTTGAGACCGATGACCCATGCCCGGGAAATTGCCCTGGGGCAAGCGGAAACGGCAGAGGCCCTATCCCTCTTAGAAGTGGATGGCGACATTCCCCTGGGCGGCATCCATGACATCAGGGACCTGTTAAAAACAGTTAAGGTGGGGGGCGTCTTAGAAGGGCCTGCCTTCTTACAAATCTATACCGTCCTTTATGCGACCAAGCGGCTTAAAAATTTCCTTTTGGACAAGCACAGTGCCAGTGAAATCCCCGCCTTAGCCGACTGGGCAGAAGGGCTCCATGTTTTTGACACCTTGACCAAGAGTATTAAAAGAAAAATAGGGGATGATGGCGAGGTCCTGGACCATGCTTCCGACAAGCTATCTAATATCCGTCGCAACCAGACCAGCCTCCGCCAGCAGGTCCGCAGCCAAATGGAAAAAATGCTGCATAATAGAAATTATGAGGACTATTTCCAAGACCAGATTCTAACCATCCGGAATAACCGCTTCGTCTTTTCGGTCAAGGCCAGCTACCGGTCAAAAATGCCGGGCATCATTCATGACCAAAGTGCCAGCGGAGCCACCCTTTTCATCGAACCCCTAGCCCTGGTTGAAAAGAACAACAATATAGCTGCTCTGGAATTGGCCGATCGAGAGGAGGTCTTGCGAATTTTAAGGGAAATGGCCGATCTGCTCCGGCCTTATGTGCCCAATTTACTTGATAACCTTGAATTTTTAGCTCACCTGGACCTCACCTTTGGCAAGGGCCGGCTGGCCCTGCAAATGAAGGCCGTTGCCCCGGATTTTGAAGAGGGGACCTTTTTTGAATTGATCAAGGCCCGTCACCCCCTTTTAGACCCGGAAACGGTGGTGCCGATTGACATCGACCTGGGCGCCCACCGCCAGGCACTCATCATCACCGGGCCCAATACCGGCGGGAAGACCCTGAGCCTTAAGACAGCGGGTCTCTTAATCCTGATGCACCAGTCCGGTCTCCACATTCCGGTGCGTGAAGATAGTCGGATAGGCCTTTTTAGGCGGGTTTTTGCCGATATTGGCGATGAACAGAGTATTGAACAGTCCTTGAGTACCTTTTCAGCCCATTTAACAAAAATCTGCCAAATCCTACCGGAATTGGACAAGGACACCCTGGTTTTATATGATGAGCTTGGGGCCGGCACAGACCCGTCTGAAGGGGCGGCCCTGGCCATTGCCATTTTGGAAGAGTCCCTGGCCAAGGGCAGTTATGTCTTGGCGACGACCCACTATAGCCGGCTGAAGCGGTTTGCCTACCACTGGCCGGGTGTCACCAATGCCAGTGTCGAATTTGACGTCGAGTCCCTCCAACCCACCTACCGGCTCTTAATTGGGGTCCCCGGGAACAGTAATGCCTTTGCCATTGCCAAGCGGATTGGTTTAAAGGAAAGGGTTATTGACCGGGCCGACCAACTGGCTAAAGAGGTTGAAAGTGAGACCGAACGGCTCATCAAAAATTTGCAAGAAGAACAATTGCGGACGGCAGAATTAGACCGACAGTTAAAGGATTTGCAAGAGGAACTGGACCGTCGGGAAGCGGATCTTAGACATAAGGCCTCGACTTTGGCCAAACAGGAAGAGGCCATGCTGGCCCACAGTAAAGACAAGGCCGCTAAAATTTTAACCGAGGCCCGGGCTGAAGCAGACCTCATTGAACAAGAACTGAAAAAACTGCGAAAGGACCCCTCCCAAAAAGGGGTCAGTCAGGTTAGGCAGCTGGGCCGTCGGGCGGCAAAAGGCGCCGCCCGCTTACGTCATAAAAACGAGGTTAGTACCCATAAGCCCTTGGAAAAAGATAGCCTTGAAGTGGGCCAAGACGTCTACCTACCGAAATTTTCCCAGGGAGCAACGGTCCTGGAATTGCCGGATAAAAAGGGAGACTTGTTGGTCCAGGCCGGCCCCATGAAGTTAAATGTGAATATCAGTGACCTAGCCCATGGCGGCAGCGCCGGCCGGTCCTCAACAGCCGGTAATCCTAAGAAGTCAGCCGGCAAAAAAGTCAAGTCTGTTTCTACGGAACTGGATATTCGCGGCCAGTACCCTGAAGATGGGGTAGCCATCATGGATAAGTACCTGGACGAAGCAGCCCTCAATAACTTAAATGAAGTTACCATCATTCATGGCAAGGGCACCGGTATCTTACGTCAGGCTGTGCATACCGCCCTGAAGAAAAACAGCCATGTCGCCGATTACCGCCTGGGGGACTTTAGTGAAGGTGGCGACGGCGCCACAATCGTCCAGATTAAATAGGAGGAAGCATGCAAGGAACAACGCCGATGTTCAAACAGTACAATGCCATTAAAACTGAGCACGAGGATGCCATCCTCTTTTTTAGGATGGGCGATTTCTATGAAATGTTTGGTGAAGATGCAGAAACAGCCAGCCGGGTCCTGGGCCTGGCCTTAACGGCCCGAGATGGGGGGAACAATATTAAAGTACCCATGTGCGGGGTTCCTTTTCATTCCTCCGAATCCTATGTGGCCACCTTGGTAAGCCAGGGCTATAAGGTCGCCATTTGCGAACAGGTCGAAGACCCCAAGGAAGCCAAGGGGCTGGTTAAAAGAGAAGTCATCCGGATTATTACCCCGGGGATTGTCTTAGATGACCAGATGCTTGCTAAGGATAATAACTATATAGCCGCTGTAGCTTCTGGCGGTAAAAAGACCAGCTTTGCCATCGCTGACGCCTCTACCGGTGAATTCTTTGCCCTTTACCCCACTGATACCAGTACGGCCCTGGAAGAGCTGGACCGCTACCATCCGGTTGAAATTATCTACAGTGAGTCGGATAGGAGTCTATTAGCGCAATGCCAGGAGGCCCTTGGAGACCACGGTATTCAATACAATGGCCACTATGAACACGCCTTCCACCTGGAGGATGCTGAAGCCTACCTCAAGGGCCACTTCCAGGTCAATAGCCTGGAAGTCTTCGGCTATGCCAACCCCTCAAGAGAGGGGGCAGCCATTGCTGCTGCCGGTGGTCTTTTGAGTTATATCGAAACCATGCAGCGGAGTAAGGCGGCTAATATTACCCAATTCCACCTCACCCAGATTGATGACTACATGGTCCTAGACCGGGCCACCCGCTACAACTTAGAATTGGAGCGGTCCCTGGCCTTTAATGATGGGGCCCCAGCCCTCCTGGATATTTTAGATGAGACCAAAACCGCCTTTGGCCGCCGCCTCTTGCGCCAGTGGCTGGAACACCCCCTGACCCAGCGGCCGGAAATAGAAAACCGGCTGGCTGCCACAGCAGAATTTTTCCATGCCCACCAGGCAAGAGAGGCCTTGAGGGACCAGCTTGAACACGTTCTGGATATGGAGCGGATTACCTCCCGGATTTCCTACCAAACGGCCAATGCCAAAGACCTCCTCTCATTAAAACAGTCTCTTATGCGGCTACCGGCTATTAAAAGGGTCGTCGGCCAGCTCATAACCCCCAGCTTCCAGGCCCTTGACAGGTCTTTTGATACCCTCCAGGACCTTTATGCCTTCCTGGACCGGGCCATAGCAGAGGATGCCCCCTTTTCCCTCCGTGATGGTGGCCTCATTCGCGATGGCTATAGTGATGAGGTTGATGAGCTCCGTAGCATGGTTGGGGATGGTAAAAACTGGCTGACCGACTTCCTGGACCGGGAGCGGGAAAGGACCAATATTAAAAACTTGAAGGTCGGCTTCAACAAGGTCTTTGGCTACTACATTGAAATCACCAAGAGCCAGTTGGACAAGGCTCCGGCAGACTACGAAAGAAAGCAGACCCTGGCTAATTCGGAAAGGTATATCACTCCGGACCTCAAGGATATGGAGGCAAAAATGTTGGGGGCCAGCGACCGGTTGAAAAGCCTGGAGTATGACCTCTTTGTCGATATCCGTCGCCAGCTGGGGGACCATGTGGCAAGGATTTTGGCTAGCAGCCGGCTCTTAGCCCTCCTAGATGTCCATGCCGGTTTGGCCACCTGCGCCATCCGTAACCAGTACACCCGGCCGGTTCCCCAGGACCAAGGCATTGCCATTCGTGGCCTGCGCCACCCTATGGTTGAGCAGGCCGTAGGGGCAACGAACTATGTGGCCAACGATGTCTCCTTTGATCCCCGCACTTCTCGTTTTGTCCTTTTAACCGGGCCGAATATGAGTGGTAAGAGCACCTACTGCCGGAGCATTGCCATTGCTTCGATTATGATGCAGATTGGGTCCTTTGTGCCGGCAGAGGCCGCAGAAATCGCCGTTGTCGACCGGGTCTTTGCCCGGATTGGGGCTAGTGACCAGCTTTCTAAGGGGCAGAGTACTTTTATGGTTGAAATGAACGAGGTCTCCAATATCTTGAATTACGCCACCAGCCGGTCCTTGGTGGTCCTGGACGAAGTTGGCCGGGGGACCAGCACCTACGATGGCCTTTCCATTGCCTATGCGATTGTCCGTTATATGAATGCGCGGATTCAGGCCATGACCATCTTTGCCACTCACTACCACGAATTAACCAGCCTGGCCCAAGACAATGGGATTGTTAACCGGTCTGTAGCGGTAGATGATGTCGGCTCTGACATTGTCTTCCGGCATACCATTAAAGAGGGACCAGCCAGTAAGAGCTACGGCATTCATGTCGCTAAAATGGCCGGCTTGCCGGCAGAAATCATTGCCATGGCAGAGAATGCCCTCCAGACCCTGGAAAAAGAAGGAAAGGCCAATTTAAAGGCTGTGAAGGATGAGGACATTAGCCTCAGGGGGCAAAACTTGCAATTAGAGCAATTTATTAGCCTAGTGGCCAACTGGGATATCGAGGGCATGTCCGTCGGGGACTTGTTAAACCGGGCCCTGGCACTGAAGGAAGAAGCAGGCCGGTTCCTCCGGTCTTCAGATCAATAGAAAGGTAGTTCCTATGGGTCAAATTAATATACTTAGCCCACAAATCGCCAATAAAATAGCCGCTGGAGAAGTGATTGAGCGGCCGGTATCTGTCGTCAAGGAGCTTCTGGAAAATGCCATTGATGCCGGGGCGGATACCATTGATATCCAGCTCCAGGCCGGCGGCATGCGGCTCATCCAGGTGACAGACAATGGCAGTGGCATGACCAAGGATGACCTGCCCCTGGCCTTTGAACGTCATGCCACCAGCAAAATATCGGACTTTAACGACCTTTTTGCCCTACATAGCTTTGGTTTCCGGGGGGAGGCTTTGGCCAGCATTGCTACTGTCAGTCAGGCCTCTGCCACCAGTGGCACTGCGAAAGAGGAAAAGACCTGGAAGTACAACCCCGGCGCCAACCCCGGCGAGGCCTTTGAGGCCGTAGCCCCTCGCCAGGGGACCCAAATAGAGGTCCGCAACCTCTTTTACAATGTGCCTGCCCGGCGTAAATTCGTAAAATCGGAAAGCTATGAGTTCGGCCAGTGTGCAGAGCTCTTTAGTGTCTACGCCACCGCCTATCCCCAGGTGACCTTCACCTTATCCCACAATAACCAACTGGTTTACACGACCGTGGGGCGGGATTCTGTCGAAGACCGCTTTGTTTACTTCCGGAGCGCAGACCTCCAGGGGCACTTACTCCATCTGGAAGAAGTGGAACTGGCACCGGGGATTTTTGCAGAAGCCTGGATGAGCGATGCAAGCGTCACCCGGAATAACCGGAAAGAAATGACGGTCTTTGTCAATGGTCGCTGGGTCAAGAGTAAGGAAATTAATACCCTTATTGAAAATGCCTACCACACCTATATCCCCAAGGGACGGTTTCCTTCCAGCCTGCTGTTATTGACGGTGCCTCCGGATACCCTGGATGTGAACATCCATCCGGCTAAAACCACGGTAAAAATTGCCCATCCGGGCTTGTGGCAAAGTCAATTGGAAGACTTGGTCAGAGATATCATCTGGAAGGACCGGGTAGCCCTGACTTACACCCCGGCAGCCTTGCGGGAAGACGATTTAGCTGACAAGGGCTTATTTTCAGAGGAGCAAGAGTCAGAAGCAATAGATCCCCCCTTCAGCTTAGGCCGGCAGGAGGGGAGGGGGGCGGCTAAGGGCCCCTTTCCCCGGTCCCAGCAGCTCCCCTTTAACTCAGATGCCTATACCAGTCACCAGGCCCCTGCATTTAGCCCTGTACCTGAAGTGAGTGACCAGCGCTCAACCTATCAGTATGAGAAAAATGAAGAGGCTGCAAGTGACCATCCAGCTTTAGCGCATGAGCGTCCGACTTTGGATATCGACCCTGAAGCCAACAGGGGCTTTTTGGCCAGCTCCCTTGATGTAGCTGCTGAGGAGCCCTTGGATATCGGAGACCTTCACGACCTCCAGGTGATTGGTCAATTAAATAATACCTTTATTCTTGCCCAAAGTAAGAAGGCCCTTTATATCATTGACCAGCACACCTGCCATGAGCGGATCCTGTACGATGCCTTTATGGCCCAAGAAAAGGAAGAAAAAGTCCTGATCCAGCACCTGCTCCATCCCTTTCCCCTGGACTTGACCCCCAGGGAGAAGGATGCAACCAACCGGGCCATCCTGGCCTTACGGGATATGGGGATTATCATTGAGGTCATCGACGAGGACTATAGCGTTGTGGCCCTGCCGGCGGTTTTGGTGCATGTGCCCAATATCAAGGACTTTATCCTGGAAATCCTCGATATTTTTGAAGAAAACCCCCGGCTGACCATCGCTGAAATCCGGGAGGAAGTCTTGACCACCCGGGCCTGTAAGTCGGCAGTCAAGGCCAACTGGCCCCTCAGCCATGCAGAACAACATGCCCTGATCCAGAGCCTGGCCAAGCTGTCGTCTCCCCGGACCTGCCCCCATGGCCGGCCTATCTTTATTGAAATCAGCATGAATGATTTGTATCTCTTTTTCAAAAGAGGAAGCTTTCCCGGGTAAGGGGTAAAGGAGTAGGTATGCAAAAATTATTGGTTCTTGTTGGGCCGACAGCCAGTGGTAAAACCGACTTAAGCATTGAGGTGGCGAAGACCCTGGATGCAGAAATCATATCCGGTGACTCTATGCAGATTTATCAAGGCATGGCCATCAGTACCGCCCAGCCCTCTCTAGAGGAAATGGCCGGTGTCGTTCATTATGGGATTGCCGACCGTCCGCCGGCCGAGGCCTATTCTGCAGCCCAGTTTCAAGCAGCTGCCCGTCAGCGGATTGAGGATATCGGCCAAAGGGGGAAGGTTCCCTTTGTCGTCGGCGGCACCGGGCTGTACATTAATGGCCTGATTTATGACTACCAGTATGCCGACACCGACCGGCAGAGGCGCCTTTTAGCGGAGCAAAAGGTTCAAGAATTGGGTCTGGCCACAGTGGTCAACTTCCTTCTCGAAAGGGCCCCGGACCTCTTGAACCATGTTGAGAAAAGGGACCCCCGGCGGGTGATCCGGGCCCTGGAATTATACTACTTGAAACAGAAGGATTTCCTGGAAAAGGATATGCTGGCCAAGTATCAGCAAAAGGCCTATGACTTAACTTTCTTTGGCCTGACCATGGACCGGAAACGCCTGTATGAGCGGATTAACCGCCGGGTTGACCTCATGGTTGACCAGGGCCTTTTAACTGAGGTGGAAGCCTTATTGCAGCAAGGCTTGCCGGCCGATACCCCGGCCTTGAGGGCCATTGGGGTCAAGGAATTCATCCCCTATTTTCAAGGGGAAATGTCCCTGGAAAAAGCCATCAATGACGTGAAAAAGAATACCCGGCGATTTGCCAAGCGGCAGCTGACCTGGTTTCGACGGGACCCGAATTTAATTTGGCTGAATTTAGACGTCCTCTCTAAGGCAGAGGCGGCGGAAAAAATAATCGCTACTTTTAAAGGAAAAGAGAAATGACTTAAAAGTATCGCACTTTCCTTTTCACCTTATTCATGATATGATGACTTGATATGAATTACCTATTACGGAGGTGATGTTTTTGGCTAGAAAAAAACAACTTGATCGGTCAAATATCCTATTGCGCGTGCTAAGTGGATTAATACTTATTATTTTAGCCGGCTACCTAGTCTGGGTTTTAGCACAAGGCGCTGGTATCCATCCCTCTAATCTCAATGATGAGATGGGGGTATTGGGTGGCTTCTTCTATCGAGTTATTCATTCCTTGGCTGGCTCGGGCGGCTTCCTTGTACCGATTCTCATTGGGACCCTAGGGGTCCATCTCAGTGTGCCACGTTTTTCACCCAACCGCCTCCAGGTGATTGGCTTTATTGGCATAGCCGTCCTGTTTTTAGGCATCAAGCACCTTAATATTGAACTGGAAAAGAGCTTTGAATATGGCAGGGATGGGATTGGCGGCGGCCTGATTGGGGCCCTGGTTTCCTACCTGTTTGTTAAACTTTTTGGGGCTACAGGCACCCGGCTGATTATGATTGCCGGCATGGTGATTTTCTTATACTATGGCAGTGAAGGCAAGTTGGTCATTTGGCTAAAAAGCCTGGCCAACAATTTACGCCCGGCGATTGGAAAATTTACAGACCAGTTCAGACATTTTGTCTTTGTTGATGACCACCAGGCTGGAGACCGGCCTGCTAAGGAAGGTCATAATAAACTGATTGACCGGGTAAAAAGTCGCTTACCTGAAAAAAAAGCCCAGAAACAATTGGCCGCTGCTGATAACTCACCTGTAGAAAAGGAGCGGACCGAAAGACCTAGAAAGAAAAGGAAGGGCCAGGCGGAAAAAAACAACCCCACCCTGGCGGACCAGACCATTTTTATCAGCAACTTGAAAGAGTTTGAAGAAGAGTTAAGGGAAGAGGATGCCCGTCAGCAGGTCCAGTCCTATGTAGAAAGTGGCCTGGCAGATGCCGTTGCAGCCAAGGCCCATTCGCCCCAACAGCTTTACCACCTGCCTTCTGTTGACCTTTTAGAAGATGTCTCTAAAAAGGGGTTAAAGATTGACCAGGCAGAAATTGACGAAAATGCCCGGACCCTGGTTGAAACTCTGGATAACTTTGGGGTCAAGGGGGCCATCCACTCGGTGAGTGTGGGCCCGACCATTACCGAGTATGAGTTCCAACCGGCAGCCGGCGTCAAGGTCAGTAAAATCCTCAACCTGGCCGATGACCTGGCCCTTAACCTGGCCACGACCGGGATTCGAATTCAAGCACCGATTCCGGGCAAGCCGGCGGTGGGCATTGAAGTACCTAACAAGCGGGCCCGGGTCGTGCGGATCAAGGAATTAATCGCAGGCAAGGCCTTCCAAGAGGCCGATAGCCCCTTGAGTGTTGTCCTCGGTAAGGATATCAGTGGCCAGTCAATCGTCACTGATTTATCCAA
Organism: Peptococcus simiae; assembly: GCF_046569735.1. GTDB lineage: Bacteria > Bacillota > Peptococcia > Peptococcales > Peptococcaceae > Peptococcus > Peptococcus simiae_A. The sequence goes on along the minus strand of NZ_JBKICG010000008.1, from coordinate 37,128 downwards.
AATGCCCCACCTCCTGATTGCCGGGTCGACTGGGTCCGGGAAGAGTGTTTGCTTAAACGCCCTCATTATTAGCCTGCTTTACAAGGCCAAGCCCTATGAAGTCAAGCTGCTCATGATCGACCCCAAAATGGTTGAGCTGGGCAACTATAACGGGATTCCCCACCTCCTGGCACCGGTGGTTACCGATCCTAAAAAGGCAGCCGGTACCCTGCGCTGGGCGGTCAAGGAAATGGAAAAGCGGTATGAAAAATTTGCCGCGACAGGGGCTAAGGACATCCGCCGTTATAATGAAAAGTGTCTCGAACGGCAAGCCAAGGGAGAGTTTTCCCCAGAAACAGAAACCCTGCCGAATATTGTCATCATTATTGATGAATTGGCAGACCTCATGATGGTCGCGCCGGCTGATGTAGAGGATGCTATCTGCCGCCTGGCCCAGATGGCCCGGGCCGCCGGCATGCACCTGGTCATCGCTACCCAGCGCCCCTCTGTTGATGTCATCACCGGAATTATCAAAGCCAATATCCCGTCCCGGATTGCCTTTGCTGTTTCCTCCCAGGTCGATTCCAGAACCATCCTGGATATGGGCGGGGCTGAGAAGCTGCTTGGTCGCGGTGATATGCTCTTTTACCCAACAGGCATAGCTAAACCCAAGCGGGTTCAGGGCGTTTTTGTAACCGATGATGAGATTGATGCAGTGGTAGAGGCGGTTAAAGCTGAAGCCCAACCAAACTATGATGAAGAAGTGATGGCCGCTGAAGTGGCCATGGCTGAAAATGGTCAAAAAGGCGAAGCCGGCGAAGCGGCCTACGATGACCTGCTCCCGGATGCCTGCCGACTCTTTATTGAGAGTGGTCAGGCCAGCATTTCCATGCTGCAACGTCATTTTAGAATTGGCTATACCCGGGCTGCCCGGATTATTGACCAGCTTGAAGACCTAGGCTATGTAGGCCCCTATGAAGGCAGTAAACCACGACAAATCAAGATGACCCTGGAGGAATACGAGGAAGTATTCAACAACAGCAATACCTAATGGAGGCTATACAGCGTGAAGCATATATATATCGAAACCCTTGGTTGTGCGAAAAATACCGTCTATAGTGAAGTGATGGCAGGCTTACTGTCATCCGGTGACTTCAGCTTAACAAATGATCCCCAGATGGCTGAGGTAATCATTGTCAATACCTGTGGCTTTATTACCGCCGCCAAGGAAGAATCGATTAATACATTACTGGCCTATGCTGACTATAAAGAATCCGGTCACTTAGAGCTTTTAATTGCCTTGGGTTGCCTGGTCCAAAAGTATGCCGATGAATTAGAAGAGGCCATGCCGGAAGTGGACCTTTTCCTAGGGACGACCGGTTATGACCACATCGTGGAGATTATCCAGGACTACTACCAGGCCGGTCAGCCGCCCATCCAAGTGGATCGCTACTGGCGTCTTCCTGAGGCCAAGGACTATGAAGCCCGGCTGGTCAGTACGCCAGGGCATTATGCTTACCTCTCTATCGCTGAAGGCTGCAATAATCGCTGCTCCTACTGTGCCATTCCTGACATGCAGGGCCCTTATAGGTCCCGGCCTATGGAGGATATCCTGGCTGAAGCGGAGGCCATTGTGGCCCAGGGCACCCGGGAACTCATTCTGATCGCTCAAGATACCAGCTACTATGGCCTTGACTTATACGGTAAGCCTCAACTAGCTACCTTGCTGCGTAAGCTTTGCCAGGTTGAGGACTTGGAATGGATCCGCCTTTTATATGCCTATCCGGACCATATTACCGATGAACTCATTACCTGCTTTAAAGAAGAGGCCAAGATTTGCAACTACATTGATATGCCGCTTCAGCATATTAATGATGATATCCTGGATTCGATGCGCCGCCATATCACTAAGGCTGAAATCAAAGATATTATTCACCGATTCCGGCTAGCCATTCCGGATATGGTTTTTCGGACAACCTTTATTACCGGCTATCCCGGCGAAACGGAGGATCAGTTTGTCGATCTTCTGGCCTTCTTAAAGGAAGCTAAGCTGGACCGGGTCGGCGTCTTTCCCTATTCCCAGGAGGACCGGACCCCTGCTGGACAAATGCCCAATCAAATCCCGGAAGAAATCCGTGAAGAGAGAGCTCAGGTCCTGATGGATGACCAGTTCCAAATCATGCAGGACAAGCACCGGGCAGCAGAGGGAGAAGAGCGGCTGGTGGTCGTGGAAGAAATCAGCCCGGATATAGAGGGCCTTTACCTGACTCGGAGTTTTGCTGAGGCCCCGGATATTGACCCCTTTATTCTGGTCCAAGCCGAAGTAGGGGCTTATCAAGTGGGAGATACCTTACAGGTCCGCCTAACTGGCGTTGATGAATATGATATGGTAGGGGAGTTGATCTAAGATGATGAATCTACCGAATATGCTAACCACTTTACGGATTGTTATGATCCCCTTGTACCTCATCTTTCAAATGGTGGGATCGGGACGAGCGGAAGTGGTGGCCGCTATTATTTTTATTGCAGCCTCCTTCACAGACTTTCTCGACGGCTACCTGGCCCGAAAGAATAACCTGGTGACCAATTACGGGAAGATTATGGACCCCCTGGCTGATAAGTTGCTGGTCTTAACGGCCCTCATTGCCCTGGCGGTCCAAAACAAACTGGCCATTTGGGTGGTTATCATTATCTTGGCCCGGGAACTGGGCATTACCAGCTTACGGGCAGTGGCCTCTTCAGAAGGAATTGTTATTGCAGCCGGTCCCTGGGGGAAGGTTAAAACGGTTACCCAAATGGTAGCCATTGTCTTACTAATACTGGGCTGGCCCTTCGGTACGGCCTTGATTTATCTCGCTGTCCTTTTAACAATCATTTCTGCTGTCGACTATGTGGTGAAATTTAGCCACCAAGTTTCTTGGCAGTGAGTATAATTAGGGTGGTCATATGGCAATAAAAGCAAGAAAAAAACGCTCAAAAATGGGCTGTTTATTAGGCCTTTGCTTACTTTTGCTCGTCGGCATTGGCCTAGGGATTATTCTTCTCAGCCAGATGGATACTGTATCCGGCGATGAAATCGCCAACCTAGAAGAAACCAAGCGGATTGACTTTACCATTGATCCGAATGATAACCTAGAAACCGTCGCCATGCGGTTAGAAAATGAAGGCTTCATCAAAGAAGACAGTCACTTTCTGGAATACGTCAAGAACAACGAAGACAACCAGGTGCCCCGGCCTGGAAGCTATAAGATTAGTGCGGCCATGCCCTTGAAGCGCATTAGCGCCATTCTCATGCGGCCAAAGGGGGCCACCCGGGTCATCACCATTCCCCCGGGGATTACCCTAAGCGATGTCGCATACCTTTTTGAAAAGAAAGAGATTTGTTCTAAACAAAAGTTCTGGGAAACGGTCAGGAACGGTCAGTTTATCGGCTATTCCTTTATCACCTCGCCCGGTGGCGATGACACCCGCTTAGAAGGCTATCTTTTTCCCGGCACCTATGAATATGAAGATAATATGGACCCGGAAAGCGTCATCGAGCTGATGCTGGATAATTTTGATGCCCACACGAAAAAGATACCCAAACGTACCAATAAGTTGAACGACCGACAAACGGTTATCCTGGCCTCTATGCTTGAGCGGGAAGCCAGGAGTGATGGCGAAAAACCGGCCATTGCCTCTGTTTATATTAACCGCTTAAACAAGAATATGCCCCTGCAGTGTGATGCTACCATCGCCTATGCGATGAATGAGAAGGGGAGGGCCTTAAACTTTGCCGATTATCAAATCAAGTCGCCCTATAATACTTATTTACACAAGGGATTTCCCCCGTCGCCTATTTGTAATCCTAGTATGACCTCCCTGGTGGCGGCTTCCAATCCAGCCAAAACAAATTATTACTTCTATCTTTTTAACACCCAAACCCGGAATGCCCACGTTTTTGCCAGGACCTACGAAGAGCACTTGAAAAATAGAAAGATTTACGGTTATGACTGACTACCAAGCCTATCCGAATGAAAGCGCCTATCTAGAGGCGCTTTTTCCGGAATCAAATGAAATAAAAAGCATGCGAGCCTATGCAGAAGAAAACCATATTCCGGTGATCGTCCCGGAGGTGGCTCGGACCTTGAAGATGATTGCTGCCCTAAAAAAACCGGTGCATATCTTAGAGTTGGGGACAGCCATCGGTCTATCCACCCTGACCCTGGCCCAAGCGGCCCCAGCGGCTAAAATTACCAGTATTGAGATCAATGAAAAGCGCTATGCAGATGCAAGGCGCTTTCTTGCTTCATATCTTGTTAGCGGCCAGGTTCAACTGATCCAGGGCGATATCCGCTCGGAGGTTTTTTGGGCGTCAGCCGGGCTCAAGGACCAGGTCTATGACCTTATCTTTATCGATGCCGCCAAGGGGCAGTATGCGACTCTGGCCGACCGATTGTGGCAGCATGTCAGCCCGGGCGGATTGATGGTTTTTGATGACGTCCTGCAGCACGGTTGGGTCGCTACCCTGGCCTATCCCAGCCATAGGCAAAAAACGGCCGTATTGAGACTTCGGCAATTCCTGGAAGATGTCGCAGCCAGTGGGCGGGGTCATGTCTTAAATATCGATGATGGCGTCTTGCTTTTAATCAAGGAGTAGAGGAGCGTGTCCATGAATCAGGTGGAATTATTGGCGCCGGCAGGCGATTTTGAAAAATTAAAGTTCGCCTTTCACTATGGCGCAGATGCAGTTTATCTGGCCGGAAAACGGTTTGGCCTCCGGGCCTTCGCCGGCAACTTTAGTGATGAAGAGCTGGAAGAAGCCGTTCGCTATGCCCATGACCGTCATAAAAAAGTGTACGTAACCATGAATGCCTATCCCCACAATGAAGGCTTGGAGGGCATTGGGGAATATGCTCAGTTTTTAGAAAGCATCCAGGTTGACGCCATCCTCATTGCCGATCCGGGTGTCTACTGGCTCATTAAAGAGGCCGGGGTTGAGGTCCCCATCCATATCAGTACCCAGGCCACCATAGTGAACTGGGCCGGCATCCGCTTTTGGGAAAACATGGAAGGGGTCGACCGGGTGGTATTGGCCCGGGAGCTCTCCCTGGAGGAAATCAGAGAAATCAAAGATAAGACCTCCGCTGAACTGGAAGTCTTTGTGCATGGAGCCATGTGTATGTCCTATTCGGGTAGATGCCTGCTCAGCAACTACATGACCGGCCGGGATGCCAATCAGGGGGCTTGTGCTCAACCCTGCCGCTGGCGGTATGCCCTGGTTGAAGAAAAGCGCCCTGGTGAATACTATCCGGTAGAGGAAGATGCCCAGGGGAGCTATATCTTCAACTCCCATGACCTGTCGACTCTGGGATACTTAAAGGACCTCATAGACGCCGGCGTTTCTTCCTTGAAAATTGAAGGCCGGATGAAGAGTATTTTCTATCTATCAACAGTTGTCCGGGCCTACCGGCGGGTTTTAGATGGCGTCTTGGCCGGTCAGGTTGATGAAGATGCTTTTGTGTATAGTGAAAAGGAATTAAATAAAATCAGCCACCGGCCTTATACCAGCGGCTTCTTATTTGGCCGCCCTGAAGACCATGCTATCAATTCAGCCTTTTCAGGGCCGGTGACTCCCTACGAATTTTGTGGCGTCGTCTTAGACTATGACCCGGCTAAAAAAATGGCCAAGATAGAGCAACGCAATAAAATGGTCTTAGGCGAGGCCATCCAGTTTTTCGGGCCAGACTATACCGAGCTGGACCATCAAATTGACCAGATGTATGACGAAAACATGGAGGAGATTACAGAAGCGCCTCATGCTAGACAGGTCATCTATATGCCTGTTGACCAGCCTGTTAAGCCAATGGATATTTTACGGCGAAAAGCAAAGGCTTGAATCTAAAAGACCGGACTTGTAAGAAAGCTTTGTATAATATAATAAAGGCCCTTAGAAAATGAGCTGTAGGGATCTCATTTTCTAAGGGCCTTTTTGGATAAGAGGGGTGTAGATACCTAATCAGTGCTCTAAGCTTACTAAGCCGTAAATTCCCATAATATATATTATGTAAACTCTTTGGATGGTCAGTTATCGTCTGCCTAAAGTGTTTAAACAAGCACTAATTAAAAGGGTTCACCTCAACCTGAGTATCTACGGTAACCGCCTTCTTCAAGGCGTCAATGGTTGGATATAGATACTGGCTCCGTTCAAGGTTGTAATGCAGCAAGGCAATCCGTTCGCCGGTAAATACGGTATCGCCGACGTGCTTATCCAGGGTAATACCTGCAGCTGGATGGATATCATCATGGTCCAGTCGGCCGGCGCCCAGGTCATGGGCCGCGATGCCAAAGACCTTGGCATCTATGGCCGTAATTCGACCGGATTCACCGCTATAGAAGTCATAGCTGAATTCAGTTTCTTCATCAAGTGCTTCGTCTAAATCGCCGCCTTGGGCCTGGACCATCTCATTGAATTTCCGTAGGGCGCTGCCGTTTTTTAAGGCCATGGCGCACTGTTTCTTCCAATGGTCGATATCTGGCTTTTCCGGGTCGATTAAGGCTAGCATATTGGCCGCGAGGTCAATGGATAGGTCCACTAGAGGGCCTTGATTGACCTTACCGGATAAAATACGAACCACTTCCTGGATTTCCAGCCCGTTTCCAATGGCATCGCCCAGGGGCTCATTCATATCAGATAAAATGATTTCACAAGGCTTGTGAAAATATTCGCAAGTTTTTTCTATTTTTTGGGCGAGGATGAGGGCCTTCTCTTTGCTGTTCATAAAGGCTCCATGGCCGTATTTGATGTCAAAGACAAAGGCATCGGCCCCAGAGGCGATTTTTTTGCTGACAATGCTTGAGCAGATGAGCCCCGGTTCTTCTATGAGGCCGATATGGTCGCGTAAGGCGTACATTTTTTTATCAGCCGGGGCTAATTGGTCAGTGGCGCCACCAATATAGAGGCCAATTCGGCTGACTTGGGCTTCTATCTCTTCTTCGCTAAAGTCGGTTCGTAAGCCGGGAATGCTCTCTAGCTTATCGATGGTGCCGCCGGTATGGCCGAGGGCTCTGCCTGAGAGTTTGACCACCGGATAGCCAAAGGAGGCCACCAAGGGGGTGATGATAAGGGTGGTCTTGTCCCCTACCCCTCCACTGCTGTGTTTATCCACTAAGCGGTAGCGGCCGTCCTGCCGTAGATGGTCCGACCAGGTCAATTGATCACCTGATAGGGCCATGGCTTCTGTTAGGAGGATGGTCTCTTCATCACTCAGGCCATGAATATAGCAGGCCGTGAGCCAGGCGGCCATCTGTGGGTCGCTGACTTCATTTTTCACATAGCCATCGACCATGAAGGTGATGGCTTCTTTATTTAAGGGAATGTCCTGGGCCTTGTTGGAAATGTAGTACTGGGCGTTTTTTGACATAAGTCCTCCTAGGTATCCAAGTATTCTTTGAAAGAGCTGCCGGCACCGCTATAAGAAATAGCAAATAGGTCAGCGATAGTGCTGGCAATATCCGCATAGCTGGTCCGTTCGCCGATATATTTACCCTCTGTTAGCCGTGGTGAATAGAAAAGCACCGGTATTTTTTCCCGGGTGTGGTCTGTCCCTGGCGCCAAGGGGTCACAGCCATGGTCGGCGGTTAAGATTAGCCAGTCCTCTTCCTGTAAACTGGCCAAGAGGTCTGGTAAGGCCCGGTCAAAGGCCAAAAGGGCCTGGGCATACCCTTCCGGGTTCCGCCGGTGGCCATAGAGCATATCGAAATCAACAAGGTTGGTAAAAATAAGGCCATGGGGGACTTCCTGAGCAAGCGCTAAGGTTGAAGCGAGGGCTTCGGCATTATTATGGCCCGGCCAATTACCTGTAAAGGTAACATTGGGGAAGATGGTCTTTATTTTTCCGACTGCGTAGCTTGGAACCTTGGTTTGGGCCAGGTCATCTAAGAGGTGTCCCGCCGGAATAGGGACGGTAAAGTCCCTCCTATTTTCGGTCCGGGTAAAGGGGCCAGCTGAGGGGCCGATGAAGGGCCGGGCAATAATCCGGTTGACCTCCTCCTCCGGCGCTGAAAAGTCCTGGCGAAGTTGGGCACAGATGCGGTAGAGTTCGTCCAGGGGGACGATGTCTTCATGAGCGGCTATTTGCAAAACGCTGTCTGAAGAGGTATAGACGATGAGGGCACCCGTTCTCAGGTGTTCATCGCCGAAGGTTTGGATGATGGCGGTGCCTGAAGCGGGCTTATTCCACAAGACATCCCTTTGGGCAACTGATTTGATGTGGTCGACCATTTTCTCAGGAAAGCCCTGGGGAAAGGTGGGAAAAGCTCGATCGCTGATTTTACCGGCCAATTCCCAGTGACCGACAACGGTATCCTTCCCTTTGGATGCTTCAAGAGCCCGGGCGGTTATGGCCCGACCGGGCTCAGGTTTTTCTTGGCAGAGCTGGATGAAGCCTAGGTCCTCTAGGTTTTTTAGGCTGGTGCCCTGGGGCAAGTGCTTAAGGGCTGAGGCCAGGGTATTTACACTGGATGGATCTCCGAAAGCGCCTGCATCCGGTGAAGCGCCTACGCCAACGCTATCTAGAACAATCATTATGACTTTCATCTGAAACCTCCCTATCCACGTGGGTGTGCAGCACGATATTGGGATAAGAGCGCATCATCTGCGATATGGGTATAGATTTGAGTGGTGGATATATCAGCATGGCCCAGCAATTCCTGGATTAATCTCAGGTCAGCGCCACCAGCCAATAAATGACTGGCAAAAGAATGGCGAAGGGTATGGGGTGTCAGGCTTTCATACCGGTCGATACCCGCTTCTTTAGCGTAACGCTTGATGATTTTCCAAATGCTTTGCCGGGATAACTGGCCACCCCGGTTATTGAGAAAGACCAACTGGGTCAAGCGGTAATTTTTTTGCCGGGGCCGCCCCTGGGCCAAGTAGCGGTCCAGGGCCTTGCTGGCAGAGTCGCCATAAAAAACCAGGCGTTCCTTTTTCCCCTTGCCGATGACCCGGATGAACTGGTCTTCGGTAAAAATCTGCTGGAGCTCAAGGGCCGAGAGTTCACTGACCCGCATGCCGGTGGCATACAGGAGTTCTAGGATGGCTGCATCCCGGACGCCCGGCATTTTAAACCGGTCCGGGGCAGCTAAGAGCTGACTAACTTCTTCAACTGAAAGCACCTCAGGCAGGTGTTGGCTGTTGCGAGGCGCCTGCCAACGGGGTGTACATGTTAATATACCCGGATAGACTTGCTGGTAATAGCTGAAGAAGGTCCGCAAGGCAGCCATCCGCCTTGCCACGGTGCTGGGCGCAAAACGCCGACCGGCGTCTTGCAGGTAGTGGTCAATATCACGCTCTGCCCAGTCGGTCGGCGCTTTATCGTCTATAAAGTGGAAAAAATCCTTGAGGTCGCGGATATAGGCTTCTTGCGTTTGACTGGCCAGGCCACGCTCTAGGTGTAAATATACCTTGAAATCCTTTAGGAGATCAGACTGCTCAAGAGGCGTTAGCATGCTGCCACTTCCTTTAATCCTCTATTTTTTGAATGGGAGCGTAGGCTGAAATGAGCTTCTTTAAGCCCATATCCGGGAACATCACGCTAATTTGCGTAAAGGGTCCCTTGTCATCAACAGCGACAACAGCTCCCTTGCCCCAGAGTTGGTGGTTGATTTTATCGCCTACCAAGTAGGTGACGTCTTCTGCCTTAGACCGTTTGACGTGTTTGGTTTCCTTGGCCGGTGTATTCTTATTATGCCGGCTATTTAAGTCATCTAAAACCAAGGATGGAATTTCATCTAGGAAACGAGAAGGCAGGTTTGCCTGCATCTTGCCATAGAGCATCCGTTTTTCGGCCCGTAAGAGGAAAAGGTGGTCTTCTGCCCGGGTAATGCCAACATAGCAGAGGCGTCGTTCCTCTTCTAAGTCACTTTCATCTACCAAACGGTAGGCATGTGGGAAAATCCCTTCTTCCATACCGGGAATGAAGACAACTGGAAACTCCAACCCCTTGGCGGAGTGGAGGGTCATGATGGAAACCGTATCCTGGTTGTTTTGGTAGTCATCTGTGTCAGTATAAAGGGCCAGGTCTGATAAAAAGACCGTCAAGGAGGCATCCTCAAGGTCTTCATGGCTGGCATCAAATTCAGCTGTCGTTGCTAAAAACTGGTTGATGTAGTCTAGCCGGGTTTCGGCTTCTACAGAGTCCTCCTCTGTCAGCATGGCTCGGTAGCCACTTTCGTCTAAGAGGAAGTTGGTTAGTTCGGCAATACTGTAATTGCCTTCATAGATTTGCTTGGCATCTGCTAAAAGCTTGAGGAAGACGTCAATAGCAGCTAGTATTTTTTTTGTGCTAATAACTTCCCGAGCCCGGGCTAAAGCGTCGATGCCGGTGATATTTTCAGACCGCATCAATTGGCGGATCTTTTCAATGCTGCCGTCTCCAATACCCCGCCGAGGAGTCTGTAAGGCCCTTTCCAGGGAGATAAAGTCATAGGGGTTAGACAAGAGGCTTAAGTAGGCCATAATGTCTTTGATTTCCTTTCGACTGTAGAACTTAATGCCCCCAAAAATTTTATAGGGGATCTTCCGCTGGATAAAGTCTTCTTCAATTTTCCGGAATTGGGCGGTCATCCGGCAGAGGACAGCAAAGTCCTTGTAGCTATAGCCGCTGTCATCTCCCAGTAGTTGGTTGATATGACGGGAAATAAAAAAGGCCTCATCTGTATCATCCAGGGCCGTATAGAGCTTGACCCTTTCGCCATCAGGTCGTTCAGTCCATAGGCTCTTGTCCTTCCGTTCCTGGTTATTGGCAATGACGCCATTAGCTGCCTTTAAAATAAACTGGCTGGACCGGTAATTTTCCTCGAGCTTGATGACCTTGGCCTGCGGGTATTGGTGTTCAAAATCCAGGATATTACGGATATCAGCCCCCCGCCATTCATAAATGGACTGGTCATCATCGCCAACAACGCAGATGTTTTTGTGCTGGTCAGCCAGAAGCTTGATTAGGGTGTACTGGGCGTAATTGGTATCCTGGTATTCATCGACCATAATATATTTAAACCGGTCCTGGTATTTTTTTAAAACGTCAGGCTGGCTTTCAAATAAGCGGATCAATTCAAAAATAATGTCATCAAAGTCCATGGCATTCTGCTGCTTCAAGGCCCGTTGATAGGCCTCATAAAGGGTTGCCAGGTTTTCAGAGCTGCCATCTCCCTGGGCCAAGCGGCGGGTATCTTCCGGGCGATGTAAGGCATTTTTCTCCCGGGAAATATCGGCAAGTAAGGCCCGTGGCGTCAGGGACTTTTCGTCAATTTTTGCCTCTTTTAGAACCCTTTTAATGACCGTTTGCTGGTCAGCTGCATCAAAAATAACGAAGTTATCCTCATAGGGAATCAAATCGTTTTCAAAGCGTAAAATATTCAGGGCTGTCGCGTGAAAGGTTTTGGCCCAGACCCGACGTCCTTCAGGGCCGATGAGGCGGCTAATCCGGTCTTGGAGTTCTTGGGCCGCTTTATTGGTGAAGGTTATGGCTAGGATATGATAAGGGGATACCTGCATTTTTTCAATTAGATAGGCAATCCGGTAGGTGATCGCCTTTGTTTTCCCACTACCGGCGCCGGCCAGTATTAGCAAGGGCCCCTCTGTTGTTTCTACAGCTAGCCGTTGGCTTTCATTTAATTCCTCTATTTGCAAACCATATCCCTTCCTTTCTTATCTTATAATATATTATCTCATAAAGAATAACTTCAAGCAAATAAAAAGCCGCTTTAAAGCGGCTTTTTATTTGCTTGGGACCTTGCTGAGGATAACATTAACTTGAGTCGGTTTTCCTGGTTGACCTGGGTGGCGCTGGCATCATAGTCAATGGGGACAATATTTGCTTCCGGATAAATTTCCTTAATTTTGCGCATCATCCCCCGGCCAACAATATGGTTGGGCAGGCAGCCGAAGGGCTGGGTACAGACGATGTTGTTGACCCCACTATTAATGAGCTCTACCATTTCACCGGTTAGGAGCCAGCCTTCCCCCATTTTCGTGCCCACATGGACAATTTCAGCAGCCTGCCCCTTGGTTTCTTCAAAATGAGCCGGGGCCTTAAATCGGGGGTAGTCGGCATACTGGTCAATGATGTTATTTTGCAGGCGGATCACCCGTCGGTAGAGGTATTCGGAGACAAGGCGCTTAATGAAGCCGGTTCCGTAGAGTTTATTATCTTCAATGCCGGCATCAATGGTGTAAAGGACGAAGTCCATTAAGCCCGGGACCACGACCTCTGCCCCTTCTGATCGGAGGAAGGCTTCCAGGTTATTATTGCCCAGGGGGGCGAATTTAACATAAATTTCCCCGACAATCCCAACCCGAATTCGCTCTTCCTCGCGAACTTCGATTTCAGAAAAGCGTTGTAGGATATCTCTGCTTTCCCGGACAATATCCTTGTCCTTAAAGGCTTCATGCCGCTTGAACTTATCACAAAGCTCTTCGACCAGGGTCTCTACCAGGGCGTCACAGTCCCCCGAATGGACTTCGTAAGGCAGGGTTTGGTTATAGAGGTCCATCAGGACATCCCCATAGAGGACGCCTACAGCCATCCGGTGGATGAGGTCTTTTGACAGGGTAAAGCCTGGGTTCTTTTCCAGGCCTAAAAGATTAAAGGACAGGACTGGGATATGCTCCATATGGGCTTGTTTTAAAGCCTTTCGGAGGAGGCTGACATAGTTGGATGCCCGACAGCCACCGCCGGTTTGCATGAGCAGTAAGGCAATCCGGTCGGTATCATACTTCCCACTTAAGGCGGCCTGCATGAGCTGGCCGATGGTCAGCTGGGCCGGATAGCAGGTGTCATTGTGGGTGTATTTCAAACCGGTATCAATGAGCTCCTGCCCCTGACCGGTTAAAACGTCTATTTTATACCCTTCCATCTCTAAAATGCGCTGTAAAAACTTAAAATGAATGGGTAGCATCATCGGGACTAAAATGGTATGCGTTTCTTTCATTTCTTCAGTAAACACAACGCGGTTTGTGGTAGACATGGCCGGTTCGTCACCTCCTAAGAAGTTTTGAGTAGCATTTACTGTTTGTTTTGCTGCTGGGCAATGGTCGCAAATAGGCTACGGAGCCGGATACGGACAGCGCCCAGGTTGTTGATTTCATCGATTTTGATCTGGGTATAGATGTCTTCTTTTTCTTCTAGGATATCCCTTACCTCATCGGTGGTGATGGCATCTAGTCCACAGCCAAAGCTGACCAGTTGGACCAGGTACATGTCATTGGTGTCTCGTACCAGTTTAGCTGCATTGTAGAGGCGGGCATGGTAGGTCCACTGGTTCAGGATATCTGTCTCGATATGGTCAGGGTCCATGGGGAGGCCATCCTCTGTTACAACCACCGCATTAAAGGTTTCAATTAATTGGTCAATTCCATGGTTGATTTCTGGATCAATGTGGTAGGGCCGACCGGCGAGCACGATAATGGGCGCTCTAACCGCCCGGGCCTTTTCAATGGCCTGAGTCCCGAAGTCCAGGATTTTATGATGGTAGTCGTCCATGGCCTTATAGGCGGCATCGACCGCCTGCTTGGTTTCTTTGGACGGAATACCAAAGGTTGCCTGAATATCTTGGCTGATGGCCTTGGTGAACTTCTTCCGGTTGTGGACCCCATAAAAGGGATATAAAAATTTGACGTCCTTGAGGGCCTTCATATTGGCTTCTAAGACCTGGGGATAGTAGGCGACCACCGGGCAGTTGTAGTGGTTATCGCTAATATTTTCGTCAAAGTTATAGGTGAGGCAGGGGTAAAAGATGGCATCGACACCCTGATCGATAAGGTTAAGGACCTGGCCGTGCATGAGTTTTGCCGGATAGCAAACGGTATCTGATGGAATGGTTGCCTGGCCGGCCAGGTAGGTATCCTTGGTGCCAAAGGGCGATAAGATTACCCTAAAGCGGAGGGCCTTCCAAAAGGCCATCCAGAAGGGGTACATCTCATAGATATTTAAGCCCAAGGGGAGGCCGATGGTCCCCCGGCAATTGTCCATGGTCCGTTTTCCTCTGGCCCGGGCCTGGCTGATCAATTGACGCTTAAAGTTCATTTCATTTGGTAGGTGGTCGCGTTTTTGCCCATCTTTATAGAGGGGCCGTTCACACCGATTACCGGCAATGAGTTCCCGGCCACCGCTGAACTGGTTAATAGTCAGCTGGCAATGGTTGCCACAGAGCTGACAAATCCGGGTGGTGGTTTTTTGCTCGAAGTCTTCCAGGTCTTCTTTCTTCAGGATGGTTGACTGGTCCTTTTCGGGTTGGCTTTTGGCAAATAAGGCGCAGCCATAGGCCCCCATGAGGCCGGCGATTTCCGGCCGGATGACCTGGCCACCAATTTCACGTTCAAAGGCCCGTAAAATGGCATCGTTGTAGAAGGTTCCGCCTTGAACGACAATGTGCTGACCCAGGTCTTCTGCGGAATTCACCCGGATAACCTTATAGAGGGCATTTTTAACCACAGACATGGACAGGCCGGCAGAAATATCTTCAACACTGGCCCCCTCCTTCTGGGCTTGTTTAACGGAAGAGTTCATAAAGACCGTACACCTGGAGCCCAATTCAACAGGGTGCTTGGCAAATAAGCCCAACTTGGCAAAGTCGGCGACATTATAGCCCAGGGCGCTGGCAAAGGTTGAAATAAAGGATCCACAGCCGGATGAACAGGCTTCGTTTAAGAAGATGGTGTCGATGAACCCATCCTTGATGCGGAAGCATTTCATATCCTGGCCGCCAATGTCTATGATAAAGTCTACATTGGGCTGGAAGGCCTGGGCGGCTGTTAAGTGGGCCATGGTTTCAACCAGGCCATAGTCAATTTGCAGGGCTGTTTTCACCAGTTCTTCCCCGTAACCGGTCACTGCGCCGGAAACCAGGTTGATGGTCGGATTGCTTTCATAGATTTTAAGTAGGGCCTGGCGAACAAATTCAACCGGCTTCCCATTTGAGGCCTCATAGCTTTCAAACAGGAGCTCTTCATCTTCACCGATGACCACCAGCTTAACCGTTGTAGACCCGGCATCGATACCCAAATAGGCCTTGCCGGTATAAGTGGTCAGGTCAGCCCGGGGCACAGCGGTCTCACTATGTCGCTGGATAAAAGCCTCATATTCGGCCAGACTTTCAAAAAGAGGGGCAACATGACTTTCAAACTGGTGGCCCTCCTGTTGCTTTTCAATGGCCTCAAGGAGGTCGCCAGCCAACATGCTCTCTTCTGATTTGCTATACAAGGAAGCCCCATAGGCTACGAAGTATTGGGCATTGTCAGGGAAAAGATAGTCATCTTCATCCCGGGCTAAGACCTCTTTAAAGGCCTGTTGAAGCCCTTTTAAAAAGGTTAGCGGTCCACCGAGGAACATGACCTTCCCCTTGATTTCCCGCCCCTGGGCCAGGCCACCAATGGTCTGGTTCACAACGGCATGAAAAATACTCATGGCCACATCGGCCTTATCGGCCCCTTGGTTTAACAAGGGCTGCACGTCCGTTTTCGCGAAAACACCACAGCGAGAAGCAATCGGATAGATGTGCTTGGCCTTTAGGGCCCATTCATCTAATTGGGCCAGGTCGGTATCTAAAAGGACGGCCATTTGGTCAATAAAGGCCCCTGTCCCCCCGGCACAACTGCCGTTCATCCGGACTTCTGTGCCGCCGGTCAAGAAGAGGATTTTAGCGTCCTCTCCCCCAAGCTCAATGACAACATCTATATCATCGTAAGCATCTTCAACAGCTAATTGTGTAGCGACAACCTCCTGAATAAAGGGTAGGTTGACTTGTTCAGCAAAGCCCATACCTGCTGACCCGGTGACAGCTATCGTTACTTGTTGATCTGTACCTATGATATCAATGACTTCACCCATTGATTCAACCGCAATGTCACGTATGAAAGAGCGGTGGCGCTTGTAAGATTGGTAGACCAAGTGACCGGCGTCATCCTTGACAGCCATTTTAAGGGTGGTCGACCCGATATCTAATCCAATATGGTACAAGAAACTCCCCCTCCAACTTTTTGTAAAATATATAACTAAAAAAGGTATGAATTCACCGTACTTGAATTCATACCCAATTTTAGGGAAAAGAATGCTTAATCAAGTAGGGCTTTCCGTGATAGATTAATCCGTCCCATCCGGTCGATTTCGATCACTTTAACCGTTACTTCATCGCCGACTTTGACGACATCTTCCACTTTATTGACCCGTTTTTTATCCAGTTGAGAGATATGAACCAGGCCATCTTTGCCGGGTAGAATATTTACAAAAGCACCGAAGTCCATGATACGAACGACTTTGCCGGTGTAAATTTCCCCAACCTCCGGATCCTTGACAATGTCTTGGATCATTTTGACTGCCTGGTCTGCTGCTTGTGCATCATTTGATAAGACGCTCACTGTGCCATCCTCTTCTACATCGATTTGAACACCCGTTAACTCGATAATCTTTTTAATGGTTTTGCCGCCACTGCCGATGACATCCTTAATTTTATCCACATCAATTTTAAAGGATTCAATTCGAGGGGCAAAGGGTGATAATTCTGTCCGGGGTGCATCAATGCATTTGAGCATGGTATCCAAGATGAACAAGCGCCCTTCCTTGGCCTGCTTCAAGGCCTGCTCTAAAATAGCCTTGTTAATGCCATTAATCTTGATGTCCATTTGGATGGCGGTTACCCCATCTGAGGTACCGGCGACCTTAAAGTCCATATCCCCAAGAGCATCTTCCAGTCCTTGTAAGTCGGTCAGGACGCTGAATTGGTCTTCTTCACGGATGAGGCCCATGGCCACGCCGGATACCGGTTTTTTAATGGGAACCCCTGCAGCCATGAGGCTCAGGGTACTGCCACATACAGAGGCCATTGAAGTGGACCCATTGGATTCGATGGCTTCTGACACCACCCGAATCATATAGGGGAAGTCTTCAATATCAGGAATCACCGGCTCTAGAGCCCGCCGGGCCAGGACCCCATGACCAATTTCCCGTCTGCCTGGGCCCCGAATCGGCCGGGTTTCCCCAACGCTGTAGGGTGGGAAATTGTAATGGTGGAGGTAGCGACGGCTGCTTTCATCATCCAGGCCGTCCAGGGGTTGGTTATCTCTTGTGGACCCAAGGGTCACAACAGAAAGAATTTGCGTCTGCCCCCGGGTAAAGACAGCACTCCCGTGGGTCCGCGGCAAGAGGTCCACTTCACAGGTCAGGGGGCGGACTTCATCTAAGGCCCGGCCATCCGGGCGGATTTTATCGTGGGTAATTAACCGGCGGACGATGGCTTTGGTTAAGTCATCCAGGGCCTGCTTGATCTCCCCTTCGCCCTCTTCAAAGCGGTCGATGAGGAGGGTTAGGGCCTTGTCTTTAGCCGCTGCAATGGCTTGGTCACGGTCTTTTTTGTTGACAATTTTTAGGGCAGCCGTTAAATCATCCCAGGCTGCCTCTTTAACAGCTGCTTGAATATCTGGGTCAATCGCCGGGGGATCGAAGGCGATTTTTTCTTTGGCAATCCCCTTTTCCAGGGCTTCCTGGCGCATGTCCTCAATTAAGTCGGTTAATGCTTGAATGGCCTTGTGGCCTTCGAGAATCCCCTCCAGAATGACCTCTTCTGAGACTTCCTGGGCACCGGCTTCTACCATCATAATGGCGTCGTGGGTCCCTGCTACAGCTAGGTCCAGCAGGCTGGCTTCCCTTTCGGCATGGTTGGGATTAATCATCATTTCCCCATCCACATAGCCGACATGGACCCCTGCAATCGGGCCTAAAAAGGGAATATGGGATAAATGCAGGGCACAAGATGCCCCGATCATGGCTGCCATATCCGGGGGATTATCCGGATCAACGCATAGGACCGTGGCAACAATCTGCACATCATTCCGGTAGCCCTTCGGAAATAGGGGTCGAATCGGTCGATCGATTAAGCGGGCAGATAGGGTTGCCTGTTCTGATGCCCGGCCTTCACGGCGCAAGAAGCTGCCGGGGACTTTCCCGGCGGCGTACATTTTTTCTTCAAAGTCAACGGTTAAAGGGAAAAAGTCAATACCTTCCCGGGGTTCTTGGCTACCTGTAGCGGTGACCAAGACAACGGTATCCCCGTACCGAACCAGGACCGAACCGCTGGCCTGCTTGGCTAAATGGCCAGTCTCCAGGCTTAGTGTTCTTCCGGCTAACTGCATTGACCGGCGAATCACTGTATCCATATAAAGCCTCCTCACGAATTTATAAAAATTGCCAAGGACACAAAAGCGCCTTGGCAATGTATACGCTTACCAGTTGGCTTCACTTACCGACGTAAGCCAAGCTTCGAGATGAGATTACGATAGCGATCCATATCGATTTTCATCAGGTAATTTAATAACCCTCTCCGTTGGCCGACCATTTTTAATAGGCCACGACGAGAGTGGTGGTCTTTTTTATTGCTTTTTAAGTGCTCGGTCAAGTAATTAATCCGATAGCTTAATAAGGCGACTTGTACTTCCGGGGACCCGGTGTCACCTTCATGGGTTTGATATTCCTTGATGATTTCTTGTTTTTTAGCTTGATCTAATGCCATAATTATTTTCCTCCTTAAAATGAGTGTCACCGGAAACAAAGTCCTCGCCGGAGAAACGGTAGACTGTGCTTCGGTCCAATTCAACTACTTAATTATACAAAATAGTGCAGGGGGCGTCAAGACATAGGCTTATATTTCTCAGCTAAATATGCCCTGCCCATTTCGATATCCTTCATAATGGCTGCCTTCAATTCTGGAAAAGAGGCAAACTTGGTGATACCCCGCAAAAAGTGCAAATCACGGACGCAAAGCCTTTCGCCGTAAATATCCCGGTCAAAATCCATAAGGTAGGCTTCAACCGTTTCAAAGGGGTCATCATTGACCGTTGGCTTGGTGCCAATATTAATGACGGAATGAAAAATCTGGTGCGGCTTGTCGGCTAAAAAACACCGGCCGGCATAGACCCCGGGCCTGGGTAGGAGCAGGTCTTTTGGCAAGGAAATATTGGCCGTTGGAACCAGAAACTTCCGGCCATTGGCCAGCCCATGGATGACCTCTCCACAGAGCTGGTAGGGGTAGCCCAGATAGGTCTCCACCTGGGCGACGTCCCCTTGTCGAAGCAGCTGACGGATGACGGTACTGCTCAAGACCTGCCCATCGCACTTGTAAGCCGGAATCACTTCCACCGGAATAGGGGCCACAAGGTCGACCAGGTCCTGGGCCTTCCCCCTGGCCTGGTGACCAAAGGTGTAGTCAAAGCCCACTACCAGGCCCTTGGCTGTCAGCGTTTTTTGAAGGAGGTCCCGGGCAAAAGCTTCCGGGGGCAGTTCGGCAATCCTTTTATCAAAGGGCACCGAAAAAACTTCGTCAACAGCCAAGTCCTCAAGCCGCTTCATTTTTGTTTCTTGACTCATAATATATTTAAAACCAGGGTCAGCCAAGGACTGAAACTGGGGGTAAAAAGTGGCAACCATCAGGGGTATGCCAAGCTTCTGAGCCATTTCATAGCCCTTTTGGATCAGGGCCTGGTGACCTAGGTGGAGTCCATCAAAGTGGCCTAGGACAAGGACTCTTGCCTGATTGGGAACTTCTTTAAATGAATGGTATATTTTCATATTTCGCCTACCTCTAGTCATTAAAAACCTTTTTAGGTTGAAATTCCGCGTCTTTTATAAAGCCGATTGCGACCATCTTATCCAGATGACTTGCAACAACCGGGCCCCCTTCTATCCCAGCGTTGGCCTGTAGGGGGATGGCATTCCCATTCTGGACCCGTTTCTGCTCATCCCCAGTTAAGGCAAGTTGGGGATAACCTTTCATGGCTTCGTACATGGGAATAATATAGGCAGCTGGATCCGTAGCTTCTTCTAACTGGGCTAAGGGAATGGCCTGGGAAAGGTCAAATTGTCCGCTGGATAAGCGGCGCAAGCTGGCCATATGGGCAGAAGATCCAGCGGCCTGGCCGATATCTGCACAAAGGGACCGGATATAGGTGCCCTTGCTGACAGTTACTGAAAAACAGGCCTGGTGTCGGTCATATGTATGGAGCTGGATTTCTTTGATGGTAATCTGCCGGGCCTTCACTTCCGGTAGGGGCCTGCCTGCTCGGGCCAGTTTGTAGAGGGGGACACCGTCTATCTTAATGGCCGAATACTTAGGCGGGATTTGCATTTGCTCACCTAAAAAACCCTCCAGGAGGGCTGCAAAGGCCTCTGTACTTAAGTCCGGCAGGTCCGTTTCCTCAACCACCTCGCCGGAGGCATCTAGGCTGTCTGTGGCCTGGCCAAAAACAAGCTGGGCCTGGTAGGATTTATCATCTGCTGTTAAATATTCAGCCAACCGGGTCGCCTGCCCCAGGCAGATGGGTAAGACTCCTGTTGCATCCGGATCCAAGGTTCCCGTATGGCCGATCCGCCTTTGCTTGAAGACCTTCCGTAACCGGCTGACTACATCGTGGGAGGTTAAACCGGCCGGTTTATCAATGACGAGGATGCCGTTAATCATAAGGCCTCCCTTTTCAAGTAGCTACGGGCCCTTTCGGTAAGGACTTGGCGGGCCTCTGCCATCGGCAGCTTCAACTTACAGCCGGCAGCACGTACGTGTCCGCCACCGCCAAATTCGCCGGCCAATTGGTTACAGTCGACATACTGCTTGCTCCGTAAGCTGACTTTTATTTCGCCAGTGGCTAGTTCGCGAAGCAGGATGGATAACTCAACCCCCTGCACTTCCTTCAGCTGACCGACCAAGCCGTGGACCTCATCATCCGCAACCCCCAGAGAGGCCATGAGGTCATGGGAGATTTCCGCTACGGCGACTTTACCGTCAAAGATAAATTCGCTGGAATTATACAGGGCATTGAGCAACTGGAAGCGCGCCTTTGAAGTACTTTCAAAGACATGGTAGCGAATGGCAGCTAAGTCTGCCCCACAGGTCATCAGCCAGGCAGCTGTGGAAAAGGTATCGGCTGAGGTTTTTTCATAGCGAAAGGACCCGGTATCGGTGTGGATACCGGTTAAAAGGCAGGTCGCCGCCTCTGCTGAAAGCGGGAAGCCCCACTTCCGGCACAGGTCGGCCATAATGGCACAGGTAGCCGGGGACTCGCTATCTACATAGTTTAAATCCGAGAAGGGCTCATGGCCGGCATGGTGGTCAATGGTAATGGTTCTTTTGCCGGCCCAGGCGGCCTGGCTTAGGCCGAGCCGGTCCAGGTTGCCGCAGTCCAGGGCTATTTTCACATCCGGCTCAGGGCTTTGGTCAGTCCAGGGGGATAAGTCATTCATGCCGGGCAGAAAGGCAAAGCTTTCCGGCCGGCCGGTTTGATTATAAATGTCCACTGTCTTACCTAACTGTCGTAAAACCTGGGCCAAGCCCAGTTGGGCTCCAATGGCGTCTCCATCCGGATGAATGTGCGAAAAAATAGCAATCCGCTCTGCGTCCTCAAGGGCAGAGCGAATGGCCATATCATTGTTATTGATCATTTTTGAGGTCATTTAAAATCCCATCTATCTTAGCGCCGTAAATCATTGAGTCGTCCAATAAAAATTCCAAAGCAGGAACCGTCCGGGTTTTTAACCGCTTGCTTAAAAGGGTCCGGATATAGCCGCTGGCCTTGTTCAAAACATCAACGACTTCCTGACGTTCCTCATCCTTACCCAGTTTGCTGATGTAGACCTTGGCATAGCCCAGGTCCCCGCTTACAGATACCTCAGTGACACTGATTAAGCTGTCGATACGCGGATCATTGATTTCTGACCGAATGATATCCGTCATGTCTCTTTTAATTTCTTCAGCTACCCGCTCTATATTGGCCATACTACCTCCTAAGAGAGTTCGCGTTTAATTTCTTCAAAGGTGTACGCTTCGAAGACGTCACCTTCTTTGATGTCATTGAATTTTTCAAATCCGATACCACATTCATACCCAGCAGCGACCTCTTTAACATCATCTTTAAAGCGTTTTAAAGAGGCCATTTCACCGTCATAAATGACGACGCTGTCGCGAAGAATCCGGATATTGGCATTGCGGACAATTTTACCGTCAGTGACATAGCAGCCGGCGACATTCCCAATCTTAGGTACCTTAAAAACGCTCCGGACCTCTGCTTGGCCCAGGTCAACTTCCCGAATTTCAGGAGCTAAAAGACCGCTCAGGGCATTTTTAACGTCATCGATGGCTTCATAGATAATGCGATAGGTATTGATATCGACATTTTCCTTGTCAGCTAACTTCTTGGCGTTGATATCCGGCCGGACATTAAAGCCAATGATAACAGCCTGGGAGGCCATGGCCAGCATAACGTCAGATTCCCGGATACCACCGACAGCCGTTCGGATAATATTGACCCGGACCTCTTCTGTACCTAATCCCTCTAAAGATTGGCGCATGGCTTCGATAGACCCCTGGGTATCTGCTTTTAAAACGATATTCAATTCCCGGACATCGCCTTCTTGGATCTGGCTGAACAATTCTTCCAGGGAAACCGCCGACCCCCGACTAATTTCTTTCATGTGCTTTTCTTGTTGACGTTTTTCAGCCAGTTGTTTGGCCAGTTTTTCATTGGCAACGGCTGCAAAGTCGTCCCCGGCTTCCGGCACTTCACTGAGCCCGAGAATTTCTGCCGGTGTTGAAGGGCCGGCTTTTTCTAAGGGCTTGCCATTGTAGTCAAACATGGCCCGAATCCGCCCTTGGGTGGAGCCGGCAATGACGAAGTCACCGCTATGAAGGGTCCCGTTTTGAACCAGGAGGGTTGCTACAACCCCACGGCTTTTATCCAGCTTGGATTCAACAACCTTCCCGACAGCATGGCGGTTGGGGTTGGCCTTCAGGTCTTCCATTTCGGCAACTAAGAGAATCATCTCTAGCAGCTCTTCAATACCATCGCCCCGTTTGGCAGATACCGGGACCATAATGGCGTCGCCGCCCCATTCTTCAGCCACAATGCCGTACTGGGTCAGCTCTTGCTTGACCACTTCCGGGTTGGCGTCAGGTTTGTCTATTTTATTGATGGCCACAATAATGGGCACTTCTGCCGCTTTCGCATGGTCAATGGCTTCAATGGTTTGCGGCATGACCCCATCATCTGCAGCGACTACAAGGATGGCAATGTCGGTAATTTGTGCCCCCCGGGCCCGCATGGAAGTAAAGGCTTCGTGGCCTGGAGTATCCAGGAAGGTAATGCGCTCATTATTAAAGCGCACCTGGTAAGCACCAATCTGCTGGGTAATCCCGCCGGCTTCTTGGGTGGTTACGTTCGTTTGGCGAATCTTATCCAGGAGGGAGGTCTTACCATGGTCAACGTGCCCCATGATGGTGACAACAGAGGGACGTTTACGCAGGTCATGAGGATTATCTTCGACTTCCAGTTCCTTGAGTAAGTCCTCTTCCATGGTGGTTTTAACTTCAACGGTTGCCCCATATTCTTCAGCAATAATGGAAGCCGTATCGGCGTCCAATTCCTGATTCATGGTTGCCATCATGCCCAGGCTCATGAGTTTCATGATGATTTCACTGGCCTTTTTACTCAACTGACGGGCCAGGTCTTGGACAGTGATGGTTTCATTAATCACGACATGGTGCTTAACTTCAGCAAATTCGCGCGGTTCATGTTGGGGCGCCCGCTTATTATGGCGTTTGTCCTTTTTCCCCTTGCGATTTTTCTTGTTAAAGGACTGGTTTCTGTTTTGACCGTTCTTATCGTTTCTATTTGAATGGTTGTTTTGATGAGAAGACCGATTGTCATTTGGACGGTTTTGTTGCTTTTGTCTTTTGTTGACGTTTTTCTGGCTATGGGATTTTTCCCCTTTTTTCTGGTCAACATGGTTGCCTTTTTGCTGCCCATTCGACTGGTGCTTATGCTCAGATTTTTGACCATCTTTTTTATGATGATGCCCGGCGCCTCCCCCTGCCTGCCCCTTCTTTTCCTGATGAGAAGCTTGGCTTGACGGGTTGCCCTTGGCACCCTTATGTGTTTTATTTTTATCAGCTGTTTTATTAGATGGTGCGGTAGACTTTGCTTCATGGCTGAATTTGTTTTTGATATCTTGAGCGACAGACTCAGAAACCGTGCTCATGTGGTTTTTCACCGGCACCTGCATTTTTTCCAGTTCCTGAATAATCGTCTTAGAATCTTGTTTCAGCTCTTTAGCGAGTTCATAGATTCGTACTTTTCCCATCATCACACCCCGATTCTTTCTGGTTTTATTTTTCCATAGATTCCATCCTGCATTTTAAGATTGCATCTGCAAATGAGTCATCTAAAAGGGCAACGATGGCTCTGGGCGACTGGCCCATGGCTAAACCTATTGCACTTTTATTTGAAAAAGAAAAGCATGGCAGGTCAAAGCTTTCGGCTTTACGGTACCAGCGGTTTTTAGCTT
This sequence comes from Peptococcus simiae, assembly GCF_046569735.1. Lineage (GTDB taxonomy): Bacteria > Bacillota > Peptococcia > Peptococcales > Peptococcaceae > Peptococcus > Peptococcus simiae_A. The sequence continues at coordinate 12,790 of NZ_JBKICG010000008.1, read as the reverse complement.
CTTCGCTGAGATCATCTGCGATGACGAGTAATTTGACTTGGTCTTTTTTCAGAAGGGCTCGCACATTGGCATCGCCTGAGGTGATTTTTTTAGCCTTTTGGGCAAAACCTAAAAGACTTAAGATTTTCTTTTCAACCACTTCACTTAACATAGGCTTGAACCTCGGCCAGGAGTGCCTCAAAAGCTTCGTCTGTTACGGACGTTTTAAAAGAAGCTTGGAGCCTTTTGCGGAAGGACTTATCTAAGCTGCAAATTTCACGACCGCATAAATAAGCGCCCCTTCCCGGCATTTTCCCACTTGGATCAAGATGGAAGGCACCCTTGCTATCTCGCACAATGCGAATTAATTCTCTTTTTGGCAGTTTCTCACCACAGGACAAACAGGTCCTTTCAGGCACTTTTTTTGTCATGGTCCACCTCTTAATTACATTTCATCTGAAAAAATAAAATTATAATTAATCTCCTGCTCGTCCGCTTGGCTTTTGCTTTTTATATCGATTTTCCAGCCGGTCAACTTAGCGGCTAAACGGGCATTTTGCCCCTCTTTGCCAATGGCCAGTGACAACTGGTCATCCGGCACGACAACAATCGCCTTATTTTCCTCTTCATCGACCAAGACATCGATGACCACAGAGGGACTAAGAGATTCGGCAATGTATAAGTCTGGCGACGGTTCCCAGTTGATAATATCGATCTTTTCGCCGTTCAACTCATCGACAACAGCCCGTACCCGAGACCCATTCGGTCCAACACAGGCACCGACCGGGTCGATGTTTTCATCGTTGGAGGCAACGGCAATCTTAGACCGCATACCGGCTTCTCTAGCCACCGACTTGATTTCCACATAGCCATCCTGAATTTCAGGGACTTCAAGCTCAAATAAACGGCTGAGCAAGTCGGCATGGATACGAGAAAGGATAATTTGTGGCCCTTTAGCTGCATTGCGAACTTCGACAATATAGGCCTTGAGCCGTTGGCCGGCTTGGATGTCTTCGCCGGGGATTTGTTCCGCTACAGGCAACATACCATCTGCATTATTGAGCCGTACAGTACATACCCCATGGTCGATCCGGTCAACAATCCCGGTGACGATATCAGACTCGCGGCTGGCAAATTCTTTGAAGACATGTCCACGTTCGGCTTCGCGTAATTTCTGCACAATGACTTGCTTGGCCGTTTGCGCTGCAATCCGGCCGAAATTTTTCGGTTCTTCTTTTTCAGAAATCGTATCCCCGATTTTAGCATGGGGGTAACTTTCCTGAGCATCGAGTAGGGCAATCTCCGTTTGGGGGTCTTCCACTTCAGCAACGACGATGCGGTCGATAAAGACATCGATGGCATCTGTTTTGCTGTTAAACTCAATGCGGACATTCACATCGCTGCCATAGTTTTTCTTATAGGCTGAAACCAGAGATGTTTTAATGGCTTCTTCAATGACAGCCGGCTTTAAGCCCTTTTCTATTTCCAGTAAAGTAAGAATTTCTCGCAAGGAGTCTTTCTTAGCCTTTTTCTTCATGCTCCACCTCAATACCTCTGTTAAAATTCAAAATATAAGTTTGCTTTAGCAATATCAGTATATGCCAGCTGATAGGACTTTCCGGAAGATGTGACCAGGGTAATGCCTTCTTCATCTGCCTTTTCCAAACTACCGACAAGGGTTTTTAGGCTATCCACAGCCTTATAAAGCTTGACGGAAACCAATTGACCGGTAAAACGGATGAAGTCTTGCGGTTTTTTCAGTGGCCGTTCAATCCCCGGGGAAGAAACCTCTAAGCGGTAGGCCCCCTTAATCGGCAGGTCTTCACGCTGGTCTAGGGCCTCTCCTAAAAGCCGATTGATTTTTTCGCAATCGTTTAAATCTATATGTTCATCCTCAGCTAGACGATCACAGAATAACCGTAAGAAATAATCGCCGCCTTCTTTTCTATATTCAACGTCAACCAATTCAAAGCCATAGGATTCTAAAAGGGACGCAAAATGTTTTTCAATGTAGGATTCGGTTGCATTCATAGGGTGTTCACCACCTTTAATAAATAGGAAAGAGTGGGCTGGCCCACTCTTTCCGCTAATAAGTATAACATAGAATTAAGCGTATAGCAAATTAGGATAACAACCGGTCGACATACTTAGAGAGCTCTCCGACATTTTTAAATCCCTCTACCTCTTCATCAGGCAGGTCGACATTAAATTCACTTTCAATATTCATAATCACTTCTACGACGTCTAAGGAATCTGCCTCTACTTCTTCAAAGGTCGTATGCTCGGTAATCTTAGCCGGGTCAATGGACAATTGGTTGGCGACGATTTCTTTCACTTGTTCAAAGGTGGTCATATTATTCCTCCGTTCCATCTTTTGCTACAGCTTCTTCTATCTGAGCGATGAGTTGGGCTTCGATACATTCTTTGGCAACAAGGATACCATTGACGACGGCTCTTGCGTCACTATTCCCGTGACAGACAATGCTGACGCCCTTGACCCCAAGGAGGGGGGCGCCGCCAACGGCTTTAGGATCCATGGTATCTTTGAGGCCATAAAAAGCCGGTTTGAGTAAAAGGGCCCCCATCTTATAGCGGGCACTCTTTTCAATTTCTCTCTTTAAAAGTTTAAAAATATTTTTACCAAAGCCTTCAAGGGTTTTTAAGATGACATTGCCGGTAAAGCCATCACAAACCATGACATCAGCAGTGCCCTCGGTAATTTCCCGTCCTTCTATATTGCCTATAAAGTGAAGGTCAGATTGTTTCAGCAATTGGTGGCTTGCTTGGGTAAGGTCACTGCCCTTTTCTTCTTCAGCCCCATTGTTGATGAGGGCCACCTTGGCCGGCTGACCGGTTAAAAGCTGCATGTATACGGCACCCATGGTGGCGAAGTCCAGAAGGTTATCTGGGTCGACCTGGGTATTGGCCCCGGCATCAACTAAGAGCTTGGGTCCCTGGAGGGTCGGTAGAAGAACGGCAATGGCCGGTCTCTTAATCCCCTTGATCCGGCCTAGGCGAAAGATGGCTGAAGCCATTTGGGCTCCGGTGTTTCCGCAGGAGACGATACCATCGCAATGGCCATCACGGACGAGATCTGTCGCGAGGCGAACAGAAGCTTGTTTTTTCTGACGGAAGGCTGTCGCCGGGTGTTCATTCATGCCGATGACCTCATCGGTATGTACAATCGATAGGCGGTCCTTGACCTGCTCATCGATAAAAGGCTTAATCTGGGCTTCATCGCCTACTAGGACAATTTCCTCTATTTCCGGAAATTGTTGGAGGGCTTGGCAGGCACCTAGGACGACTTCTTTTGGTGCATAGTCGCCGCCCATTGCATCTACGGCTATCTTCATTGAGCCTCCTTGCCGGTGGCTGCTAGAATCCCTTCCAGGGCCGCTTTTCGGTCCTCTTTGCCAAATATAGCTGATCCGGCAACGAGGCACTTGGCCCCAGCATCGACAACCGCCTTGGCGTTATCTGTGGTAATGCCACCATCTACCTGGAGAATAGCTTTAGAGCCGGCTTCATCCATGAGCCGACGGAGTTCTTTGATCTTAAAGGTGATGTCTATAAAGGACTGGCCCCCAAATCCCGGGTGGACGCTCATAAGTAAAATCAGGTCAGCTTCAGTCAAATAGGGTTCAACAGCTGAAAGGGGAGTTTCCGGGTTGATGGAAAGGCCGGCCTTACAGCCCAGGGCCTTGATATCGGCCAGGGTTTGATGGACATCCCGGCTGGCTTCCTCATGGACTGTAATTAAATCGGCGCCGGCATCGGCAAAGTCTTTGAGGTAGCGGCTGGGCTCGGCAATCATCAAGTGGCAGTCAAAAAAGAGGTCGGAGACCTTGCGAATGGCCTTGATGACAGGGATCCCGAAAGAAATATTAGGCACAAAAAGGCCATCCATGACATCTAGGTGAAGCCAGGGTGCTCCGGCTTGATCGATGGCTTTTAATTCATCTTCGAGCCGGGCAAAATTAGCGGATAAAAGAGACGGTGAAATGATTATAGACACAAGCAGCCCCCTCTTACTCTAGTTCGGATAGTAAAGTGCAGTAATTCTGATAGCGTTTATCGGATAGTATACCCGAATGAACAGCTGTTTTAACACCGCATACCGGTTCATTGATATGCAGACAGTCTCTATACTGGCAGCCATCTGCCTGGTCCATAAAGTCAGGGTAGTAGTGAGATAGGTCCCTTCCTTCTAAATCCTTAGGCAGGTGGAGCATGTTGAAACCGGGTGTATCGACAATAAAGCCACTTTCAAAAGGGATAAAGCGGGTGGTCCGGGTGGTGTGCCGCCCCCGCTTTAATTTATCGCTCACTGAGGCGGTGGCCTGGTCATCACTGCCTGTTAAGGCATTAATGAGGGTTGATTTTCCCACGCCGGATTGGCCGGCGATGGCGGTGGTTTTTCCGCTTAATTCATCCAGCAAGCCCTCTACCCCTAGCCGGTCTCGGGCGCTAACCCGAAAAACCGGGTAGCTATCGCGATAATAGGCCTGGACAGCTGTTAAGTCAGCGGTCAAATCAACCTTATTAAAGACTAAAAGCGGTCTGATTTGATGGTAGTGGGCAATCACCAGCAGGCGATCAATCAATAAAAAATCCACTTCCGGGTCCTTTAGGGCAGATAGGATAATTAATTGATCGATATTGGATAGGCTAGGCCGGTGCAAGACATTCTTTCTAGGATAGATGGACTCTATTGTGCCCTCGGCCTGCTGGCCAGGCGCAATCGCCACCCAATCCCCGGCCACAGCGATTTGCTCGCCTCTTTTATTTTTCCCGCGCAAGCGGCAGGTATAGAGGCCCCCTTCTGTGAGCACCTCATAAAACCCGCCATGCGCAGTTAAAACCCGGCCTTTCATAGTCACCTCACTAAGTGCTGATTTGATCAACTTCTCTACCATTCAGGCTAACATGTAACTTACTCCCGGCGGGAGCATTATAGTTTTTACTGAAGGACTCGCCCTCTTCGTGTACACCCCGGTAGAGCATGGTTTGGTTCCCTGATGCATCCGTTTGGGTAATAACGACGACTCCCTTTTCCGGTAAGACAAAGGACACATTGACAGGAACATCTTCACTGACATGTCTGCCCGTCCCAATAGTGAGGGTAACGCCGGTCCCTTTTTCAAGTTCGGCACCAGGTTCAATGGATTGACCGATAACGCGATCCTTATTATCATTGGAGGATTCTTCTTCACTGGTTGAAGAGACACTCAAGCCACGGCCGGCTAAGGCCGACCGGGCTTCTGAAAGTTTCATTCCCCGCAAGTCCGGCATGGTAGCGTATTCCGGTTTTTTGCCCAAGCTCACCGTAATGTCTATAGCCGTATCCTTGTCGACTTCTTTACCGGACCGGGGTGACTGGGAAATGACCTTTCCTTCCGGGACACTGCTGTCATAGTCCGTCTGGACCTTACCAAGGCGCAGCTTGGCATCCGCTAAAGCTTCTCTAGCTTCAGCCTCTGTTTGTCCCTCTAAGTCCGGCACTTCTATTTTTTTAGGGCCTCGGCTGACGACAACGCCGATAAGGCGGCCTTTTCTAACCTTTTTGCCGGCTACCGGATCCTGACTAATGATGGCCCCTTTTTCAATCTCATCACTATATTCGGTATCAATTTCCTTAATGCGCAAGCCCTCTTGGGCAATAATCTGTTCTGCATCCGGATAGGAAAATCCAATGACAGAAGGCACTTCTATATTCCCGCCGCCAATAAATGACTGGGCAATTTTAAGGGTCCCAAAGGCAGCGAGTAAAACTAAAAGGAAAATCAACACCCGCGTCCAGCGCTTTTTTCGGTCGGCTCTTTTTTTATCCTTAGAGGCCTTTTTGCTTTCCTTCTTGGTTAGTGCCGGCTTGGTTGGCACCGACATGTCTGCATGCTTTTGGGTCAGGTTGCGCGGCAGGGCCAGGGTATCATTCATCGGGTCCAGGTCCGCCTCTACCTGTGGAAAAACCGGCATAGGCTGGTAACCGGTCATATCAGAAGCATCGCTTTCTCGAATCACTTCAAGCGTTTCCGCCAGCTCTGCCATATCTCGGAAACGAAGGTCCTTGTCTTTTTCCAGGCACTTCAAGACCACGGCTTCCATTGCTACCGGGATACCGGGGACAATGGATGTTGGCGGGACAGGCTCTTCTTGAATATGCTTTAAGGCAACGCTGACAGGGTTGTCACTGGTAAAAGGCACCTGGCCGCAAAGCATCTCATATAGGACAATCCCCAAGGAGTAAATGTCGGATTTTTCATCAACCCGCTCCCCTCGGGCCTGCTCCGGTGAAAAATAGTGGGCTGAGCCTAAGATGCCCTTGTTATGGGTAATGGTCGTACTGGAAAGCATTTGCGCAATGCCAAAGTCTGTAATTTTTACTAGGCCACTGCGATCAACTAAGATATTATGGCTCTTAACATCTTTATGTATAATATGGTTTTTGTGGGCGGCGTCTAACCCCCGGGCCGCCTGGATGCCAATATCAGCGACCTGGTCCCAGGGGAGGTAGCCCTCATCATTAATGATTTGCTTAATGGACATCCCCTCAACAAATTCCATGACTAGGTAGGCCGGATCTTGGCTGGCGTCAAAATCATAGATATTGACAATGTTGGGATGGTTTAAGGCCGCAATAGACTTGGCCTCTTTTTTAAAATGCCGTAAGAATTCCGGATCTTCGACGTATTCTTCCCGGAGGACTTTAACCGCAACTTGCCGGTCCAAAAAGGTGTCCTTGGCCAGATAAACAATGGCCATTCCACCACCACCAATTTTCCGGATGATTTCATAGCGACCGCCTAGAATGTCTTGCACAGTTGACCGCCTCCTTCCTGTCGATAGAGAACAATTGTCAGGTTATCCCTGGCCCCACGCTCTAACGCCAATTGCTCAAAACGCAAGGCCACTTCTTCCAGGTCATCGGTGTAGCTGACGACTTCATACATTTCTTCCACATTTGTATACCGATACATACCATCAGTCATCAGCAGTAAGATATCCCCTGCCGATAGGTCACCTGACAAAAATTGAGGGTCACAACTGGGCTCCGGTCCAATAGCCCGCATCAAGGTGTTCTTAGGACTATCTACTCTATTTTTTAACATAGCCTGGCGCATGTCTTCATCTAAATTTTCTAATTCCGCCCAGAAGGTATGGTCTTTTGACAGCTGGTTAGGAAGGCTATTCTGATGAAGGATATAGGCTCGTGAATCGCCCAAATGGCCGAGGTAGTATTTTCCATCACGGATGATAAAGGCCGTTAAGGTCGTCCCCATAATGCCCCCATTGGTTTTGTTTTCTTGATAGCTATGCACCTTTGCATTCGCCCGTTGAAAGCCCTCCCGGAGAAGGGCTTCAGCCGGTAAGTGGATATTCTCCTCTATAAACCAATGCAGCTCATCAACAGCCAGCTGGCTGGCAATATGCCCGTTTTGATGTCCACCGATACCATCAGCGATAATTAAAAAACGTCCCCTTCCATCACAATAGTATTCATCTTCATTCGTTTTACGCACTAAGCCAATATGCGAACGGCCAGCAACCAACAAGCCTGTCACCTTCTTCAGTATAAATTTGCATATAAACGCACAGTAATGTATCAAGCTAATCATACCATGATTGATTATAAATGAAAAGATGACAGAAAAAAATCAAAAGTGCGGAAACAGCTAAGGAAGGCTGTCTTATTTTCTAAGTGATTGCTTAGATAACATCTAGGATGATATATCCAGCTGCTGAGATAAGTTTTTATCCGGCCCTCTGGCGCCATCGCCGCCGGCCGGAGGGACAAAGGGCTTGAAGCCGCTGCCCTCTGGCTTAGTCTCTTGCTGCTCATCTGGCTTTTCTTGCGGTGCAAATAAGTAGGGCCGGTGTTCCTGCATGTGGGCCAGTTGCTTGTCTAGGCCCTCTAGCTTGCCGTCTTTGACCAGGAGGGCTTCCCGGGCCAGGAGCTTTTTCACGATGTCGGCGTCATAGGCGCCGCTACCGGTTAGCCCCTTGTCTAGGAGGCTATCAAAGCGGAGGTCTTCCAGTTCCTGGACGCTGGCCTTGTATTTTTCCTCCCAGTCGTCAGCGGACTTCTGAATGGCCTCGATATCCATGTCCTTGTAGCCCTTGATGGTCTCGGTGGCGTCGGCCAGCTGGGCCTGGAGGGTGTCTCTTTCCTTTTTCAGGCCCTCCGCCTTACCCTGCTCGGCCTTGATGTCTTTTCCGTTTTCTGCCATGACTGCGTCAATTTGCTCTTGGGTTAGGCCTAACTTTTTAAGGGTGTCTGTATTCATGGGGTCTCCTCTCTCGCCTAGGCTTTTTAGGTCGTCGCCATGACCGGGCGTTCCCGTTTTAGGTCGGGCAACCAATTTTAGGTATAGAAAATAGACCTTTTAACGACTTGTCCAGGTCGGTATGGTATACTATTTCTGTTGTCATTACCCATTCCGGCAACGGAAGGGAGGTGTCATGCATGCTAGAAGTATTGGCTTCTTTAGCTTTCCCTATCATAGCAGGTGTCATTACTCACCTCATCTGCAAATGGCTGGATAAGGAAGAAAGCAAATGACAACCAGCCTAAAGAAAAACCACCGGCTCACCCCCGGTGGTTTTTTGTGCCATACATGCTGGCATTGGCTTCTTTTGACAGGCGGCAAAGGCCCTGTCTTATATACAGTATACCACAGTCTCTAGCTTTTTAAACCCTTTTGTGCTTTACCCTGCACGGGAGATAGTGGATCACCTCAGGTCTTTTTACGTTCAGTCGCCGGGATGTGTTTGGCGGTCTCTACAAAGCGTACCCCGCTGGCGTCAATGATGACAGCGGCCCCGGGGCGTTTTTCCGCTATGATTTCAGCTACCTGTAGGGCTAGGTCCATAAGCCATCCGCTTACTTCTTTCTTGTCCATGGGCTTCTCCTTGGCTAGATAAAGGGCATGATGTCTTTCAAGGTCTTTAAGGTCTCATAGGCCTTTTTCATGAAGCTATTTTCCTGCAGGTAGGAAATGCCTGCGGGCGCAATACATGTATCCTCTAGGCCCCGGAATTGAACCACCTTTTTACTGCCTAGGCTAGGCGCCTCGCAGGTATATAGCCCCTCGATTAATCCGTCCTTTAGCAGGTGTTCGAGGATGTAGCTATAGTAGTCCGGGTCTATTTCCTCCGGATAGGCTTCCAGGCGGATAATGCTTTTATCTACCGGCCTGCCCTTTTTCAGGCAGTCGTACAGGTAACTAAGTAGGTAATAGACGATAACGTGGTAGTCATCTTTTGCCATGGCTTGCCTCCTCCCAAGTCGTTTCAACATCAGAATAAGCTACATCAATAATTGTTGCAGTAGTTCTCGCTCATTTTCAAGGTCTCCCAGTGTAACTTGGGGGACCTTACTTGTGTACAAACGTTCTATGGCGCTTGAAAGCCTTGACCACTGTCTGTAATTTAATTTCTCAACCAAGGCCAGAGCCTGCTCCAATTGCTCCTCCGTTAAACCTGAAAGCACTTTCATAAATAATCTCCTTTCAACACAAAAGCCACCCGGATTGGGTGGCTTTTAATATATTTTTCGGAGTGTATTAGCCCCACTCCTCGCATTGCTTATCCAATTCCAACTGCTTGGCCCACGCTTTTTTTGCCGATTCCGGAGCGTCTTCGGGCAGGTATAGATGCCCTTTATCAGTTATTTTAAGGTAGGGCTTATAAATCTCAGCCAGTCCTTTATAAGGCTTTAATTGCTCTTTAGTCATCAACATGCCTAAACACCTCCTTAAATAATTTATCTAGTCGGGCACTCTGCGTCCCCCCGTCACGTATAAAAAGTGTAAACCATTCTGCATAAGGTTCATTAGTCCGCCAGTTGCTCGATGCATATTCACTTAGAACGTTTACTAATTCCTCTTGCGAGGCTTTCGAGAGTGCCAACAGAATATCTTTTTCTAAATATTCTTTAGCTTCTATAAGACTATTATACCTCTTGGCATGGCGCTTGTAAAACTTTTCAACGGCTTTCCAGTGATAATAATGCCCTATTTCGTGTAGGATGACATCATTTAAGCTTTTTGCCGTTGTGTGTTTTACTGACTCTGGATCAAAATTTCTAATTAGGTTTTTAGGCAGGTATATAGCCTTATCGGCTTTATGGTATCCCCCTATCTTCCCTCTTAAAAAATTATTATCCGTGACCATGAGCGGAGGTAAATCTTTTAAGTTGTATTTTTGTTCGATATACCTCAACTCTTTGTCCACTTGATGGGCTAATTTACTGCCATCATGCAGCTTGTCTTGTACCCAGATATTGTGTTTTTCCTTAGTCTTTCGTACAAACTTAGCACTCACAGATACGGTTGCCCCATTTTCAATAAAGGATATTGTAGCCTTTTTCGCCTTCATAGGGTCCATAGCTGCGGATGTTTTTTCTTCCTGCCCCTCTGTCACCCATTCCTTATAGGTCCTGGCATTAGTCAGGTAGGTCTTGCCGTCTGCATCTCTGGCGGCTCGGGGGCCGTCGGGCAGGAGGTCATCAAAGTCGGGGTCGTAGGGGGCAGTGGTGGTCCGGCACCAGGGGTGGAAGGGTGGGGCGGTGGCGCCTATTTCCATCTTGCTGGTGGGGAAGCGCTTGCCGTCCATTTCCTGGCATATGGTTGAGATCTTGCTGTCCAGGGTGGCGACGATTTCGTATTGCTTGACGCCGGTGGCCTTGTAGGCTTCTTGGGTGCCGGCGGTGGCTATGGCGTTGGATTCGGTCATGACCAGGCGGCCTATGGCGCTTCTCATGGTCTTTTCCGGGAAGGCGCCGACTAGGGCCTTGACGGTCTCGTCCGGCGCTAGGCTTAGGGCCACTTGCCGGCTGAGGGTTTGGTGGAGGGTGTTGACCAGGGTGGCCTGGTCTTTCCACAGGCGTTGGGAGAAGGTGAGGCCGTCTACTGCCCAGGGTTTCCGGATGGCGGCGTCTAGCCGGGAGAGGGTCATGTCTATATGGGGCATGGTGATAAAGGCGGTATCCTTTAGGCCGGTTAGGGTGGCCCGGTAGGTGTCGCTATACTGCTTTTTTAGGTGGTCGGCCAGGTCTTTGTCATAGCTGCTGTAAAATAGCTGCATTTCTCGCCGGAGGGTATCCTTGGCGGCCTGGAGCCTGGATATCCGGACCCGCCTAGAGGCGTTATCCAGCTCCCGCTCCATCTGGCTGGTTAGGGCGCCGGCCTGTCGGGCTCTCCGGGCAAAGGTTTCCAGGTCCATCCGGTAACCGGCAAGCTCGCCCCGGCTTAGGGCTTCGGCGGCCTTTTGCGGGGACAGGTGGTTTTTGTCGGCCATCTTGGACAGGTGGCTGTACATTTCAGTGTCTATCTGCCGGAGGGCCTGGTCATAGGTCCTGGCGATGGACTGGACCGTCAAAGCCCTCGCCTAGGCCTCCGGTAGACGTCCTGGTCCTAAACTGGATGACCCCACCGGATTCAAGAAGTTCAAGCCTTTCCTGCCCCTTGGCCTTAATAGAGTTAAAGTGTTCCTTATCCACCAGGCCCATCTTTTCTAGGTACCTTTTGAGTTTTTCAAAGGACGCATGCGCCATTGAAATCCTATGGGCCGTATGTAGGATATTGAGCCCATGAAAGAGCCCCCAGAGTTCAGCCATATAGACCACTTCCGTCTTCCCATTCCGCCGGGGAATGGCATAGCCAAACTTGGAATGCGTCCAAAGTCCCTCCTCATTGACCGCAAACAAGTCTTCCACCATCTGCTCCTGCCAAGGGTAAGGCCTTAGCCCTGTCCGCTTATAAAGGTCCACCGCCTCACTGCCAAGACTTTGCTCATAGCCTAAAATGACCGATACCGTGGGCGTTTGCCTGCCATACCTCACCAAGGCTCAAGCCCCTCCCAAATGAAACGTTATTTCAGCAGTTTATTATCTTTTAGTACAGTATAAATTCCCTTTCCCAATGCATTGACCTCATCCTCTGTAAGGCCAATGCCGTACATATCATCTATGCCATGTATCACTTCATGAATGAGACCTTCATTGCGTGTATCCCGGTTGTACCTGTTACTTAAATAGATGACGTTCTCATTATAATCAATCTTGCCAATCAACTCTGTGCCGTTCTCAAAAAGCACCTGCTTGGGGTCCAAGTACTTAATCTGATAATCCTTGTAGCCTATTTTTATTTTTTCCATTATTTCCCTCCAACAAAAAAGCACATCTAACAAACGTTAGGTGCGCTTTATGGCATTTGCTTAACCCTTACGTGAATCTCCTCGTATATAGCCTTCCAACACAAAAACCACCTGCCGTTTGGTGGGTGGTTAGGCGATTACATCAATGATACCTTTTGCCGCTTTTGCGGCTTTTTTCATCATGCTGTTGTCCTCTAGATATTCTAAGCCCTTGAGTGTGATACGAGGGCGTATCAGCTTGATACCAAAATTACCATACATTTCTTCCGTGGCTATAACACCCTCAATGTAATCATTATCCACAAGCATTTTCATAATAGCTTCCCACATTGCCACGCTTACTCCAAGTGCCTCTGCCGAAATCCACGTATTATCAAATTCCTCGTATTCCATGCTGGTGCATAGTATCTTTAAAATCTTATATATAATCTTAAATTGTTCCATATCTTCACCTATTCCAAAATGTCGATAGATTTTATCTCGGATTCAAATATTTTAACCCATTTAATTGGCCTGTTAACTGATAAATCGTCCTGTCCTTCAGAAATTCAAATGGCAGATTGTCAAATCAAGTGCAACACTTCGTGTTGAAATACTTCAAGAGGTGTTTTCCACCCTAGGCATTTTCTAGGTCGGTTGTTTATTTTTAACAAGA
>NZ_JBKICG010000007.1:0-96558 GCF_046569735.1 Peptococcus simiae | reverse complement strand
CATTGGTGGGCTTTTGACATTTCTTTAAAATCAACGATAGCTTAGTTATAAAGCCGGAGCCGTACGCCTTTGTGTACCCTGGGGATAGGCAGCCGGTGCCGGTCTTATGGGCCGGCTGTTTTTCTGCACAAAAAAAGCTTAACCACCCGATTTAGGGAATGGTTAAGCCTTACCTGGACCATCAGGGGATCGAACCCTGGACAACACGATTAAGAGTTTATTTGTCCATAAAAACTAAAATAAAATGAGTTTCTTAGTAGCACATTTGTTAATTTCGTTTTCTAGCAAGTTTTCTAGCGATGTGTCTAGTATTTTACATATTTCTATAAGAGTATATATATTTGGTTGTGATTCGCTTCTTTCATAGCTTCCTATTTGATGTGGTTTTTTGTTTGTTAGCTTTCCAAGTTCTTCTTGTGTTAGTTTTTTCTTTTCTCTTATGTTTCTTATTTTCTCGCCTAGGTTTTTACCTGGTGTTATAGCTGTATTTGGTGTTATGTATAGTTCATTTAGACTAAAATCTAGTAATTTGCTTAGCTTTATTATTATTTCTATAGGCGGTATACTTCTATCTGTTTCGTATCGGCTGACTTGTGTACTTGATAGGTTTAAAGCTTCTGCTATTTCAGTAGCTTTAAACCTTTTCTTTTGTCGTTTTTCTTTAATGAATTGACTGATTTTTTTCATTTTTCCTGAATCTCCTTATTGACAGGTATATAGATTTAATGTACATTATAGCTATACATTAAACATAGATGTATGGCTTTTAGTTAAGATTACTTTAAGAAAAAGGAAAAGAGGTAAAAAACTATGAAATTAGTAGGGATTGCAGACTTTTTAGGTTCGGAAATGATTACGAGTAAAGCAGGTAAAACATTTAAATTACTTAGATTTGTGGACGAAAGCGGCAAAGTTAGTACTGCCTTTAGTGATGATCTTAACACTGGTGATTTACAACGGTATCAAACGTATCAAGTAACATTTGATTACACGGAAAACGGTAGTTACAAGTCTTTATCTTATACTAACGCTGAAGTTTATTCTGAATTGGACATTTAAAATGGATACGGAATTAACTTCTGAAACATCTGTTATAAATGCAGCTGATATCGCTGATAAACTTGAAGAGAGTGCAAAACAAGAACAAGAACGATTGGATAAACAAGCAGATTTAGCTACAGAAGTTCAGAATTTGCATGCAGATAGCATTCAGTACTTTTACTTTAGTGCTTTTTCTCTTAGCCTTATAGCTGCCTTGTTATTTGCTTTTTTCTTAACTTCTTTTTTGAGACGGTGATAGATTATGGCAGTACAGATGATATCGGATTGGTTTTCTGTTTTTTGGGACTTAGTGACTATAGCTTCTGCTTGTGCCTTTATTTTGCTTATTGGTAGTTGCTTTTTGTGGCTACTTGATAAAATTTAATGAAAGGAGATATAACCATGGAAAAAGCTAAGAACTTCTTGTCTGAAATGCGGTTACAACTTATGTTGTTAGCTACTGTTGTTATGCTTTCCGTTCCTGGTATGGCTTTTGCTAGTGAAGGCTCTTCTGGCGGTGCTAGTGCAGCACAAAAAGTTATTAATGACCAGATTAGTGGCTTAACATCTGCAGCTACGCCAATTATTTCAGGCGCATTAGGTATTGCAGCTTTATTTTTTGCAGCTAAGTTCTTATGGACTAAATTTAAGAGTATCGCACGCTAATTCAATTATATCTTATGGGGGCATACTGATACTATGCCCTCATTATTTTTAGGGGGGTAGGAAATGAAATCTAGATTAGATAAATTTGTATCAGTAGTTTTGATATGTTTATTACTTGTGTTTTCTATCGTTCCTAAAAAAGCTGAAGCCAATCCATTAATACTTTTAGCTGGTGCTGGTGAAGTTGTACAAGTTGCTTCTGCTGCATTAGGTGCAGCAACTGGTATCTCATTGTATTTAGCTAAAGATGATTTGTATCAACTTTGTACTAATATTGCTGAGTATGCTTCAGAAAAACAAAAATTAATTTTAGAGCGTATAGGTAAATCAACAGCAAGTAAACCTGCTAAAGTTACTACCGCTGAAGTTGCTCCTTTAATTGCTTATGCTCAATCTCAACTAACAGCTTCTGATTATTATAAAGTGGATTTTGCAAAAATTGAAGAGGGCGGTAATTTTAGTAGTTCTAAATCTGTAAAAGAAGTTTGTCAAGAATTTGATATTCCCTTGGCTGCTTTTGTATTGGTATTAAGTAAAACCGACTGGGTAGCAAGGACTTATAATGGCCAAGCTTGTACTCAAGTTGTTTATGCTGGTTATCCGGGTGGTTATTTGCTTTCGGGTGGTTGGTTTAATGCAGAGTATTATTCAGATTATAGAGATCCAGTTACTAGAGTTTACAAAGATTACAGGCTTAGGATAGAAGGTAGTTATAAAGGCGGTTCGAAAGTTTTATATCCAGGTGGACTTATTACTGTTGCGGCTAATGCATATGCTAATGTAGTAGGAGCGCCTATTATCCCTAAAATTTCAAAGTATCCTACAAAGGATTTAATGAACATGTCTCTTGAAGGTTATGGCTTTGGGTCCGTTGACTTACCATTAAATAATGAAGCTGCTCCTAAACAGGTTGCATATCCTTTAGATTTATCATTATCACCTACAGATATGCCCTTAGATACGACCTGGACAGATTCCAGGGTGCCTTATGCTATACCTACATCTAGAGTACTTGAATTAAATCCAACGCTTACCCAAGTTAAAGATTATACCATAGAAAGTTCAGACACTGTTAAACCTGCTGAACCTGCTAAACCATCAATTTCTTTAGATTGGCTTAAAGACCTGTTAGGTAAAGTGATAGATTTCTTAAAATCAATCTTAGACGCTATCCTGGAAATACCAACCTATTTAAGGCAAATTTTGGGAAAAATTGGAGTTAATGCAGGTGAATTAGCTGGTGCTATAGCTGGTGCGTTAAGTGGTTTTTTTGATGGCGTAAAAGAATCTATTTCTGCTATACCTGGTGCTGTATCTTCTGCTATTTCGTCACTTTTTGATTCGGTTATATCTGCTGTTAAATCAATTCCAGCGGCAATAAGTGGATTATTCACATCTATCACAGATGTTTTAAAATCTATTCTTGAGTTATTGAAGAAATTCTTTGATGTATCTGAATTTAAACTTGATTTTTCTAAATTGAGATTATCAGAACTTAAGCAGATATTCCCTTTTTGTATTCCCTTTGATATATATACCGTTTTAACAACTTTTAACGCTTCTTCTAATTTTTCACCTGTCATAAATCTAGACACTCAATATTTTAGCATACATCAGGAAATAGATTTAACGCCAGTAATGCCTATTTTAGCGTTTGTTAGAGCAATGGAAGCAGTTTTTTTCTGCATTATGCTTTATATGATAACTAAGCGACTCATAAAGTGGTGATTGTATGTTTTTTACAGCGTTATCTAAGTTTATTCAGCTTTTTATTAACCTTATTGGTGGTGCCTTTGGAATACTGCTAGCAGTTTTACCTAAAAGCCCTTTGCAGTCCATGCTTTCTTATACAGGTGCTTTTTCTGATTTTTTAGGTGTATGCAGCTTTTTTATACCTATTGGTGCAATGATAGCTATAACTCAAGCTTGGCTTGTCGCAGTCGCTCTTTATTACATTCATAGCGCCTGGATGAGATGGCTTAAAATGATTGAATAGGGTGGTATAGTGCTATACATGTATACTGGTACGCCTGGCTCTGGAAAGTCATATCATGCTACATGGGATATATATAACAAGCTTAAACGTAAAAAAGATAATACTGTTATAGCTAACTTTGATATATCAGTTGATAAATTTAGTCATCAAGGTGATTTTTATTTTGTCGATAATGAGGGGATTTCAGTAGATTTTTTTAGAGATTTTGCTATAGCTCATCATGAAAGAAATAGAGAGTCACAAACCTTAGTAGTTCTTGATGAAGCAGGTCATCTTTTTAATTCCAGGGATTACGGCACAAATTCTAAGAAGCGCATGGAATGGATTAAGTTTTTTTCCCAGCATCGAAAATTGGGATATAACTTTATTTTAATCTGCCAGTATGATAGAGCCATAGATAAACAAATTAGGACCTTAGTTGAGTATGAAGTAGCTCACATGAAAATGTCTAATTTTTTTAGGTTCTTGCCTTTCACTGTTTTTTTGTGTGTAGAGCGTTGGTACTTGCAGCGTATGAAAGTTGGTACGGATATTATCTTGTACAGGAAAAGCATTGCCAACCTTTATGACACATACGCTATGTTTGATAAAAACATAGATGGAGTAAAGCAGGCGCGGGAGGCGGTGGCGGGGGTTGGGGGGTCACCGACCACCGCGCCCACGCCTGCTAAATCAGATAGTTAAGAAAACAAAGCTATGTATAAAAAAGGATACCCCGCTCTTGTAACACGGGGTATCCAAATTACAAAATCACGTATGAGGGTATCGAAATGGATAATTTATTATACAATATTGATACGCTTTCATTTACTGTACGTCCTTTAGATTTTAGTCTTTTTATTGCATTATATGAAAAAGACCTTGAAGAAACATTTCAAGTTGCTAGGTCTACTAGATCCAATGCTTTTATAGAATTAGCAGGCGTTGCGTTTGAAATGCTTCCAGCTTCTCATAAAAATTATAGGTATGTATTGCATAATGAAAGTTATGAGTTAAGAATTGCACGTGAATACGATGAAGACTTTGATTTTTCCTATCCAGTATACATGACAATTCGTTCTGCGGAATTGTGGGTAAATGGATATGCCAAAGCATATGATAAAGCCTTTAAATTCTTGTCCAGTATGTTTGATATTGTAGCCACTAAGATTAGTAGATTGGACCATGCAATCCATATTAATCGAGCAATTGATATTGATATATCGCCTGGGATAGATACAGTATGCAGGACAAATATACGGCATGTTTGGTATGATAAATCAGATATAACAGGTTATCAGTTTGGCAAGTCTCCAATTTTACTAAGAATATATGATAAACACAAAGAATTATTAGTATCACTGAAAACCTGGTTTAGTAAAATTTGGCTTGAAAATGGTTTTGATGTAGACAAGCCAATCTGGAATATTGAATTCCAATTGCGTCGTCAATTTTTTGTAGATAGGCATATAGATACTGTTGAAGATGCACTTCTTGCATTGCCTGAAATTCATACCTACTTAACGCATAAGTGGTTTAGAGTTGTAGTTAGAGATAAAAAACAAAAGTGCGTTAGTAGATTAAAAACCGTGGATTGGTGGCAAGAAGTACAGCAAGTCTTTGACAATTGCACTTTTAGGGAATTAAAGGAAAAGTCTAAAATTCCTGATTCTGACCATATATTTCAGACCATGCAAGGCTATTTAATTTCTTATGCAGCTTTTACTGATAGTCAAACTATAGATGAATTTATATTAAATTTAACAGTAGATATAAAGAAAATGGAAGCAAAAAAAAGAACCACCTTTTCAAGGTTGGCACTTGAAAGGCGGTCTTTATATGAGTAGTGAAACATTATCTAAATTTCATGATTATTGTACACTGAAAAGACTATCAGAGTCAACACTAATTTATTACGATACAGTTTTAAACTACTTTTTAGCATTTTCAGGTAAAGATTTGTTTGATGTAGAAGTATCTGATGTAATCGATTATCAGTTACATTTATCTAATAGAAACTTAAGTCCAGCTACTGTTAGGAATTATCTTTTGGGCTTAAAAGTCATCTTTAGGTATTATGGTAGATTGGATATGGTAGAAGCTATTGTACTTCCTAAACAGTCTAAAAAGGTCGTAAAGCTATATACTGATGATGAAATAAAATCGATGTTTGAAGCGCTGCAGACATACCGTAACCAATCCATCTTTTTGCTAATGTTTGATTGTGGTCTACGTCGGTCAGAAGTAATAAACCTATCTACAAAATCGGTTGACTTTATCCAGCGTCAAATTATTGTTTCTGGTAAAGGAGATAAACAGCGTATAGTAAAAATAGGTAACGCTTTATATTCCTGCTTGCTCGAATGTTATAGCCTGTCTAACAAGTACTTGTTACGTACAAAGCAAGGCGGACAATTGACACCCTCAGCCATTTATAAAGTCTTTGCCAATATAAAAAACAAAACAGGAATACATGTAACGCCTCATCTACTTAGACATAATTACGCTACCAGGTATGTAATACATTTCCTGGAAAATCCTCAATATAATGTAGATATTTTTCAGCTGCAGCTGCTTTTAGGCCATGAAAGCCTAGAAACCACTAAGCGTTATATTCACATAGCGCAAGAGCTTCTTGCTGTAAAGCATGGCTTTTCTTTGTTTGATTGCTACTGTAGTTAATCTTACTGTCTGTCCAGGAGTATTTTTGATTTTTAAAATACTTCTTGACAGACATTTTTAATTGCATAATAAAATAGCCCTGGACCTATCCAGGGCTTACTTACCAAATGCAATAAAGAAACTCATCTTATTTTAACCTTTATGGACCATCAGGGGATCGAACCCTGGACAACACGATTAAGAGTCGCGTGCTCTACCAGCTGAGCTAATGGTCCGCTACAGTTGAGTATTATACGCCTTTTCAGGAAGGCTGTCAATATTTCTTCACAGACTTTTGACAAGAACCTGGACTTATGTTAAAATATAATTCCGATACAAGATTGTTGAGAAAAATATTAAATTTCCTCTTGACGAAACTGTATAAGGTATGTATAATGTACTTCGCTGGTTGAATAACCGGCCTATGGAGGGGTTCCCGAGTGGCCAAAGGGGACGGACTGTAAATCCGTTAGCTCAGCTTTCGAAGGTTCGAATCCTTCTCCCTCCATCATATTGCCGCGGGGTGGAGCAGTTGGTAGCTCGTCGGGCTCATAACCCGAAGGTCGCAGGTTCAAATCCTGTCCCCGCAATTTTTTATGCTGATATAGCTCAGTAGGTAGAGCGCCACCTTGGTAAGGTGGAGGTCTCCGGTTCAAATCCGGATATCAGCTTTTTTGGCGGCATAGCTCAGCTGGCTAGAGCATACGGTTCATACCCGTAGTGTCCGGGGTTCAAGTCCCTGTGCCGCTATATAAAACGTACAGACAGATATCTGTGCGTTTTTTTTGTTTATATGGGCAGGTCAATTCCCTGTAAATATTCGCTTGGTTTTAATTATGCTTTTCATGGGTATCTATGTTATAGTGCTCATTGAAAGGAGACAGCTAATATGAAAAAAAGATGGATCGCCCCTGTTTTAGCCCTGGCCCTGTTGGTAACAGCCTGTGGGAACCAGGCCAGCCAACCAGCCCAAGATGATGACCAAGGATCTGCTCCAGCTAAAACAGAGCAAACCAATACAAATAAGGCAGCCCAGATGGCTGAAGACGATATCGCCCAGGCCAAGGCCGATAAAGAGGCCGCCTTTGATAAGTTTAAAGACCTCCATGCCGACATGGACCTGACCCAATTTGAACTTTCTTATGACAATGGCCGCCTGGTCTATGACTTGGAAGGGGAAAAGGATGGTCAAGACGTTGATGTGGTCTTAGACGCCAATGACCTGTCCGTTATCAAAGATGACCTGGACAATGATGACGATGCCACCGTCGATCCGGCCATCAGTAAGGATATGCTGGC
The DNA here is from genome assembly GCF_046569735.1 of Peptococcus simiae. Lineage (GTDB taxonomy): Bacteria > Bacillota > Peptococcia > Peptococcales > Peptococcaceae > Peptococcus > Peptococcus simiae_A. The sequence continues at coordinate 88,916 of NZ_JBKICG010000007.1, read as the reverse complement.
CAAGATTGACGCCCTTGTCGAGGAAGCCATTAAAGACAGGGAGGGGTCTTATGCCACCGGCTACAGCCTGTCCCACGATGATGGCCGTTGGGTTTTAGATGTTGAAACCAAGGACCAAAACAAGCAAGAAGTGGAATACAGCTACAACCTGGAGACCGGCGAACTGATTGAAAAAGACGCCTAATCTCCCGGCCCTGTAATCCTTAAACGGTTTAGAGCGCACTCCGGTGCGCTCTTTCTTATTCCCGGCTGGTTTAAGACGTGCTTAAAAGGTAGGCCGGCCGGGTATATAGGGTACGCGTGTTCTGAATGAACAAGAGCAGAAAGGAGAGAGGCCATGCCTGATTTTCAATTGGTAAGTGACTTTAAACCGACCGGGGACCAACCCCAGGCCATTGATGCCCTACTGGAGGGCTTAAATCTAGGCTATCCCAAGCAAACCCTCCTGGGGGTCACGGGGAGTGGGAAAACCTTTACCATGGCCAATGTCATTGCCCGGGCCAACCGGCCGGCCTTGATTTTTGAGCCGAATAAAACCCTGGCTGCTCAATTATACAGTGAATTTAAAACCTTTTTTCCCAATAACGCTGTCGAATACTTCGTCAGCTACTACGATTACTACCAGCCGGAAGCCTATGTGGCCCGGACAGATACCTTTATAGAAAAAGATGCCCAGATCAACGAGGAAATTGAAAAACTCCGGCACAGTGCCACCGCTGCCCTTCTGGAACGCCGGGATGTCATCATTGTGGCCTCGGTGTCCTGTATTTACGGATTAGGGTCCCCGGACTTCTACAAGGACCAGGTCGTTAACCTCCGGGTGGGCCAGGAGGTGGACCGGGATGATATTCTCCGCCGTCTGGTGGAAATCCAGTTTGAGCGGAATGATATTGACTTCAAGCGGGGCACCTTCCGGGTCCGGGGCGATGTGGTCGATATTTTCCCGGCCTCATCCAGTGAGAAAAGCATCCGGGTGGAGTTTTTTGGCGATGAAGTGGACCGGATCACCGAGGTCGAAGCCCTCACCGGCAAGACCCTTGGCGTCCGCAAGCACGTGGCCATCTACCCCAATACCCACTATGTCACCTCGCCTGCCTATATGGAGACGGCCATTGCCAATATCGAAGCGGAAATGCGGGAGCAGATTGCCAAGTTTGAAGGAGAGGGCAAGCTCATCGAGGTCCAGCGGATTGGTGAGCGGACCCGGTATGACCTGGAAATGCTCCGGGAGCTGGGCTATTGCTCCGGGGTGGAAAACTACTCCCGGCCCCTAGCCGGCCGGGCTCCGGGGTCAACTCCCTATACCCTCCTGGACTTCTTCCCGGAAGACTTTATTACCTTTATTGATGAAAGCCACGTGGCCGTGCCCCAGATTGGCGGCATGTATGCCGGGGACCGGTCCCGGAAGGAAAACCTGGTCAACCATGGCTTCCGCTTGCCCTCCGCCCTGGACAACCGGCCCCTGACCTTTGACGAATTTGAAGACCGGGTCCGGCAGACGGTTTATGTCAGTGCCACCCCGGGCCCTTATGAAGAAGAACATGCCCTGCAAACCGTTGAGCAGATCATCCGGCCGACGGGCCTCTTGGACCCGCCCATTGAAGTCCGTCCCATTACCGGGCAAATCGATGACCTCATGGATGAGTGCCGCCTCCGTATGGACCGGAATGAACGGGTCCTGGTCACCACCCTGACCAAGCGGATGGCTGAGGACCTGACCGATTACCTGGCCAATGCCGGTATCCCGGTCCGTTACCTCCACAGTGAAGTCAAGACCCTGGAGCGGATGGAAATCCTCCGGGACCTCCGGCTCGGCGAATTTGACGTCCTGGTGGGCATTAACCTCCTCCGGGAGGGCCTGGACCTGCCGGAAGTCTCCCTGGTGGCCATCTTAGATGCCGATAAGGAGGGCTTCCTCCGGAGTGAACGGTCCATGATCCAGACGGTGGGCCGGGCCGCCCGGAATGCCAATGGCCGGGTCATCATGTATGCCGACCACATCACCGGGTCCATGCAGCGGACCATTGACGAAACCAACCGCCGTCGGCAAATCCAGATGGCCTATAACGAGGCCCATGGCATTACCCCGGAAACCATCCGCAAGCGGGTGGCTGACGATATCCGGGCAACCGAAAAGGTCGCCGAAGAGGAGTCTGCCTATCTTTTGAAAGAGGTGCCCCTCGACCGAAAAGGTCGCAAACAGCACCTGCAAATCCTGGAAAAAACCATGAAAGAAGCGGCTAAGAACTTAGAATTTGAAATTGCGGCCGAATTGCGTGATGAAATTCGCCGTATTAAAGCCGGTGGCCAGTAAAGCCGGCAATAGAGAATGGAGGACCTATGGCCAAAGACTATATCAAAATCCGCGGCGCCCGCGTGAATAATTTAAAAAACATTGACCTGGATATTCCCAGGGAAAAATTGGTCGTCGTCACCGGCTTGTCCGGGTCCGGCAAATCGTCCCTGGCCTTTGACACCATTTATGCCGAAGGCCAAAGGCGCTATGTCGAATCCCTGTCATCCTATGCCCGGATGTTTCTGGGCCAGATGGATAAGCCGGATGTTGACGATATTTCCGGCCTGTCCCCGGCCATTTCCATCGACCAGAAAACCACCAGCCGGAATCCCCGGTCCACTGTCGGGACGGTAACGGAAATTTACGACTACTTCCGCCTCCTCTTTGCCCGGGTCGGCCATGCCCATTGCCCCTCCTGCGGCAAGCCCATCAGCCGGCAGACCGTCGACCAGATGGTGGACCAGATCATGGCCCTACCTGAAGGGACCCGGCTCCAAGTCTTGGCCCCGGCCGTCCAAAACCGGAAGGGGGAATTCAAGCGCCTCCTGGACCAATTTCGGGAGGCCGGCTATATCCGGGTCCGGATTGACGGCGACCAGTATGACCTGGCCGAGGATATCCAGCTGGCTAAAAATAAGAGGCACGACCTCCAGGTGGTCATCGACCGGATCAAGGTCCGGCCGGATGTGGAAAGCCGGCTGGCCGGGTCCCTCCAGGCCGCCTTGGAGATTGCCGAAGGGGAGGTCTGGGTCGATGCCGACGGGGAAATCCTCCGCTTTAGCGAGCATTTTGCCTGTGCCGACTGCCATATTTCCATGCCGGAAATCAGCCCCCAGCTCTTCTCCTTTAACAACCCCCTGGGGGCCTGCTCCCACTGTGACGGCCTGGGGGCCACCCGGGCCCTGGACCCGGACCTCATCATCGATGACCCCGCCATGACCCTGGCCGAAGGGGTCTTAAAGCCCTGGCGGAAGGGGTCGGCCTCAGACTTCTACCCCAAGATGCTGGCAGCGGTCGCCAAACTGGCCGATATTGACATGGACACCCCCTGGAAGTCCCTTCCTAAAAAGGACCAAGACTTTATCCTCTATGGGGGCGATCATCCTGACCTCCGCTTCACCTATACCAACCTATTTAAAGAGAAGAAGACCTACCGGAAGCCCTTTGAGGGCCTCATCCCCAACCTGGACCGCCGCTATAAATCCAGCACCAGCGACTATGTCCGGCAGGAAATCGAATCTTACATGATTTCCAAAACCTGCAGCCACTGCCATGGCCACCGGCTCCGGCCTGAAGCCCTGGCAGTGACCGTTGGCGGGAAAAATATTGCCGATGCCACCGCCTTTAATATTGCTGAAGGCCTGGCCTTTTTTGAAAACCTGGACCTGGATGACCGGGAGGCCTATATCGCCCGGCTCATCGTCAAGGAAATCATTGACCGGCTCCGCTTTCTGGTGAACGTCGGCCTGAACTACCTGACCCTGGACCGGATGGCCGGGACCCTCTCCGGTGGGGAGGCCCAGCGGATCCGCCTGGCCACCCAGATAGGGTCCGGCCTGGTGGGCGTCCTCTACATCTTAGACGAGCCCTCCATTGGCCTCCACCAGCGGGACAACGAGCGGCTTATTGAAACCCTCCGCCATCTGACTGACCTGGGCAATACCCTCATCGTTGTCGAACATGATGACGAAACCATGCGGGCTGCCGACTTCCTGGTGGACGTCGGCCCCGGTGCCGGCGAGCACGGCGGGCAGATTGTGGCCAGCGGCAGCCCGGAAGAGGTCATGGCCAATGAAGCCTCCATTACCGGCCGCTTTTTATCCGGCAAGGAGCGGATTCCTATCCCGGCCAACCGCCGGCCGGTGGACCCGGACCGGCACCTGAAGGTCCGGGGGGCCAAGGAAAATAACTTACGCAATATTGACGTTACCTTCCCCCTAGGCGTCCTCACCTGCGTGACCGGGGTTTCCGGCAGCGGGAAGTCCACCCTGGTCAATGAAATTTTGGACAAGGCCCTGGAAAAACACCTCTACACCCAGTCCAAGGCCCGGCCCGGTGCCTATAAGCACCTGGAAGGCCTGGACCAGGTCGATAAGGTTATCAATATTGACCAGAGCCCCATCGGCCGGACCCCTCGGTCCAACCCGGCCACCTATACCGGCGTTTTTGACGCCATCCGCCAGCTCTTCGCTGATACCAAAGAAGCCCAAATCCGCGGCTATAAGCCCGGCCGCTTCAGCTTTAACGTCAAGGGCGGCCGCTGTGAAGCCTGCCGGGGCGACGGGATTATCAAGATAGAGATGCACTTTCTCCCGGATGTCTACGTCCCCTGCGAAGTCTGCCATGGCAAACGGTACAACCGGGAGACCCTGGAAGTCCACTACCGGGGCAAGACCATTGCCGATGTCCTGGAAATGACCGCTGAAGAGGCCCTGGCCTTCTTCGAAAATATCCCCCGGATTGCCGGCAAGCTCCAGACCATTGTCGACGTTGGCCTGGGCTATGTCCGCCTGGGCCAGCCCGCCACCACCCTGTCCGGTGGCGAGGCCCAGCGGGTCAAACTGGCCACTGAGCTATCCAAAAGGCCCACCGGCAAAACCGTCTACATCCTGGACGAACCCACCACCGGTCTCCACGCCGCAGATATAAAAAAACTCCTGGACGTCCTAAACCGCCTGGTCGATGGCGGCGAAACCGTCATCGTCATCGAGCATAACCTGGACGTCATCAAGTGCGCCGACCACCTCATCGACCTGGGCCCGGAGGGCGGGTCCGGCGGCGGCTGCGTGGTCGCCACCGGGACCCCGGAAAAGGTTGCCCAAAACAAAAAAAGCTATACCGGCCTCTTTCTCCGGCCTATCTTAGACCGGGGTTGGTAAAAATATAAGCTGAAAGCCTCGGTTCTCCGAGGCTTTTTATAAACCGGCAAGTCATACTTGCTTAATAAAATATATCGACTATAATTATATATATGATAAAATAATCTAATGGTCAAAACTCATCGAGGTGAGATGAATGACAGATCTGATGACAGCACTGGTTTATGGTGAGGAATGCGATAAAGCCTTGGAGGATTTATTACATTACCTGCGGACTACCCTCCAAGGGGGCTACCTGGATATTTTTGCCCACCGCTTTCAAAAAAGGTCTATCTTTGCCGGCGAACTCAGTGGGTTTGGCCCTCTGCATGACCAGGCCTGTCAAGCGATGGACCAATTGATTTGTGCACTCAAAGATGCACCGGACTTTGCCCAACTCTTTGTAAACACCGCCTTTTGCATCCAGTCTCTAGAAATTATGGCAGACCGCTTGGCCCGTCTTGATCCGCGTAAAGATATGACCGGTGGCATCACCCGGGTGGAAAACATCCAAAATAACCTTAAGTCCTATTTGCGGATCATAGAAGACCGGTACAATAACCGGTCTCAAGCGGCGAAAGAGGGCTAGTTAGCCCTTTTCCACCGGCTAGAATAATTGACAAGACGGGCATAAGGCTATAGAATGAAACTAATCATTATTGTAAAAATTTGAATCTCTTTTAGGAGGCACATGCATGGCAAAAGAAAAATTTGAGCGTACAAAACCGCACGTTAACATTGGTACCATCGGTCACGTTGACCATGGTAAAACCACCACCACTGCAGCCATCACCGCAGTCCTGGCCCAGGAAGGTAAAGCCAAAGCCAACAAATTCGACGAAATCGACAAGGCACCGGAAGAACGTGAACGTGGTATTACCATCAACACCTCCCACGTTGAATACGAAACCGACGCTCGTCACTACGCCCACGTCGACTGCCCGGGCCACGCCGACTATGTTAAAAACATGATCACCGGCGCAGCCCAAATGGACGGCGCCATCCTGGTTGTATCCGCAGCAGACGGCCCCATGCCCCAAACCCGTGAGCACATCCTCCTGGCCCGCCAGGTAGGCGTCCCCTACATCGTCGTATTCATGAACAAATGCGACCTCGTAGACGACGAAGAACTGCTCGAACTCGTCGAAATGGAAATTCGCGAACTCTTAAGCGAATACGACTTCCCCGGCGACGACATCCCCGTCATTCGCGGCAGCGGCTACCAAGCCCTCCAAGACCCCACCGGCCCCTGGGCAGAAAACATCAAAGAACTCATGCAAGCCGTAGACGACTACATCCCCACCCCGGAACGTGACAAAGACAAACCCTTCCTCATGCCCGTCGAAGACGTCTTCTCCATCACCGGTCGTGGTACCGTCGCCACCGGTCGTGTAGAACGTGGTGAACTGAAAATCGGCGACGAATTAGAAATCGTCGGCATCACCGAAGAAACCAAGAAAACCGTCTGCACCGGCGTAGAAATGTTCCGTAAACAACTCGACTACGCAGAAGCCGGCGACAACATCGGCGCCCTCCTCCGTGGTATCGACAAAGACCAAATCGAACGTGGGCAAGTTCTGGCCAAACCCGGCACCATCACCCCCCACACCAAATTCGAATGTGAAGTCTACGTCCTGACCAAAGAAGAAGGCGGCCGTCACAAACCCTTCTTCGACGGTTACCGTCCCCAATTCTACTTCCGTACCACCGACGTCACCGGCGTCATCGAACTGCCGGAAGGCACCGAAATGGTCATGCCTGGCGACAACGTCAAAATGGCAGTCGAACTCATTAGCCCCATCGCTATGGAAGAAGGTCTCCGTTTCGCTATCCGCGAAGGTGGCCACACCGTAGGTGCCGGCGTTGTATCTAAAATTGACAAATAAGTTTTAGCATTTAGAGGCTGCTGTAAAATAGCCCCAAAAAGCACAAGCCCCTCCTCATTTCTTGAGCTGGGGCTTGTGCTTTTTTTGTTATCATTTCTCTATGCCTACAACTGAGAGATACTAGAGCTTTTGTTAGAAGTTTTGGCTGCTAAGCGTATTTACAGGAAGCTGTCGATTGCCTCTCCTCATTCTGGTCTAACCTTTTTGGACGGCCAGCGGCAGTCATGGCTATGGGCCCCTGGGACTAGCTGTTTTCGCCGCGGACCTCTTTAATATAGTTGTAAATACTGTATCGGGAGACCCCTAGAGCCTCTGCGATGAGCCGGACGCTGTTTTGGATTTTTAGGATGCCCCGCTGGTCCAGGTTGCGGACGACATTGAGCCGGTCGACCTTTTTAAAGTCCTGGACGGGTTTATTCACGGCTTGGATGCTGGCCTGGATAATCGGAACCAGGGCAGAGGGGGTATTAATCCCTAAAATATCCATGTCCTCCTGGTCGGTAGAGGTTTGTAAAAAATTCATCAGGGTGTACTGGATGGCTTCAATTTGACTACAGTCGTAATTAATGCAGAAGGCGATATTCCGATCGCCTATTTTTTTTACGATTGTTGATGATTTAAGGGAGGGGCCATTTTTCTTGATTTGTTTTTTATAATTTAAATAAACGTTTTCATCGGTGTTTTTGACCCTGGCTTCCGCCTCTTCAATTAGTGGAGAACCAACCTTTCGCCCAGATACATGGCCGTTATATATGTATAATACGGCCTTTTCCGGCGTATCCAAGTCTGATACACAGACTTCGCAGTCCTTGCCGAAAGTTAGAGCAATCGCTTCAGCTATTTGATTGATTAAGGCGAAGACATCCTTTTCCGGCACAAAATTCATAGATAGTCCTCCAATCACTTATTATAATTCAACAATAGTTAAAATTATTATAGCATGTCGTTGAAATATAGACAAGGGACAGAGACGGAATAGTGCAATATTTCCGACAAAGGCCCTTGGCTTGGCTGGCGGCCAGACGCCTGGCTGGGGGACTTTTCCTTCAACAATATATAATTCTGTTGAAAAATAAAAATAAAATAAAAAAGTGTTGAAAAAAAGCCAAAGTGTGGTAGTATAGAAGTAAGCAATGTGCCGCTGTTATGGAGAAGTGATAGGAGAGGATGACATCCATTATGAAAGAATTGCTGACCGGTAACGAAGCATTGGCGCGTGGTGTTATAGATGCCGGCGTTCACTTTGCTTCCGCCTATCCGGGGACGCCATCTAGTGAAATTTTAAAAAACATCGCTTTAGATGACCGTCTTGTCGCTGAATGGGCACCAAATGAAAAAGTAGCTATGGAAAGTGCCATTGGCGCTTCTATTGCCGGTGGCCGCGCTTTTGCCAGTATGAAACACGTTGGTTTAAACGTCGCTGCAGACCCCTTTATGACCTATGCTTACATGGGGGTTCATGGCGGTTTTGCCTTTGTATCAGCTGATGACCCAGGCCAACATTCCTCCCAGAATGAGCAGGACAACCGGAACTTTGCTAAATTTGGTAAAGTGGCCATGCTGGAACCGTCTGATAGCCAAGAATGCTACGACATGATTCGTGAAGCCTATGAGCTTTCCGAAGAATTGAATACCATTGTCATGGTCCGGTCCACGACCCGGATTTCTCACGCAAAGAGCCTAGTCGAAACCCGGGACCGGAAGGAAGTTGCCATTAAACCTATGTGGGACCGGGCAACCAATATGAAACACTTCGGCTCTGCACCGTCATCTTCCAAGCCCAACCGTCGGCTTTTAGATGCCCGCCAGGGCGAGATGCTGGCTGCTGCCGAAAAGTCCCCCTTCAACTTTGTTGAAGACAACGGGTCGGAAATCGGGATTGTCACCAGTGGGGCCGCCTACAATTATGTAAAAGAAGTCTTTGGTGACAAGGCCAATATTTTGAAATTAGGCTTTACCTGCCCCCTGCCCATTGAAAAAATCCGCGCATTTGCCGGGACCGTCAAAAAACTCTATGTTGTGGAAGAACTGGACCCCTACATGGAAGAGCAAATCAAGGCGGCCGGTATTGAATGCATCGGTAAGGAAGTCATTCCGGCCGTTGACGAATTAAACCCCGGGATCATCGCCAAAGCCCTCCTGGGCCAAGAGCATAAAGGGGTGCAAATTGACCCGAAAGACCTCATCCCCCGCCCGCCGACCATGTGTGCCGGTTGTCCCCACCGGTCTTTCTTCTATGCCCTAGGCAAGCGGAAAGACTGCTATATTTCCAATGACATCGGCTGCTACACCCTTGGTGGTTACGAGCCCCTCTTCTGCTTAGATAGCGGGATTTGCATGGGGAGCGCTACCGCTGTCGGCCACGGGGTCGCCAAGGTCCTGGCCCAATCCGGCGAAAAGAAACGGGTTGTCGCCGTTATGGGCGATAGTACCTTCTTCGCCACCGGGATGAACGGGCTGGAAAACTCCCTTTACAACGGGTCCAACCTCATTACCGTAGTCCTGGATAACCGGATTACGGCCATGACCGGCCACCAGGAAAACCCCGGGTCCGGTTTTACCGCCCAAGGTGAAGTGAGCCACATGGTCAGCGTGGAAGACGTGGCCCGGGCCTTTGGTTGCGAACAAATCCGCACCATTAACCCCCATGACCAGGAAGCCACCAATGCGGCCTTAGACTGGGCCTTTGACCTGAGTGAGCCCTGCGTCATCATTAGCCGCTACCCTTGCGCCCTGAAGAAGTACACAGAAGCAGACCTGGAAGAATTCGGTCCCTTAGACCGCCGCTTTACCGTCAACCAAGACGTCTGCATCGGTTGTAAGAAGTGCACCCGGACTGGCTGCCCGGCCATTATCTTCCAGACAGATATTAAGAAGAGCTCCATTGACCAAAATCAATGCCTCGGTTGCAGTTTGTGCTCGCAAGTATGCCCGGTTAAGGCCATCCACGCCGTTGGTGAACCTTGCCTCGGAAAGGAGACGCAGAAAAAATGAGTGTGACATCCGTTCTGTTGGTCGGTATCGGCGGTCAGGGGACAGTCTTCCTGTCCAACATTCTGGTCAAAGGCCTCGTGAATGCCGGCTATGATGTAAAAATGAGTGAAATCCATGGTATGGCCCAGCGGGGTGGGACCGTATCCACCCAGGTCCGGTATGGGGATAAGGTTTACTCCCCCATCATCGGCCAAGGGGAAGCCGATATCATGGTTGCCTTTGAAAAGCAGGAAGCCCTCCGTTATATGAGCCTCCTCAAGGAAGGCGGAGAGCTCATCGTTAACGATGAAGGTCTGCCCTCTGCCCCGGTCCAATCCGGTAAAATCACCTACCCGGAAGATACCATTGAAGTCCTCCAGGGCCTGGTGAAGGATACCCTTGTCATCCAGGCTTCAGATATTGCTGAAGAACTGGGGAACCCTAAAGTGGCCAATGTTATTTTGTTCGGCGCCTTAGCCAAACTCATTGACCTGCCGGATATTGACTGGAAGAAGATTATTGCCGAAACCGTCAAGGAAAAATTCGTTGACGTGAATATGGAAGCTTATGACCGGGGTCAGGCCCTGATCCAATAGCCTGCCACCCGGCCCTCGTCCCGGGCCTTACCTGGTCCGGCAAACAGCCCGTCTCCTTAGAGAGGCGGGCTGTTTCTGTCCCCGGCGGAAAGCCTGGCGGTGTTGGGGGCCGGCCACCATTAAAGAAGCCGCCCCGGCACTCGTCGGGGCGGCTTCTTTAATGTCTTTATCGGTGCATGTCTCGGTAGCAGCCAATGACCTTACCGATCACCATGGGGTTTTCAGCATAAATCGGTTCCATGTCCCGGTTTTCCGGTTGGAGCCGGACCCGGTTCTTTTCCCGGTAGAAGGTCTTACAGGTGGCTTCGTCGCCGATGAGGGCAACGATGATATCGCCATTTTGGGCGGTGGGCTGGGGGGCTACAATGATATAGTCCCCGTCCATAATCCCCACTTCAATCATCGACTCCCCACGAATACGCAACATAAAGGCCCCTTCGTCTCGGACAAAGCGCATGGGCATAGAAATCCGGTCTTCCAGGTTTTCGTCAGCGAAGATGGGGGCACCGGCAGCGACGGTCCCGTAGACCGGCAGGCCCACCATTTCCTCAAAGACCTCATTGTTGTCACTGATGTAGGGCTGGTAGTCGCTTTCATCGGTGTTTTTTAGGATCATAATGGCCCGGGGCTTGGTCGGGTCCCGGTGGATATAGCCCTTCTTTTCCAGCTGGTTTAAGTGGTTGTGGACCGTTGACGAACTCTTGAGCTCAACGGCCTCGCCAATTTCCCGTACCGAGGGCGGGTAACCCTTTTCTTCCACTTCAGCAATAATAAAGTCTAAAATGCGCACCTGCCGGGCGCTTAAAGCCGTTTTCACCTGCATACGAGGCTCCTTTCCTGCGGGGGAGACATCGATCATCTAATTGTCAACAGTATACTAGAAAAAACCGTAAAAATCAAACGTTCATTCGCCGAATAACCGTTCTGAACTCCTTGCGGCCAAGCCGGTGGCCCCTGGGGATGGAAGAGGAGGAGGGGGCGGGCTTATGTACAGGCCCTATCATCTTATGGTAAAGTAAGGGTAAATAACCTCCATCAAGGCCCCCAGGCCAGCGGTCCCGAAGGCAAAGGAAGGTCCTATGAAAACATCCACCGGCCCGATTTTTCTGGTATGGAAGAAGACCGGCTGGAAGACCTCCTGGCCGCCCCGCCAGCCTCTGCCGATTAGCCCCTGGCCCGCTTGACAAACAGGGGCCGGACGTATATACTTATAAAATTGATGACCGGTCGTGACATCGTCACGGCCTTCTTTATGACTAGAAATTGTTTGGCAGGAGGCATCGACACAGATGGCAGATAAGACCTTACTCACCCAAGAAGGATTAGATGAATTAAAGGCCGAGCTGGAACACTTGAAGACGGTTCGCCGGAAAGAAGTATCCGATCGTTTAAAGGTAGCAATCGATTTTGGGGACCTCAGCGAAAACTCCGAATATGACGATGCAAAAAATGAGCAAGCCTTTATTGAAGGTCGGATTAAAAAAGTAGAAAGTCTGTTACGCAATTACGAACTCATCAGTAAGAGCGAAGACGATAAAGATAAAATCAACGTCGGTTCTAAGGTCCGGGTAGAGGACGTAGAACTGGAAGAAGAGGAAGAGTACCGGATTGTAGGGACCATTGAAGCAGACCCCATGCAAAACCGGATCTCCAATGAATCCCCCCTGGGCCAGGCCCTCTTAGGCCATGTGGTTGGTGATGAAATCACCGTCGCCGCCCCGGTGGGCGATATCATCTATCGGGTTATTTCTATACAAAACGAATAGGAGGAGCCATGGCTAAAGAAAATCTCGGCGGACTCAAACAAATCATGAACGTCCGGTTGGAAAAAATGGCCGCCTTACGCGACCGCGGCATTGACCCCTTCGGCCACCGCTTTGACGTCACCCACCATGTGAAAGATATCTTAGCAGCCCAGGAAAGCCTTTTAGCAAGCGAAGAACCGGTCAAAATCGCCGGCCGGATCATGGCCAAACGGGGCCAGGGCAAGGCCGGCTTCGCCAATGTGGCTGACCTGTCCGGCAATATCCAAATCTACTGCCGGCAGGATGTCCTTGGTGAAGACAACCACTGGATCTTTAAAAAGGCAGACGTCGGCGATATCATCGGCGTCGAAGGCCCTCTTTTCATTACCGACCGGGGAGAACTCTCCATCCGGGTCACCAAGCTGACCCACCTGTCCAAGGCCATGCGGCCCCTGCCGGAAAAATTCCACGGCCTGACCGATGTCGAATTACGCTACCGCCAGCGCTATGTCGACCTCATCATGAATCCGGACGTCCGGGATACCTTCGTCAAACGGACCAAGATCATCCAGTCTGTCCGGCACTACCTGGATAACCTGGGCTTTTTGGAAGTGGAAACCCCCATCCTGCACCAAATTGCCGGCGGCGCCAATGCCCGCCCCTTCATCACCCACCACAATGCCCTGGATATCGACCTCTACCTCCGGATTGCCCTGGAATTACACCTGAAACGGCTCATTGTCGGCGGCCTGGAACGGGTCTACGAAATTGGTCGGGTCTTCCGGAACGAAGGCATCGATACCAGCCATAACCCGGAATTCACCCTGATGGAACTCTACCAGGCCTATGGGGACGTCAACACCATGATGGATATCACCGAAGGCCTCTTCATCCATGTCGCTGAAGACGTCCTCGGCAGCACAGATATCAGCTGTGACGGCCACGAGGTCCACCTGGCCGGCCCCTGGCCCCGCCTGCCCATGGCCCAAGCCGTCAAAGACGCCTGCGGCCTGGACTACCATGCCGACATGGATGACGCCGCCTTCATCGCCGCCGCCATCGAAAAGGGCGCCGAAGCCGACAAGTGCACCGACCGGGGCCATGCCCTGGAAGAACTCTTTGACCTCTTCGTCGAAAAGACCCTGATCCAGCCGACCTTCATCACCGAATACCCGGTTGAAATCAGCCCCCTGGCCCGGCGCAACCCGGATAACCCCCGGATGACCGACCGCTTTGAGCTCTTCATTGTCGGCCGAGAACACGCCAACGCCTTCTCCGAAACCAACGACCCTGTTGACCAGCGGCACCGGTTTGAAGAGCAGGTCAAGGCCAAGTCCGCCGGCGATGACGAGGCCCACCCCATGGATGAGGACTTCATCAACGCCCTGGAATACGGCCTGCCCCCGACCGGCGGCCTGGGCGTCGGCATTGACCGGATGGTCATGCTCCTCACCGATAGCGACTCCATCCGTGACGTCCTCCTCTTCCCGACCATGAAGCCCCTGGACGGTGGTAAAAATAAAAACCACCAGGCCCCGGCTGCCCAAGCCGATGCCCCCATCGACTTCTCCAAGGTTGTCGTGGAACCCCTCTTTGAGGACATGGTTGACTTTGAAACCTTCTCCAAGTCCGACTTCCGGGCCGTCAAGGTCAAAGACTGCATCGCCGTCCCCAAGTCTAAAAAACTCCTCCAGTTTACCATGGATGACGGGTCCGGCACCGACCGCACCATCTTAAGCGGCATCCACCCCTACTATGAACCGGAAGACCTGGTTGGCAAGACCTGCATCGCCATTACCAACCTCCCGCCCCGGGCCATGATGGGGATTGATTCCTGCGGCATGCTCCTGTCCGCCATCCACACCGAAGAGGGCGAAGAAAAACTCCAGCTCCTCATGCTGGACCCCCATATCCCTGCAGGCGCCAAACTCTATTAAAATAACCAACCGAGACCGGTCCCCCCGGCCTCGGTTTTTTGTTTTTGCGCAAGGCCGCTTACAAAAGCAATCCTATTCATACGCCAAAATAAAAATAATGGCGAGATTAATCTCGCCATTATTGATTTTTCATAGCCAAATATGCATATTATTATAATTTTTTAGTATCATCTTCTAGTTCCAAGAATTTATCAAAATCACTTTTGTAGAGTCTATCTTGTATTATTCTATATTTTTCAAACTCACTCTCTGCGTGTTTTTTAGCAAGAGCTGTAGATACTTTTCCTGCATCGTTTAAGATTTCTTTATCCTATAATTGTAAAAATCCATTCAATCTTTTTTCCCAATCTGCCATTGTCATCGGGATATGTCTTTCTGCTTGTAGCTCTGCCATGTCTAAATATGATGAAACAATTCTTTGCATTTGATTTAATTCTTCTTCGTTTAGATAATTCTTTGCAACAACTACATCATATTTATGAATTTTTGAATCTGGAGAGCCTTCCCAAGTAGTAAGTCCCATATTTTTAGTTTTGTGACTGGCTCTATCTACAATTAATTCAGCTGTAGTTTTTCCATGAATGGCATAGTGCAATTTATTTTGAATAGCTGCAAAAAACCTTTTTGTTGCTTTTGCAGATGGATCATAGTCTAAAGATGTAGCATAAATATCTGTGATTTTTTGATAGAATCGTCTCTCAGATAATCTAATTTCACGAATTTTTACAAGTAATTTTTCGAAATAATCCTTGGTAAGTTTTGTGCCAGAATTTTTGAGTCTTTCATCATCCATTGCCCAACCTTTAATTGTAAAATCTTTTACAATTTGGTTTGCCCACTTTCTAAATTGGACGGCACGTTCGTTATTTACTTTAAAACCTACTGAAATAATTGCTTGTAGGTTATAGTGTTTTGTATTATATGATTTTCCGTCGTTTGCAGTTATTAAGTATTTCTTAATAACTGCATTTTCGTCTAGTTCGTTATCGTCAAATACTTTTTTTAGATGTTGATTTATTGCGGAAACACTTACATCATATAGTGCTGCCATCATCTTTTGAGTTAGCCAAATATTGTCATCTTCATATCTAATTTCGATAGCTTCTTGATCATCACCGTTAGCTGCAATAAAAGTCAAGTATTCAGCAGCAGCAGATAATCTAATTTGAAGTTCTTTTTCATCATGATTTACGTCTTTATTTTTATCCATATCTTTACTCATAAGTCTCTCCATGTATGAATTTCATTCTACTTTTAAACACTGGAATACTAATCAAGAATAAAATCACATAATGTATAAAGGCGTTTATTATTATATTTTGTGTTATTGGTAATTGATGATAAGTTTGACCTCTTATCTTAAAAGCGGTTAGGGTACTTGTAATAAAATCAAGTGCCAACCATAAGGCAACTGATAGTTTTATTATATCAATTTATACTTAAAAAATCTTCTAATCATATTTCTTATTTTATCTTTTACCTTACAAATAAGAATGAGTGATGCCTTATTTGGCTACATCTTTATATTCATCATAAATAGAGACATTATGATGCTCTGCCCGGACCTATCCCAAAGAACAGTGGAAAGAGCCTTAAAAGATTTGCAAGACCATCAAAAAATCAGTCAAGTCGGTGCCGGCCGGTCAACAAAATACATCAACCGGTAAGGGCTGGTCACTGATGAAAGAGCCAAGGCAGGCAGAGGGCCTTCTGAGCTGAAGCGGCACATCAACTTAGGCAGTCGATAAACCGGGAGGACTCGACTTTTTTCGCCACAGCCGGTCCCCTTGTGGTATAATGCGGGAAAAGAGTTAGCTATAAGCAATTTAATAAGATAGGAGGCCTGTATGTTTAAACGATTTTTTGCCAACGTCATCAAACCCACCGGCCTGGGGGGCCGGATCATGGTGCAGCGGATGAACCGCCACCACGAAAGCCTGGCCCGGTGGGGGCGGTCCTTTTTAGACATCCAGCCGAACCATGCCCTTTTAGACCTGGGCTGTGGCGGCGGCCGGAATGTCCAATACTTCCTGACCCGGGCCAGCCGGGTCTATGGCCTGGACTACTCCCCAACCAGCGTCGCCGCCTCCCGCCAACTCAACCAAAAGGCCATCCGGGCAGGCCGGTGCCAGATCATAGAAGGCAACGTCCGCCAACTCCCCTTTGCCGATGGCTCCATGGACATCGTCACCGCCTTTGAAACCATCTACTTTTGGGAAGACATCGCCGCCTGCTTTGAAGAAGTCCACCGGGTCCTGG
Source organism: Peptococcus simiae (assembly GCF_046569735.1). Taxonomy (GTDB): domain Bacteria; phylum Bacillota; class Peptococcia; order Peptococcales; family Peptococcaceae; genus Peptococcus; species Peptococcus simiae_A. The sequence continues at coordinate 72,366 of NZ_JBKICG010000007.1, read as the reverse complement.
CCGATGGCGGCCAATTTTTAATCTGTAACGAAGCCGCCCACCGGGACAGTGAAACCATCAAAAAATGGGCCGACATGCTGGGCTTTGAAGTCTACGACCCCCAAACCCTCACCGCCCTATTGACCCCCATCGGCTTCAGCTGCGACTACGAACTGGACTACAAGGACCAGCTGAGCTTCTTAGCCAAGAAGGAGCCGACCAAGCCCCTCTAAGTGCCGGCAATCGACCGGTAGCTATTTTTTAGTCGTTTTGCAAAACTTAAATATTGGCAGTGAAAATGAGGGTCAAAGTGACACCCAAAGTGACACCCAAAGTGACACCCAAAAGCTCAAACCGGTAGACCGACGGCAGCAAATGCTTGCAGTGATGTTGCAGGAGCCCCGAGTGACCTCGCAGGAATTGGCGGCAATGTTTTCTGTATCGGTAAGGACGGTTAAGCGGGATATCGCCAGTTTAACTGCGGCTGGGCGGATTGCTTATATTGGTACGGCCAAGACCGGCCATTGGCAGGTTTTAGGCTAGAGGCTGTTTCCTGGCCGGGAGCTTGGACGTTGCCAGCCGCTTTTACTCCGGGGCCATCCGGACCGGGGCCTTCATCGAGCAAGTCAGGGACTTGCTCGATTTTCTCTTATAGGGCTATTTTTGGATGCCCAAGGGCCCGGTTAAGGGATTCTCTATTGGAAAAGGGGCCTGGATTTGGTATCTTTATATTTATAGAAAAGGCACTTATTTGATGCCGAAAGGCAAAGGGAAGGAGGGACCGGCTTGCTCGTTGGTATTCAGGATGAACTTTTACGGCTCCACTTGGCCGGTTGGCTCAAGGGGCTCCTGGTAGATAAGACCAGCAAGGCCAATATCATCTGGGCCACAGATGCCTACCGGGACCGAGGGCCGGACTATAGCCGAGACCGGGCCATAGAAGCCCGGCTCATTACCGGGGACCAGTCAGACGTCATCAAAAACCGAGCCCGGAAGGCCATGGAGCACCAGTCTGAGCGGACCCGGAAGCACGCGGAGGTTTTTACCCCCCTCTGGGTTTGCCAGAAGATGGTCAGCGCCGGCGACCGGGAAATCCTGGGCCGGGACCCCTTCCTAGGCGATGACGCCGGCCTCAAGGCCTTCTTTGCCCCGGACCATGCCTGGCAGGCCTACATCAAGGCCCGCCGGCTGGAAATCACCTGCGGCGAAGCCCCCTTCCTGGTCCAGCGGTATGACGCCGCCAGCGGGGAAGTCATCCCCCTGGCCGACCGCCAGGGCCTCCTGGACCGGAAGCTCCGCCTGGTCAGCCTCTTTACAGACAATGAAAAAGACTGGTTTACCTGGGCCTGCCGGGCCTTTCAAGCCACCTACGGCTATGAATTCCAGGGTGACAACCTCCTCATTGCCCGGCTGAACCTCCTCATGACCCTGGAAGACGTCCTCAAGGCCCGCTGGGGCCGCCAGCCCACTGGCCAAGAGTACCGGAAAATCATCAATATCATCAGCTGGAACATCTGGCAAATGGACGGCCTCACCGGCGGCCTCCCCTTCGCCCAAGACAGCCAGGCCGACCGGCAGATAGACCTCTTTTCCTTATTTGAGACCCCGGCCACCGACCCGGCCGGCCCACCGGAAACCTGCCGGATCTACAACTGGTCAGCCGACCACAGCCTCAACTACCAAGACCTCACCCAAGGGGGGAAGACAATGAAATTTGACTTTATTATTGGCAATCCGCCTTATCAGGAAACTATTAAAAATAAAGGTGATAGACCAAACCCTATATACCATAATTTTATGGAAGAATCTTTTGATATAGCGGATGTTGTGACATTAATTACACCAGCTCGTTTTTTATTTAATGCTGGTCAAACACCCAAGAAGTGGAACGAAAAAATGCTTAAAGATCCACATTTTAAAATCGTTCACTATGAATCAGATGCAAGTAAAGTCTTCCCTGGAACTGATATCAAAGGTGGGGTAGCGATATCTATAAGGGACAATTCAAAAGAGTATGATGCAGTGGAAGTATTTAGTCCCTATGTTGAGATGAATGGTATTTTACAAAAAATATTAAAGCATCCACAGGTGACTTTTTTAGATATGATTGTAGCTTCAAGGGGGAACTATAGACTTTCACCAAAATTTTTTGAAGATTTTCCAAGTTCCAAAGATAAGTTAGGTAAAGGCACAGGCAATATGCTTGTTTCGAATTTCTTTGAAAAAATACCAGAAGCAAATATTGCTCAAGATGCAGATATGCAAGATGATATCGTTAATATACTTTGTAGAGTTGATGGTAGACGCACAAAACGTAAATTAAAAAAAGTTTATATTCAACAAAACGATTTTATTGAAGGCTATAATATTGCTTCTCCTGAGGCAAATGGAAGTGGTAAGTTTGGGGAAAAACTCGCACCAAGTGAAATCCTTTCCCCGCAAGAGGGAGCTACTGATACTTTTATAAGTATAGGAATATTTAGCACAAAGGCAGAAGCCCAGAAACTACAAAGATATATGGCTACAAAATTTTTCAGAGCTTTATTAGGCGTAAAAAAAGTTACCCAGCATTGTCCGCCGTCAGTTTGGAAATACGTCCCCCTCCAAGACTTCACCCTTCAATCAGATATCGACTGGTCCCGGTCGGTGGCGGATATTGACCGCCAGCTCTATGCTAAGTATGGGCTCTCTGAAGAAGAGGTGGCCTTTATTGAAAGCCATGTAAAGGAGATGGTCTAGGTGGCGGTCAATATCCAAAGTTTTAAGCGGGTCGTCCCTATGATTTATGCCTATACCACCCCGGGCATTCCCTACCATGAGGGCTGGACCAAGGTGGGCTATACCGAGCGGCAGGCGGTGGCGGACCGGATTAAGCAGCAGACCCAGACGGCAGGCATCCGCTGGGAGCTGGCCTGGCAGGACAATGCTATTTACAAGGACGGGTCCGGCGAGGCCTTTACCGACCATGACTTCCATGCCTACCTGGAAAAGGCGGCGATTCCCCGGGAACCGGGGACGGAGTGGTTTCAGGCAGAGGGGCCAGCCTTGCGGGGTCTCTTTTATGATTTTGCCGACCGGAAGCCCCTGGCCGCCAAGGAGAAGGCCAGCTATGTCCTCCGGGCCGAGCAGGAAAGGGCAGTGGCCCGGACCCAGGCTTATTTTGAAGGGGGCGGGCAGGCTTTTTTATGGAATGCCAAGCCCCGCTTTGGCAAGACCCTCTCGGCCTATGACTTAGTCTGCCGGATGGGCCTGGAAAAGGTCCTGGTGGTGACCAACCGGCCCAGCATTGCCAATTCCTGGGCAGAGGACTTTAATAAGTTCATCGCCTGGCAGGCGGACCTGGTCTTTGTATCGGATACGGAGGCCCTGGCCGATAAGCCCGGGGTCTTGACCCGGAAAGACTACCAAGCCCGGCTCTTGCAGGCCGATGAGGCCCCGGGGATGGTGGCCTTTGAGTCCCTCCAGGGGCTCAAGGGGTCGGTCTATTTTGGGGGCGAATTTGATAAGCTCAAGTGGATCCATGACCTGGACTTTGACCTCCTCATTGTCGATGAGGCCCATGAAGGGGTGGATACCTGGCGGACAGACCGGGCCTTTGAGCAAATCAAGCGGAAGTACACCCTCTACCTGTCCGGGACCCCCTTTAAGGCCCTGGCGGGGGACCAGTTTACAGATGAGCAGATTTATAACTGGTCTTATGCAGATGAACAGGCCGCCAAGGCCGACTGGGCAGGGGATAATAGGAACCCCTATGCCAACTTGCCCCAGCTGGAAATGTTTACCTACCAGTTGGGGCCCATGGTGACGGACCGGCTGGTCCAAGGGGCCCAGTTGGCTGATGAGGATGAGGACCGGACCGGCTATGCCTTTGACCTGAATGAATTTTTTGCAACCAATGCGGCCGGCCGCTTTATCCATGAAGATGAGGTCAAAAAATTCCTGGCCAGCCTGGTGACCAATGAAAAATACCCCTACTCCACCCCGGCCCTCCGGGCAGAACTGAGCCATACCCTCTGGCTCTTAAACCGGGTGGCCTCGGCCAAGGCCCTGGCCAAGCTCTTAAAGGAAGACCCGGTCTTTGCTGATTATGAAGTGGTCCTGGCTGCCGGCGATGGCAAGCTGGATGATGATGAGGCCACAGAAAAGGCCTATGACCGGGTCAAGAAGGCCATCCGGGACCATGACAAGACCATCACCCTCAGTGTGGGCCAGTTGACGGTAGGGGTGACCATTCCGGAATGGAGCGGGATCCTCATGCTCTGCAACCTGCAGAGCCCGGCCTCCTATATGCAGGCCGCCTTCCGGGTGCAAAACCCCTGTATGATGAGCCGGGATGGGGAAAAATTCCGGAAGGAGCGGGCCTATGTCTTTGACTTTGACCCGGCCCGGACCCTGATTATCTTTGATGAATTTGCCAATAACCTGTCGCCGGATACCGCCGGGGGCAAGGGGACCGGCGAGGACCGGAAGGCCAATATCCGGCGGCTGCTGAACTTTTTCCCGGTGATCGGGGAGGACAGGGAAGGAAAAATGGTGGCCCTGGATGCGGCCGAAGTCCTCTCTATCCCCCGCCGGCTGAAGAGCCAAGAGGTGGTCCGCCGGGGCTTTATGTCCAACTTCCTCTTTCAAAATATCGGGCATATCTTCGGGGCCCCGGGGGTTGTCCGTGAGATTGTTGAAAAAATAGACCCGGCCCATGAGGACCTGAAAAAGCGGGATGCCGGCCACCTGGACCATATTGATGAGGTGCCGGTAGATGAGCGTGGGGAAGTGTCCATTCCCCAAGAGCGGGTCATCGGGAAGGCCGGGGACATCTTCGGGCCTAAGGTCTACGAGACCCTCCAGGAAGACCTGGCCGAGGCGGTCAGTCAGGTCAGTGTCCAAGAAAAGGGGGCGGCCTATGGCCTGGGCCAATCCATGGCCAACCTGGCGACAGCGGTAAAAGACCAGGTTAAGACCAAGCTGGTGACCCCGACCGCAGAGGCCTACCAAATGACCAAGAAGGCTGAAAACCGGCTCATTAAGGATACGGAAAAGGAAATTGACCGGTCCTTTAACCGCTTGCAGGAGGACTACAAGTACCAGACCAAGCTGGCCCAGACCAAGTATAAGCAAGAGCAGGCGGCGGCTGAAACGCCGGAAGCCATGGCTGCAGCGGAAAAAAGCTACCGGGCCGACCTGGCAGAGGCCCTGAAGCATGTCCAGGCGGCGACGGAAAAGGTAGTAGAGGAGATTATCCAAAAGAAGCCTGCTGAGCTGGTGCAAAAGCAGGAAGAACTGGTGGCCGAGGCGGAGAAAAAATCCGTTGAAGACTCGGTCCGGGCCCACCTGCGGGGCTTTTCCCGGACCATTCCCAGCTTTGTCATGGCCTATGGGGACCAGGACCTGACCCTGCAAAATTTTGATGACTATACTGAGGATGATGTCTTCCAGGAGGTGACCGGGATCAGCGAGGCAGACTTCCGTTTTTTACGGGATGGGGGCAGCTACATTGATCCGGAAACCGGCCGCGAGGAAACCTTTGCCGGCCAGCTCTTTGATGAAACGGTCTTTAATGACAGCATCCGGGCCTTTTTAGAGAAGAAGGCCGAGCTGGCCAATTACTTTGATGAGGACCTGGAAGAGGATATCTTTGACTACATTCCGCCGCAAAAGACCAACCAGATCTTTACGCCCCGCTGGGTGGTGGCCAAGATGGTGGACGCCCTGGAGGCGGAAAACCCGGGCTGCTTTGATGACCCGACCAAGACCTTTGCGGACTTGTATATGAAGTCGGGCCTCTATATTACGGAAATTGTCAAGCGGCTCTTCCGGTCGGAAGGGCTCAAGGCGGCCTTCCCGGATGAGGGTGACCGGATCCGCCATATCCTGGAAAAGCAGGTCTACGGGATGGCCCCGACCCGGATCATCTACCTGATTGCGACCAATTATATTTTGGGCTTTGATGAAGGGCTCAAGGCAAGGACCGGGAACTTTGTCCAGGCTGACGCTGCTGAAGCGGCCAAGACGGGCCAATTGCAGGCCTTAGTGGACCGGTATTTTGGGTAAAGCTTTTAATAGACAGATTACGCCGACTGCTGAGTCGGCGTTTTTTACTAGAGGAGGGGTTTGGATGGAGACGGTGGCTTTTAGTGAGGACTACCGGGAGGGGACGGTTCTGCTCTTTTTTGCGGGGGAGGACTGTGGCCTTTGTAACGGGATGCGGATGAAGACGGAGCGGGTTTTGGCGGACCGAGACCTGCGGCTTATGGTGGTGGACTTGGCGGCGGTGCCCCAGCTGCGGGGGACTTTTGGGGTCTTTTCCTTTCCGACCCTCCTGCTTTTGCAGGATGGGCGGGAGCTGGTGCGGACGGCGGGCTTTTTTGACTTTGCTCCACTGGAGAAGACCTTGGACGCTTTAGGCTTCTAAGGGAAATTGTCTGTCAATTCAAGGGATGGTTTTCTCAGATTGCTGTAATATTATGACTATCTTTCTAAGTCTATGAAAAATCTGAAAACATGATATTCTATAGGGTAGACAAGACGATCAGGTTGTCATGTATATGGAGTGACGGAGGATTAATTATGTTAGAACTGCAAAATATTGGCTTTGGGGTGCCGGGTAAGGCGGACATCTTAAAAAATATTAACTTAGCCATCGAAACCGGCGAAACGGTGGTGGTGACCGGGCCGAACGGAGGCGGAAAGACCTCTCTGGCTAAGGTCATTGCCGGGGTTGCTGAGGCGACGAGTGGCCGGATTATTTTAGATGGCGAAGACATCAGTGACTTGAATATTACAGACCGGGCGCGGACAGGGATTGCCTATGCCTTCCAGCAGCCGGTGCGCTTTAAGGGCTTGCGGACCCGGGACCTGTTAAACCTGTCTGCCGGCCGCGAATTGAGTGAGGAAGAGCTGGCGGACCTCTTGCGCCGGGTGGGCCTCCAGGCCAAGGAATATGTGGACCGGAGTGTGGATACCAAGCTTTCCGGCGGGGAGATCAAGCGGATTGAGATTGCCGGGGTGATGGCCCGGGATGCCAAGCTCTTCGTCTTTGACGAGCCGGAGGCGGGCATTGACTTGTGGAGCTTTAATAGCTTGATTGATGTCTTTAACGACTTGCGGGAAAGCCGCCGGCAATCGACGGTGATTATTTCCCACCAGGAGCGGATTCTGGAAATTGCAGACCGGATTGCGGTCATTGTCAAAGGGGAGTTGGCGGCTTTCGGGCCGACGGCAGAGATCCTTCCCCGCCTGGCCCATGGGCCGGAATGCCGGTCCTGCAGTGAAACATGCCTGGTCAATCATGAAGGAGAAGAAGTGCAATGAGTTTCCAACCGGTTAATCCGATTACCAAAGATTTATTAAATATCGTATCTGACTGGCAGGCCTTCCCGGAAGGGGCTGCCTACAATATCCGCCAGGACTCCCAGTGTGCGGGCCGGCGGTCAACGGAAAATATTGAAATTCGGCCCAAAACCGGGGGCAGTGGCCTGGACATCATTGTCAAGGCCGGGACCAAGGGAGAATCCTGCTATATTCCGGCCTGTATCACTAAAAATGATGTGGATGACCTGGTCTATAATGACTTTTACATTGGTGAAGGGGCTGATGTGACCATCGTGGCCGGCTGTGGGGTCCATACGGATGGTGACGGGGAAAGCCGACACAATGGGATCCACCGCTTTTTTATGGAGAAGAACAGCAAGGCCCTTTACCTGGAAAAACACTATGGCAGCGGGGATGCCTCGGTAGAGGCGGCCCGGCGGATTATTGACCCGGAAACCCAGTGTGAGCTGGCGGAAGGGGCCTACCTGGAGATGGACACCTCCCAGTTGGAGGGGATTGCCCATACCCACCGGAAGACTTCTGCCAAGCTGGAAGCCGGGGCCCGGCTGGTGATCAAGGAAAATATCCTGACCGAGGCGGATAGCAAGGCCAGCACCGATTTTTATGTGGAATTAAACGGCGATGGCTGCGGGGTGGACCTGGTCAGCCGGTCGGTGGCCAAGGATGACAGTCACCAGGAATACCATTCGGTCATTGTGGGCAATGCGCCCTCTACCGGCCATTCGGAATGTGATGCCATCATCGTAGGCAATGGCAAGGTAGACGCCCTGCCGGAGCTCCGGGCCAATAATGGCGATGCCATGCTGATACACGAGGCGGCCATTGGGAAGATTGCCGGCGAGCAGATTATCAAGTTGCAGACCCTGGGCCTGACGGAAGAAGAAGCGGAAGCCCGGATTATTGAAGGCTTTTTAAGCTAGAATTGTGTATAAAAAAACAGGTGCGCAATGAAGGCACCTGTTTTTTGCTATTCGCTTATATTCGGGTATACTTAGCTTAAGAGAGGTCGGCGATGACTTCGATTTCCAAGACGGCATCCTTGGGCAGGCGGGCCACTTGGACGCAGGCCCGGGCCGGCTTATGGTCGCCAAAGAAGGCGGCATAGGCGGTGTTGATGGTGTCAAAGTCGTCCATGTTCCGGACAAAGATATTGACCTTGGCGAAGGATGTCTTTTGGCCGCCGGCGGCTTGGACAATGGCTAAGAGGTTGTCCAGGGCGGCGGTGGTTGCCTGGGCCGGGTCATCGATGAGTTGGCCGTCTTTGAGGGGCAATTGGCCGCTGACGAAGACCAGGTGACCGACTTGGACAGCCTGGGAGTAGGGGCCGAGGACCGCCGGGGCGGCATCGCTGTGGATAAAGTTCATGGGAAGTCCTCCTTAATCATTGGTTTCGTTTATTGTAGCACAAAAGAGGCTGCTGACAAGCAGCTGGATGACAGATAAGAAAGAGGTGGCTTGATGGCTGAGACATGGTTGGCAATGGCCCTTTTGCCTACAGAAGATGTGCCCCGACCGGACTTGCCGGCCCTGCCGCCGGCGCTTGCGCCGGCCGGCCGGATCTGCCGGCAGGAGCGGGGGCTGGTGGTGATGGTGGTCCCCGGACCGGTTGAGGAAGACCGGGCGGCCCAGCTGGCCCTGGCCCAAGAAACAGGCGGGGCAGGGGTCCTCCGCTATGCCCAGGGGGCGGATAAGGCCAGCCTCCTGGCGGAGATGGCCAGGGCCTTTGCCCTTCCCCGGGGGCTGACCGGCGACGAAGCGGCTTGTCTTGACCAGCCGCCTCGAGGCGAGGCCGGGCCGGGGCCCCTCTATGCCCTGACGGTGACCAGCCCGGCCCGGCAGGCGGACCTCTTGGCCGGGGCCGGCCCCTATGCCGGGGAGGGGTTGGTCTATAGCCGGGCAGAGCTGGGGCCGCAAGCGGCCCTGCCGGCCCTGGCCCGGGCAGTGGCTGCCGGGAACCGCTTTAGCCTGAACCGCTGGCCTGGGGCCTTTAGCGACCTGGCCGGGCATGACCTCTGTCTCTTTGGCCGGGGACTCTCCTTTGCCCAGGGGGCAGGGGTCCTGGCAGATGCCCGGGCCCTGGCCAAGGAGGGGCAGGCCTTTCTCCAGCCCTTTGTCGGTTGGTTGGACCGCAACCAAGGCCGGCCCGGCCTTGCGGACCTGGCCCTTTTTATGGAAAAAACACCGGTGGGGGCGGCAACTGCCCGGCACCTGTACAGCCGGGCCCTGGACCAGGGCAACCTAACCCTGACCCAGTTGGCCCTGGCCCTAGTGGGAGGTAAAAGATAATGGCTGTATTTGACCAAATAGATGACCTACAAGAGGCGGCCCGGCAGGTGGTTTTTGACCTGGCCCAGGCCGGCGAATTGCCAACGGAGGCGGACATCCGCCCCTTCCGGGCGGCCTGGATGGAGTGGGCCCAGGCGGTCCGGTTTGCTGATGAGGCGGGCCTGGCCCCCTATGAGGCCCGGCTGGCCCTGGCTCTGACCTATCCGGACCAGACCGGTGACCTGGGCCAGCTCATTGACCGGGCCGGCCTGGTCCGGGCTCTGGCTGAGGCGGCCGGGGATGGGGAAAAACGCCGCCAGCTGGCTGCTTATGGGGAACACTTACTGGCCTGGCACCATGCGGTGGCCGGGCAGATGACCGGAGGGAGGTAATCCTGTGTATGGAAAATTAATTATTGAAGGTGAATTGGAGGCCCTCACCGGCTTACATATCGGGGCCGGCCCCTCTTTGGGACCGACTGCCGCTGACCTGCCGGTGGTCCGGGACCACCAGGGCCGGCCCTATGTGCCCGGGTCCAGTCTTAAGGGCAAGTGGCGCACCCTCCTGGCCCGGGCCCTGGCCCAGCGCTGGATTGTCAACGACCCCGGTCACGATGCGGAAGAGGTCATCCGCCTCTTTGGGGCCCCGGCCATTGAGGGGCAGGCAGCCCGACCGGGCCGGCTCATTGTTTGCGATGCCCCCCTCCTCGCCAGTCCCGGGGACTTTTTAGCAACGGAAATCAAGCAGGAGGTGGCCATTGACCGGGCCACAGCTGAGGCTCGGGTCCGGAGCCTGGAGCGGGTGGTGCCCGGCAGCCGCTTTGCCCTGCGGATTATTTATACCGCCGGCGAGGCGGCAGAAGCCGGAGCAGACCTGCAAAACCTGGCCGGGGCCATGGAGCTCCTGACCATGGATAGCCTGGGCGGCCATGGGAGCCGGGGCAGTGGCCGGGTGGCCTTCCGGGATATGAAGGTCCGCCTGGGCTATGGGGATGCCTTTGATGACCGGGACCTGGCCTTCTTGAATAACGAGGTGTTCCGCGATGACGCCCTTAATCTCTAAGTGGACTTTTTCCGGCCCCTGGCGGACCTGGGCCTGGGATCCGGGACGGGCTGAGCCGGCCATTGGGGCAGATAGCCTCTTGCAGGCCCTGGCCTCAGTCGTGGAGGCGGACCTGCCCCTTGAGGGGGTCCGGTTTTCTGATGCCCTCCCCTTTGACGAGACCGGCTTTTACCTGCCGGCTCTGCCGGACGGGCCGGGCCTGTATGAAAGGCCTGATGGCCAGCCGGCGGCCCTGACCGGTTGGCAGGGGGTCCGCTTTCTCCAGGGCCGGCCTCAGGCCTATTGCCAGGCCCCCGCAGGAGGGGGCCTCTATATTCTGATGACGGTTGCTGAAGGGGACAGGCCGGCCTGGGATGATGCCTGGTTCCGGCTTAGCCTGGCCGGGCTTGGCGCCCGGCGGAGCTTGGGCTGGGGGCAGTTTCGACCCGGCCCCCTCCGGGCCCTGGATATAGAAGGATCAGCGGCTGAAAGGGCCCTGGCCCGGGCCCTGACCCCGGAAGAAGGGGTCGGCCGCCTGCTCAGTACGGTCCAAGGGGCCGGCCTGCCTGCTGAGGCCGGCTTGTCGGTCCGGCCCCTCTGGCGAGGGACCCAGGACCATCCCGATGGTCCTCGTCTTTACTGGCAGGCCGGGTCCCGGGTGGTGACCGGACCGGTTTATACCGTTGGCTACTTGCAGGAGGCGCCTATTGGTGCCATCTTAGGGAGGTGAGGCAATGGAAAGGATGAAACGGTTGGGCTTTTTAGAAGTCCATGAACTCTTTTTGGAAACCGGTGGCCCCCTTTATATTGCTGGTGGCCGCCCCCTGGACCGGCGCCACTGGCTGGGCCGGCCTGAGGGCCTGGCCCTGATTGATGAAGGGGCTCTGGGCCGGCAACTCCTCGCCACCGGCCTCCTCGAGGCCTGGCAGGGGCACCTGGCCGCTGGCGGGTCGGCAGATGCTTTCCTGGCCAGCCATCCTGACCTGGGGCCGGCAGCCGACCTGATCAAGCGGGTCCTGCCGGTTGATAGGGGTGCGGCGGTCCACCGGGTCCATCCCTTTTTACGAAACCCGGCCGGCCGGCCCTATGTGCCGGGTACGACCCTCAAGGGGGCCTTGCGCCAGGTCCTCCTGGTCTACTTCCTCAATGAAATGCCGGAAGTGGATAAGGAAGGTTGGCGAAGCCGGCTCCGGCAGGCCTATACCGATGGGGACCGGTCGGCCTTTTCGGCCGGGATGCAGGCCCTCCAGGTGGACATTTTGCACAAGCTCCACCTCCATACCGCTGAGGTCGCCTCCAGCCTCAATGACCTGATGCGGGCCTTTTCCGTATCGGATAGTGACCCCTTGGGGACCGGGGACACGGTAGCCGTTCGCCGGCGCTTGGTCCACCGGGAGGGGGTCCTCAATGCTCCCGACATCTACGAAGTTCCGCCACCGGGCACCCGGATCCGCTTTACCCTGCGGATTGACATTCCTCTGATGAACCGGGGTGGCCTGATGCTTACTGTTCTCAATGAGGCCCTCCAGCTGGCCCAGCTCATGCAGGAGCGGGTCTTTTGGGAGAAAATCCCCACCCCTGACCGGGCCCCGGTAGACCTCCGGGACCTTTACCTTTACCTGGGGGGCGGTAGCGGTTTCGTGAACAAGAGCCTGGTCTACGCCCTCTTTGACGATGCGGAGGCCCGGGACCTGACCAATGCCCTCTTGGCGGCTGAACCGACCTATGACCCGGCCCTGGGCCAGGTGGTGGCCCCCTATATGCGGCCGACCATCCTGGCAGAAGGCCTGTCCTACGACTGGGGCAAGTGCCGGATCACCATTCACTATTAAAGGAGGCCCTATGCAACGGTTTACCTATGCCCTGGCAGCCACAGACCTGCCCAAGGGCTTTGGCTACCAGCTTTACGGGGCCCTGAATGCCCTGGCCGGTGACCCCTTGGCCGGCAGTTGGCATGAGGCCCGCCACCCCCGGGTCAGCCAGCACCTCTACTGGGCCGACGGGACCTTTTACTGGCGGGTGGCCCTCTGGGAGGACCTGGCCGTGTCTGACCACCTGGCCGCCGCTGAAGCCGACCTGGCTGACCGCCTGGCCGGCCTGGACCGGCTGACCGTGGCCGGGCGGGCCTTTGCCCTTGAAGGCCTGGCCCATGAGGCCCTGCCCCTGGAAGCCCTCCTCCGCCACCACCTGGCGGACCAGGCCCCACCGGACCGGTTAAACCTGGTCCTTCGGTCGCCCCTGGCCTTTAAGCGCCGGGGCCACTTCGACCCCCTGCCCCGGCCGGACCTCCTAGTCCAGTCCCTGGTCAACCGCTGGGGGACGGTGCTGGAAGCCAATATCGACCGGATGGAGACCTACCGGACCCTGGCTGATGACCAGCTCTGGCCGGCCCGGCTCCGCCTGCGGACCACTGCCGTACCCATCAAGGGCAGCCATATTCCCGGTAGCCTGGGTGAGGTCCAGCTGATCCTCCGGGCCGGCGATCCCCTACAGCGGTTTTTGGCCCTTCTCTTTGCCCTGGGCGAATGGAGTGGGGTGGGGGTTAAGACGGCCCTGGGCATGGGTGGATTGGACGTGACCTCTCCGGGCTGGACAAGTCTGCCGGCCAGTGCTATGATAAGAACAACCTAAGGAGACGACCGAAAAATCATTCTTTTTCTGTCTCTCAGACCTTTATAAGACCCCAAAGGGGACCTGGCGTCATCAGAACCGGCCGGTTTGATGACGCTTTTATTATTGGCGCCGGCCGGCTTGTCGGACGAGGGTGTGGATAGACAGACGAAGGGGAGCGAGGATGTCTTACTTAAAGGATAAAATCATCAAGGAAGGCCAGATCCTGCCGAATAACGTTTTGAAAATCGATAGTTTTCTCAACCAGCAAATTGACCCGACGGTCATGAAGGCCATTGAAGAAGAGCTTTATAGCTATTTTAAGGACCATGGGGTGACCAAGGTCCTGACCATTGAGGCCTCGGGGATTGCCCCGGCCATTATGGTGGCGGCCCACTTTGATGTGCCCATGCTCTTTGCCAAAAAGGCCCTGCCCTCTACCCTGGCCGGAGATGGGGTCTACCAGGTATCGGTCCATTCCTATACAAAAAACACCAATTACCGGGTGACCGTATCCAAGCAGTATCTGAGCCCGGCTGACCGGGTTTTGATTATTGATGACTTCCTGGCCAATGGTGATGCGGCCATGGGCCTCATGGACCTGGTCGGCCAGGCCGGGGCAACCGTTGCCGGGGTGGGCATCTGCGTGGAGAAAAGTTTCCAGGCCGGTCGGAGCCGGCTGGAGGCGGCCGGGGTGGATGTCTATTCAGTGGTGCGGATTGCCGCCATTGATGGCGAGACCAATACCATTTCCTTTGCCCCGGGCCACTGATAATGCCCCTTGCCAGGGCCTTGGATAAAAGCTATACTAGACTTAGCTCGGGAGCTATAGGCTGAGAGGCGGGAGGACCGCGACCGATTAACCCAAGCCGGATAATGCCGGCTGGGGAGAAAAATGTCTACCAGCATTCGACCGACAGTCGGATGCTTTTTTATTGCTTGACAGGATAGCTAGAAAGAAGGCACTTATGAATAAGACAGACCTATGGGCGGCTATTGAGGACCGCCAGGACGAGCTTCTGCAACTTTTAGACCGGCTCATTCGCTTTGAGACGGTGAGCCCACCGGCCCGGAATACCGAGGCCATCCAGACCTTTATTAAGGACTACCTGGAGGCCATCGGCTTTACGGTGGATATGTGGCCCTTTTACGAAAAAGACCGGCTCCTGGTGGCCCGGAAAAAGGGCCAGGCCTCAGCCAGCCACCATGACCTGATTATAAACGGCCATGTGGACGTGGCCCCGGTCGGCGACCCGGCCAACTGGACCTACCCGCCCTTTGTCCTTACAGAGGCCGACGGCCGCCTCTATGGCCGGGGGACCTCGGACATGAAGGGGGGGATTGCTGCCGACCTCTTTTTACTAAAAGTCCTCCATGATGAGGGGATTGCCCTCCAGGGGGACCTGGTTTTCCAGGCCGCTGTCGGGGAGGAGTCCGGTGAGGCCGGGACCCGGGAAATGCTGGAGAAGGGCTATACCGCTGACTACGCCATCGTCAACGACACCTCGGCCCTGGAAATGCAGGGCCAGGGCGGGGTCATCACCGGCTGGATTACCGTCCGGGGCAACAAGACCTTCCATGACGGCAACCGCTGCAGCCTGATCCATGCCGGTGGGGGTCTGGAAGGCTTTAGCGCCATTGAGAAGATGGTCCTCATTATCCAGGGCCTGCAAGAGTTGGAACGCTACTGGGCTGTCACCCGGCAGTATCCGGGCTTTACCCCGGGGACCAATACCATTAACCCGGCCTATATCGAAGGCGGGACCAACCCGGCCTTTATCGCTGACGAATGCAAGCTCTGGATCACCGTCCACTTCTACCCGGATGAGGATGTTCGGGCCATTACCGCTGAAATCGATGCCCATATCGCCGCCATTGCCGCAGCTGACCCCTGGCTCCGGGCCCATCCGCCGACCATCAGCTGGGGCGGCCGGTCTATGGTAGAGGACAAGGGAGAAATCTTTCCCTCCCTGGACCTGGACCAGGACCACCCGGCCTTTAAACAACTGGTCGGGGCCTATGAAGCCGTCTGCCAGGCGGCCCCCAAGGTGACCATGTCCCAGACCGTCACCGATGCCGGCTGGTTCACCCCCTTTAAGATTCCGGCCGTTTGCTTTGGCCCCGGTGACCTGGAAGAGGCCCATTCTCAAAATGAATCAGCCGATAAGGCGGAGCTGGTCCGCTTTACCAAGGTTATGGCCGCCTTTATCTTGGACTGGTGCAATACCCCCTGTTAGATATAGATCAAAGACCCGGTGCTCTGGCGCCGGGTCTTTGATTTGTCAGTCAGTCTAGGTTGCCATCCATATCCGGAAATAAGAACAAAGGAAGAAACCGGCGTTTCTCTGGCTAGGCGTCAGGGTATCTAGTAAGAGACGAGATTACTCAAGGATCACGCTGAATTATCGGCGGAAAGGAGCATATAATGGACAACCCCATGGATAAAAACGGCTTAGGCGAAGGCTTACCGAGTCGCAATAATTGCGTCGGTGATGACCCCTCCCTAAAGACAGCTGCCGGGGCACCGGTGGCCACCAATAAAGACGTCATGACCGTAGGCCCCCGGGGCCCGATGGTCTTACAGGACGTTTGGCTCATGGAAAAACTGGCCCACTTTGACCGGGAGGTCATTCCCGAACGGCGGATGCACGCCAAGGGGTCCGGCGCCTTTGGGACCTTTACCGTGACCCACGATATCACCCAGTACACCTGCGCCTCTATTTTTTCCGACATCGGGAAGAAGACCGAGATGTTTGCCCGGTTTTCAACTGTTGCCGGTGAGCGCGGGGCAGCTGATGCTGAACGGGATATCCGTGGCTTTGCCCTGAAATTTTACACAGACGAAGGCAACTGGGACATGGTCGGTAACAATACGCCGGTCTTCTTCTTCCGGGACCCCCTTAAATTCCCGGAACTGAACCACGCCGTTAAGCGCGACCCCCGGACCAACTTACGGTCTCCCAATACCAACTGGGACTTCTGGAGCTCCCTGCCGGAATCCCTCCACCAGGTCACCGTCATCATGGGCGACCGGGGCATCCCCCTTTCCTTCCGCTTCATGCACGGCTTTTCCAGCCACACCTACAGCTTGATCAATAAGGAAGGCACCCGGGTTTGGGTGAAATTCCACTTCCGGTCCCAGCAGGGGATTAAAAACCTCACCGACCAGGAGGCTGAAAAGGTGGTCGGCCAAGACCGGGAAAGCAGCCAGCGGGACCTTTACACCGCCATTGAAAAGGGGATGTACCCCAAGTGGAAGATGTACATCCAGGTCATGACCGAAGACCAGGCCAAGAAAATGCCCTATAACCCCTTTGACCTGACCAAGGTCTGGTATAAGAAGGACTTCCCCCTGATCCCGGTCGGTGAGTTCGAACTCAACCGGAACCCGGAAAACTACTTTGCCGACGTTGAGCAGGCCGCCTTTACCCCGGCCAACGTGGTCCCGGGTATCAGTTTCTCTCCGGATAAGATGCTCCAGGCCCGGCTCTTCTCCTATGGCGACGCCCAGCGCTACCGCCTGGGGGTCAACCACCACCAGATTCCGGTCAACCAGCCCCGGGGCGTCAAAAACCCCCACAGCTACCACCGGGATGGGCAGATGCGGGTAGATGGGAACCTGGGCAGTGAACTCCACGTCGAGCCCAATAGCTATGGTCAGTTCACCGACCATCCGGACCTCATTCCTCCCCTGCAGGAAGCCGACGGGGCCATCGGCCACTATGACTTCCGGGAGGATGACAGCGACTACTTCACCCAACCGGGCATGCTCTTCCGGGCTATGACCCCTGACCAGCAGCAGGTCCTCTTTGAAAACACCGCCCGGAATATGGGCGACTCTACCCTGCAAATCAAGCACCGGTGGATCAACTATTGCTACCAGGCTGACCCGGCCTATGGGCAAGGGGTTGCCGATGCCCTGGGCATTGACCTGGCTGACGTAGACCTCAACCTGCCCGCTCGCGACTCTCGGGAAGGGAACGATGCGGCCAACCAGGCCCATCCGGAACTGGACCAACCGACCAAGGGTAAGCCGACAGAAGACCATGAAATTGACACCAATGGCCCGGATTATATTGATCCGGAAGATGACCCCTGGTTGTTATAAAAAGACCGTAAAGCGTTCGGCCCCGGCCGGGCGCTTTCCTTTTGGCCAAGTGCTGCCCAGGGGCTAACCAAGCCCCGACCAATATGCTATAATGACAACAAAGCCAATGATGCAAAAGACCTATTTTAAGGAGGACGATTATGACCCATACAACCGGAACCCGGGTGGTTTTTGCCGATAGCCAGGAAGAGGCTAAGAAAGAATACGAAGCCCTGGGTGTTCAGCCTGAACACGATGCCCAGGCCAAGATGGACATCTGCAAGTGCAGCGAAGAAGAGGACTTTGATTTTGATTCCCCCTTTAACCTCATTGGGGAAGTCTCCCTTTCACCGGAATATATGGAGCTTGTCAATAAGGACCCCCAACGGGCCTATGTCATCTACTACCTGGAAGAGGCCTAATGGATCCCTATGATAGCCGGGCACCGGAGGCCTTTCGGAGCCTGGTCCGGCCCGGTGATATTGATCTGGAAATTGACCGGTCCCGCTTTCTGGGCCTGGCCCGGCAGGTGGCCTCGGAAGAAGAGGCCCAGGCTTTTTTAGCCGAGGTCCGCAGTGACCACCCCACAGCCACCCATGTGGTCTGGGCCTGGATCATTGGTCCCGGGGGCCTGCAAATGCGTGCCTCTGATGACGGTGAGCCCCAGGGCACAGCCGGGGTCCCGACCCTGGAAGTCTTGAAAAAAGAAGGCCTTTCCGATGTGGTCGTAGCCACGGTCCGCTACTTTGGCGGGGTCAAGTTGGGGGCCGGTGGCCTTATCCGGGCCTATACCCGGGCTGCAGCCGAAGCCGTCCAGGCCGGTGGGCCCACCAGCATGGTCCGGCAAAAGGCCGTCACCCTGACGGTCCCTTATCCCCATGAGGGCCGACTGACCTACCAATTCAATGACCACCACTGGCCGGTGGAAAAGACCTTTGATGAAGCGGTCCACTATCATTTCTTTGTCCCGGAAAAGCTGGAGGCAGCAGCCACTGCCTGGCTTTTAGGCCTTACCGGCGGCGATGCCCGCCTGGCCTGGGGTGACCTGACCTATGCCCCCCTGCCGGATGACCTGGACCTGTCTTTTTTGACTGAAGCATAGCTGATGACCGTCTGGCGGCCCTAGGGCTGCTGGGCGGTTTTTAGTCAGTAAAACTATCTGAACATTGTGCCAATCGCCGCCACTTGTTATAATAAATAAAGATAGAAGGGCGAGTGGATAGATAAAACGTGCCAATATTCACAAAATCTCTTTTCATTTGCCCGGCTAGGACTTATACTAGAGATAATGAATGTTAATCGTTACTAGCTTTACCCAAGGAGGATCCTATGACCTATCAAGAACTCTATCAAAAAAAACTGACCAGTCCGGAAGAAGCGGTTAAAGTCGTAAAAAGTGGCGATTGGGTTGAGTACGGGGCCTTTGCCGGCCAGGCCTATGCCCTGGACGCTGCCCTGACCGCCCGGGCTGATGAGCTGGAAGATGTGAAAATTCGCGGCTGCTGCACCACCATGCCCCCGAAAATCATCGAAGCGGACCCGGAAGGCAGACACTTTAACTACTCCAGCTTCCACTTCAGCGGCATTGAACGGAAGCTCGGCCAAAAGGCCCAGGCCTTCTTTGTCCCCATGCTCTTCCACGAATACCCCCGCTACTACCGCCAGGAATTAGACCATGGCGAGGTCAAGAGCAATGTGGTCTTTATTCCGGTTGCCCCCATGGACGCCGCCGGTAACTTTAACTTCGGCCCGGAAGCCTCTCACTTCCATGCCATGGTTGAGGCCGCTGATACCGTTATCGTTGAAGTCAATGCCTCCATGCCCGTTTGCTTTGGCGGCTATGAAGAAAGCGTCCACATCTCTGATGTCGATATCATCGTTGAAAATGACCGTCCCCTAGATGAAGTGCCACCGGCCGGCTTTGGGGATGTTGATAAAAAAGTCGCCGAGTACGTTATGGGTGAGCTCTTTGACGGGGCCTGCATCCAGCTGGGAATTGGTGGTATGCCCAATGCCATCGGAAAGATGATTTCCGAATCGGACCTCAAGGACCTGGGCATCCATACTGAAATGTTCACCGACTCCATGGTTGACATGGTCCTGTCCGGCCGGGTTACCGGGAAACGGAAAAACATCAACCCGGGTAAGCACGTCTACACCTTTGCCATGGGGACCAAGCGCTGTTACGACTTCTTAGATAAGAACACCGCCTGCGCCATCTACCCGGTCAACTATACCAATGACCCCTTTGTGGTTGGCTCCATTGACAACTTTGTCGCCATCAATAACTGCCTGGAAATGGACCTCTATGGCCAGGCTTCTTCTGAAGCTGCCGGCATCAAGCAAATTTCCGGTACCGGCGGCCAGGCCGACTTCATGCTCGGCGCCTACCGGTCCAAGGGCGGGAAGGCCATCATGGCCATGTCCTCAACCGTCACTATGAAGGATGGGACCGTTAAAAGCCGGATCCGCCCGACCTTTGACCCCTATTCCATCGTCACCACCCCCCGGTCCATGATGAACTATGTGGTCACCGAGTATGGGATTGTGAACCTGAAGGCCCGGAGCACCTGGCAACGGGCTGAAGCCCTTATCTCCATTGCCCACCCGGACTTCCGCGAAGACCTCATTAAGGAAGCGGAAAAAATGAATATTTGGCGGAAGAGCAATAAGCGCTAATCCCCTTGTAAGCAAGTGCCACCCTACACCGGGCCGGATCCGGCCCGGTGTAGGGTGGCTTTTCTTTAGGCTGGGCCGCCGACAAAAAGGGAAAAATTGCCGCCAAACCGTGAAAAATCATTGACAAGCGCAGGGCCATTCGGTAAACTATATAAGTGCCTTTTGACGGCACGTCTTTTTATATTGTCAAAAATCCGAAATTCCCCTACGGGAGGTGGAAATATGCGCGTCGGAATTACCCTGGAATGCACCGAATGCAAACGTCGGAATTACCAAACGAATAAAAATAAGAAGAACACTACCGGGCGCCTGGAAGTAAAAAAATACTGCCCCTTCTGCAAATCCCATCAATTGCACAAAGAAACCAAATAACGCTCTTAGGTAAGGATGATTTAAATGAGCAGACAAAAAGGCACCGAGAAGAAAGAGGGCTTTTTCACCCGGGTGAAGAAGAACTTCCGCCTTTCTTTCAGTGAGCTGAAAAAAGTTCACTGGCCCAACCGTCAGGAAACCATTACCTATACCGGTGTTGTTTTGGTCACTGTGGCCATTATCACCACATTGATTTGGGTAGTGGACTCCGGTATTACGGCTGCTTTAGGCTTGTTATTGTAAGAGAGGAGGCCAATCCTCACCATGGCTGACAATAAAAATAAGGCATGGTACGCGATTCATACCTATAGCGGCTACGAGAAGAAGGTCCAAACCACCCTTCTCACTCGTGCCAAAACCATGAACATGGAGGACTACATCCTGCGCTGCATTGTGCCGGAAGAAAAAGTTGCCGAAATGAAAAACGGAGCCAACCGCACCGTTGTCCGGAAACTTTTCCCTGGCTATGTCTTCGTTGAAATGGTCTTAACCGATGAATCATGGTATGTGGTGCGCAATACCACCGGCGTAACCGGCTTTGTAGGTGCGGGCAATAGCCCGGTCCCCTTGCAGGAATACGAGGTGGAGCCGCTCTTGCGTGCTATGGAAGCCGCAGAAGACGGCGAAGCAGCCCCACCGGCAGACCTCGACGCCGAAGTGGGCGATACCGTAGGCTTTACCGATGCGGCCTTTGCTGGCTTTATCGGGACGGTTACGGCCATTGACCAGGACCGCCGCAAAGTCCAAGTGAGCGCCGCCTTGTTTGGTGGACGCGAAACCCAGATGGAAATGGATTTTGATAAAGTCTACGTGAAAAAATAACCTTAATAAGGAGGTGTTTGTATGGCAAAGAAAGTTATCGGCTTTATTAAATTGCAAGTAGAAGCAGGGAAGGCAAATCCTGCACCGCCGGTAGGGCCTGCCTTGGGTCAGCACGGCGTTAACATGATGCAATTCTGCAACGATTTTAACGAACGCACCAAGTCTCAAATGGGGATGCTGATTCCGGTTGAAATCACCGTATATCAGGACCACTCCTTCACTTTCATCACCAAAACCCCGCCGGCAGCTGTCCTGCTTAAGAAAGCAGCTGGCTTAGAACGGGCTTCCGGTGAACCGAATAAAAACAAGGTCGGGAAAGTCACCGAGGCACAAGTCCGGGAAATTGCAGAAACCAAAATGCAAGACTTAAACGCCGCTACCATCGAAACCGCCATGTCCATGATCAAGGGTTCTGCCCGCAGCATGGGGATCGAAGTAGAAGGCTAACTGCGAGACATGTGGGAGGCGAGAGCCGGTTGGACCACAAAGGAGGATAACAAGTATGGCAAAACACGGTAAAAGATATAACGAGAATGCCAAACTCGTTGACCGGAATAAACTATATGAAGTTGACGAAGCCTTTGCGATCGTCAAGCAATATGCCAAGGCAAAGTTCGACGAATCTGTCGAAGTTGCTTTCAAATTAGGCATTGATACCCGTCATGCTGACCAACAAATTCGTAACGCTATGGTGCTTCCGCACGGGACCGGCGTTAGCCGGACCGTCCTGGTCTTCGCTAAAGGCGACAAGGCCAAGGCCGCAGAAGCCGCCGGTGCAGAATTTGTCGGTGCAGAAGACCTGGTAGAGAAGATCAAAGACGGCTGGACCGACTTTGATGTGGCCATTGCTACCCCGGATATGATGGGTACTGTTGGTAAAATCGGGCGGATTTTAGGGCCTAAAGGCTTAATGCCGAACCCGAAAACCGGGACTGTTACCATGGACGTTGAAAATGCCGTTAAGGAAGTTAAGGCCGGTAAGATTGAATACCGGGCTGAAAAAGCCGGCATCATCCACGCCCCTATCGGTAAACTCAGCTTTGAAGAGAATGCACTGAAAGAAAACTTCAATGCCCTGGCTGCGGCCATCATCAAAGCAAAACCGGAATCTCAAAAAGGGACCTATGTTAAGAGCGTCACGCTTTCTACCAGCATGGGGCCTGGGATTAAACTCAACCCCAACCATATTGCTTAATTTGAACTGAATATGTTATCTGCCGGAGACAGCGGGGGCGAAAGCTTAATCATCCTGCCGAGGCGCCAGTTCATCCTTTTGGATGTTTAGGCCTCTGTCTCGCGAGACGAGGCTCTTTCTTTTTGGCAGATACATAAACACTAAATTATGAAAGGGAGGTGAATCTGTTGTCAACCTTTGAAAGCAAAAAACAGATTGTCACCGATTTACAAGAAAAATTCGCGGCAGCCCAAGGTGTTGTTGTCGTTGACTATACCGGTGTAAACGCAAAACAAACGACCGAACTCCGCAAGGCCATGCGGGAAAATAATGTAGACTATGTTGTCGCTAAAAATACCTTGTTCCTCCGTGCGGCTGAAGGGGCCGGCTATACCGGCATGCAAGACATGTTTACCGGGGTTTCCGCTGTTGCCTTCTGTGCAGAAGACGCAGTTAAACCGGCAAACATCATTTCTAAATTTATCAAAGACAATAAAGTCATGGTTGCCAAAGGCGGTATCCTGGAAGGCGAAGTCATCGACGCAGCTAAAGTCGAAGTTCTGGGTAGCCTGCCGTCCAAGGAAGAACTTTTGTCCAAAGTCGCTTCCTGCTTCAAGGGGCCCCTGCAAAACGTTTGCTACGCCCTCGATGCTGTTCGTAAAAAAGCCGAAGAAGAAAACGCAAGCGCGTAAGGCTATATCATAAAAGAAAAGGAGACACATCATGTCTGAAAAAATCACCCAGATCATTGATCTCGTTAAAGAATTATCCGTTGTTGAATTATCCGAACTCGTTTCCACCTTTGAAGAAGAATTCGGCGTAACTGCAGCTGCTCCGGTTGCTGTTGCCGGTGGGGCTGCTGCTGGCGGTGCTGCTGAAGAAGAAAAAACCGAATTCGACCTGGAACTGACTGATGTTGGTGCTACCAAGATCAAAGTCATCAAAGTCGTTCGTGAAATCACCGGCCTTGGCCTCAAAGAAGCTAAGGAAATGGTTGACGGCGCTCCGAAAATGGTTAAAGAAGGTCTTTCCAAGGAAGATGCTGAAGCCGCTAAAGCTAAACTTGAAGAAGTTGGCGCTACCGCTACCCTTAAATAGTTTGCATCCTAACCGTCCTGCCTTGCAGGGCGGTTTTTTGATTTTTTGCTAGGCCTTTTGGAAAAGCTGAAGCTGTTTTTGCCATAGGGGTCTAGGGTATAATAAGCCGACTCAGGGCTAATTGCTAAAGGAGAAGTTCTATGGCTGGTGATTTAAATTATTTTCATATCATTTTTAATGAATTAACGGCGGACATGGGCGAAAGTTTACATGAACGACGTTTTTATACGCCAATATTTTTAAGCTTTGAGCTGGATGCTGAGACCGTTCGGCATCTAGAGGAGGCTATCAGCGCTGTCTTTTATAAAGAGGCGGAAGTACTTGGGCACCTATCTATTGGCGAAGCGCTTTCTCTTTTTCAAGCGGTTATGGCTGATGTCTGGCCGCGGGCAGGCCAACTTCCTCCGGTACAGATATTTTACTGGCTGCATACCTTTGCGAAGTATCGAAAGCCTGAGCTTTATCCTTGGGTGATGGACCTGGCCGGTGATTTGGAAGCCTTGGATAAGGGGTCAGAGTCGAATTCATTTTTTGAAAGTCCTCCGTTAGAAGATCCAACAACTGAAAGGAAAGGAACAATGGATTGTGATTTGAACCTGGTCAAAGCCTGCTTTAACGAATTAGCAGAGTATCTGGGGCATAATGATATCGACCCTAAATTCTTTTGGCTCCTTTGCTTAAATGCAGGATTAACCTTCGATGAGGGGTCGAAACTTTATGCAACCCTAATACAGATTTTTAATGAAGGTCAAGAAGCCTTCGAAAGGTTATCGGAACAGGAAGTCTTGGCCGCCTTTCAAGACCGGCTTAACCAAGCTTTTCCTGGCAGAAGGACCTTTACTAACCAAGAAGTTTACCGGTTTATCCTTGCCCTAGCACAGAAATGGTATCCGCAGGCTTATCCCTTGGCTTGTCGACTTAAAACAGGCCTGTTAAAAGAGGCCTCCGGATTCTGGATGGATGAGGCCTAGGATAATTTAGATTCAGTTGACTTATAGGCCCTTTCCTAGGCTGTTTTTTGCCTGGATTTGACGGCTCCGGCCCTCTTTTCTTATAATACGGGTAGTAGAAAAGGAGGGGGCTTATGGGAAACAAGTGGCGGTCGGTTAGCCGGCTTTATGATGGTCTGGTCATCATCACCCTGCTGGATATTTTATTTGTCTTTTTTGTCCAAACCACGCTCAGCGAGGCCTTTTTACGCTTTGAATTAAAGGGGCTCTACGGCTTTTACCTCCAGCTGGCCCTGCCCTGGGCCTATATGGGGACTGGCCTTCTTTTGGGTCTGACGGTGGCTGATCGGCTGGGTCTTCGGCTGGCCAAGGGCCGGCGGCGGGTCTGGCGGCTTTTGGGCCTGGCCATCCTGGTTGGCTATGCCGGGGTCATCGGCTGGCATATCTACAGCCGGGGCGACTGGCCCATGAATACCCTGATTTTGACCGGTTGGGTCAATTGGATTTGCGCCGCCCTCGGCCTGGCCTTTAGCCCGGCCCTGCTCCCGGTGAAGGAAGAGGCAGTGGCAGAGGAGGAGGATCCGTCGGAAGATTTTTATTTTTAAGGCTTGACTTTAACCGGACGGCCTGCTAAGATACTTTCAACATACAGAAACCTTTGATTGCGAAGAGTAGCTATGGCGAACCCCCCCCAGCGAGTTCCGGATGGTGAGAGCGGAATGGTGGCCGGCATGGTGAATGGACGCATGAGGGCGGAGGGAAAGGCCTGGCCGAGTACTATCCGACGGGACCTTCACCCGTTATCCTAGAAGCGTATATGTTGGTATACGACTGAGTGGGCGTGATTTTATGCGCCAAACCGGGTGGCACCGCAGAGTCCGTCTCTGTCCCGTATTGGGACAGGGGCGTTTTTTTATACCTTGTCCCACAGTCGACCAAGCTGTATGTCAAATTTGGCGAAAGACTGAAAGGATGAGAGAAAAATGACGAAAATCCCTAATCGTATTTACCTGACGGAAGATGAAATGCCGACCCGCTACTACAACCTCCGGGCGGACATGGCCGACAAGCCGCCCCCGCTTTTAAACCCGGCCACCGGCCAGCCCGTCAGCCTGGATGACCTCAAACCCATCTTCTGTGAGGCCCTGGCCCGGCAGGAGCTGGATGATGACACCCCCTATGTGGACATCCCGGAGCCCATTCAGGATTTTTACAAGAAGTACCGGCCCAGCCCCCTCTGCCGGGCCTATAGCCTGGAAAAGTACCTGGATACCCCGGCCAAGATTTACTACAAGTTCGAGGGGAATAACACCAGTGGCAGCCATAAGCTGAACTCGGCTGTGGCCCAGGTTTATTATGCCAAGGAAGAGGGCATCCGCCACCTGACCACCGAAACCGGCGCCGGCCAATGGGGGACGGCCCTGGCTGAAGCCTGTGCCCACTTTGGCATTGACCTGAGCGTCTATATGGTCAAGTGCTCCTATGAGCAAAAGCCCTTCCGCAAGGCCATTATGGAAACCTTTGATAGCCGGGTTATTCCCAGCCCCAGTGAGACCACCGCCGTTGGCCGGCAGATCCTGGCCGACCACCCGGGGACGACCGGCAGCCTGGGTTGTGCCATCGCCGAGGCCGTTGAAGAGGCCACTTCCAGGGAAGATAGCCGCTATGTCCTGGGCTCTGTCTTAAACCAGGTGGTCCTCCACCAGTCCATCATCGGCCTGGAATGTGAAAGGGCCTTTGCCAAGATTGATGACTACCCGGATACCGTCATTGGCTGTGCCGGCGGCGGGTCCAACTTGGGCGGCCTCATTGCCCCGTTTATGCGGGACAAACTCCAGGGTAAATATAATCCAGATATCCTGGCGGTTGAACCGGCCAGCTGCCCGTCCATGACCCGGGGCAGGTACGCTTATGACTTCTGTGACACCGGGGAAATTACTCCCTTGGCTAAGATGTACACCCTGGGGGCCGGCTATATCCCGGCCGCCAGCCACGCCGGTGGCCTCCGCTTCCACGGGATGAGCCCCATCGTTTCCAAGCTCTATGATGACGGCTTTTTACGGGCCAAGAGCTACAAGCAGACGGATATCTTCGCAGCGGCCGTCCTCTTTGCCCGGTTGGAAACCATCCTGCCGGCGCCGGAATCGGCCCATGCCATCAAGGGGGCCATCGATGAGGCCCTGGCCTGTAAGGAAAGCGGCGAGACCAAGACTATCCTCTTTGGCCTGACCGGTACCGGCTACTTTGACATGACCGCCTATGCCGCCTATACTAATCAAACAATGACCGATTACCTACCGACCGACGCTGAACTAGCGGAGGCCCTGGATCGATTACCTGTGGTGCCTGGCCAGGACTAAGCCCTGGCCTCCGCAGGTGGAAATGGAGTGAATGAGATGACAGAAAGTACCATCCGCGGCGAATGCCCCCTTTGCCAGACGGAGATGACCCTAGAACGGCCGGAACTGGTCGAGGCGGAAGAGGATAAAGCACTAAAAGAGAGCATTTTATCCGGTCATTTTTTTAAGGCCCACTGCCCCAGCTGTGACAAGGACTTCATCGCCGCCACCCCCCTGCTCTACTATGACCGGCGGCGGACAGCTATTATCCAGCTGGTACCGGGCTATACCGGGACCGGCCCCCTCTTCGGGGAGGAAATCTTTGCGGCCCTCCAGGTGGCAGACAGTGGCCAGCCGGTCCGGGTCATCCGCCGGGTGGTGACCACCCCGAATGAGCTCACCGAAAAGATCCACCTCCTGGATGCCGGCTACGATGACCGGCTGGTGGAAATTGGCAAGGTCATTGCCCTCCAAGAGGTCAAGGACCAGCTGCCGACCCTAACCGGCCTGCGCCAGGTCCGCTATGCCCCGAAAACAGACCAGCATGAGGCCCGGCTTCTCTTCTTTTATGACGATGAAGTTCCCTCGATGGACTTCCCCCAGTCCTTCTACGATAGCATTGGCTTATCCTTTGCTGAGGCCCTGGCGGAGACAGACCCGAACGAGGACCTGGTGGTCGACACCAATTGGGCTGTCCGCTTCTTGAAAAAGGCCGGCAGCGCCGGCAAAAAGCTCTCAGTTTAAGCAAAAGCAAGTGAATACAGAAGTCTCAATCCAGGGCCTGCCTGGGAAAGCCCCGCCAAAGAGCCAACACCTGCTCTTGGCCGGCCTCCCCGGGCAGGCCCTTTTCTTAGGGTCGGCAGAGGGGGGGAGGGCAAAAAAGCCTTTATTGTAAAATAGCCCTTGACAATTCAGCCCACATAGCCTATCATTGTTAGGCTAATGATAAAATGGAATTCTTTTACACTATTCATCTATTGCGCAAGGTATATCATGTCAGTAAGGGGTGACCGCATTGCCAGACCAACAGGGCCATGCACTTAGGACCCGCAAATCATTTGCGGAAATCGACGAGATTATGGATATGCCCAATCTCATTGCCATTCAGAGAAATTCTTATGAATGGTTTTTGAATGAGGGCTTGGGAGAAACCTTTGCCGAGGTATCCCCTATCCAGGATTTTACCGACACATTGGAACTCAATTTTGACACCTTCGAATTCGGGGAGCCAAAATACGATGTCAAGGAATGTAAAGACCGCGATGCCACTTACGCGGCGCCGTTGCGCATGAAGGTCCAGCTGCTCAATAAGGAAACCGGTGAAATTAAGGAGCAGGAAGTCTTTATGGGAGACTTCCCCCTCATGACCGAAAACGGGACCTTTGTCATTAATGGGGCTGAACGGGTTATCGTCAGCCAGTTGGTGCGGAGCCCGGGGGTCTATTTCCACCGGGACATTGACCAGTCCGGTCGGAAACTCTATAGCTGCACCGTCATTCCCAACCGTGGGGCCTGGCTCGAACTTGAGTCCGATGCCTCAGGGGTTATTCATGTGCGCTTAGACCGGACCCGTAAGTTGCCAGCCTCTATCTTTTTACGGGCTATGGGCTTTGGAGACTCCAAGGAAATCCAGGCCCTTTTTAAAAACCTTGATTTTGCTGGCGAGGGGGCCCTAGAAGACCTTTTGGCGCCGACTTTTAATAAGGATAACTTTAAGGACAAAGACCGGGAAACCAATGAAGCGGAGGCCTTAATTGAAATCTACAAACGCTTACGCCCCGGTGATCCGCCGACCGTCGAGAGTGCCCGGAACTTACTCCAGTCCCTCTTCTTCGACCACAAACGGTATGACCTGGCCAAGGTGGGCCGGTATAAAATCAATAAAAAACTAAACTTGGATATTGATCCGAGTGTCAAAAACTTAACCAAGGAAGATGTCATTGCCACCTATAGCTACATGATTGGCCTGATAGCTGAAATGCCCGGCTATGAAGTGGACGACATCGACCACCTGGGCAACCGGCGGATCCGGTCTGTCGGAGAACTCCTCCAGAACCAGTTCCGGATTGGTTTAACCCGGATGGAACGGAATGTCCGGGAGCGGATGACCACCCAGGACCCCACCAATGTGACCCCCCAGGCCCTCTTGAATATCCGGCCTGTGGTGGCTTCCATTAAAGAGTTCTTCGGGTCCTCCCAGCTGTCCCAGTTTATGGACCAAATCAACCCCCTGGCTGAATTGACCCATAAGAGACGGCTATCTGCCCTAGGGCCCGGCGGGCTTTCCCGTGAACGGGCCGGCTTCGAAGTCCGGGACGTTCACCACTCCCACTATGGCCGGATGTGCCCCATTGAAACCCCTGAAGGGCCGAATATCGGGCTAATCAACTCCCTGGCCACCTATGGCCGGGTCAATGAATATGGTTTTATTGAAACCCCCTACCGGAAGGTAGTTGCCGGCACCGGCCAGGTCACCGATGAAATCGAGTACCTGACTGCCGATGTGGAAGATAAGTACACCATCGCCCAGGCCAACACCCGGTTAGATGAAAACGCTCATATTATAGATGACAAGGTTGACGCCCGCCGTGGAGACGAAAACATCGTCGTCGGCATGGAAGAAATCGAGTACATGGACGTATCACCGAAACAGGTGGTCTCCATTGCAACAGCCCTGATTCCCTTCCTGGAACACGACGACGCCAACCGGGCCCTCATGGGGACCAACATGCAGCGGCAGGCGGTGCCCCTTTTGGTCACCGAAGCCCCCTATGTCGGCACCGGGATGGAACACAAGGCCGCCTACGACTCCGGCGTCTTGGCCATTGCCAAGCATGCCGGGACCGTAACCTTTGTCAGCGCGGACAAGATCAGCATCCTAGGCGACGGTGGCGAACGGACCGACTACCCCCTGACCAAGTTCAAGGGGTCCAACCAGGGGACCTGTATCAACCAGCGGGTCCTGGTTTCCAAGGGGCAACATGTCCAAGCTGGGGATATCCTGGCCGATGGCCCCTCTACCGATGACGGGGAACTGGCCCTGGGCCGGAACGCCCTCATCGCCTTCATGAACTGGGAAGGCTACAACTACGAGGACGCCGTCCTGATCAGCGAACGGCTGGTCAAGGAAGACGTTTACACCTCTATCCATATTGATGAATTCGAAAGTGATTCCCGGGATACCAAACTGGGGCCGGAAGAAATCACCCGGGACATCCCCAACGTAGGTGAAGATGTCCTGAAAAACCTGGATGACCACGGGATCGTCCGCATTGGGGCGGAAATCCATGCCGGGGATATCCTGGTCGGCAAGGTCACCCCGAAGGGGGAAACCGAGCTCTCTGCAGAAGAGCGCCTGCTCCGAGCCATCTTTGGTGAAAAGGCCCGGGAAGTTCGGGATACCTCCCT
The DNA here is from genome assembly GCF_046569735.1 of Peptococcus simiae. Taxonomy (GTDB): domain Bacteria; phylum Bacillota; class Peptococcia; order Peptococcales; family Peptococcaceae; genus Peptococcus; species Peptococcus simiae_A. Next base: position 42,213 of record NZ_JBKICG010000007.1, on the reverse strand, counting down.
CCGGGTCCCCCACGGGGAAAGTGGAATCGTCGTCGACGTCAAGGTCTTCACCCGGGAAAACGGTGACGAATTGGCCCCCGGCATTAATGAAGAAGTCCGGGTTTACGTGGCCCAAAAACGTAAAATTTCCCAAGGGGATAAGATGGCCGGCCGCCATGGGAACAAGGGGGTCGTCTCCCGGATCCTGCCGGAATGCGACATGCCCTTCCTGCCCGACGGGACCCCGGTCGATATCGTCCTGAACCCCCTCGGGGTGCCGAGCCGGATGAACATCGGCCAGGTCCTGGAAGTCCACCTGGGCATGGCTGCCCGGGCCCTGGGTGTTCACTTTGCGACCTCCGTTTTTGACGGGGCCACAGAGGAAGATATTGCCGACCAGCTGAAAGCTGCCGGCTACGATAAGAGCGGGAAGTTCCGCCTCCGGGACGGCCGGAGTGGGGAATACTTCGATAACCCGGTGACCGTCGGCTGCATGTACTATCTCAAGCTGGCCCACCTGGTTGACGATAAGATCCACGCCCGGTCCACCGGCCCCTACTCCCTGGTCACCCAGCAGCCTCTGGGCGGTAAAGCCCAATTCGGGGGGCAGCGGTTCGGGGAAATGGAAGTTTGGGCCTTGGAAGCTTACGGGGCCTCCCATACCCTCCAGGAAATCCTGACCGTCAAGTCTGACGATGTCGTCGGCCGGGTGGAAACCTACGAAGCCATCGTCAAAGGGGAAAACCTCCCTGAAGCCGGTGTGCCGGAAGCCTTCAAGGTCTTAATCAAGGAATTACAGTCCCTGGCCCTGGATGTCCGGATTTTAGACGAAAACGACCAGGAAATTGACATGTCTGAAGAGGCGGTTGACTTCAATGAAACCGCTAAAGACCTGGGCGTTGTCGTACCGGAAAGCGATGAAAATAAAAACGAAGACGGTGACAACCAGGATGATGAAGATTCTTCTGACACCGGCGACGTGAACCAATATTTTATTATAGAAGAAACAGATGATACAGATCGGGCGTAAGGGGAACAGAAAGGAAAGGAGCACTTCGCTTGGGTAATATTAACCACGTTGATCACATTACCATCGGCTTGGCCAGCGCCGAAACCATTCGGGGTTGGTCCAGCGGCGAGGTCAAAAAACCGGAAACCATCAACTACCGGACCTTAAAGCCGGAGCGGGACGGTCTCTTTTGCGAGCGGATTTTTGGCCCTAAGAAAGACTGGGAGTGTAACTGCGGTAAATATAAGCGGATCAGATACAAAGGCGTTATCTGTGACCGCTGCGGGGTAGAAGTGACCAAGTCATCTGTGCGGCGTGAACGCATGGGTCATATTGAACTGGCTGCCCCCTGTACTCATATCTGGTATTTCAAGGGGATCCCCAGCCGGATGGGCCTGGTCTTGAACATGAGCCCCCGCCAGCTGGAACGGGTCATTTACTTTGTCAGTTATATCGTCATTGACCCCGGTGATGAAGCCGTCACCGGCTTACAAAAGTACCAAATTCTCTCCGAAGCGGAATACCGTAAGGCCCGCCAAGAGCACGGCATGAACTTCACCGCCGGCATTGGCGCCGAAGCGGTCAAGACCCTTTTGGAAGAAATCGACCTGGACCAGGTCTCTCAAGAGCTCCAGGAAGAAGTCCAAAATACCAGCGGCCAGCGCCAGGTCAAGGCCACCCGCCGGCTGGAAGTGGTCGAAGGGATGCGGGTGTCTAAGAACAATCCGGCCTGGATGGTCTTGGATGTCCTGCCCGTTATCCCGCCGGACCTCCGCCCCATGGTCCAATTGGACGGGGGCCGGTTCGCCACCAGTGACTTAAACGACCTCTACCGCCGGGTCATCAACCGGAACAACCGGTTGAAACGCCTCCTGGACCTGGGCGCCCCGGATATCATTGTCCGCAATGAAAAGCGGATGCTCCAGGAAGCCGTCGACGCCTTGATTGATAACGGCCGTCGCGGCCGGGCTGTGACCGGCCCGGGCAACCGCCCCTTAAAGAGCCTATCAGACATGCTCAAGGGGAAACAGGGCCGGTTCCGGCAGAACCTCTTAGGGAAACGGGTCGACTATTCCGGCCGGTCTGTTATCGTCGTTGGGCCGGAGCTGAAGATGCACCAGTGCGGCCTGCCCAAGGAAATGGCTGTCGAGCTCTTCAAACCCTTCGTTATGCGGGAACTGGTAGAAGACGGGACCGCCCATAACGTTAAGTCCGCCAAGCGGATGGTGGAACGGTTGGACCCGGTCATCTGGGACGTCCTGGAAAAGGTCATCAGAGACCACCCGGTCCTCTTAAACCGGGCCCCGACCCTCCACCGCCTGGGGATCCAGGCCTTTGAACCGGTCCTGGTCGAAGGCCGGGCCTTAAAGCTCCACCCCCTGGCCTGTACCGCCTATAACGCTGACTTTGACGGGGACCAGATGGCTGTTCACGTGCCCCTGTCCACCGAAGCCCAGGCCGAAGCCCGTATCCTCATGCTGGCGGCCAACAACATCTTAAACCCCAAAGACGGCCGCCCGGTCACCGTACCGACCCAGGACATGGTCTTGGGGAGCTACTACCTGACCATCCTCCGGCCGGATGCCCCGGGGACCGGCAAGCGCTTTGCCAATGCCACCGAGGCTAAGCTGGCCTATGATGCCGGCGCCGTCCATATCCAGGCCCTTATCAAGGTGCGGATGCCTGACGGCCGTATGGTCGAAACCAGCGTCGGCCGGCTCATCTTCAACCAGCCGATTCCGGATGAAGTGGGCTATATCAACGAAGTGGTCGGTAAAAAGCAACTCGGCAATATTGTCGACCGGTGCTTCCGCCGCTTAGGGGCCAGCAAAACCGCTGAAATGCTCGATGGGATCAAGAGCCAGGGCTATAAGTACTCCACCCAGGCCGGGATTTCCATCGGTTACACAGATATCGTTATTCCGGATGAAAAACCCCTTTTACTGGCCGATGCCGATAAGGAAATCAGCCGGATTGAAACCAAGTTCCGCCGGGGGCTCATCACCGATGACGAACGCTACCAGTTGGTCATCGGCGTATGGACCCGGGCAACCGATGCCATTGGGGAAGCCCTCCTGGCCAACTTGGACACCTTTAACCCCATCAACATGATGGCCACCTCCGGGGCCCGGGGGAACAACCAGCAAATCCGCCAGTTGGCCGGCATGCGGGGCCTCATGGCCGACCCCTCCGGGAAGACCATCGAAATGCCCATCAAGGCCAACTTCCGCGAAGGCCTCACCGTCCTGGAATACTTTATTTCCAGCCACGGGGCCCGGAAGGGGCTGGCCGATACCGCCCTGCGGACTGCTGACTCCGGTTACCTGACCCGCCGCCTGGTTGACGTGGCCCAGGACGTTATCGTCCGGGAAATCGACTGCGGCACTGACCAGGGTCTGACCGTCCGCGCCATCATGAATGGGTCTGAAACCATTGAACCCCTCTGGGAACGGATTGCCGGTCGGATTTTAGTGGACCCGGTCTGCCATCCGGAAACCGGTGAAGTGCTCGCTGAAGCCGGTGCCTACCTGAATGATGACGAAGCCAAGGCCATTGAAGCCGCCGGCGTCAAAGAAGTCGTCATCCGCAGCGCCCTGACCTGCCACAGCCGCCATGGGGTTTGTGCCCATTGTTACGGGCGCAACCTGGCCACCGGCCAGATGGTTGACGTCGGGGAAGCTGTCGGTACCGTCGCCGCCCAATCCATCGGGGAGCCGGGGACCCAGCTCACCATGCGGACCTTCCATACCGGGGGGATCGCCGGTGGGGACATCACCCAGGGGCTCCCCCGGGTTGAAGAGCTCTTTGAAGCCCGGAAACCAAAAGGGGAAGCGGTCATCAGCCATGTGGACGGGACTGTTGAAATGGGCGAAAAAGACGGCCTGACCCTGGTCATGGTCCGGTCTGATGACGCCAAGGTCGATGAATATAAGATTCCTTTCGGCGCCCATGTCTTAGTGGGCGAAGGGGACCAGGTCGTTGCCGGCCAAGTCCTGACCGAGGGGTCCATCAACCCCAAAGAACTCCTGAGCGTGACCGGCGAAATCAGCGTCCAGGAATACCTCTTACAGGAAGTGCAAAAGGTCTACCGCCTGCAGGGGGTAGACATCAACGACAAGCACATTGAAGTCATGGTCCGCCAGATGATGCGGAAGGTCAAAGTTGACGACCCGGGCGACAGCCAATTCATTGCCGGCGCCCAGGTAGACATCATCGACTACTATGTGGCCAACCGCCAACTGCGGGAAGCAGGCAAGCAAGAAGCCCGTGGTGAAGTCCAGCTCCTGGGGATCACCAAGGCCGCCCTGGCCACAGAAAGCTTCTTGTCTGCCGCTTCCTTCCAGGAGACTACCAAGGTCTTAACCGATGCGGCCATCAAGGGTAAGAGCGACTCCCTGGTCGGCCTGAAAGAAAACGTCATCCTAGGGAAACTCATTCCGGCCGGGACCGGCATGCGCCACTACCGGAAAATCAGCCTCGTCGAGGATGAGCCGGAAAATGTCTATGACCTGGAGGAGGCAGAAGAAGGGCTGGCTGTCGATGAAGAAGCCCCGCAAGAGGCCGAAGGCGACAGTGAAGAAGCGGACCAAGAAGAGAAACCCAAGCAACCGCGTGTCTATATTTAATAAGAATAGCCATTGATCTATGGTTGACAAGGAAGCAGGGCCGTGCTATATTAATTTAGTGTCTGTGCATACACAAGAGTATGTGCAGGTGTGTATGTACGGGTGCAAAGCGCTCGCACGAATCAACTGAGCGCTGCACGGCGCTGCCGTTTCCTTGGCCATTTTGGCCATTGAGTCGGCCATATTCAAATAAGGAGGTGGCAGTATGCCAACAATTAACCAGCTGGTGACCCAAGGACGTTCTTCCTCCAAGAAGAAATCCGGTGCTCCAGCCTTACAAAACAACCCGCAAAAACGCGGCTTATGCACAAGAGTGTACACCACGACCCCGAAAAAACCGAACTCTGCCCTACGTAAAGTAGCCCGTGTTCGTTTAACCAATGGGACTGAAGTAACCGTTTACATTCCCGGTATTGGCCATAACTTACAAGAACACTCCGTCGTTCTCGTGCGTGGTGGTCGTGTGCGTGACCTTCCTGGTGTGCGTTATCACTTAGTCCGTGGGACCCTGGACGCTGCAGGGGTTAACGACCGTATGCAAGCCCGTTCCAAATACGGCACCAAACGCCCTAAAAAGTAAGTCAGTAAATATTTGAAAGGAGGCCCCTATGTCCAGAAGAGATCGTGCACCCAAACGTGACGTGTTACCTGATCCGATTTACGGCAGCAAACAAGTCACTAAATTAATCAACCAAGTCATGCTTGACGGTAAAAAAGGCACTGCTGAACGCATTGTTTACGATGCATTCAAAACCGTAGCTGAAAAAACCGGCGAAGAAGCCATTGATGTCTTTGAAGAAGCCTTGAAAAATGTTATGCCTGTTCTTGAAGTTAAAGCCCGCCGTGTCGGTGGTGCCAACTACCAGGTACCGGTAGAAGTGCGTGCAGAACGTCGCCAAACCTTAGGCTTGCGGTGGCTGGTCACCTTTGCCCGTAAACGTGGTGAAAAAACCATGGACGAACGTTTAGCTAACGAATTGATGGATGCTGCAAACAGCACCGGCAATGCCGTTAAGAAAAAAGAAGAAGTCCACCGGATGGCTGAAGCCAATAAAGCTTTCGCTCACTATCGGTGGTAATAATAATATAAAAGGAGGCAGCTAAGTGGGAAGAGATTTTTCGCTTCAAAACACCCGTAATATTGGTATCATGGCTCACATTGATGCCGGTAAAACAACAACTTCCGAGCGTATCCTGTATTATACCGGTAAATCCCACAAAATCGGCGAAGTACATGACGGCGCAGCTACCATGGACTGGATGGAGCAAGAGCAGGAACGTGGTATCACCATAACCTCCGCTGCAACCACCACCACATGGCATGGAACTAGAATAAATATTATAGACACGCCAGGGCACGTTGATTTCACTGTTGAAGTCGAACGGTCTCTCCGTGTACTAGACAGCGCTGTAGCTGTATTCTGCGCTGTGGCCGGTGTACAGCCCCAGTCTGAAACGGTATGGCGTCAAGCTGTGCGCTATGGCGTACCGCGGATTGCCTTCGTCAATAAGATGGACCGGACCGGCGCCAACTTCTTAAATGTTGTAGGTCAGCTGAAAGACCGGTTAGGCGCTAACGCCATTGCTGTCCAGCTGCCGATCGGTGCTGAAGATCACTTTGACGGCTTGATCGACCTAGTCGAAATGAAAGCCTATAAGTTCCTCGACAGCAAAGATTTAGTCAACTATGAAGAAATGGACATCCCGGCCGATATGGCTGACCTAGTTGAAGAGTATCGGGCGGCTTTGCTTGATGGGATTGCTGAAACGGATGAAGACTTCATGGAAAAATACCTTGAAGGGGAAGACATCTCCGTCAAGGATATTAAAAAAGCCCTGCGGAAAGCCACCATCGCCAATGAAGCCGTCCCTGTATTCTGTGGGTCCGCTTTCAAAAACAAGGGGGTCCAGTTCCTCTTGAACGGCGTTGTGGACTATGCGCCGGCCCCGACCGATATCCCATCTATTGACGGGGTTCTGCCGGATGGTACTGAAGCTTCTCGTCACGCTAGTGATGATGAACCCTTCTCTGCCCTGGCCTTTAAAGTGATGACCGACCCCTATGTCGGTAAACTTTCCTTTTTCCGGGTTTATTCCGGGACCTTAAAGAGCGGTAGCTACGTTTACAACTCCACCAAGGGGAAACGTGAACGTATCGGCCGTATCCTTTTAATGCACTCCAACAGCCGGACTGAAATTGATGAAGTCTTCGCTGGTGATATCGCCGCTGCTGTTGGTTTAAAAGATACCGGCACAGGGGACACCCTCTGCGATGAAAAGGATGAAATCATCCTCGAAAGCATGGAATTCCCGGATCCGGTTATCTCCATCGCCATTGAACCTGCTTCCAAAGGGGATCAAGATAAAATGGGTCTGGCCTTAGCCAAACTGGCTGAAGAAGACCCGACCTTCAAAACCTACACCGATGAAGAAACCGGCCAAACCATTATCAGCGGGATGGGCGAGTTACACTTAGACATCATCGTTGACCGTCTGAAACGCGAATTCCACGTGGAAGCCAATGTAGGTAAACCGATGGTTTCTTATAAAGAAACCATCCGCAAGAAAGTCGAAGCAGAAGGTAAATTCGTTCGTCAGTCCGGTGGTCGTGGTCAATACGGTCACGCTGTCATCGAACTCGAACCTCTAGAGCCCGGCTCCGGCTTCCAGTTTGAAAGTAAGATCGTCGGTGGGGCTGTCCCCAAAGAATACGTCGGTCCGATTGAAAACGGGATTAAAGAAGCCATGGAAAACGGGGTCCTGGCCGGTTACGATATGGTTGACATGAAGGCAACCCTGATCGACGGCTCTTACCACGACGTCGACTCTTCTGAAATGGCCTTTAAAGTGGCTGGCTCCATGGCCTTCAAGAATGCGGCTGAAAAAGCGAACCCGGTCATTTTAGAACCGGTGATGAAAATTGAAATCACCGTTCCGGATGAATACATGGGTGACGTTATGGGTGACCTCAACGGTCGCCGCGGCCGGATTGAAGGGATGGAAGCCCAAGGGAACACCCAGGTTATTCATGGCTTCGTTCCCCTGTCTGAAATGTTCGGCTATGCAACCGACTTGCGTTCCAGAACCCAGGGCCGTGGCCTTTACAGCATGCAAAGTGACCACTTTGAAGAAGTCCCCAAATCCATTGCTGAAGAAATCATTGCCAAGCGCAAAGGTTAATTTTTAAAATAGGAGGCTAACATCATGGCAAAAGAAAAATTTGAGCGTACAAAACCGCACGTTAACATTGGTACCATCGGTCACGTTGACCATGGTAAAACCACCACCACTGCAGCCATCACCGCAGTCCTGGCCCAGGAAGGTAAAGCCAAAGCCAACAAATTCGACGAAATCGACAAGGCACCGGAAGAACGTGAACGTGGTATTACCATCAACACCTCCCACGTTGAATACGAAACCGACGCTCGTCACTACGCCCACGTCGACTGCCCGGGCCACGCCGACTATGTTAAAAACATGATCACCGGCGCAGCCCAAATGGACGGCGCCATCCTGGTTGTATCCGCAGCAGACGGCCCCATGCCCCAAACCCGTGAGCACATCCTCCTGGCCCGCCAGGTAGGCGTCCCCTACATCGTCGTATTCATGAACAAATGCGACCTCGTAGACGACGAAGAACTGCTCGAACTCGTCGAAATGGAAATTCGTGAACTCTTAAGCGAATACGACTTCCCCGGCGACGACATCCCCGTCATTCGCGGCAGCGGCTACCAAGCCCTCCAAGACCCGACCGGTCCCTGGGCAGAAAACATCAAAGAACTCATGCAAGCTGTTGACGACTACATCCCGACCCCGGAACGGGACAAAGACAAACCCTTCCTCATGCCCGTCGAAGACGTTTTCTCCATCACCGGTCGTGGTACCGTCGCCACCGGTCGTGTAGAACGTGGTGAACTGAAAATCGGCGACGAATTAGAAATCGTCGGCATCACCGAAGAAACCAAGAAAACCGTCTGCACCGGCGTAGAAATGTTCCGTAAACAACTCGACTACGCAGAAGCCGGCGACAACATCGGCGCCCTCCTCCGTGGTATCGACAAAGACCAAATCGAACGTGGGCAAGTTCTGGCCAAACCCGGCACCATCACCCCCCACACCAAATTCGAATGTGAAGTCTACGTCCTGACCAAAGAAGAAGGCGGCCGTCACAAACCCTTCTTCGACGGTTACCGTCCCCAATTCTACTTCCGTACCACCGACGTCACCGGCGTCATCGAACTGCCGGAAGGCACCGAAATGGTCATGCCTGGCGACAACGTCAAAATGGCAGTCGAACTCATTAGCCCCATCGCCATGGAAGAAGGTCTCCGTTTCGCTATCCGCGAAGGTGGCCACACCGTAGGCGCCGGCGTTGTATCTAAGATTGACAAATAAGTTATTCTTTATCAAGCAGGGCCCCAGGCCCTGCTTTTTTGCTATAATTGGAGGGACCTGGTGAGTCTTGTTGCCTACTGGCATAGCCTGTGGATTACCCCCCCTTTATTGCTAAGGGTCAGAAGGAGCCTGCCGATGCGTGTTGAAAATAAATCGAAACGTGATTTAAGCATTGATGGCGCGAAATTTGCGACGCTTTGGTTGGTTGTTTTTGGCCATGTTTTAGTTTTTTATGATATTGAGACGCCTTCGCTTTTCAATATGGTAGAAACACCTGTATATTTAGTGGATCAGCTTGTACGGGCCATTTATAGCTTTCACATGCCGCTTTTCTTTATTTTGGCCGGTATGGTGTATAGACCAAAGGATTTTTGCCTTAAGTTCATTTATACAAAAGTCAAGCGCTTGCTTTTGCCGGCTCTACTGGTTTTTGTTTGCTTCATGATTCCTGTCTTGAAGTTCTTGGGGTATTACGAACCGCTCACTTGGAAGAATTTTGTCTTTAATGATGGGCTCAGACATGTATGGTATGCTCATACTCTTTTTTGCATATTCGTCTTAAATCGTATTTTAGATGAGCTGAAAATACCTCCAGTCGTCAAACTACTTGCGGCTGCTGTGGTCTTCTTTTCTCATCCAGCCTTTCCAATTCATGGCTTAACTGGCAATATTATCTATTTTCAAATGGGGGAAGTTTTTGGTAAAAAATTTAATTGCTCCCCTGTGGTCTGGCTCATGGCGGGAGGCATATTCCTGCTGGTATTCAACTTTGGGGCCATTCATCTTACCGGGCAGATGGGCCAAGATCTTTATGACCTGACCCTAGCTTTAACCGGATCATTATTCTTTTTCAATATAGCTAAACATTTGAAATACCACTTTCATGAGCAATTAGGTGTTTACTTGCTTCACCCCATGCTGATCTACTTATTTCAATCTGTTTTGAAAGATAAATCCATAGAGGCTTGGCCTTGGATTATTAGCGTAACCATCATATCCTTCTGTATGGCCATGCTTTTAACCAAGTTGTATCATAAAGTGATCAGCCTTGCTTTTATGTCATAGATGGTTAAGGGGTTTTGATTTTTGCATGAAGGAAAAAGATAGCTGTTACGACGCAGGAGTTACTTCATAGAAGCTGAAAGGAGAGCATAGGAATGATTATTCAAGATAAGGATATGCAGCGGGAAATCCGCACTGAATGTTTTGGTGGCCAAGGAAAGGTGGAATTTAAGTTTCTCATTCCGCCGGAAAAATTAAAGGGAGAGGCCAAGATGTTTAACGTCCTCACCTTCGAACCGGGTGCTTCTCTGGGGCTCCATGACCACACCGATAATTTTGAACTCTACTATATCTTGGAAGGCACCGCCCATGTCGATGACAACGGGACCCCGGTCGATGTCGGCCCCGGGGACCTCATCTACACCGCTGATGGGGCCAAACACTCCATTACGGCCACCGGCGATAAGCCTATGAAGATGATTGCCACTGTTATTTTTGAAAATAAAGGCGAATAAAAGCCCTTAACAGACTTCACCACCGGCGCCTGCCCTTGATGAATCAAGGCAGGCGCTACTTTTTGTAAAAAATAGCTAAAAACCATAAAAATCCTTGCATCGCACTTACGGCTGTGGTAAACTATTGGGGTGTCTCACTGTGAAGAAGCGGAAGGTTGCTGGATTTATGGACACGCCAGAGTCCGTGGCCCAGGTTTTTCCGTGGAGCATGTCCGCTAATCGGGCGCTTAAGGAGGAAATATAAGAATGGCAAGAAACAAAATCAGAATTCGGTTAAAAGCCTTTGACCACAAGCTGCTGGATCAAAGCGCAAGTAAGATCGTCGAAACAGCTAAGAAAACCGGTGCCAATGTGGCCGGTCCGATTCCGCTGCCGACGGAAAAGAGTGTTTTCACCGTACTGCGGTCACCCCACGTCAACAAAGACAGCCGGGAACAATTTGAACGCCGTACCCACAAACGCTTGGTTGATATAACCGAACACACCAACAAGACCGTTGAAGCGCTGATGCGCCTTGACCTGCCGAGTGGTGTAGAAATTGAAATCAAACTGTAAGTTAAATTAAGGAGGTGCAGTACACATGAAAGCGATTTTAGGTAAGAAGATTGGGATGACCCAAATCTTTACGCCCGAAGGGGCGCTCATTCCGGTGACCGCTATTGAAGCCGGTCCCTGCTATGTAACCCAAGTTAAAACCAACGACAATGACGGCTACGAAGCTGTGCAAGTGGGCTTTGGCGCTGTGAAACCGGTCCGTGTTAATAAACCCATGCAGGGACACTTTGATAAAGCCGGTGTGGCCGCAGCTCGCTACTTGCGAGAATTTCGTGTGGATGATGCAGCCGAATTTACTACCGGTCAAACCATCGCTGCCGATGTGTTTGAAGCGGGAGATAAAGTGGATGTAACCGGGACCAGCAAGGGTAAAGGCTTTGCAGGTACCATTAAGCGCTATGGCGCCCACAGAGGCCCCATGTCCCACGGTTCCAAGCATAAACGTAAAACCGGTTCCCTTGGTGCAGCAGGCCCAAGCCGTGTATTCAAAGGGCATCATTCCCCAGGTCGTAAGGGTAATGCAAAAACCACTGTTCAAAACTTGGAAGTGGTTAAGGTTGACGTAGAAAACAACTTGATCTTAGTCAAAGGTGCCGTACCGGGGGCTAAGAAGAGCCTGGTCGTATTACAAACCAGCGTCAAGTCGAAGTAGGGAAGGGAGGATAACCAATGCCAAAAGTTAATTTGTATAATATGGAAGGCGCAAGCTTAGGTGAGCTTGACCTTTCCGAAAAGGTCTTCGGTGCTGAAGCCAATGAGGCTGTCGTACACGAAGTGGTTGTTGCTTACCTCGCCGGCTTGCGCCGTGGGACCAGCAGCACCAAGAGCCGCGGCGAAGTGCGTGGCGGTGGCCGGAAGCCCTGGCGTCAAAAAGGGACCGGTCGGGCCCGTGTAGGGACCATCCGGTCTCCGCTATGGCGTGGTGGGTCCATCATCTTTGGGCCGAAACCGAGAAGCTATAAGAAAGGCATCAACAAGAAGAAAGTCCTCGTGGCTTTACGGAGTGCCCTGTCTGCCAAGGTAGCGGAAGACGCTCTGATCGTTTTAGATGAACTCGCTTTCGATGCACCGAAAACCAAGGACATGCTGAAGGTGCTGGATGCAGTTAAATCCACCGGCAAGTTCCTACTGGTCCTCGGTGAAGAAAATGAAACGGTTATCAAAAGTGCCCGGAATATTCCTGGCTCTGCCATCACTACCGTTAACCGTCTGACCACTTATGATGTCCTTCATGCAGATAAAATGATCATCACTAAAGACGCCCTTGCAAAAGTCGAGGAGGTGCTGGCGTAATGAAACTGGCACGCGATATTATCATTAAACCGATTGTTACGGAAAAATCCGTAGACTTAATGGCAGAAAACAAATACTGCTTCAAGGTTGCAGCAGATGCCAATAAAATCGAAATTCAAAAAGCAATCGAAGAAATTTTCAAAGTGGCTGTTGTTCAGGTCAACACCCTGAATGTCAAAGGTAAAAAGAAACGGGTCGGCCGTTCTGTAGGGATGACCTCCGGCTATCAGAAAGCCATTGTTACCTTGGCTGAAGGTGACAGCATTGAAATCTTTGAAGGTATGTAATTGAACGGAGGGTACTAAATGGCACTGAAATCATTTAAACCGACTTCTGCCGGTGTTCGTCATATGACGGTCTCTCCGTTTACGGAAGTGACCACCGACAAACCGGAGAAATCGCTTCTCGAACCGCTTAACAAAAAAGCCGGTCGTAACAGCCGTGGTGTCATCACGGTTCGCCACCATGGCGGCGGCCATAAAAGAAAATATCGTATCATTGACTTCAAACGGAACAAAGACGGCATCCCCGCTCGGGTAGCAACGATCGAATACGATCCCAACCGGAGTGCCCGGATTGCCCTCTTACACTATGTAGATGGTGAAAAACGCTACATTCTCGCCCCGGACGGCCTCAAGGTAGGGGACAAGGTTTACTCCGGCAGCGAAGCCGACATCAAAGTCGGTAACGCCCTCCCCCTGGCCAATATCCCGAACGGTTCCTTTATCCACAACATTGAACTGCAACCGGGCAAGGGTGGGCAACTTTGCCGCAGCGCCGGCGTTGGCGCCCAGCTCATGGCTAAAGAAGGCAAGTACGGCACTGTCCGTCTGCCGAGCGGCGAAATGCGTCGTATTTTACTCACCTGCCGGGCAACCATTGGCGAAGTCGGCAACAGTGAACACGCCAACATCTCCATCGGTAAAGCCGGCCGTTCTCGCTGGATGAACAAACGCCCCCATGTTCGTGGTTCTGTAATGAACCCGAATGATCACCCGCACGGTGGTGGTGAAGGTCGCGCACCTGTTGGTCGTAAGTCCCCTGTATCTCCTTGGGGTAAAGTGGCTCACGGTGGTAAGACCCGTAATCCTAAGAAACTGAGCAACCAGTTCATCGTCAGATCCAGAAAAGGCAAGTAAGCCGGCGAGGAAGGAGTGAATGTAATGAGCAGATCGTTAAAAAAGGGACCTTTTGTAGACGAAAAGCTTTACAATCGTGTCGTTCAAATGAACGAAGCAAACGAAAAATCAGTCATTAAGACCTGGAGTCGTGCATCGACGATTTTCCCTGAATTCGTCGGTCATACCTTTGCCGTCCATGATGGCAGAAAACACATCCCGGTATACGTTACCGAGGACATGGTTGGACATAAACTAGGTGAATTCGCCCCGACCCGGACCTTCCGTGGTCACGGTGGCGGCGAAAAATCCACCGGGTTAAGATAGGAAGGAGGCGTCCAAGTGGAAGCAAAAGCATGTGCAAAATTCGTGCGTATCTCCCCGCTGAAAGCCCGTCAAGTTGTTGACTTGATCCGTGGTAAAAGCGTTGAAGAAGCCATGATCACTTTAAAATTTACCGCTCACAAGGCCTCTCCTATTGTCGAAAAGGTGCTTAAGAGCGCCATCGCCAATGCTGAACATAATTATGACATGAGCACTGATTCTTTATACATCTCATGTGCTACCGTTGACCAGGGCCCGTCCATTAAGCGCTTCAAACCGCGCGCCATGGGTCGTGCTGACGGTATTACCAAAAAGACCAGTCATATCACCATTACGGTCGCTGAAAGATAGGAGGAACAAAGTGGGTCAAAAAGTCAATCCGATTGGCATGCGCGTCGGCGTTATCCGTGACTGGGATGCCAGATGGTATGCTGATGATAAAAACTATGTGGATCTCTTACATGAAGACTTTCAAATTCGCGAATTCGTCAAGAAAAAACTTTTCGAAAGTGGCGTATCCTCCATTATCATTGAACGGACCGGCACGACGAAAGTAAAAGTGACGATTCATACCGCTAAGCCGGGCATTGTTATCGGCAAAAACGGGTCTGCAATCGAAGTCCTTCGTGCAGAATTAGAAAAAATGACCGGTAAGAGCGTTTCTATCTCTGTTATGGAAGTTAAACGCCCTGAGGCAGATGCTCAGCTCATCGCTGAAAGCATTGCAGAAGCTTTGGTCCGCCGGATTTCCTTCCGTCGTGCCATCAAACAAGCCCTGCAACGTGCCAACAAGGCCGGTGTTAAAGGGATTAAAGTTGCCGTAAGCGGCCGTCTCGGCGGGGCTGACATTGCCCGGACCGAATGGGCCACCGAAGGTAAGGTACCCCTGCACACCCTGCGTGCAGACATCGACTACGGCTTTTATGAAGCCGATACCACCTATGGTAAAATCGGTGTTAAGGTTTGGACCTATAAAGGGGAAGTCCTACCGGAAGCTGCCGGCAGTCAAAATAAAAAAGGAGGCCGGTAAGCATGTTAATGCCTAAAAGAACAAAATGGCGCCGCCCTCATCGTAGAAGCTTAAAGGGTAAGGCCCAGCGGGGCACCAAGGTCACCTATGGTGAATACGGTTTACAGGCTACGAGCGGCCACTGGGTAACCAGCCGTCAAATTGAAGCCGCCCGTATCGCCATGACCCGTTACATCAAACGTGGTGGCCAAGTGTGGATTAAAATTTTCCCGGACCAACCGGTTACCGCTAAGCCCGCCGAAGTCCGCATGGGTTCCGGTAAAGGGGCGCCTGACTACTGGGTAGCCATCGTTAAACCGGGCAGGGTTATGTTTGAAATCGGTGGCGTTCCCGAGCATGTTGCACGTGAAGCGCTGCGTTTGGCTGCACACAAGTTGCCCTTGACTTGCAAATTCGTCAAACGTGAGGAAATGGAGGGCGATCAGAGTGAAAGCTGAAGCTTTAAGAGATCTTTCTATGGATGAATTAAATAAAAAAGTTCTGGACCTCAAAGAAGAGCTTTTCAACCTGCGTTTCCAAATGGCAACCGGTCAGCTCGAAAATCCGATGCAATTAAAACAGGTCCGTAAAGATATCGCCCGCGCAAAAACCGTGATTCGCGAACGCGAAATCGCCGGCGATCTTGACTGATTAGGAGGTAAAAAATGGCAGAACGTAATTTAAGAAAAGTCCGCTACGGTACTGTTGCCAGCGACAAGATGGACAAGACCATCGTTGTTGCCGTGGACAGCCATTCGCCACATCCTCTGTACGGCAAAATCGCTAAACACACCAAAAAATACAAAGTGCACGATGAAAACAACGACGCCAAGGTCGGCGATTGGGTTAAAATTATGGAAACCCGCCCCCTTTCCAAAACCAAAAGATGGCGTCTGGATTCCATCATCGAACGCGCTGACATTGTGTAGGCGGTAGTTTAGGAGGAAGACAGAATGATACAACAGGAAACAAGACTCAAGGTTGGCGATAATACCGGCGCTAAAGAACTCCTGTGCATTCGCGTGCTCGGTGGGACCAAGCGTCGTTACGCATCCGTTGGGGATATCATAGTTTGCTCCGTCAAAGAAGCAACACCCGGTGGCGTGGTCAAGAAAGGCGATGTCGTTAAAGCGGTCGTTGTTCGTACAAAACGCGCAGTTAAACGCGCCGACGGTTCTTATATTCGCTTCAGCGAAAATGCTGCTGTGATCATCAAGGACGATAAGGGTCCCCGCGGCACCCGTATTTTCGGGCCCGTAGCCAGAGAGCTGCGTCAAGACTTCATGAAAATCGTCTCTTTGGCACCCGAAGTGCTTTAAGCGGAGGTGAATACAGTGGGAAAAATCAGATTGAGAAAGGGCGATGAAGTCATCGTCATTTCCGGTAAAGATAAAGGTAAGATCGGTAAGATCATTAAAGTACTCCCGGCAAAAGATCGCGTGATTGTTGAAGGGGTGGCTGTCGCGAAGCGGCACACCAAACCCAGCCAGGCGAATCCGCAGGGTGGCATTGTTGATAAAGAAATGCCCATTCATGTATCTAACGTGATGGCCTATGATGCGAAGAATAAAAAAGGCTCCCGCCTCGGTTACCGTGTCGATGCAGACGGTAAAAAGGTTCGCATCCTGGTCAGCACCGGAGCTGAATTTTAAGAAAGGAGGACATCATGGCAAGACTTAAGGACAAATATGTAAATGACATTGCACCGGCTTTGGTCAAGGAATTCGGCTATGAAAACGTCATGGCCATTCCTAAGCTGGACAAGGTAGTGGTAAACATCGGCCTCGGCGAAGCAATCGCCAACCCGAAAGCCCTTGATGCAGCCTTAGAAGACATCGCTGCGATTACCGGTCAGAAGCCGGTTGTCACCCGGGCTAAAAAGTCCATCGCAGGTTTTAAGCTGCGTGAAGACATGCCGATTGGGGTCAAAGTCACCCTGCGTGGTGATCGGATGTATGAATTCATCGACCGCCTTTTTAACGTAGCCCTTCCGCGTGTTCGGGACTTCCGTGGCGTATCTCCTAAGAGTTTCGATGGTCGCGGCAACTACTCCCTCGGCCTTCGTGAACAGCTGATCTTCCCGGAAATCGATTTCGATAAGGTGGACAAGGTGCGCGGTATGCAAATCGCCTTTACCACCACAGCTAAAACGGATGAAGAAGGCAAGGCGCTCTTAACGGCGCTTGGCATGCCGTTTGCAGGTTAATTGGGAGGTATAAAATGGCAAAGACGTCTCAAAAAGTACGCAAAGCGCCCAAATATAAGGTTCGTGAACACAATCGCTGTAAAGTTTGTGGCCGCCCTCACGGCTATATGCGCAAATTTGGCTTATGCCGCGTTTGCTTCCGTGAACTGGCCAGCAAAGGCGAACTGCCGGGTGTTACGAAATCCAGCTGGTAAGCCCTACCCTGGAAGGAGGTCATAAATAAATGGTAATGACAGATCCCATCGCGGATTTTTTAACCCGTATCCGCAATGCAAATATGCAGCGGCATGAAAAAGTTGAAATCCCCGCTTCTAAAGTAAAAGTATCCATTGCGGAAATCCTTTTAGAAGAAGGGTTTATTAAAAATTATGACGTGACCGAAGATGGCAAGCAAGGCATTGTGACGGTGACCTTGAAATACGGCCCGGAACGTGAACACGTTATCTCCGGTCTCAAGCGCATCTCCAAACCCGGTCTGAAGGTCTACTGCAAGAAAGACAATGTTCCCAGAGTGCTCGGGGGCCTTGGTGTGGCGGTTATTTCCACCAGCCACGGCATCATGACCGATCGCCAGGCACGCAAAGACGGTCTCGGCGGCGAAGTGCTCTGCTACATCTGGTAGGAGGTGCCAAATGAGTCGAATTGGTAAAAAACCGATCGTAATCCCTGAAGGGGTTACTGTGGATATCGCTGAAGGCAACGTGGTTCATACCAAGGGGCCTAAAGGCGAATTAACAAAAACCATGCATGCAGACATGGTGTTGGCAATGGAAAACGGTGAAATTATCGTTAAAACACCTGAAAACCAGGAAAAAGCTTACGGTGCCCTTTGGGGCTTGACCCGCAGCCTAGTCAATAATATGGTTGAAGGGGTTCATACCGGGTATTCCAAGACCCTGATCTTAAAAGGGGTCGGCTACCGTGCCCTGGTAAACGGTAATAAATTAACCTTAAACGTCGGCTATAGCCATCCGGTTGAGATGGAAGCCCCGGAAGGGATCACCATTGAAGCGCCGGAAGCGACTAAGGTCGTTGTATCCGGGGCAGATAAAGAACTCGTCGGCGATGTTGCAGCAGATATTCGTGCCGTTCGCTTACCTGAACCCTATAAGGGCAAGGGTATCCGTTACGAAAACGAACATATCAAACTGAAAGCCGGTAAGACCGGCAGCAAGTAGGGCCGGAAAGGAGTGACCTGTTTTGAAGAAAAATTATGATCGCAAAGCGATTCGTGCGAAAAAACATAAAAGAATGCGTTTTTATCTCCAAGGCACTGCAGACCGCCCACGTTTGTCTGTATTTCGCAGCGCACGTCATATCTATGCACAGATTATTGACGATAGCATTGGTAAGACCTTGGTGAGCGCCTCTACCTTAAAGGCTAGTGCTGAGGGCGACAAAACTGAACAGGCTCATGAGGTGGGCTTAGCAATCGGTAAAAAAGCACTTGACCAGGGCATCACGAAAGTCGTCTTCGACCGTGGCGGTAATGTTTATCATGGCCGCATTAAAGCACTGGCTGAAGGCGCTCGTGAAGCCGGACTGGACTTTTAGGCCAAAGGAGGGAAAAGCGTGAATAAAGAACTCATCAATGCAAATGAGCTCGAGCTCGAAGAACGTGTCGTCACCATTAACCGTGTGGCGAAAGTTGTCAAAGGTGGTCGACGCTTCAGCTTCAGCGCCCTCGTCGTGGTCGGCAACGGTGCCGGCATTGTCGGTGTCGGGCTGGGTAAAGCGAACGAAGTGCCGGAAGCCATTCGTAAAGGCGTAGAAGACGCTAAGAAAAACCTGGTTCGTATACCGCTGGTAAAAGGGGATACGATTCCGCACAGTGCTGTAGGCCGTTATGGGGCAGCACGTGTCATGCTTAAACCGGCCTCCGAAGGGACCGGGGTTATTTCCGGCGGGGCTGTTCGTGCCGTCGCTGAACTGGCCGGGATTAAAAACATTTTTGCTAAATCCCTGGGCAGCGATAACCAAATCAATATCGTTCGTGCAGCCATCACCGGCTTGTCCGAAATGAAAAATATTAAAGACGTAGCTCGCCTGCGTGGTAAACGCATCGAAGAAATCTGGAGCTAGGAGGGTGGATATGGCCAATTTGAAAATAACCCTGAGTAAAAGCGTAATTGGCGCTTCTGCTTCTCAGAAAAAGGTTGTTAAAGCGCTGGGCCTGACCAAGACCAACCACAGTGTTGTGCGTCCTGACGTGGACACTGTTCGTGGTATGATTGGCAAGGTTAGCCACCTCGTAACTGTAGAAGAAATCGACGCGTAGTTAGGAGGTGCTGTCAAGTGAAATTACATGAATTACATCCTGCCGAAGGCAGCCGTCATAGATTAAAACGTAAGGGCCGCGGGATTGGGTCCGGTCTCGGAAAAACGTCCGGTAGAGGGCACAAGGGTCAACTGGCCCGGTCCGGCGGCGGTAAAGGCCCCTCCTTTGAAGGTGGTCAAACCCCCCTGCAACGTCGTCTGCCCAAGCGCGGCTTCTCAAACTACCCCTTCCGTGTCCGTTATTCCGTTATCTCACTGGCCGACTTAAATCGCTTTGAAGCCGGGTCTGTTGTGACGCCGGATGAGCTGATTGATTGCGGATTAGTGAAACAAATGGAAAACGGAGGTGTCAAAGTCTTAGCTAATGGCGAAATCGACCGCGCATTAACCGTTCAGGCCCAGGCCTTTAGTGCTAAAGCCAAAGAGGCGATCGAAGCAGCCGGCGGTAAAGCCGAGGTGATTAAGTAATGCTTGCTACCTTAAATCAAGCAATACGCACCCCTGAGATGCGTAAAAAAATCATCTTCACCTTGATCATGTTTTTAATCTTCCGGATAGGGACCCATATTCCCGTTCCGGGCTTTAATAAAGAAGCCATCGACCAGCTGGTCGACCAGGCCAAGCTCTTAGGCTTTTTTGATATCATTTCCGGGGGCGGCTTCCGTAATATATCTATCTTTGCGATGAGCATCACCCCCTACATTAACGCATCCATTATCATGCAGCTGATGACCGTTATTAGCCCCCGTATTGAAGCGATGGCTAAGGACGACCGGAAGAAGATGGTCGAATGGACCCGGTACTTAACCGTTATCCTGGGCTTTATCCAAGCCCTGGGGATGACCATCGGTCTTTTACGTCAAGCTGTTATCGCCCAAGGTGCTTTTTCCATCATCGTCATCGCCGTGACCTTCACTGCAGGGACCGCCT
The DNA here is from genome assembly GCF_046569735.1 of Peptococcus simiae. Lineage (GTDB taxonomy): Bacteria > Bacillota > Peptococcia > Peptococcales > Peptococcaceae > Peptococcus > Peptococcus simiae_A. The sequence continues at coordinate 21,975 of NZ_JBKICG010000007.1, read as the reverse complement.
GCCTGATGTGGATTGGTGAGCTGATTACGGAAAAAGGGATCGGCAACGGCATTTCACTCATCATTTTTGCCGGGATCGTATCCAAGATTCCTCATGGGATCAACACCTTATACGAATATGTCCAGGGTGGCCCAATCCGCTTCCTGTATGTATTCTTCTTCTTAATCATCGCCTTACTCATCATCATGGGGATTATTGTGGTGAACCAAGGCGAACGTCGCGTACCGGTTCAGTATGCGAAACGGGTCGTTGGCCGGAAGGTTTATGGCGGTCAATCTACCCACATCCCCATTAAAGTGAACTCTGCAGGGGTTATCCCTGTCATTTTCGCCATGAGCATTATGATGCTGCCGAGCACCATCGCTACCTTCTTCCCGAACAATAGCGTGGCTAACTTCATTAGCCAAAATATGAGCCCGAACAGCATCACCTATAACATTTTCTATGCGCTCCTTATCCTGTTCTTCACCTACTTCTACAGCTCCATCACCTTTAACCCAATTGATGTGAGTGATAACATTCGCCGGAACGGCGGCTTCATTCCGGGCCTGCGTCCGGGTCGCCCGACCTCTGAATACATCACCCGCGTTATGAGCCGGATCACCCTCTTTGGCGCCTTCTTCTTAGCTGCCATCGCTGTGCTGCCGGCCATCATCCTTGGGGCAACCGGTATGAACCTGTATTTCGGTGGGACGTCGCTTCTCATTGTGGTCGGTGTGGCTCTGGATACCATGAAGCAGATTGAATCTAATATGCTCATGCGCAACTACCAGGGCTTTATGAAGTAATCGGAGGGAAAGAAAAATGCAAATTTTACTCATGGGACCTCCCGGTGCCGGGAAAGGCACCCAGGCTGAATTTTTAGTAGAGACCTATGCTATCCCGCATATCTCTACCGGTGATATGTTCCGGAAGGCGCAAGCTGATGGGACGGCCTTAGGCCTTGAAGCCAAACGCTACATGGAAGCCGGCGACTTGGTGCCGGATGAAGTGACCATCGGCATTGTGCGTGAACGTTTGGCAGAAGATGACTGCAAAAAAGGCTTCCTGCTGGATGGCTTTCCGCGGACAGTTGGCCAGGCAGAGGCCTTAAAGGACATTCTAAAAGACCTGGACATGCAGTTGGACGCTGCCTTAAATATCGAAGTTGCTGAGGAAGAACTCATCAAAAGACTAACCGGGCGTCGGATCTGCAAGACCTGCGGCGCCACCTACCACACCGTCTTTAACCCGCCCCAAGCGGCTGATGTGTGTGATAAGGACGGAGGTCCCCTATACCAACGCAAAGACGATAACGAAGAAACAGCTAAAAACCGCCTGTCTGTTTATGCCGGTCAAACCCAACCGCTCATAGACTACTATGAAAAAGAAGGGGTTCTGGTTCGGATTAATGGTCAACAAGATGTGGGTCAAGTCACTGAAGATATTAAAAAAGCCCTTGAGGCCCGCCAATGATTACCATAAAAACAGAGCGGGAAATAGCCCTCATGCGTGAAGCCGGTCGTATTGTAGCCGAAACGCATGCCCTACTGGCCGAGTCCTTAAAGCCCGGCATCAGTACCCTGGAGTTGGATGCCATTGCCGAAGATTACATCCGCGGCAAGGGGGCCATCCCCTCCTTTAAAAACTATAATGGCTTTTCCGGCAGCATTTGCGCATCCATTAATGATGTAGTCGTTCACGGCATCCCGAGTGCGGATACCATCCTCAAAGAGGGTGATATCATCAGCTTTGACGTTGGCGCCATCTTAAACGGCTACCATGGCGATGCTGCACGAACCCTCCCTTGCGGGCAGGTAGACCAGGCCGCCCTGGACCTGATAGAAGTGACCCGGGCATCCTTTGAAGAATCCCTGAAATACGCCCGTGAAGGCTACCGTCTATCGGATATCGGCCACGCTGTCCAGGAATACTGTGAGAGCCGTGGTTACGGGGTGGTCCGTGACTTTTGTGGTCACGGCATTGGCACCAGTATGCACGAAGACCCGCAGATTCCCAATTATGGGCGTCCCGGTCGGGGTGTCCGCCTCAAAACAGGCATGTGCCTGGCCATTGAGCCGATGATTACCGAAGGGACCTGGGAAGTGACCGTTCAACCTGACGGCTGGACCGTCCTGACCAATGATGGCAAGCGTGCTGCCCACCATGAAAATACCATCGCCCTGACAGCTGATGGTCCCGTTATTTTAACGGCGCTATAAATTGCCAAAGCAAAAGGAGGCCATCCATGAGTAAAGACGTCATCGAAGTTCAAGGTACCGTCCTTGAAGCTTTACCCAATGCCATGTTTCAGGTAGAACTTGAAAACGGGCATACGGTATTGGCACATATTAGCGGTAAAATCCGCATGAACTTTATAAAAATCCTTCCGGGGGACCGGGTAACGGTGGAGCTTTCTCCTTACGACCTATCTCGCGGTCGGATCACCTACCGTTTCAAATAGACCGACTCTAAGGAGGTTCCTAGATGAAAGTGAGAGCATCTGTAAAACCGATGTGTGAAAAATGCAAGATCATCAAACGCAAGGGTCGCGTGATGGTCATTTGTAACAATAAAAAACACAAACAAGTCCAAGGCTAAGTGCTGGAGGTGCAAATATGGCAAGAATTTCAGGTGTCGACCTGCCCAGAGACAAGCGTATTGTTGTAGGGCTCACCTATATTTACGGCATTGGTCGTTCCACTGCCGATCAACTGGTCGCGCAAACCGGCATCGATCCCGATGTCCGTGTTCGTGACTTAACTGATGAAGATGAAGCAAAGTTGCGTGAAGCCGTCTCCGAACTCACCGTTGAAGGGGACTTGCGTCGTGAAACCAACTTAAATATCAAACGTCTGACTGAAATCGGCTGCTACCGTGGCATTCGTCACCGTAAAGGGCTGCCGGTTCGCGGTCAGAAAACCAAAACCAATGCCCGGACCCGCAAGGGTAAAGTGCGGTCTGCTGCAGGCAAACGTAAAAAGTAAAGGGGTGAAGTCAGTTGGCTAAACAACAAAGAAAAAGCACACGTGGCCGCCGTAAAGACCGTAGAACGGTTGAACGCGGTGTAGCCCATATTAAAAGCTCTTTCAACAATACCATCGTAACCATTAGCGATACCCAAGGGAATGCCTTAAGCTGGGCCTCTGCCGGCGGTATGGGTTTCCGTGGGTCTAGAAAAAGCACGCCTTTCGCAGCCCAAGTTGCAGCTGAAACCGCTGCCAAGGCCGCTATGGAATATGGCTTAAAGGAAATTGAATGCATGGTTAAAGGCCCCGGCTCCGGCCGTGAAGCCGCTATCCGTGCCCTGCAGGCTGCAGGTCTTGAAGTCAGCATGATTAAGGACGTCACCCCGATTCCACATAACGGTTGCCGTCCGCCGAAACGCAGAAGAGTATAAGGAGGGTTAAGATGGCCAGAAACAGAGAACCTATCGTTAAACGCTGTCGTGCTCTGGGGATTTCCCCGGCCTACCTGGGCTATAGCAAATCCTCCAAACGCGTCCCCCAACGTGGCCGCAAAAAACTGAGCGAATACGGCATGCAGTTGCAAGAAAAGCAGAAAGCTAAATTCATCTATGGCGTTATGGAAAAACCTTTCCGTAACTACTATAACAAAGCCAATCGTATGAGCGGCATGACCGGTGAAAACCTGATCATCCTCTTGGAAAAACGCTTCGATAATATTGTCTGGCGTGCAGGTTTTGCTAAAACCCGTCGTGAAGCCCGTCAAATGGTTGTGCACAATCATTTCACCGTCAACGGCAAAAAAGCCAACATTCCTTCCATGGAAATTTCCGTCGGTGATGTTATTGAACTCAAAGAGAAGAGTGCCCAATCTCCCCACTTTAAAGCGCACGTAGACGCTTTAGGCGTGGTAACACCGCCGGCTTGGATGCAATTGGATACCAACAACAGAAGCGTATCCATCGTTGCAGAACCGACCCGTGAAGAAATCGACATCCCTGTCGATGAACAGATGATCGTAGAGCTCTACAGTAAGTAATAGAGTGGGCATCTTGCACTGGAGGTCAGTACATGATTGAATTTGACAAGTTTGGAATCGAAGAACGCAAAACACCTGAGTCCGGCGATTGCTATGGCGAATTTGTCATTGAGCCCTTAGAACATGGCTTTGGCGTTACCCTGGGTAATGCACTCAGACGTATTTTGCTCTCCTCTATTCCGGGAGCTGCCGTCACTTCTGTCAAGATTGACGGTGTCCTACACGAATTTTCGACGGTGCCCGGTGTCAAGGAAGACGTTGCCGAAATGATTTTGAATATCAAGCAACTGGCTTTAAAATGCGATAATGATGAGGCCCAAACCATTATCATTAACGCCACCGAAGAAGGCGAAGTGACCGGTGCTGATATCCTTACCACAGAAGCTGTGGAAGTGATTAACAAGGACCTGCACATCGCCACCATGGATAAAGACAGTCGCCTGTATATTGAAATGGTCGTGGAAACCGGTAACGGTTATGTGTCCGCTGAAAAGAACAAGAGCAAAAAGGATGACTTGCCCATCGGGACCATTCCCATCGATTCCATCTATACGCCGGTGCACAAAGTGAATTTTTCCGTCGAAGATACCCGTGTTGGCCAGGATACTGAAAAAGATCGCCTGACCCTGACCATTGGCACCAACGGTAACTTAACACCGACAGAGGCCTTGTCATGGGCAGCGCGTATCTTAACCGACCACCTTGAGCCGTTCATTAAGCTCAAAGAGGGCATGGAAGATACGGCCATCATGATTGAAAAAGAAGAAGAAGAGAAAGACAAAGTGCTGGATATGACCATTGAAGAGCTGGATCTGTCTGTACGCAGCTACAATTGCCTCAAAAGAGCCGGCATCAATACAGTGCTTGAACTAACCCAAAAGACCAAGGATGACATGATGAAAGTCAGAAACCTGGGTAAAAAGTCGTTAGAAGAAGTCACTGAAAAAATGGGTGCACTTGGCCTCTCTCTCAAATCAAATGATGAGTAAAAGGAGGTTCGGGAATGAATCATAGAAAAATCGGATCCGATATATCCCACCGCCGCGCTATTTTGCGCAATATGACCACTAGCGTTTTAGAACACGGCCGGGTTGAAACCACCCTGCCTAAGGCTAAAGAAGTGCGTCGTCAGGTGGACAAAATGATTACCCTCGGTAAAAAAGGCGACTTGGCTGCTTACCGCCAAGCCATGGCTTATTTAACCGATGAAGACGTGGTCCAGAAGCTCTTTAAAGAAATTGCCCCGGGCTATGAAGACCGTAATGGCGGTTATACCCGCGTGTTAAAAGCCGGTTTCCGCCGCGGCGATGCAGCCCCCCTGGCAATTATCGAACTGGTTTAATCCTATACGCATGGCACCCTGTGTGTCAGGCGTTTACATAGAAAGCCGCTCAGTTAAGAGCGGCTTTTTGTTTATACTTGGCCGGACGGATTGCGAGGCCCTTGTCAGCACCGGTTTTATCCTGCCCTGCAGGAAGTGTGCCGGATGCTTTAATGCCGGGCCTTTCTATGGTAAAATACCAACGGAACAAGTTTATTACTGCAAGAACAGATCACTGAATGGAGAATGATTATGATAGAGGTGCGCCAGTTGGTTCACCGGTATGCCAATGCAGACCCGGCCCAGCCGGATGCCCTGGCCGGTGTCAGCCTCCAGGTGTCGCCCGGGGAATACCTGGCGGTCCTGGGGCGGAACGGCTGTGGGAAGTCTACCCTAGCCAAACACTTAAATGCCCTCCTCCTTCCGACAGAAGGGGAGGTCCTTGTCGATGGCTTAAATACAAAAGACCCGGACCTGACCCTGGCCATCCGCCAGAAGGTGGGTATGGTCTTTCAAAATCCGGATAACCAGCTGGTGGCCACCACCGTCATGGAGGATGTGGCCTTTGGCCCGGAAAACCTGGGCCTGCCTAGAGAAGAAATCCTCAAGCGGATTGATGAGGCCCTGGCCAGGGTCCGGATGACAGACTTTAAAGAGGCTGAGCCCCACCACCTGTCCGGGGGTCAAAAGCAACGGGTGGCCATTGCCGGGGTCCTGGCCATGGAGCCGGATTATATCGTCTTTGATGAACCGACGGCCATGCTGGACCCCCGGGGCCGGGAGGAAATTTTGGCCACCATGCTGGAGCTGAAGGCAGCCGGTATTGGCGTGGTCAACATCACCCACTACATGGAGGAGGCCGTTCCGGCCGACCGGGTCCTGGTCATGACTGGGGGCGAAATTGTCCTGGAAGGCCGACCCCGGGAGATTTTTAGCCAGGTTGAGACCTTAAAGGACCTCCACCTGGATGTCCCTGTTGTAACCGAGCTGGCCCAGCTGCTCTATGATGACTGTCCCTGGCTGGCCCGGGATATTTTAACCCCGGAAGAAATGGTGGAAGCCCTATGCCCTTAGAATTGAAAGAAGTCAGCCACCGGTATGGCGAGAATGCCAGTGGCCGGTGGGCCTTAAAAGATATTAACTTAACCATAGAAGAGGGGAGCTTTACCGGCCTGGTTGGCCATACCGGCAGTGGGAAGTCGACCCTGGTCCAGCTGGTCGGGTCCCTCCTGGTGCCCAGCATGGGGCAGGTCCTTATTGATGGAGTCAGTTCCCAGGAAAGGGGGGACCAGGCCCGGGCGGTCAAGCGCCGGGTAGGCCTGGTCTTCCAGTATCCAGAACACCAGCTTTTTGAAGAAACCGTGGCCAAGGATATTGCCTTTGGCCCTAAAAACCAGGGCCTTAGCGAAGCCGAAGTCCAGGACCGGGTCCGGGAGGCTATGGCCCTGGTGGACCTGGACTATGACTATTTTGCCGACAAGGCCCCCTTTGACCTGTCCGGGGGCCAAAAGCGCCGGGTGGCCCTGGCTGGGGTCTTGGCCATGCGGCCCAAGTACCTGGTCCTGGATGAGCCGACGGCTGGCCTGGACCCCCTGGGCCGGGACCGGGTCCTGGAAAATGTGGCCCGGCTCCACCGGGAGGCCGGCATGGGGATCCTCCTGGTCAGCCATTCCATGGATGATGTGGCCGACTATGCCGACCGGATCATCGTTATGAATGGGGGCCAGGTGGCCTTTGACGGGCCGCCGAAAGAGGTCTTTTGCCATGTCGAGGCCCTGCGGGAGATTGGCTTGGGGGTTCCCCAGGTGACCGCCCTCCTCCACCGGCTGGAAGCTGCCGGCCTACCGGTGGCGACGGATGCTATTACGGTTGAGGGGGCCCGGCAGGCGATTTTAGAGGCCTTAGCTAAGAGAAAGGAGGAGTAGGATGGCATTTGATGTAACCATTGGTCAGTATGTCGAGGGGGATTCTATTCTCCACCGCTTAGATCCCCGGACCAAGATCGTCTGTATCCTCTTTTTCATGATTGCCCTCTTTGTGGTCAAGACCCCACCGGGCTTTGTCCTGGTTTTTGTCGGGGCTCTGGCTGTCCTGGGTCTGTCGGAAGTGCCCATCCGCTACTATCTCAAGGCCCTGAAACCCCTTCTCTTCATCATCGTCTTTACCGGGCTCATGCAGGTCTTTCTGACCCCGGGGGACTATATCTGGTCCTGGCGCTTCCTGCACATCTCTAAAGAGGGGCTCTTTATGGCCTTCCTCATGTGCACTCGCCTGGTCCTCCTGGTCCTCATCACCAGTGTCCTAACCCTGACCACCACCCCGATGGCCCTGACCGAGGCCATTGAAACCCTGCTCAAGCCCTTCCGACGGATTGGGGTCCCGGCCCATGAGCTGGCCATGATGATGACCATTGCCCTGCGCTTCATCCCCACCCTTATGGAAGAAACCGATAAAATCATGAAGGCCCAGACCGCTCGGGGGGCGGACTTTGAATCCGGTGGTATCCTCCGGCGGGCCAAGGCCCTCCTGCCCATCCTGGTTCCCCTCTTCCTGTCGGCCCTCCAGCGGGCCTATGACCTGGCCCTGGCCATGGAGGCCCGGTGTTACCATGGGGGGGAGGGGAGAACCCGGCTGAGGGAATTGGCCTATACCCGGCTGGACTACCTGGCCCTGGCCCTTGGGATTATCTTTTTACTGGCGGCCATTGTGACCCGGCTGGGGGCTTATTATGGCGCGTTTTAAGGTCACCATCGCCTATGACGGGTCAGGCTTTCACGGTTTCCAGCGCCAGGCCGGCAAAGACCTGCGGACGGTCCAGGGCGTCCTGGAAGACCGGCTGACCAAGCTCCTGGATGCGCCCATCATTGTCCACGCCGCCGGCCGGACCGATGCCGGTGTCCATGCCAAGGGTCAGGTCTTTCACTTTGATACGGCCCGTAATATCAGTGCCGAGGGCCTAATCTACGCCTTTAACCGCTACCTGCCGGCAGATATCACTGCTAACGAGGTGGTCCAGGCGGCCCCCGGTTTTCATGCCCGGAAACTCGCCTGTGGCAAGTGCTACGGCTACCATCTTTACACCGGCCGCCGGCTCCCGGCCATCGGCCATATGTACCTGGCCCATGAAATCCGTCCGGTGGATGAGGCTGTCTTTTCCAAGGTGCTGGCCCAGGCAGAGGGCACCCATTACTTTGCCGGCTTTTGCGGCCGGGGGGCTAGCACCTTGACTTATGACCGGACCCTCTACCGGGTCCGCGTCTTCCGGGCCGGTGACTACTGGGCCATTTACCTGATAGGCGATGGCTTTTTACGGAAGATGGTCCGGAACCTGGTCGGCACTGCCCTGGATGAGGCTGCCGGTCGTAAGCCGGCCGGCACTTTCGCCCGAGCCCTGGCAAGTGGCAAGCGGGAGGAGGGGGGCAATACCGCCCCGGCTGAGGGCCTCTTTCTGGAGCGGGTCTACTACGACCAAGAAAACCTGGCCCGGGGCCTTGACCGGCTGGATGCTGGCCGGCCCGAAGACCTGGTAGGCCCCCGGGCCATCTTTACCGACCTTTTTTAAGCAGAAAGAAGGAAAGCCCTATGAAAGATTGGCGGAACTCCCTAGGTCTCTTAGGGGTGGGGCCCTTTTATGTCATCCCCTGCCTTCTGGCCACCCTCCTGGGCCTGCGCCGGTATGGCCGCAGCCCCCTGAGCAGGCGGGGTGGCGGACTGGTCTTGATCCCCCTTGGCCTGGTCGCTATCCTGGCCGGCCTGGCTCTATGGCTCAAGACTGTTATCTTCCAGCAGGTTATGGTCGAAATCAAGGCCGACCGGCTGGTGACCGAGGGGACCTATGCCTACTGCCGTCACCCCATTTACGCTGCTTTTTTATTTTTACTGACCGGGCTCCTGGTCCTGGCCGGTAATCCAATCCTGGCCCCTTTACCGGTCTTCTTTTGGCTCTATGGGACCATTCTCCTAAAATATACCGAGGAACGCTGGCTGGCCGACCGGTATGGCCCGGCCTATGCCGCCTACTGCCGGGCAGTGAACCGGTTTATCCCCCGGCCCCGGCAGCTTTTTAGAGGCCTGACAAATAAATAGAAAAAAAGTGAAGTTAGCTATTGACAACCAAAAGAAAAGACGGTATACTGTATTCAGAAGTTAGGGATACCTAATTTCAACACCTCTATACTCCTCTTTGTTGAAGGTTGTGACCTTCTCACCTCCAAACGTGTTGGCTGATCCAACATTGCTGTAAAAGCCCTTGCCTCCACAGGGGCTTTTATTTTTTTTTCTTTTTTTAGCTTTAGGGGCCAACCGCGGCCCTAAGCCGGGCTAAAATTTGCCCTTAACTATAGCAGGGCCGGGTAATCCGTGATATGATTACGGTAAGGAGGGATAAAATGGAACCCTTTCTCGATGCCTTAACCACCGGCTTACTGAAGTATGACCCCCAGCCCTTGGGCAAACGGCATGCCTTTGCCGTCCTCTTGCCCCTGGTCCGGATGGAAGACGAATGGTTCATCCTTTATGAAGTCCGGTCGGCCCGGATTTCTCAACCCGGTGAAACGTCTTTTCCCGGCGGCGCCATCGACCCCGGTGAATGTCCATCTGATGCCGCTGTCCGCGAGGCCATGGAAGAATTATGCCTGGACCGGGCGGATATACGTATCCTCGGTGAAATGGACTTTATCGTCACCGAAACCGCTATTATTTACTGTTTTGTTGGCCTGATTGACGGGAAGACCCCGGCTGATATTCAAGCCAATGAAGATGAAGTAGAAGAGGTTTATGCCCTACCCCTGGCCTGGCTCTGCCAGAACCCCCCTAAATACTATGAGACCAAAATCCAAGCCAGCTACAGCGATGACTTCCCCACCTCCCGGCTCCCTGGCGGGTCCAATTATCAGTGGAAGCGGCGGAACCAGATCGTGGCTTTTTATGATATTCCCGACAGCGGCTATAACCTCTGGGGCTTAACGGCCCGGTTGACCGACCGTTTTATTGACTTCCTAAAAGAAAAAGACCTTTATTATTGTATAAGCTGTATCCAATAAAACCAAATGCAGAGCCAGTAAGGAGGGCCCCTATGTCGATCGGTAGAACAAAAAAACAAAGAAAAAGACGGAAAATCTTCCAACCTTGGATGGTTTACTCTGCAATCCAAGCCCTGCTCAGGGCCCTGGTTTTTACCGGCATCCTTTGGCTGGGTCTGGCCCTAGTGGTCGGCTGGCTAAATACAGAGGCCCTGCCCGGCCAGGCCGGAATTGCCAGCCTTGACGGGCCTTGGCAGTCGATTCTTTTGGTCGTGAGCTTGGTTGGGGCCTTTTTGACTCTGCTGGCCATCGCCGTGGCCATCAAGTGGCACGCCAAGAGCACCGGCCTCTTACTCGCAGCGGCCCTGGTCTTTTTCTTGGCCCAGGCTGCCAACCTAGGCCTGGGCAGCCAGGCCATCCTTTCCTTGGAAGACAAGCCGGTCTTAACCGGGAGCCTAGCCGATTGGGAGCTGACTCTTAGTGACCATAAGGCCGTCCTATCCAGCCCGGAAGGGATTAGCTGGCATGGGCCCACTGCAGCCGGGGCCCGGTGGACAGCCGGCCCTATTAAGGTCCAGGTTCTAGCTGACCGCCCCCTCATGATCCTCAGCCGAGACCCGGGCCGGATTGGCTACCCCATTGTCTTTATCCTGGTTTTTTTAGCCCAGGTGGCCTATCTTTTTTCTCATCCGGGCCACCCCTCAGTGGTAGATGTGAATAAATGGTATGAAGAAGACTTGTAGGGCATAAATATAACTTTTGAATAAATATGAATGACCCGTTCATCATTGACAGGCTAGGACTCAAACGGGTATCCTTTATGTATAAGGATATTGCTTAAGTATGGAGGTGACGGCAGTGAAAAGATCCTTGCGTCTCAAAATTCTGGGAGGGATAACCGCCGGGCTGGCAGCTGTATTTTTATTGATGCTATGCCTTAAGATTCCAGCCTTAGGCCTTGATGGCACTGAGTTCTGCGGTTCCTGCCATGTTATGGATCCGCAAGTTGAGACCTATGTTCACTCGGCCCACCGGCTCAATGCCACCTGTGGTGATTGTCACGTTCCGCACCATTTAGTCCGGGGTGCCTTTGACAAGGCCTGGACCGGTACTGTAGACCTAGTCGGGGTTATCCGCAATAAGGACCCCTATGAAATTCATGCCTCCGGTCATGCCAAGCGGGTCATCCAAGAAAACTGTGTCCGCTGTCACAAGGGTATCTTAGAAGAAATCGGTGATACCATGACTGACGGCGGAAAGGCTTGTTTTGATTGTCACCGGAACACACCACACGCCATTAAGCCCAATATGACCAACCTAGACTTAAAATATGTGGACCTTGGTCAAGGGGCACCGGCAGCGGAAGAGCTAGATAAGCAGGCAGAGGCAGGTCAAGCAGATCCGGCTGAATTGGCAGCATTTCAAGCGGCCCATGCAATGGCAAAAGGAGGTAGGGAATAATGAAAGGGAGAAGTAAGGGGGCACTTGTTGCCCTGTCAGCAGTGGTTGTGGCAGTTGTTGTAGGTGTTTGTGCCGGCTTGTTCTTCGGCCATAACACCGAACTCAAACAATCTGTCATTAAACCGATTTCTGCTCAAGAGCAGGAAAATAATGAGGCCTGGAAGGCAAACTACCCGGCCCAATACGCATCATTTGAAAAAACTATTGAAAATACGGAAAATCCGTCTCACTTTGATTCTCGTCCTTATATGAAATTAATGTATAAGGGTACCGGCTATGCTGTAGAGTTTAATGAACCCCGCGGACACGCCTTTATGTTAGATGATATCCGGGAAATTGATGAGAAGCGCTGGGCTCCTAAACAGGCCGCCTGTAACACCTGTAAATCCAGCCAAATCCCCGGCTTGATTGAAAAATACGGGGACAAGTATTATTCCATGGACTTCCATAAGATCAATGACCAACTGGAAAATACCGTTGGCTGCTATAACTGCCATGAAACGGATAACCCATCTGAACTGGCCCTCCGTCAACCGCCCTTTCTGGAAGCTATGAAGGCACGGGGGATTGATGTGCAGGATGCCGGCCGGCAAGAAAAACGGACCCTGGTCTGCGCCCAATGTCACGTGACCTACTACTTCCAGCCGGAAACCAATAAGGTTACCTTCCCCTGGAAAGAAGGACTGACACCGGAAGAACAGATTAAATATTACGATTCTATTAACTTCACTGAATGGGTCCACCCGGATAGCGGGTCTCCCCTCATTAAACCGCGTCATATGGAATATGAGTACTTTAAAAACTCTACCCACGAAAGTGCCGGTGTCTCCTGTGCTGACTGCCATATGCCATATATGAAGATTGGGAACCAAAAGATTTCCTCCCATAATGTAGGCAGCCCCTTGGATACCATGGATCAAAGCTGCCTGACCTGCCATAGAGAAAGCAAGGATTGGCTCCTGGGCCGGGTCAAGAGCATCCAAAAGCAAACCAAGAATATGGAAGACCGGGCCGGGGCGGCTGTAACCGAAACCATTAAAACCCTGGCTGTTGCCAAAGACCTCCCCGGTGTTGACAAGGACAAGGTCACCCGGGCCCAACGGCTCCACAGGGAAGGCCAGTACTACATGGATTGTGTCATGGTCACCAATGGCTTTGGTTTCCATAACCCACAACAATCCTATGCCGACCTGGCCAAGGGGATTGACCTCTGCCAAGAAGCCACTAAATTGGCCCAGCAGGCGATCCTGGAAGCCGGTGGCACCCTGCCGGACCTCTCTGCAGATACGGAAGAAGCCGGCAAGAATACAGAAGATAAGTAGGCTCAGTGATGAAAAAGACCTTTTTAAATCGCCTTCTAAATATGAAGGTCGCCATTGGCTTTTTACTGGTTCTCAGTGCTATAGCGGCACTGGGAACCTTTATTTCTCAAGACCAAAGTAAAGAATTTTATACCTTCCATTATGGCCAGGGCTTGGGTAACTTCCTTATCCGGACGGGGCTTGCAGACATCTACCATAGCAAATGGTTCATTGCCCTAGGCATCCTGCTCTGCCTCTACCTGGTGGTTTGCACCGGGGCCCGGCTTCGGGGGCGGAAAAGCCGTCGGCTCATCGGGTCGGCCATCCTCCACCTGTCAATTATCCTCCTGGTGGCCGGGGCCTTGCTCAGTCTGGCAACCGGGGCAGACCAGGATCTCTCCCTCCTGGCCGGTGAAAAGGCCAAGCTGACCGAGGGAGCCCTGGCCGGCTATACAGTTGCAGTCGACCGGTTTGACATTGACTGGTATGATAACGGGTCTGCTTCCCAATATATATCAGACTTGACTGTTACCAATAAAAAGGGAGAGAAGACCAAGAAGACGATCTCCGTTAACCACCCCTACCGGCAGGGCTTTATTAAAATCTACCAGGAACGGTATGGTTGGGAGGTCCGGGGGAAGGTCACTACCCTGGAGGGGACCGAGGCCTATGCCCTCCGCGAGGGGGACGAATTCCCCTTGACCGAAGGCCAATCTCTGGCCCATATTTTTGTGCCCAACTATGATGTTGAAAGCAGAAGCCTGCAGTCGGTGACAGCGGCCCCTAAAAACCCCTATTTAGCCCTGGCCCTCCAGGCCGGCGGCCAGCCCATGGATATGCGACTCCTCCAAAAGAACGGCCGGAGCATGCTGGGCAATATGCAGGTGACCTTTGATGAATTTGTTCCCTATACGGGCCTCAGGGTTAAGTATGATTGTGGGGTCCCGGTGGTATTCGTCAGCTTTATCCTGGCCTTGGTCGGCCTGGTCTTGCGCTATCTGGACGATATCCGCCTGAAGAAAGGAGGCCGTCATGGCTGATACATTGTTATATATTGCTACAGCATTTGGGGCCATTGCTGTCCTCAGTGCCATGGTGGGCTTTTGGACCCACCCGGACCGGTTTGAAAAAATCGCCTCCCTGGCCCTCATGGCCTTTACCATCTTAACCTTTTGTGGGCTGGTGACTCGGGGGATTACTCTGAGCCGGATCCCCTTAACCGGTCTTTATGAATTTTGTGTGGCCCTGGCTATTGCCATGGGGCTGGCCTACCTGCCTCTGCGCCGGATTTTTTCCAGCGTGGCGGTGACTTTAGTCCTCTCCCTAGCGGCCTTTTCCAGCCTAGCCCTGGCCCATACCATTCCCCATTCCGATGATCCAGTTATGCCGGCCCTGAAGAGCTTTTGGTTAACGGCTCACGTGTTTACTTCTATTGTCGCTTATGCCGCCTTTGGGGTGGCCTTTGTCATGGCCATCCTCTACCTGGTTAGGGGCAAGGTCGACCCGGCCTTAGGCTGCCACTATGATGGGGTCGGCTACAAGTCCGTTGTCATGGGCTTTATCTTCCAAACCCTCCTGCTCATTACCGGGTCTATCTGGGCAGAAGAAGTCTGGGGGAGCTGGTGGAGCTGGGACCCGAAAGAAACCTGGGCCCTCATCACTTGGCTGATTTATGCGGTTTACCTCCATGGCTACCGGTCAAGGGGCTGGAAGGGGACGAAAGCGGCCATATTTGCCATTATTGGCTTTGTTGTAGTCCTCTTTACCCTGTTGGGGGTCACCTTCCTCCTGCCAGGAATGCATAGTTATATGTAATTAAAGAATGGCTCCTCAAGGGGCCGTTTTTTTATGGAGCCGGGCTTCGGATTGGTTTATCAAGGTTTAATGAAGGGGCCAAAAGGGTAAAATATAATCAATGGATATTATTAAAAAGAGGAGGAGATTGACTTGTCAACACCCTATAATGATTTGCTGACCCGCCGGTCCATCCGGGCCTACCTGGACCGACAAGTGCCGGAAGACCTCCTGGAGCAGGTCCTGGAGGCTGGCCTCTATGCCCCGACCGCTCGGGATAACCAGAAGGCCCAGATGGTCGTCGTACAAGACCCGGACACCTTGGCGGACTTGGAAGCCCTCAACGCCCGGGAAATGACCTCTGCCGGCGGGAGCCCCTTTTATGGCGCCCCGACCTGTATTATCGTCTTTGCCGATGGAGAAGACAAAAACTGGATCCAGGACGGGTCCCTGGTCATGGGCAACCTGATGAATGCCGCCCATAGCCTGGGCCTAGGCTCCTGCTGGATCAACCGGGCCATGGAGGTTTTTGATGGACCGGAGGGCAAGGCCTATATGGAAAAGTGGGGCATTCCTGCCCACTACCGGGCCGTCGCCAACTGCATCCTGGGTTATGTCAAGGGCGATGCCCCAACCGCCCATCCCCGTAAGGAAGGGCGGATCAAGCGTTTTTAATTCTTTAAGCGAATTTTACCTGGGCTAGGTCTACTTTTTATCCAGGCCAAGCCCTTTGCTTGCAGGCTTTTGCTAAATTGATTATAATATGACTAGCTGAAAATCCGGTCGGCAAAATATATAAAGAGGAGGTTTCATTATTTCAAAATCTAAAAAACAGGATGGCGTCCAGATTATTCCCTTGGGCGGACTAGAAGAAATCGGGAAAAATATGACCGTCATCGAATATAAAGACGAGATTATCCTAATTGACTCCGGTATGGCCTTCCCAGATGAAGATCTTCTGGGGGTAGACGTGGTCATTCCGGATATCAGCTACCTGGTCAACAACCGGGACAAGGTCAAGGGGATCGTCCTGACCCATGGTCACGAGGACCATATCGGGGCCCTGCCCTATGTCTTGCGCGACCTACCGGTGCCCGTTTATGGGACCCGGTTGACCATTGGGATGGTTGAGCGTAAGTTAAAAGAGGCCCGGGGCCTGGGCAAGCAACGGTTAGTGGTTGTCAAGCCCGGTGAGGCCTTCAAGGTCGGCAGCTTCAAGGTGGACATGATCCACACCTGCCACTCTATTCCCGATGCGGTGGCCCTGGCCATCCATACCCCCCTGGGGATTGTCTTCCACACAGGGGACTTTAAATTTGACCAAACCCCGGTCGACGGCCGGGCAACAGACTTCCAGCGGATTGCTGAAGTTTGTTCCCAGGGGGTTCTGGTCATGATGAGCGACTCGACCAATGTCATGCGGCCGGGCTATTCCACCTCGGAATCAGCCATTGGGGAGACCTTTGAAAAGCTCTTCCCCCATGTCAAGGGGCGGATTATCCTGGCAACCTTTGCCTCGAATGTCCACCGGGTCCAGCAGGTCCTGAATGTTGCAGCAGCCAATAAGCGGAAGGTGGCCATTACCGGGCGGTCCATGCTCAATAACGTCACCGTTTCCAGTGAACTGGGCTACCTCAAGATACCCCCCAATACCCTCATCGAAATGGATGAAATGAGCCGGTATCCTGATGACCAGCTGGTGATCCTAACCACCGGTAGCCAAGGGGAGCCCATGGCAGCCCTGTCCCGGATGGCCAATAGCGAGCACCGGCAAGTCCGGATTAAACCCGGTGATACGGTTCTCTTTTCCGCCAATCCCATTCCCGGGAATGAAAAACTCGTCAGTAATGTCATTGATATGCTCTGTAAACTGGGGGCAGATGTCATCTCTGGCAAGGATGCCAATGTCCATACCTCCGGCCACGCCTGCCGGGAGGAATTAAAAATGATGCTGAACTTGGTCAAGCCCAAGTACTTCATGCCGGTCCACGGTGAATTCCGGATGCTGGAACACCATGCCAAACTGGCTGAAGAAGTCGGCATTTCGTCTAAAAATATTATCGTGACCGAAATTGGCGCGGTGGTGACCGCCAATAAAAACCGGATTGCCCAGACAGGGAAGGTCCCTGCCGGGCGCGTCCTCATCGATGGGCTGGGCGTCGGTGACGTAGGCAATATTGTCCTCCGTGACCGCAAGCAGCTCTCCCAGGATGGGATTCTTATTGTGGTGGCCACTATTAACCGCAAAAACCGTAAAATTATCGCTGGACCGGATATCGTTTCGCGTGGTTTTGTCTATGTGCGCGAGGCAGATGAGCTGATGAATGAAGCGCGCCAACGGGTCAACAAGGCCCTGAACCAGTGTATGGCCGAAGGTACCACCGATTGGTCATCCATTAAGGGCAGCCTCCGGGATGCCCTGGGGAAATTCCTTTTTGAAAAAACCCGACGTCGGCCTATGATCCTGCCGGTCATCATGGAAGAAAATAATTAAAAGTAAAAGGGGCTGTTGCAAAATAGCCCCTCTAACAAACAAAGTCCCAGCTCAAAAAAATGAGGAGGGACTTTGTTTATGGATATATCCATGTAAGCTTATAATATATAGCTAAGGAGAATTTTATAAATCAATTAGGGCTAAGTTTGTCTGCAATCCAGGAGCTGTGTCGGATGATTTTACTCATTCTGACACAGCCCCTTCTTATTTTATAGGATTGCTTAGCCAGATAAGGCCTCGCCTTCGGTAGGAACTGCTGCAGCTGTGACCTGGTCAGAGGGCGAACTCGTTACAACCGGTGCCTGGGCCTGGGCAGCAGCCGGGGCGGTATAGCCGGCCCCAGTGTAGGCCTGGGGCACTGTGGCGGGCTCTGTATAGGCGCCTTCATCTGCCGGGGCACTGCTGGGGACATTGAGTTCCGGCGGGCCCTGGGTCTGGTCGCTGCCATAGCCGTAGCTGACCGGGGTTTGGTAGGCATAGTCTACCAGGCTCAATTCGTCCCCGGTCCAGGGGGTCCCCTTGGGGTACTCCTTGTTCAGCATATTGATGATCCCTTCCCGGGAGGGGATGTAGTAGGAAATCTCATCGATGTAATCGGGGGATCCTGGCAGCATGAACATCTTTAGCTGGTCGCCGGTCAGGTCAATGTGCCGGAGCTGCTTGCCGAACCAGAGCATTTCAGACAGGGACATATCTGTATCCATGTCCTTGGAAACGACATTGGCCAGGGCCGGGAGCTTGGGCAGGGTGGCAGGGTTAATGAGGGTCTTGGCCAGGGCCTTGAAGAAGATTTGCTGGGCCTGGATCCGGGATAAGTCCCCACCGGCATAGCCGGCTCGGTAACGGACAAAGCCTAGAGCCTTCTTCCCGTTTAAGACCTGGTCACCGGCCTTGATATTGATTTCCAGGTCCTGGTAGGGGTCTAAATAGTATAAGTCATTGGGGACCTTCATGGGTACACCGCCTAAGGCGTCAATGGCCGCTTCAAAGCCCTCAAAGGTGGTCACCACATAGCGGTCAATGGCCAGGCCAGTGAGCATGGTAATTTCCTTTTTGGTCTGCTCAATATCCGCCAGGTGGTGGTGGCTGTAGGCTGCATTGAGCTTAGGAATACCCCGGTCGGTCCGGCTCATGGTATCCCGGGGAAGGGAGAGGAGCTTAACCTGGCCCTTGGCGGCGTCAAAGGTCACCAGGACCATGACATCGGCATTTTCTAAGCTGCCGTCTGTCCCGCAGAGTAAAATATTGTAGCTTTCATCGCTTGAGAGGGGGTCTTCCTCGACCGGGGCCTCGCTGGGGGCCTTGGGCAGGAAGGTATAGGCCGCGATGGCCAGGCCGGCAAAGACGGCCAGCACACATAAGAACGCGACAAAAATAGACTTTAAGGTCTTCATGATGCCTCCTAAAAAGCAGTATCTTTATTGACTTGGGCCAGCCAGGGTGCAAAGGCACTGGGCAGGCTGAGGTCCTGGTTCAAGACTTCTCGGCTGACCCACTGGCCCTCTGCCAGGTTTGGTGCCCGGTGGCAGGTGACCATAAAGGCCTCCATCCGCCATTCTAAATGGGTAAAAAGGTGGGTACTGGCGCCTAGGTAAGCGGGCGCCTCCGGAGCAAAGCCCAGGTCATCTAAATGGGCCTGGACCGCCTGGGCAGACAAGTGTCCCTCTAACCGGGGAAACTCCCACAGGCCGGCCAGGAGTCCCTTGGCCGGCCGGCGCCGGACATACACCTTCTTATTATAGCGTAAAAGAAGGACCGTGTAGGTATGAATTTTGCGTTTGGCCCTTTTTTCCCGCCGGGGCAGGTCCTGGGTCCGGCCCTGGGTATAAGCCAGGCAACCTTCCTGCCAGGGGCAGGAGGGGCAGCGAGGGCTCTTGGGGATGCAGATGGTGGCGCCTAAGTCCATCAGGGCCTGGTTAAAGTCCCCGGGCCGGTGGGCCGGCACTAGCCGGTCGGCCAGGGGGGTGTAGTGGGCCCGGCTCTTACTGGTATTAACCGGGGTCTCGTCGGCGGTGAGCCGGCTCAAGATCCGCATGACATTCCCATCCACAGCCGGGGTTCGTTCCCCGAAGGCGATAGAGGCCACAGCCCCGGCGGTATAGGGGCCAATCCCCGGTAGCTTGACCAGGTCCGCTGCCCGGTCCGGAAGTTCACCGGCCGTCTCCCGGACCATTTGTTCAGCGGCAGCCTTGAGGTGGCGGGCCCGGCTATAGTAGCCCAGCCCCTGCCAGAGTTTATTCAATCGGTCCTGGTCCACAGCGGCCAGGTTCTCGACCCTTGGCAGGGCCTGCATAAAGCGCTCATAATATGGAATGACCGTCGCCACCTGGGTTTGCTGGAGCATGATCTCCGAGACCCAAATGCCATAAGGGTCCGGATTTTCCCGCCAGGGGAGCTGGCGGCCATGCTGGTCATACCAGGTCAGGAGCCGGTCAACTAGGTCTGGAATAGCTAAAGTCATAGGTCACTCCTCAAAATAAGTGTCCTTCATATGGTAGACAGTTTTTGACCCTGTGTCAACTGGCTATGACAAGAAGAAGGATCGGCTTAAAAGTATAAAAAATTATAATGATAGAATTATACATCAAAATGCCTTTAATGTTAAATGATTTAGTGCTATAATATATTTGTTGAAAAAATAGTACCGATGACAGCTTGAAGGAGGTTTGCGGTTGTTTTACTCAATGCACATTTTAAATACGCTAGCCTATCGTTTTGCCAGATTAAAAGCTGTAGTGTTTTAATTAACCTGACATACTTACAACGCCCTACCGGATGGAGGGCGTTTTTTTATGACTAGATCTTTTTATGAAAGACAAATGAGTAGTATATATGGATACAATTAAAAATACCAATGAATGAGCTAAAGTCAATCCAGACGCCTAGTTTTATACCTTAAAAGCCTATAGACTTGTAAAAAGAGTATAAAAATCAAACTAAAATAATCAAATGAATAAAAAAACCGAAAAATCGACCTGGTGAAGGTGAAGGTGAGCACGATGAAAAGACAAAAGACCACTTGACAAGGACGACTCCATCTGTCAGAATACGCCTAACAAAGAATTGTTCGAACATTCTTTATATACCTCGTCGGGGGAAAATGATAATGCGTTAGGGGGATGGGAAGATGGAATTATTAGTCTTAATTAATAGTAAAGTTGGTGCCTTTGTATGGGGGCCAATCATGTTGACACTTTTATTGGGGACAGGGCTTTACTTATCAATCCGGGGTGGCTTTATCCAGTTTCGCCACTTTGCTTTTGCCCTGAAAAAAACCCTGGGCTCCCTCTTTGGCTCCAAAAAAGGGCGGGAGCGGGAGGCCCACAATATTAGCCCCTTTCAGGCCGTGTCTACAGCCTTGGCTTCTACCGTCGGCACAGGGAATATTGTCGGCGTGGCAACGGCCATTACCCTTGGGGGGCCGGGGGCCGTCTTTTGGATGTGGGTGTCCGCCCTTTTGGGGATGATGACCAAGTACTCGGAGATTGTCCTGGCTGTGAAGTTCCGTGAAAAGAACAAGCGGGGCGAGTATGTCGGCGGGCCCATGTACTACATCGCCAATGGTTTAAAAATTCCTTGGCTGGGGGCGGCCTTTGCCTTCTTTGCAGCCTTTGCCTCTTTTGGGATCGGGAACATGACCCAGGCCAATTCCATTGCCGGGGCAGTGGAATCCTCCTTTGGGGTCAGCCCGACCATCACCGGGGTTGTTTTAGCCGTTATCGTTGCTATCGTTATCATTGGGGGGATCAATTCCATCGCCCGGGTAACGGAAATTATTGTACCGGGTATGGCCTTATTTTATATCACCTTTTCACTTATTGTCCTGGTCCTGCATGCTGCCTATATTCCGGAAGCCATTAAGCTGATCTTCACCTGTGCCTTTGCCCCCCAATCTGTCTTAGGGGGTGGGGTAGGCTATACCCTCCTTTTGGCCATCCGCTATGGGGTCGCCCGGGGGGTCTTCTCCAACGAAGCCGGCCTGGGGTCTGCTCCGATTGCCCATGCGGCCTCATCTACCAAGGAACCGGTTGAACAGGGCCTGTGGGGGATTTTTGAAGTATTTATTGACACCATCGTGGTTTGTTCTATGACTGCCCTGGTTATTTTGACGACGATAGATAGCGCTGGCCGCTTCGTTTGGCAGGATCCAAACCTGGAAGGGGCTGCCTTGACTCTGACAGCCTTCAAACATGGCCTGCCCGGCAACTTTGGGGCCATTGGCCTGACCCTGGGCCTGACCCTCTTTGCTGTTTCAACGATTTTCGGCTGGTCTTACTATGGGGATAAGGCTGTGGAATACCTCTTCCGGAAGACTCGGTTTACAGCCCAGGCCTCCCTGGTCTACCGGCTCATCTTTGTTTGTGCCGTCTTCTTAGGGTCCATCGGCGGCCTCCACCTGGTATGGGATATTGCCGATACCTTAAACGGCCTTATGGCTATCCCCAACTTGATTGGGGTCCTGCTCCTGTCCGGTGTGGTCATTAAAGAAACCAAATCTTACTTTAGCCGGTTAAAAAATGGAAGCTTGGATTAAGCAAAAAGGGGCTGTGTCAGAATGAGTAAAATCATTCGACACAGCCCCTTTCTTCCTAACCTGCA
>NZ_JBKICG010000006.1:0-98309 GCF_046569735.1 Peptococcus simiae | reverse complement strand
GCATGGTCCCAAAGAGCTGTCAACTGTTTTTTGGCCTTTTTTTCTTTTTTGCAAAAAAAGCCTGCACTAGGCAGGCGCCGGCGAAAATGGCTGACCCCTCTCAACTAGAAGGGCTTGACCCGCCGGGCGGTCAGCCGGTACTGGCGGAAGAAGAGCAGGCCGGCCAGGGTCAGGGCGGCCCCCAGGCCGCTGTAGAAGACGGCGATACAGATATCCGGCAGGAGCCGGAGCTGGCGGAGGCTGATGCCCAGGCTGATCATGAGGGTCATGACGATAAAGCCCTTGCGGTCTAGGAAGCGGTAAAAGGGCTGGAGGGTCGGGTAGGCGGTGATGCGGGCGGTATTTTTACGGACCAGGGGGCCGAAGACAAAGTGGATGAAGGCGTAAAAGATGGCCAGGGTCAGGAGGCCGTCTAGGCAGTTGAGATAACCGGAGAAACTGATGAGGCCAATCCGGAGGACATTCAGGCCGGCAAGAAGCCAGACCAGGCCGGCGATAAAGAGGAGTTGTTGGTTAGTAAAGGCTGGACGCATGGGGATCCTCCTTTTCTAAAAGGGCGACCAGGATGGCCAGGAGGTCATCACAGTTGGACCGGTGGTCACTGGCGGCGTATTTGAGGTGGGTCAGGGCAAAGTGGACGACTTGGTCCGGGGATAGGCCTGTCTTGGCGGCGGTGGCGGGCCAGTGGGGGTCGGCTTCCAGGGTCCGGACCAGGGCGGCTTGGATGTGGGCGTGCATGGCCTGGAGGCCGGGACTGGTGGCCATGATGGTCCGGTGGTCATGGGCGGCCATGAGGTCGGGGTACTGGGCCTGGGCGGCCTGCATCCGGCTGTAAACCCAGGCCAGGGCCGGCAGGAAGGCTTGGGGCTGGTGCTGGTTTTGGCCATGGAAGGCTTGGAGCCAAACGGACCGGATGACGGCTTCAATAAGGGCTCCTTTAGAGGGAAAGTAGTTGTAGACGGTGCCGACGGAAACGCCGGCGGCGCTGGCCAGTTTTCTGACGGTCAGTTTTAAAAGACCTTCCCGGGCGGTGAGGGCCCGGGCGGTGGTCAGCAGGGCTTCTTTAGATGTAATGGGGCGGTTCATGGCATTCCTCCATTAAGGCTGGCAAGGCTATAAAAATGAACGTCGTTCATTTTTATATTATAGCAGACCGCCGGGCCGGTGAAAAGGGACCTGTTTAAAAAGGGCATGAAAAAAGCCCATCGCTGGGCGATGGGCGGGCCGCTTATCTGGGCCGGTTCATTTGAAGTTCTTCTAAGATATCGTCAATGGTTTGCAGGTCTTTCCCGATGACATCCATTTCCCTTTCAAAGATATCGGTGACCTTGGCCAGGACGAGGTCGGACTGTTCCAGGGCGGCCTGGAGGGTTTGCTCCGCCCGGACCCAGTAACCCTGGTAGTCATCTTCGGCCTTATCCATGTAACGGTTTAAGATATTGACGGCCTGTTGCCGGGAGCTGGTTAAGGCGGTGCGGGCTTCGGTGAGCCGCTGTTGGGACAGGATTTGGGCCCCGTCCAGCTTGCTTTTGATGTCGGCGTCGACTTCATCGTAGCGGGCCTTGATTTGCTCTTCGGTATCCTGGAGGAGCTCCTTGGACAGGACGCGGGCATCGTTAACAATATGGTCCGCTTGAACGGTGGCTTCGGCGATAACGACTTGGGCCCGGGCTTTGACCCGGCGCAGGGGTTTGTAGGTCTCATCGTTGTGCCCATCGGCGGTAAGGGCGTCCATGAGGTTGTCGTCGGCAGCGGGCCCTTCAGACTCACAGTAGGCCAGGAGTTCTTCAACCAGGGCCAGGGTGCTGGCCCTGTCGATGATGACGCTGTCTTTGCGCAGGAGGGGGCTGGGGGCCTCGATGAGTTCATCGGCCAGGGCGGAGAGTTTTTCCGTTAGGGGTCGGCTACCGTCGGCGATGATGTCCCGGCGGCTGGCCGGGACCGGGGAGACTTCCGGGGGGTCCGGGGCATCGGCAGGGGTCTCTTCCGGGTAGGGGTCGACCGGATCATCCAGGTCATCCGCCGGAACATAGGCTTCCCCTTCATCTAAGAGACTTTCGTCCAGGGGGGTATCGTTAAAATAGGCCTCGTCTTCAGCTGGGGCCTCCAGTGCCCGGGAGACGTCTCGCGGGTCATCCGTCTGGGCTGCGGACCCATCAGACGGGGGATGGGTAGGGGGCCGGTATTTATCGTCTGACATCTCTTTCCTCCTCTGCTACAGCTACTTTGTGGGCATGGGACGGCAGGCCGGGCCTGCTATAAAAAAAGCCACCGACAGGTGGCACAGCAAGCGTGATTACGCCATGTTGTTAAAAGCTTTTGCGATTCTGGATTTTTTGTTGGCCACGTTGTTTTTGTGTAAAAGCCCTTTGGAGCCGATTTGGTCAATGCGTTTGATAGCGACGGCCATGGCTTCCTTAGCGGCCTCTTTATCTTGAGCTTCAACGGCTTTGTCAAAATTCTTGATCGCGGTACGCATAGCAGTCAGTTTGCTGTTGTTGCGCACCCGGCGAACGTCAGCCACTTTAGCACGTTTTTTAGCGGATTTAAGATTTGCCATACAAAACACCTCCCTTGACTTGGGTTACAAATAGCATGGGCTTGCCCCATGCTATGAACCATTTATTGTAACAATCCTCATTATATCATTTGAAAGCTATGACTACAAGAAAAATTTTGCCGGGATACCGGCCCAGGAGGTTTTTTAGGCCGGAGGGCCGGCGGATGGGCCTAGCGCCGGCTGGTGATGGCAATGAGGGTTTCCCGGATGAGGGCTTCTTCATCGAGGCCGGTCAGGGTCTTGACCCGGATGTCCTGGTCCAGGAGGTAGCTGAGCCGGTCGACCAGGCGGCCGGTGGGGATGCCCCGGGCCTGGGCCAGGGATTTTTTGATGACGAAGGGGTGCTTGCCCAGGCGTTTGGCCATGTCGGCCTGGGTGCGGTGCTCGCTCTGCAGGCCCTGGACGGCCAGGAGGGTCCGGGTGGAGTCGATGAGTCGGGCCAGGACCTGGGGGGCGGACTTCATTTCACCGGTGCCCAGGAGGTCGTCATAGGCGGCCAGGGCCTTGGCGGTTTGGTTGGTCATGGCGGCGTCCAGGAGGGTAAAGATGGTGGTCTGGACGCTTTTGGAAAAGACCCGGGCCAGGTCTTCGGCGGTAAGCTTGTCCTTGTCGACGTAATAGAGAAGAACCTTGTCCAGCTCGGCCTGGAGGGTGGCGGCGGTCCAGCCCCGGGCGGCCTG
Organism: Peptococcus simiae; assembly: GCF_046569735.1. Classification (GTDB taxonomy): domain Bacteria; phylum Bacillota; class Peptococcia; order Peptococcales; family Peptococcaceae; genus Peptococcus; species Peptococcus simiae_A. Next base: position 95,069 of record NZ_JBKICG010000006.1, on the reverse strand, counting down.
GAAAAGGAGGGCATCGGCCTCGTAGTCCAGGCTTTTGCCGGCGGCTTTGAGGCGGTCCCGGGCGGCCCGGTGGAGGCTATCGGGCTTGGGTTTGGTGCAGTCGTGCCAATCGGCTTTTTCGGCCAGGGCTTTGAGGAACTTGCCGGGGGTGGCGTCGGTTTCCAGGCGGAAGATGAGGCCATGGACCGGGTTGGGGTTATCCAGGTAGGCCAAGAGGGCCTTTTGGTCCTCGGTCAGGTGGCCGCCGGGGCGCTTTTCCAGGGCAAAGGCGGGGTTTTTGACCAGGGTCAGCCGCCGGTCGGCGGCAAAGGGCAGGGTGGCGGCGGCTAGGATGACGGCGGCGGCCCCGGTATCCGGACCCAGGGTTTCAAAATTAAAGGGGCGCACCTCTGCCGGGAGCGCCCCTTGGATATAGTTGTCAATGCCTGTGTCTAAGGCGTAAGCGTCGTCACCGTAGAAAACGGCGAGGGCCTTCATCGGTCATCACCCGGGTATTCCCGGTGGATGGTGTAGGTGGTGCGGCGGTTTTGCTCCTTCCGCACCCGGTCTTCCAGGCCGCGCCGGCCCCGGTCAGACCCCTGGGAGGGGTTGTGGGGAAGGCTGGCTTTGGGGGCCTGGGCACTTTTCAGGGCCCGGGTCGGCGGACGACGTTTTTTCCCTTGATGGGGGCTCTTGGGCCGCCGGCGGCTCAGGGCGTAGAGGCGGATAATGACCAGGGCCAAAAGGGCTAATAATAGGACAATGGCCAGGCACTTCCACCAGTCGAAGGGTTTTTTCACGTCATCCAGGGCGACCAGGGGGACGCCGGTGGCCTTGCTCCCCTCACCGACCTTGGCTTCCCCGACGACATCCCCTTTTTTGATGGGGAGGTCGATTTTATTGAGGACGGTGGCGACATCCGGTCGGAGGCTGTTGCTGGAGACGGTGGTAACGCTGACGTCCTTTTGGGCGGCGACCCGGAGTTTCTGGTCACCGGCCAGGGTCAGGGTGGCCAGGGGGGTGTCCTTGCTGATGAGCTTCATGCTCTTGGTGTTTTCCATGCCGAAGGTAAGCAGGTTTTCGATATCGACATAAAGGCCCGCTTCGCTTTCGGCACCGGCTACGACAGCAATGACGGTTCGGCCGCCATGGGTATAGCTGGCAGCCAGGTGGAGCTTGTCTTCCTTGCTGCCCTTTTCATTGGAGAGTTTGAGGCCAATGCCGTCTTCCATAATTTGTTGGAAGCCATTGGCATTGGGGATATTGTCATGGGCGAACATTTCGCCATTCCAGTTCATGGTGGGCTTGAGGGTATATTCGACGTATTTTTTCAGGCTGGAGGCCTTGGCGGCCAGGAGGGCCATGTCATGGGCAGTACTCTTTTGTCCCTTGGCACCACCGTAAACGCTCTTGAATTCGGTGCTGTTCATGCCCAGTTCCTTGGCCCGGGCATTCATCATGGCCAGGAATTTTTCCTCGGACCCGCCAATGTGGACAGCTGCGGCGTAGGCGGCGTCATTGGCGTTATAGACCAGGATGGCTTCCAGGAGCCGGGAGAGCTTGAATTCTTCATTTTTCCGCAGGAAGACGGTATTGCCGGAATTGATGGCGGCCGGCATTTCCGGGGCGGTGACGGTATCTTTTAAGTTGCCCTTTTCGATAATCAGGACAGCGGTCATCATTTGCACCAGGCTTTGGGGATCGAAGGTTTGGTCGTATTTTTTACCAAACAGGACTTCATGGCTATCGCCGTCCATGACCACGTAAGAGGCACCGGCCACTTCAGGCAGGCCTTCTTTGAGGACATCGGCATGGGCTGCCGGCGGCAGAAGGCCGGCCACAAGGGATAGCAGGAGCCACAGGGCTACAAGCTTCTTCTTCATTAGATCACTCCTTGACACAGGGTTGGATTTTTTATCATTATACCGCTTTTTGATAGGAATATCCATAGGCAAGACCGGGGCCGGTCTTTTTAGGCATAGGGGGTGCGGACTTCCAGCCCTTCCGCCTGCCGGAAAACATAAAGACTGCCGGCCTCGGCGGTCAGGTAAAAGGGGATCTCGGCCCGGCGGTAGGCAGCCCGGACCTGGGGGTGGGGGTGGCCGTAGCGGTTGTGGGGGCCGGCGCTGCAGCAGGCCAGCTGGGGCCGGTGGGCCCGGAGGTCGGCCGGGTCCAGGCTATAGCGGCTGCCATGGTGGGGGACCAGGAAAATGTCGGCAGCAGGCCGGTCCCAATGGGCCAGGCTATCAGCCGGGCTGTCGCCGGGAGCGGCCAGGGAGAGCCGGCCATCTGTCAGGTAGGCAGCGAGCTGGTTGGCATTGGCTCCGTCTTCGCCACTATTTAAGAGGGTCAGGCGGAGGGCCAGGTCCTTGAGGCTAAACCTTTCCCGGTCGGCCACCGGGACCAGGGCCGTATCAGCCAGGCGGGGGGCCAGGGCTTGTAGGGCCTCTTCCTCCATTAACGGGGCGGGGATAAAGAGCCGGTCCACCCGGACGTCATCCAGGAGCCGGGCCAGGCCATTGATATGGTCGCTGTCGCCATGGCTCAGGATGACCCCGTCCAGGCGGTTGACGCCCAGGACCCGCATGGCGGCGGCTGCCCCATCGGTGCCGGGTCCGGTATCTAAAAGGAGGCGGGCGCCGGCGGGGCTCTGCCAGAAGGCACAGGACCCCTGGCCCACATCCAGGACCAGGCAGCTGAGGTCATCCCGGACCGGGGTCCAGAGGAGGGCCACCATGACTGCCGGCAGGGCCAGGGCCAGGATTCGGTGCCGCGAGTCGATGGCCTTGAACCGGCAGCTGATGACCAGGCCCAGGATGAGCAAGGCATAGGCCAGCAGGACCATTTTGAAGGAGGGGGCGCCGATGTTCACATGCCGGTCGGCCAACCAGGCCCCGGGGACCTGGACCAGCCAGATGAGGAGGGCTGCCAGCCGGTCTGCCAGCCAAAATAGGAATAAGGATAAGGGCGGCAGGAAGGGACCGGTCAAAAGACCCAAGAGGACCAGGGGCACGAGGACCCCAACAATCGGCACAAAGAGGACATTGGCCAGGACGGATAGGGGGGTCCAGAGGTTGAAATAATAGGCCAGGAGGGGCGCCCCGGCCAGTTCGGCGGCTAAGGCTACAGCCAGAGTGCCGGTCAGGGCCGGCGGCAGGGGGGCCAGCAGGCGCTGGAGGGGCCGGATGAGGAAGACCAGACCGGCGGTTACGGTAAAGGACAGCTGGAAGCCGATTTGCCAGAGGCAAAAGGGGTCCATGAGGACCAGGGCCAGACCGGCATAGGCCAGGATGCTGGGCGGGTCCCCATAGCGGTAGCTGCCCAGGGCCAGGAGGGCCAGCATGGCCATGACCACTGCCCGGATGGCCGAAGGCGGGGCCCCGACCATGAGGGCATAGCCGATTAAAAGGGGGGCGGCCAAGAGGAGCCTGGCCCAGGGCGAGGTCAGCCGGAAAAGGTGCAGGATGGCCATGATGAGGCCCAGGATCATCCCCACATGGAGGCCGCTCACTGCAAAGACATGGACCATGCCCAAGAGCTGGGCCCGGTGGTAAAAGTCCGGGTGGAGGCCGGCGGTTTCCCCCAGGAGGATGGCCCGGCTCAGGGCAGCCCCTTCCGGGGAGAGCCGACCATCCAGGCTGGTCTGCATATACCGGGCCACCCGGTCGGGCAGGCTATCCGCCGGGGGCAGGGCCCGGACCGCTTCCTGGGCCCGGGCCACAGCAAAGGCCCCCTGACCATGGAGGTATTGGGCCTCATCAAAGCCACCCGGGGCCCGCCTCTTAGCCGGCGATTCCAGGCAGGCGGCCACCCGGATCCGCTGGCCCCGGTGGAGGGGGGACTCATCCCCGTAGGCCCGGCGGAGGGAGACCCGGAAGGACTTATCCAGGGGCCGGTCATCGACCCGGTCCACTTGGACCAGCTGGCGGGTCGGGCTGCTTTTGACCACCCGGGCAGTCAGGAGGACTTCCTGGCCAGTATCCAGGGGCTCCGGGGGCAGGGCCACCGCCCCCTGGCCCCAGAGGCCGCCGGCCAGGGCGACGATGATGGCCAAGGGCAAGGCCCACTTGGCCGGCCGACAGGCCCAGAGTAAAAGGGGGACGGCCAGGAGGGGCCAGTAGACACCGGCCAGCAGGAGCCGACCAATGATAAAGGCCAGGGCCAGCCAGGCGCCGGTTCTTTTCAGATGCCACATGCCATCACCCCCGATGATTGGTCGTCAAGTGTGTTAGAGTTGGATATCGGCCGCCAGGCGTTCGTAGGTTTTGTCGCCAATGCCGGAGACTTCTTTTAATTCTTCCAGGGCCCGGAAGCCGCCATGGGCCTCCCGGTAGGCCACAATGGCCTGGGCCTTGGCCGGACCGATACCGGGCAGCTTTTGCAGCTCTTCCACTGAGGCGGCGTTAATGCTCACCGCCCCGGCCCCGGTTGACCCGGTGCCGACCGTACCGGGCGCCGGAGCCGGCGGGGCCTCGCCTTGGCGGGGGACGGCGATTTTAGTCCCGTCGATGAGTGGTTGGGCCAGGTTGAGGGCATCCAGGTCGGCCTCGGGCAGGGGGCCGCCGGCCACTTGGATGGCGTCATTGACCCGAGCATCGGCCGAAAGGGTGTAGACGCCGGGCTTGGCCACAGCCCCGCTGACGTGGACAGTGGCCTCGGTGGGCTTGTCCTTGTCCTCATCCAGGGCTGCGAATTCATCCGGGGCGTCGGTTTTGATGAGCTTGGCCGTATCGGCAACGACAGGCAGGCGGTCCTCGCCCGTAGGGCCCTGCTGCCAAAACCAGACCCCGGCTAAAAGCAGGGCCAGGATGACCATGGCCCAGGTCCGTCGACCGCCATGGTCATCCAGCCAATTGAAAAACTTATCCATGGTCCCCTCCTAGTCTGTGACAGAGAAACGGATAATCCGCCACTGGCCGGCAAAGAGCTGGTAGCGGATGGCAACCTTTCGCCATTCACTCCGGCCGGCGTCATCGGTGGCCACCAGCTGGAGGTTGCCTTCAGCCAGGCCGGAAACCGGGTTGATGACCCCCTCTATCCAGCTGCCTTCCACATGGCGGTTGGCGGCCAGGGGCTTGTCGGTATCGCACTGGTCGGCCATGGTCTGCTTGACCAGGTCAGTGCCGGCCAGGTCCTGGAGACTGGCCAGGCCCGCCGGGTCGCCCAGGAGGCTGTCACCAAAATAGCGGACGGTGTCGGTCAGGGCCTTTTCCAGGCCCAGGGGGGCGTAGAGCCAGGGGCTCTGCCAGGTTTTTTCGGAAAGCAGACTGCCGGTGGTCAGGTCCAGCTGTTCGGCAGCCGGCCCGGCACACTGGGCCCTTTTTCCGGTCGGGTCCACCAGGAGACCGGCACCGGATAGGGTCAGCCGCTTCTGCTCGTGGCCGTCCGGGGCCAGGATATGGCAAAGGTAGGCATCCTTATCCGGCTTGGCGGCCTGCTGGACGCCGTTGTCGCCGATCCAGTAGATGCCGCCATCGGCAAAGAAGCCGGCCTGGTAGACATATTGGTCAGTGATTGTGAGGGCCTTTTCCGGGGCGTTAAAGTCGGTCACCAGGGTCAGGCCAAAGCGCTGGTCGCCCAGGAGGAGGACCCCGGTCCCATAGGCATCCAGGTAGCTGCCCCGGCCCAGGGCCCGGACCGTTTCCCGCCGGTTATCGGCGATGACAGTCCAGAGGCCCTTTTCCAGGTCTTTTTCCTCCTGCCGCCATTGGTTGGCGTAAAAGTAGGTCTTGCTCAGGGGGGCCATATCATAGATCCGCTCCTGCATTTCATAGAGGGGGACGCTCCGGCCGGTATCCGGATAATAGGCAAAGGTCCCCCGGCCCTGAGGAGTCATGTAGAGCTTGCTGGATTCTGTAGGAGAAATAAAAAGGTCGGCCAGCCGGGTGGGGCTGGCCATATCTGCCGGGCCGTCCAGGCTCTTACGGCGGAGGTCTCCGGTGTAGAGCTGGCCGCCGGCCAGCCAGTAAAGGCGGCCGGTGGTCCGGTTGACCCGGACCTGGTCCGGGGCCGGCACATAGCTGTCTAAAACCGACCGGGTCCCGGTTTGCAGGTCCTCGATGAAGAGGGTGCCCCAGGCGGTGGGCGGAGCCAGGATCCCGGTGGATTCGAGCCCCATGGGGTTGGAATCGGCCCGAAAAAGCCACATGACCTGGGCCTCTTCATCTATATAAATAGGGCTTTCATTGGGAGCCGGCGTCATCCCCGGGAGGGCATCGTCCTTAAAGGGCTGGGGCCCGTCAGCGGTAATGACGCTCACCAATTCATCTTTATTGGTCTCCCCCCGGTTGACCATGTAGACCTGGTCGTCCCGGTAGAGACTGTTCTGGCATGCACTGGTCAGGAGCAAGATAGCCAGCAGGCATGCCACTCCGGTTTTTTTCATGATAACCTCCTCCGGCCGCACCGCCGCCCGGGCCGGCTTGTCGTCGCCGGGTGGTAGGATCCCTGACCCGGCCCTTGTATATTCGCTTCCGTATCCGTATAATAAAGCCACCGCCCGGGATGGGACAGGGATGGCCCGGTCCGGCCCGGTGGTGTAAGATTACCTTAAGTATACCTATTGGCGCGGCGCTCGTCTAGTAAGGCCGGCAGAAAGGAGACCGCTATGGCATTTTACCCCCAGCTCTTTAACGCCTCTCTCCCGGGCAAGCGGGACGATACCTTCTACCTCCACCACGACCCGGCAGCCTTTGAGGCCCTCTGGCAGCACCCGGACAACCGCTACCACAGCCTGGCCGCCTGGCAGGGCCGGTATGACCTGGTCAGCCTGCCGGTGACCCATGAGCTTATTGATATCATCATCTACCGACCGGAAGGCAGCGGGACCCTGCCCAGCTACCACGCCCATATGAACGGGCCCTCAGTTTGGGAGCTCCTTCCCCAGTATGCCGCTGTCCAAGACCTGCCCGAGGCCCATGTAGCCACCATGATTATGGGCCTCTTTACCCCCCATGTCCAGGTGGTCCTGCCGGTGGATGTGCCTACCCGGCATGTCCTGACCCCAGAGGCCCAGATAGAACCCTTTTCCGCCCAGGTCTGCCTCCTGGCCAAGTCCCTGGACCTCTTCCGGACAGAGAAGGAATACCTCAAGGCCCTGGTCCAGGCTGAGGGTCTTCCGGTCATGCCCGGGCTCATCGTGGCCCCGGCCTTTGCCATAAACCGGACCACCACCGAGGATGGGGACTATATCATTGACCACGAGGCCCGCTGGGCAGCCGACCGGGTGGGCCGGCGGGAAAATTATGTGGTTGGCTGCGGCCAGGTCCGGTATGTAGAGGACCTGCACCTGGACGGGGCCCCCTTTGCCTGCGCCATCCAACTGAACACTTTCTTTGGCGGCCTCACCCTCTGGGCCAGCCCGGAAAACCTTGACCACCGGCCGGCCCAGCCCGGCGACTTATGTTACTTTATCGGTAACCTATCCGCTGACTGCGCCATTTATGCAGCAGCTGGCGGTTTTGGCCATTAAAAATCCGCCCTTGGGCAAGTTGAGCCCAAGGGCGGATTTTTTTGTTGCTTTATATTGTCACTTTAATCTTCCGGGAGAAAGATTTCCCCCCGGGAAAAGAGGGCTGCCTGCCCACCGAGTTGGACCCGGTCTCCAACCAGACGGCCGTCAATATCGCCACCGCGGGCTGAAGCCTGGTAGCCCTTGAGGGCCGGCTTATCCAGGACCCCGGCCCAGTAGGGAAAAATATGGCAATGGCCTGACCCGCAGACCGGGTCTTCCGCTATGCCAAGCTTGGGCGCGAAGGACCGGGAGATGGCGTCATAATCCTCTCCCTGGGCAGTCACGTGGACCAGGAGCCCGTCCAGGTCAGCCAGTTTGTCCTGGTCCGGGGCCAGGGTGCGGACATCCTCCTCCCGGTCCAGCCGACAAAGGAGGTCCCGACCCAGGTAGGCCTTAATCGGACGGACCCCCAGGGCCTCGGCCATCCGGTCGGTGACCGGGACCTCTGTCAGGTCATAGGCCGGGAAGTCCATCCAGAAGAAACCCTCTTCTCGTCGGACGGTCAGGGTCCCGCTCTGGGTTTGGAAGGCCACCTCATCCTTATCTGGGGTCAGGATGGTCAAGACCACAAAGGCGGTGGCCAGGGTAGCATGGCCACAGAGGTCTATTTCCGCTTCTGGGGTGAACCAGCGCAGGCGATAGCCGCCGGCTTCCTCTGTTAAAAAGGCCGTTTCAGACAACTTGTTTTCAGCAGCGATCTTTAGCATGGTTTCATCGGTCAAGGGCCGGTCCGGTAGGCAAACCGCCGCCGGATTCCCCTTAAAGACCTGGTCGGTAAAGGCATCTACGATAAACTGTTGCATAAGGATCCCTCCCTGGTTGGCGTGCTCCATATCTACCAAGGACTTACCCGCTGGGCAGGTTTTTTAAAAGGCGATCGGCTTATTTCCTACAGCCCCTCTTTCAGGCAAACCGGCCCGGCTCCGGCTGGCTGACCGGCCAGCCTTGAAGCTTTCCAGGGTAATGGCCAGGGACCCCACAGCGACAATGAAGATACCCAGGACGGCTGAGAGGGTTTGCCCCTCGCCCAGAATAAGATAACAAAGGATGGGCGCCAAAACCGGCTTTATAAGGAAGGTGATTGAGGCCACCGTCACCGACCCATACTCAATGGCCAGGCCATAGGCGGCAAAGCCCAGGCCGGTGACAAAGATAGAAATATAGAGCAGGAGGGGCAGGCCGGTCAGGCTGATGCCGGCGAAAAAGGGAACCTTGGCGAAGGCATCCAGGCCGATCCGGGTTAAAAAGGCAGCTACAGGCGTCGTATGGGTCAGGCCCATGAGGACCAGAAGTTCAGCCGTCCCTAGGAGGAAGGTGTAGGCCGTCGGGATGAGGCCATGGTAGGCACTCCTGCCCTGGCCTACCTTGACCAGGACTGCATAAAGGGCAAAGAGGACGGCCGACCCGATGGCCAGGAGGATGCCGGTGGCGTCCCCGCCCATATGGAAGGGGTCCATGAGGATAAAAAGACCGGTAAAGGCAATGACCAGGCCCAGGGCCGTCGGCCGGCTAACCGGCTGGCGGAGGAAGGCAGCGGAAAAAAGCACCGCAAAAAAGGCATTACAGCTGAAGATGACCGCCACTGTCGAGGCATCCGTATAGCGGATGGACAGGAGGTAAACGGTCATGGAGAGGACAAGGCAGATAAAGCCTGTTAGGCCGTAAAAAGCGTACTCCCAGAGGGGCAGGCGGCGGGGCAAGTCCCGGTTCTGCCGGTGGGCCAGGGGAAGGAGGATGATTCCCCCGATCAAAAAACGCAGGGCATTTAATTGTAGGGGCTGGTAGCTGGTGCCCGTCATCTTGAGGGCAATTTCCATCGAGCTGAAGAGGACCGCTGCCAGCAGCATATAAAAGATTCCTTTTTTCATTTTTGGCTATCCCTTCTTTCTTCCACCCCGTTATAACGCCGGCGGCGGTAAAAGTCAAGGCAAAGAAAAAAAGACCACCCTGAGGCGGTCTATACCTATCGTCAGCTTGGGCAATGCAGGTATCCCCTTACATGAGAGGGCCGTTACATGAGAGGGCCGAAAATCCGCATGACCCGGCCGATGGCCCGGTGGTGCCAGGGGGTCATATTGTAGTCCTCTATGGTCATCTGGTGGCTGACCTGGGCAGAGGCCTGGAAGTCGGCCTCGACCTGGCTAGCAAAGTCATCATTATAGACCAGGACCCCGTTTTCAAAGTGGAGGTAGAGGGACCGGTAATCGAGGTTGATGGTCCCCACCACTGCCAGGCAGTCGTCAGAGACAAAGGTCTTAGCATGGACAAAGCCCGGTTCGTATTCTAAAATCCGGACCCCATGCCGGATCAGCTCCGGGTAAAAGCTGCGGGCAATGTAAAAGGGAATTTTCTTGTCCGGTACATGGGGCATGAGGATGGCCACGTCCACCCCCCGCCGGGCGGCAAAGATCAGGGCCTGGACCATCTCATAGTCCAAAATCAAATAAGGGGTCATAATATGCACATAGCGGGTGGCCATATTCAGGATGTGCATATAGACATGCTGGGCCAGGATGGCCCCGTCCTCCGGAGCGTCCGCATAGGGGATGACCCAGTTGGGGGCATCGACTGGCAGGGCATGGGGCTTCCGGTCCAGCCAGTGGGCGTAGTCGGTCCGGTCCTCCTCTTCCACATGCCAGAGCTGGAGGAAGATGGCCTGGAGGGACTGGACCGCATCCCCTTCCAGGCGGATGACTGTATCCTTCCAGTGGCCAAAGCGTTCTTTTTCATTGATGTATTCATCGGCCAGGTTAATGCCCCCGGTATAACCCACCTTACCGTCGACAACCAGGATTTTCCGGTGGTCCCGGTTGTTTTGGTAGGTGGAAAAAACTGGCTGGAGGGGCGAAAAAATCCGGCAGTTAATACCGGCATCGATGATCTTCCGCTGGAAGCCCTTGGGCAGGGAAAACATATTGGTCCCGTCATACATGAAGCGGACAGTGACCCCTTCTGCCGCCTTGCGTTTTAAGACCTCAAAGAGGGTATCCCATAATTTTCCTTCCGCAACGATGAAAAATTCCATGAAGATGTACTCTTCCGCCTTTTCCAGGTCCTCGAGCATGGCCGGGAAGGCATCATCCCCCAGGGGGTAGTAGCGGGTCCGGGTATCCGTGTAGGTGGGGTGGACGCCCACCTTAAAAAGATAGTCGGCCAGGCCGGCAAAGCGGGCACTGTGCACACGCAGACTTTCAATAGCCACTTTATTTTGGGGAAGAAAGGTAGACGTCGCCCGGATCCGCCAGGTCACCCGCTCAGCCAACCGCCGGGTGCCGGGGATCAGCTGGATCACTAGGAAAAAGAGCCCCCCAAAGATGGGCATCAGACACATAATAATGACCCAGGCAATTTGATAAGCCGGGTTTTGGTGTTTATTCAGCAGATAAATGACCAGGCTGATGGCCAGGGCATACCAGAAGGCAGTCGCAATTTCCAGGTAACTGCGCAAGAGGTAGTAGCCTGCAAATATCAATAAAATTTGCAAGACCAGCAGGATGGCCATAATACCAATAGGCTTCATAATAACTTCTTTGGGCTTGCTGGTATTGATTTTAGACACTGGATGGCCCCCTCTCTCAGGCTTCAACAGAAAGCAAAAAAATTATAATTCTATTATATGAAATTAACCCAAGGGTGACAAGGCTCTTTCAGGGCCCAGAAAGTCCAGCTGCCGGCTATCTATTTGAAGAAGTAATAAAGTAATAATATCTCTTTTAAAGCCTCACTACCCCCTGCTTGGCTTAGGAAACAGCTCCGGAAATCAGGCTAGTGACCGCTTAATTGATAGATCAATAAGTCATATGAATTCTGAGTCAGGGACATTATTGCATCCATTAGTTTTACTTATATTGTCTTTCTTCTTCTTATTTGTAGGCAAGTCTTATCATTTTATTGACAATATTAGTCTATATGTGGATAATTGTGCATCATTTCTCATAAGTGTACTATAATACTTTCCCAATGCAAGACCAGGCCGTGTTTTTACCATTAAACCAGATATATCCGCATAAAAATAACTTTTATCCGGTATTTATTCATCAATTTGTATATTGCACCATCCAGCACATTAGTTTTAAAAACTTGTTTAAAATTTTTCGTAAACTGTATTATAATATCTGTTCGTTGCATATTATTTACTCGTTTGCTCTCATTTTCTTATCTCATTTTACGTATTCCCTGTTTTTTCTCTTCACCAATTGTTGATTTTTCATCTTATTTAAGCTATTATAAGAATGAAAGATATCTAAATTGTCGCATTATTCAACCTCTTGAAAGGGGGGCCGCCATGGAAAAAAGACAAGATCAAGCACGGATCCACCTGGTCAGCGGTCATTATGGCAGTGGTAAAACAGAGTTTGCTCTGAATTATGCCCTCTACTTACGCCGCTATCACCAGAAGGTGGCTATTGTAGACTTGGACATTGTCAATTTGTATTTCCGTAGCCGCGAGTATGAAGATATGCTGGCAGAGCACGATATTCAAGTCTTTGGCAGTTCGGTAAAGGGCAGTCAGGTAGACTTGCCGGCCCTAGCGGCCAATATTCAGATGCCACTGCAAGATTCAGCCTACCAAGTTGTCGTGGATTTAGGTGGAAACCCTGTCGGTGCGCGCGTACTCGGTTATTATCGCGATGTGCTGGAAGGGCACAATGCAGAATTATTATTTGTTGTCAACCGCCACCGGCCTGAAACGAATACGTTGAAAGATACCGAGCTCTTTATGCAGGATATCGCCCGCTTAGCCCGGATGCCGGTCAGTGCCCTGGTCAACACCACTCACCTACTCAAGGAAACCACCGTCCAGGATGTCTTATACGGTCAAGAGCTTTGCGAGGCCATCCGGGATAAGTATGATATTCCCATTCGTTACATTGCTTGTCGCTCTGAGATCTGCGATGAATTGCCTGAAAATTTAGATGGCGAGGTCTTTCCGCTAAAGATTTTCATGCGCGCAGATTGGATGCTATAAATATGCCAAGAGGCAATTGGAGGTAATCAAATGGCAAAACCAAAAGGAAAGGTCACATTCGATTCTAACCTGTGCAAGGGGTGTGGCGTCTGCGTAGCATCATGTCCCGTAGGCATTTTAGCCCTGGACACGTCCATCATTAACGACAAGGGCTATAGCCCGGCCGTTTGTGTCGAACCGGACAAATGCATCGCCTGTGCCAGCTGCGCAATCATGTGCCCAGACTCAATCATCACTGTTGAAAGAGTTCAGTAGGAGGTAAATTATGGCAAAAACACTAATGAAAGGGAACGAAGCCTTGGCAGCTGCGGCCATTGCCGCCGGTTGTAAATACTTCTTCGGCTATCCAATTACCCCTCAGAGTGAAGTGCCCGAGTATTTCTCCCGGGAATTACCCAAGGTGGGTGGGGTCTACCTGCAAGCGGAATCCGAAGTGGCTTCTATTAATATGGTTTATGGGGCTGCCGGCGCTGGCGCCCGGGTTATGACCTCTTCATCCAGCCCAGGTATGGCGCTCATGCAGGAAGGGATTTCCTACATTGCAGGTGCAGAACTCCCTTGCTTAATCATTAACATGATGCGTGGGGGCCCCGGTCTCGGCGGGATTCAACCCTCCCAGACAGACTACTACATTGCTACCCGCGGCGGCGGTAACGGGGACTACCGGTTAATCTCCTTTGCCCCGGCCAACCTCCAGGAAATGGTTGACCTCATCGGCGAAAGCTTCGACATTGCCGATAAGTACCGGAACCCGGTTATGATTATCGGTGATGGGATGCTTGGGCAAATGATGGAACCGGTCGAAATTAAAACCCGGGACCAAAAGGCCATCGACAAGCCCTGGGCCAGCACCGGTACCGAAGAAAAGCGGGAACCGAACATCATCAACTCCCTCTACCTGGACGTAGAAGGCCTGGAAGCCCACAACAAGCACTTACAAGAAAAGTATGCTGAAGTCACGAAGAACGAGGTCCGCTATGAAACCCAGGACCTGGAAGGGGCCGAAATCGTCCTCTGTGCTTATGGGACGGTCAGCCGGATTTGTAAGTCCGCTATACAGCAACTGGCCAATGAGGGCATTAAAGTTGGGCTGATCCGCCCGATTTCCATCTGGCCTTATCCTTTCCAAGCCTTTGAAGAAATTGATGACACGACCAAGAACCTCTTAGTTGTGGAAATGAACACCGGGCAAATGCTTGATGACGTCAAGATTGCCTCTCACGGCAGATGGCCGGTTCACTTCTACGGCCGTCAGGGCGGGGCTATTCCGTCTATTGAAGAAATTGTCGACGAGGTCAAAAAGATTGTGGGAGGGACGAAATAATGTCAACGATGACGCAAGACAACATTGTCTATAAAAAAAGTAAGGGTCTGACTGACGCCGTCCTCCACTACTGCCCGGGCTGCACCCATGGTGTGGTACACAAACTGGTTGCAGAATGCTTAGTGGAACTTGGCGTTTTAGGAAAGGCCATCGGTGTGGCCCCGGTCGGCTGTGCCGTGCTGGCCTACAAGTACTTCAACTGCGATATGCACGAAGCCGCTCACGGCCGGGCTCCGGCTGTGGCCACCGGCATTAAGAGAACCCGTCCAGATAACTTTGTCTTCACCTACCAGGGGGACGGGGACTTGGCCTCTATCGGGACTGCTGAAATCGTGCAAGCCGCCCACCGGGGCGAACACTTCAGCACCATCTTTATTAACAACGGGATTTACGGGATGACCGGTGGACAAATGGCCCCGACTACCCTAGTAGGCCAGGTCACCACGACCAGCCCCCTGGGCCGTGACCAGGCCCATTGCGGGAAGCCCATCCGGATTGCTGAAATGCTGGCCACCATTGACGGGGCACGGTTTGTTGAACGGGTCGCTGTCAATAACCCGGCCAATGTCCGTAAGGCTAAACGGGCCATTATGAACTGCTTCAAGAACCAGCTGGAAGGTAACGGCTTTGGGATTGTTGAAGTCCTGTCTACCTGCCCGACCAACTGGGGCTTAACCCCTGTGGATGCCCTAAAACGGGTGGAAGAAGAAATGATGCCTTACTATCCGCTTGGCAACTTAAGAAACGGGGAGGGCTTATAATATGGAAGAACGCATCTTATGTGCCGGTTTTGGTGGCCAGGGTGTTATGGCCATTGGTCAAATGCTCACCTATGGCGGCATGGTAGATAACTATGAATGCTCCTACCTACCGTCCTATGGCCCGGAAATGCGCGGGGGCGCTGCCAACTGTTCGGTTATTCTGTCTGATAAGCCGGTTGGCTCACCAAACGTTACCGCTCCTGCCGTTCTAATTGCGATGAATAAACCGTCCTTAGAAAAATTTGCACCAACTGTTATCCCTGGTGGGGTTATCTTTGTCAATTCTTCTTTAATTGATACCAAGGTAGACCGGAAGGATGTCAAGGTCTTCTATATTCCGGTTACGGATATTGCCCGCAATGATATCGGTAATGCAAAAGCCGCTAACATGGTTATGCTCGGGGCCTACCTGGGCTACAGCAAGCTCCTTTCAGATGAAGCCGTTAAGGATGCCTATATGCACGTTTTCGGTGAACGAAAGGCCAAATTCTTTGATATGAACCGCCAGGCTATGGACGCTGGGATTAAAACTGTTGAAGAACAGCACGCTGAAATGGAGGGCGCTCAATGAAAGAAATTAAGGATATCATCAACCAGGCCATCTTAAATGAGGTAGAAGGCGCCCAGTTTTATCGGATGGCGGCCAGCCAAAATACCACCCCTGAAGCGGTAGAAGCCCTTAATAAACTGGCTGAAGAAGAACTGGCCCATATTGACTTCTTGAAACGCTTTAGCGAGGAAGTGGCCGGCGGCGATATTACCGTTGACGAAGCCCTAAGTGCCAATGTCCCCTCCCCAGAAATTTACAGCTGGGGCAAGCTGGACAAGCAAAACTTAAGCCTGGCTCTTTCCGTTTTTAGCGTCGGCATGCAAATGGAGCGTGATTCCATCGCCTTTTATGAAGATGCTAAAAAACAGGTCGATGACCCCAAGGCTAAAAAGGTATTTGATGAGCTCATCAAGTGGGAACAAGTCCACTTGGAACAGTTTTCTACCCAGTATGAAATTCATAAGCAAGAATGGTGGGCTGACCAGGGCTTCTCTCCCTGCTAAGACACCTGCCAGACCCCTAGGATAATCAGATAGAATGATCGCGCCCTCGAGTTTTTGACAATTGTTAACTCTTTTTGCTAAAAGGCTCGACAGGCGCGATTGTTTTTGCTATTATATAACACACCTATGTACAAGCGGCCTCTCCCAGCTTCTTGTTTATAGGCTAAAGGCGACTCGCCGGCAATGGGCAATCTCAGCCTGTATTTATTTTACTGAAAAGAGGGGAAATTGTATGAACAAGAAAACAAAAGACGTCATTATTGTAGGTTTTGCATTATTTGCCATGTTCTTGGGCGCCGGGAACTTAATCTTCCCGCCCTACCTGGGCTTTAACTCCGGGACGGCCTGGCCCATCAACTTATTCGGCTTTATTCTTACCGGGGTAGGTTTACCCTTCTTAGGGGTCTACTCTACCATGAAATCCGGCGGTAACGTCATGACCCTGGGCCGGTATGTCGGTCGGGGTTTCTCCATCGTCCTTGGGGTGGCCATTATCTTAGCCATCGGCCCCTGCTTCGCTATTCCACGGACCGCAGCCACCACCCACGAAGTCGGCGTTATGCAGTTTGCACCCAACCTGCCACCGATTGTTACCAGCCTGGTCTTCTTTGGCCTGGTTATTTTCTTCTGCATCAACAGTGCTAAAGTTATTGACTATATTGGTAAATTCCTAACACCCTTTTTGATGATTACCTTGTTCTCCATCGTTATTCTAGCCGTTATTAAGCCCATTGGTGCCCCTGTTGAATTAACCGGCGAAAACGTCTACAACTTTGCCGGCAGTTTTACTGAAGGTTACCAAACCCTGGACGCCTTGGCTGCTACCATGTTCTGTGGGACGGCCTTGGCCTCTATCGTCAGCCGGGGCTATAACACCTTAAAGGACCAGCTGAACTTAACCATTTATTGCGGGATCATCGCAGCCGGCCTCCTGGCCATCGTTTACGGCGGTCTGCTCTATGCCGGTGCTTCCGCTTCCGGCACCATGACCTTCCCGGAAGATGTTACCCGTCCGCAAATGCTGATCCAGATCGTTCACGAAATCTTCGCCGGCGTGGCCACCAGCTGGGGGCCCATCGGGGCCGGCCTCTTGGCTTTAGCCGTTTCCCTGGCCTGCCTGACCACGGCTGTTGGGCTCGTTACCACCTGTGCCCAGTACTTCAACAAGCTCTCCAATGGTAAATTAAGCTACCGGATGCTGGTCCTGGTGACCACCGGTTTCTCCTTCCTCGTATCCATCATGGGCGTTACCTGGATCATCAACGCCGCTGTACCGGTCCTCTACTTAATGTACCCGGTCCTGATCGTCCTCTTGATTTTCACCGCCTTTGATAAGTTTATCCCGAACAAAAATGCCTACACCGGCGGGATCATCGGTGCTTTCTTAATTTCTATCATTGACGCCCTGTCCACCTTACAAGGCGGCTTTGGCTTTGAATCCAGCTTCATTGACAGCTTGGTGGCCTTTAAGGGCCGGATTCCTCTGGATAGCCTAGGCCTGGCTTGGGTCATCCCGGTTATCGTCTTAGCTGTCATCGCCAGCTTCTTACCGCGCAAACGGGTTGACCAGGAAATGACCGAACTCGTTTACTTTGAAGAAGGCACCAAATAAATCAAGTACCTGTAGATAGAAAAGAGGCCAAGTCATTTGTCTCTTTTTATAAAAGACACTTCCCGACCGACCATTGAAAGGAGTCTTAACGTTATGGCACTTAAATTTGCAAAGCGCATGGACAACATGAAGGCATCGGAGATTCGTGAACTCTTAGCCCTAACAGCCAAACCGGAAATCATCTCTTTTGCAGGTGGCCTCCCGGCCCCAGAACTTTTTCCGGTCAAAGAATGGAAGGAAGCCGTCAATAAGGTCTTAGATGAAAGAGGCCAACAGGCCCTCCAATACGGCCCGACCGATGGCTATGAACCCCTCCGCAAGCACATCGTCCAACGGATGAACAAGGTTGGTGTGAAAGATGCTAAGCCGGAAGACTTTCTGATTTTATCCGGGTCCCAGCAGGGCTTAGACTTTATGGCCAAGGCCTTTATCGACCCCGGTGACCAAATCATCGTTGAAAGCCCCACCTACCTGGGCGCCTTAAACGCCTTCAAGGCCTATGAGCCCTCCTTCCTGGAAGTTGAATTGGATGACAATGGCATGAAGATGGACCAGTTGGAAGACCGGCTCAAAAATAACGACCGGGTGAAATTCATCTACGTAATTTCCGACTTCCAAAACCCCTCCGGTAAAACCTGGACCATGGACCGCCGGGAAAAACTCATTGAATTAGCCAACAAGTATGATGTGGCCATCTTAGAAGACAACCCCTACGGGGAATTACGGTTCGAAGGGGAAATCCAACCTTCCCTGAAGTCCCTGGATACCGAAGGCCGGGTCGTCTTCATGGGGACCTTCTCCAAGGTCTTCTCCCCCGGGATCCGCTTAGGCTGGTTCTGTGCCGCTCCTGAAATCTTAGACAAGTTCAACAAAATCAAGCAGGGCGCCGACCTCCAGACCTCTACCATTTCCCAGATGGAATTGGCCCAGTGGCTGGATGACAATGACCTGGAAGCCCATATCCAGAAGATTATCGAAGTTTACGGCAAACGTAAAAACATCATGGTTGACGCCATGAAGGAATACTTCCCTGAAGGCGTCACTTTCACCAACCCTGAAGGGGGCCTCTTCCTCTGGGTTGAACTGCCGGACTATATGAATGCCCGTGACCTGGCTGTCAAGGCCATTGAAAAGAAGGTCGCCTATGTGCCGGGTGGCGCCTTCTTCGCTGACAATATCCGTGAAAACTGCTTCCGTTGCAACTACTCCTGCATGGACGAAGAAAAAATCGTCGAAGGGGTTAAACGGTTGGCAGAAGTCATCAAGGCTGAAATGAAATAAGGCCAAGGCGCCTGATATGGGCCCCAAGGGCTCGCAAAAAGTCCCTCCTCAAGTGATTGAGGAGGGACTTTGCTTTGTCCATCACCGGCCGCTCATTAGGAGGACACCAAGCTGCTGCCGGACCGAAGACCAGACGATATAGAAAAAGGGGCAGGTGAGAAGGATAAGGCCTTCTCACCTGCCCCCGGCTTATACATGTTTGGCCGTCGGCCCCTACAGGGGCAGGCGCCGACGGATTTGCCGGGCCAGGAAGTAACCCAGGACAATGCTCAGGACGTCTTTAATAACGAAGGGGGCCACGCACATGAGGACCGCTTCGACCAGGCCATTGCCAGTCAAGAGGATGAATTGGAAGACCCCGGCGGCGTAAAGGACCAAAAGGCCCAAAAAGCCGCTGGCCAGGGCAGCTAGAGGCCCGGCCTCTCTTTTAAGGCCACAGAAGAAGGCAGCCAGCCAGAAGGCCCATAAGAAGCCCCCGGTCGGCCCCAAGAGGGCGGCAGCTCCGGCCTTAAAGTTAGCAAAGACCGGGACCCCTACAGCCCCTAACAATAAGTAAACCAGGACCGCGATAGCCCCCCGCTTGGCCCCCAGGCTATAACCGATCAGGGCCAGGGCAAAGGTTTGCAGGGTAATGGGGACCCCTGACGGCATGGGAATCGCCAGTTGGGATAACACCGCCAAGACGGCTGCAAAGGCAGCTATAAAGGTCATGTCCCTTGTTTTTATTTTTTGAGCAGTCATTACCACCCCTCCTTAGTGGCATTAGTATACGCCGGCGGAGGGTTTATTGTCAACCTTTTTTATTTTATAGGTTGACAATAAACCCTCCCGGCTACTTGCCCAGGAGGAAGATGGTGGCCATGATGCAGGCAAAGCCTAAAATATCCATGCCCGTAAAGACCGTCCCTAAGAAGACTGCCGAACAAATGGCCGCTGAAAGGGGCTCGGTTGAGGCCAGCATGGAGGCCCGGACCGACCCGACCATGACCAGGCCCTGCATAAAGATGATAAAGGCCCCGATGGTCCCCACCAAGACCAGGACCAGGCAGCCCAGAAAGACGCCCAGGTCCCAGCTGACCGCTGCCTGCCAGGGGTTTTTCATCAGGGACAGGAGGATGCCGGCCAGGACCAGGGCGCTCCCGGTGGCGGTGGCATTCCCCCAGCGGTGGATCAGGGGCTCAGAGGTGATGAAGTTAATAATCAGGCCCAGGGCAGCCAGGAGACCCCAAAAGAGAGCTGCCGGCGATAGGGATAGGGAACCGATGGACCCGTGGGTAGCAATGAAGAAGGTCCCGGTCACCGCCAGGATAATAGCGGCCAGTTCCCGGCCCGTCGGCCAGCGCCGGGCAAGCAGGCACTGGTAGAGGAGGACCCCAATGGGCCCGGTATACTGGAGCATGGTGGCCGTTCCGGCGTTCGAGGCCTCAATGGCCAGGACATAGGCGTACTGGGCCAGGTTCATGCCGATAAGGCCAAAGGCCAGGACCCGGATGACGCTGGGCAGGTGCCGCCAGAGGGCAAAGATGCCCAGGCCCTGGCCCTTAAAGGCATAGAGGAGGATAATCCCCCCACCCAGGAGCATGCGCAGGACAGAAATCCAGTCGGCCGAGAGGCCCTTATGGGCCATGAGGTACTCGGCGGTGGTGCCGGAAATCCCCCAGCAGATACCGCCGAGTACGCAGTAAACCGTCCCCATGACCAGGGCTTGCTTGTCGCTTTTTACCATCTGATCCCCTCCTGGGCTCATTTTAGCCACAATTTCAGAGACCGTCAAGCAGGCCACCGGCCCGGGGCCGGTCACTTTCGGCCAGGATTTTACGCTAAGGACTAGCCTTTAATAGATAAGGTATGCTATACTGTAAATCAACACTAGGGGCGTCTTGTGAAAGACTGAGAAAGCACTCTTTGAACCTGATCTGGCTGAGACCAGCGTAGGAAAGTGGCAGATTGTTTTTGAGCGCCTACAGCTTGTAGGCGCTTTTTATTTTTTAGAAAGGAAGGAAACCGATGAATCGAACAAGGAAATTAGTGACGGCAGGCTTTTTTGTTGCCCTGAGTGTGATTTTCAATTCCTTTATTGTCTTTCCCATTGGTATCGCTAAGGTGGCCCCGGTCCAGCACCTGATGAATGTAATCGCGGCGGTCTGGCTGGGCCCGGGCTATGCCCTGGCTTGTGCCTTTGTCACCTCGGTCATCCGGAACATGATGGGCATGGGGTCTATTTTGGCCTTCCCGGGTAGCATGGTTGGGGCCCTCCTGGCGGGCCTGGCCTACCAGCGGTCCAAAAAGATCAGCCTGACCGTCTGTGGGGAAGTGGTTGGAACCGGGATCCTGGGGGCCATCCTGGCTGCCCTGATCGCTGTTCCCTTTTTCGGCAAGGAGATGACCCTTTTCGTCTTCCTGCCCAGTTTTTTTATTTCATCCCTGGTGGGGGCGGTCATTGCCGGTATCCTCTTAAAGGCCCTGGAAAAACGGGGTCTCCTGGATAAAAGATAGGCAGGTGGCCTGTGCGGATCCATCAAAAAACAAAGGACGACCCTGGTCGTCAAATCAAAGGAGGCTTATTATGAGCGACGACACACGTACTTCTGTGACAACAAATGGGATGCTATGGCTGGGGGCCGCCATCGGCATTGCTGAAATTTTTACCGGGACCCTCTTTGCCCCCCTGGGCTGGCAAACGGGGCTCCTGGCCATTGTGCTGGGCCACCTAATTGGGGGCGTCATGCTCTTTTTGGTGGGTCGGATCGGGGCCCAAACGGGCCGGACGGCCATGGAGACCCTAAAGATTGCCTTTGGCGAGAAGGGCGGCTTATTTTTCGCCGTCCTCAATGTTCTCCAGCTCCTCGGCTGGACGGCGGTCATGATTGTCAGCGGGGCCAGTGCTATCAATGTCCTCTTTGGCCGGCCCGATGCCAGTGTCATTGGGGGCTGTGTCTTTATCGGCCTCCTCATTGCCGCCTGGCTGATGTATGGCCCCCATTCCCTGGGGCGGGTCAATTCCCTGGTGGTCCTGGGCCTGGCCGCCCTCTGTATCTTTCTAAGCTACCGGATTGCGACCACTGATGTGGTCACCAGCCAGACCCTTGAGGCCATCAGCTTTGGGGCCGCTGTAGAGCTGGCCGTAGCCATGCCCCTGTCCTGGCTACCGGTCATTTCAGACTATACCTCCCGGGCGGAAAGGCCGGTCTTGTCCAATACGGTGAGCAATATCAGCTACTTTATCGGGTCCTGCTGGATGTACACCATTGGGATGGGGGCAGCCATCAGCACCGGCTATACGGACTTATCTATGCTCATGCAAATGATGGGCTTTGGGGTAATTGGCCTGGGGATTATCGTCTTCTCCACCGTCACCACCACCTTTTTAGATGCCCGGTCGGCAGCCATCAGCTTCCGCAGCATCAATACCAGGATCGCTGAAAAGCCCCTGGCCCTCCTGGGCACAGCCATCGGGACCCTGGTGGCCTGCTTTGTGCCCATGACCTCTTATGAGTCCTTCCTGTACCTGATTGGGTCCTGCTTCACCCCCATGGTCGGCATTTTACTGGCCGAATACTACCTCTTAAACCACAAGGCGGTCCGCCAGGCTATCAGTGGGGTCAACTTCATCATCTGGTGCCTGGGCTTTATCATCTACCGGGTGGTCCTGGGCATGGCCCCGGTCACCGGGATTACCCTACCGGTGGTCCTATTGATTACCCTCCTCACCTATCTTGTCCACCGGGTCCTAGAAAAAGAGGGGCCCGTCAGGGGCCTGTCCCATTAAAGCCTGGCCCAGCCCTTAAATCCGCTATAGACTGAATAAGAAAAGAGACGCATCCAACCAGGTGCGTCTCTTTTGTTTTGGTCTATTTTCATGCTGTCAGGCTGGGCTTGGTCATTTTTGACCTTTTTCCAGGTCCTGGGGTTCATGGCCCCGTAAGACATAAAGGGTATCGATGAGCCCTTCCCCGTCAAGGGTATAGGCCTTGTTGTAATCCAGGCCCGGGCCAATGAGATAGCCCGGCACCGTAAAGGGCAAGAGGTCCCGGATGGCAGCCGGATCAGTGACCTGGAGGACTTCCTCGCCATCGGCGACCTGCCGCAGGGTGAGGCTGCCGGGCTGTAGGCCGGGGTCAGCCAGGTCTTCGGGCCCGGGCAGGTGTCCCATGAGGGTCAGCCGGTTTAAGAGGGCCATGAGGGCCTGGTCATCGGCATAGATGGGGATTTCCATATTGAAGGCAGATTGCTTTTCATAATTGTCCCCCTCTTCCAGCTTAGGTGAAAAAATGAGCTCAGCTACCGGCGGCTCTTGGCGGATAAAGTGACGCCGGGCCGCCAGGTCTTCTTTAAGGGCGGTGATGATCTCGGCTCCGGAGACCGGTTGGCCACCGACCGGGTTGGTGGTGTAAGTATCCTGGACGTTAGCCTTGCCATGGTCAAAGACCTGCTTGTATTGGAGGGTAAGGCTTTCCAGTTGTTGGGGCAGGTTCTCGCTAAAGAGGTCCTTGTAGAGCCGGGCCCGGTAGGCGTTATCGGCGTAGACCGGGGCATAAGCCTCATTTAAGCTGGGCCGGGCCATGGTATAGCGACGGACAATGGTCTGGCCATTGTCGAGCTTCCAGGTCACCTGGCCCCCTTCCAGGTCTTCTTCTGCCAGGCCCCCCGATTGGACCCGGTCGGCATCCTTGGCATAGCCGGCCTGGAGGTTCTTGGCCAGGGTCAGGCCCTGGGGCAGGAGGGAGCCGGAGAGGCGGACTTCCTGCTTGGGGTTTTCAATAAGGGTCCGGTTGCCGCTGGCATCGGTCACAATCACCTGGCGGACATCTTGGTCTTCAGGCAGGTAGTCGTCAAAGCCGAAGATATCCTGGTGGAGGATTTGGAAAATCCCAAAGGAGATGAGGACGCAGACCCCGGTGGCGATGAGCCCCCGGTACAATTGGTGGACATTCCGGTGGAAGAGGAGGCTTAAGATGACGTGGAGGATGAGCCCCCCTATAATGAGGCCCACGATAAAGGCCGGGACTGCGTCATCGGTCATGCTGTAGAAGGCGAGGCCGGCCAGGAGGGTACCGGCAACGACCACCAGCCCCTTGACCGGGTACTCGGTCACCGGATAAATAAAGGTATAGCCGCTCCGTTCAGAGGGCCGGTGCCGGTAGAGGACCAGGGACAGGGCCAGGGCCAGGATGATGACAGCCAGGAGCCAAAGCCGGGTCTCCATGGGCAGGAGGGCAATCCCGCCTTCGCCATAATCCAGGCCGGTCAGGAGGAGGGTAGGTAGGGACCACATGGCCAGCTTATCCAACCAGTCGACACTGACAAAGGTATCCAGCTCCATCTGCATCCACAGGGTCAGGATGAGGGCCACCGTCGGCAGGCCCAGGTGGAAGATGGCAGCCATGCCCACATGGCCGACCATGTTGCCGGTCATTTGACCGGCCAGGAGAGTCACTGCATAGGCGGCCAGGTAAAAGACCAGGGTCTCCAGCATAAAGCGGAGGTGGAGGACCAGGGACACATCCGGGTAGAAGGCCCGGCAAATGATGTAGCTGGCCGCCCCCATAACCAGGAGGACACCGGCAAAAATCAGGAGGCCTACCGTGGAATAGAGGACCATCCAGCTGGTCCGCTTGACCGGCAGGGCATGGCGGTAGTCCACCTGGACCCGGTCGTGCTGGTAGGCACTGAAGATAAAGGCAAAGACCAGGCCCAGCATCACCGCCACCAGCATGCCGGGCAGGTAGAGGCCACCCTCCGTCAGCTGCCGGTAGGCACCCGCCCGGTCAGCCAGCGGGAGCGTTGACCGGATGCTGTAGAGGCTAAAGTAGGCCAGGACCGGCCCGGCCAGGAGCATGAAGAGGCCGGATAAGAGACCCAGCCACCAGTAGGCCTTGAGGTAAAGGCCCAGGCTCCGGCTAAAGCTAAAATGCGACGATTTCGGTGTCATAACTCTGCACCTCCATTTCTGCAATAAAGACTTCTTCCAAGGTCAGGGGGACCTGTTCCAGGTAGAGGGGGTTCAGAGCCCGGACCTGGGCCATGACGGTTTCCAGGTCACCCCGGCAGATAAACTGAACCAGCCGGCCCCTTTGGCTGAACTTGACCAGGTCCAGGGCCTTAAAGGCTTCAGCCCCGAGGGGTTCGTCAAAGGCACACTGGATGTGGTGGAGCTGGTCGGTGAGCTGGCCCATCTCCCGGTCTAGGACCAGCCGGCCCTCATGGAGGAAGGCGATGTGGTCACAAAAGTCCTCCAGTTCCCGAAGATTGTGGGAGGTGATGATGACCGACCGGTCGCCATCAGCAATGAGGTCGGCCAGGATGCGCTTGACCAGGAGCCGTTTAACCGGGTCCAGGCCGTCAAAGGTTTCGTCACAGAGGATGTAGGGGGTATTGGCGGCCAGGGCCAGGATGATATGGGCCTGGCGCTGCATCCCCTTGGAAAAGGTCGACAGCCGGGCGCTTGGATTGAGCTGAAAACGCTTGGCCAGGTCCTGGACCTGGGCCAGGTCATAGTTGGGATAGTACTGGCTGTAGTCCCGGGCCAGGTCATTCAGGCTGGCCCCGCCGGGAATATAAAAGGCATCGGGGATAAAGAAAATATTTTCCTTGGCGGCCGGATTTTCAAAAATATCCGCCTGCTTGTAGAGACAGCGGCCTTCATCTGCCCGGTAGACTCCGGCCAGGAGGCGTAAAAAGGTACTCTTCCCGCTGCCATTAGACCCAATCAGGCCAAAGATGCTGCCCGGCCGAATCTGGCTAGTGACCTTGTTTAAGGCGGTATGGTCACCAAAGGCCTTGCTTAACTTGTCAATCTGAATCATCTGCCGCCCTCCTTTCGCTTGTCTGGGCATAAATGCGGGCCAGCTCCCGGCCGGCTTCTTCTTTTGTCACGCCGACTTCCTTGAGCTGGAAGCCGGCTTCCCTAAAGCGGACCAGGGCCTCTGGCCGTCGCCGGGCCTGGAGCGCCGCCCGGTCCAGGGCAATAAAGGACCCCCGACCCGGCAGGGAATAAATAAAGCCGGATACTTCCATGAGCTGGTAGGCCTTGGCAATGGTATTGGGGTTGATGGCCAGGTCCTTGGCCAGGGCCCGGACACTGGGCAGCTGGTCCTCCCGCTTGAGGGCGCCGGCCAGGACCAGGGCTTCAAAGCCGGTCTGGATTTGTTCATAAATGGGGACCCGGCTCCGGTGGTCAATATGGATCATGCCCCATCCTCCTTTCTTTGATGTGGACGTCCAGCTGGGCAACTGTTAAGAGTGTACTAGTTGTGGTAGTACGGTTATTATATATCCGGACCAACCCGCTGTCAAGACCAAGTTAAGGGGCGAAAAAATATAGTAGGCGGAAGCTTAACAAGATGTTATTATTTTCTACACAAGTTTGTTACGATTTCTTAACGCCCATCCCTTATACTAATAACCAAGACGAGGTTTTCTCTCCCTTTCCTCGTCGCACAACAACCAACCATACATTGCAAATCCTTGACCGCCGCCATCTCCCCTGATGGCGGCGGTCTCCTTATATGGTAAAATAAGGGCATACCTCTTGAACAAGGAGCTTATGATGACAGCCTTATTAATTGATTGTGACGGGACCCTCTGTGATACCCTCTCTATTTGGACCCACCTGGCCGAAGATGACCTCATGGCTCGGGGGCTCAAGCCTGAAGCCAGCTTAAAAGAAGACCTTGCCCCCTTCAGCATGGCCCAGGCCGCCGACTTTATCTGTAGCCGGTATGGCCTGGGCTGCGGGCCTGAGGCCCTCATTGCCGCCTGGGAGGACCGGCTCAGCCACTTTTACCGGGCAGAGGCTCCGGCCAAGGCCGGCGCCCGGCAATTTTTAGAGACAGCCCACCAACTTGGCCTGCCCGCCTACTGTGTCACCCTAACCCCTCTGAGCCTGGTCGGCCCCCTCCTGGACCGGACCGGCCTGGCCCCCCTCCTGGCCGGGATCTTTAGCGGCCATGACCTCCGCCTGGGTAAGGATAGCCCAGCCCTCTACAGCTATGCTGCCAAAGCGGCCGGCCGGCCGCCTTCCCAGTGCCTGGTCATTGAGGACTCCCTCTTTGCCCTCCAGGTGGCCATGGGGGCCGGTTTCCAGGGCTGGGCCTTTATCGACGATTGGCATGGCCCGGACCAGGCTGCCGCCCTAGAGGCCCAGGCCCAGGCGACCCTCTACCACTGGTCAGAAGGGCCGCCCTTACTGGCCGGCCTAAAATGATAGCTGGGTTCTTGCAGTAGCTGGTGGCCTCTGCTAAACTGATACGGTAAAGGAGGCTTTCCTATGCGAAGCTCAGATGAAACCATCCGCCTGGACCACCATCCGGCGGTTGACGATACCCGCCGCCTGCCCCGGCACCGGTCCCAGGGCGGGCGGCCTCACCGGCCGGGGCCTGACCCCCGCCAGCAGCCGGCTAGACCGGCCCAAACCCGGCGACCGGCCGTCCAACGGGGCGAATATCCCCAGGGCCCGGTCCGGCATCGACCGGCCGGTCCCCCACCGGCCCAGACGCCCCCACCGAAGAAAAGGCGCCAAGCCCCACCAGGCTGTGGCTGCCTGGTGACCCTTCTAGTCATTTGCCTGGCCCTGGCCGCGGCATTTGCCGCCTTCTGGTTCTTCTCCGCCCGCCAGGTCCCGGCCCCCATCGACAGCCTACCGGCCGGCGAGCAGCGGGCCGAGGCCATCCAGCGGGCAGGTAAGAATACCAGCTTCCTCCTGGTCGGCGACGACGAACGGACGGAAGGCGAGCAGGCCCGGAGCGATACCATGCTCTACATGGTCATGCGGCCGGTCGATAAAAAAATCAGCCTGGTCTCCCTCCCCCGGGACTCCCTGGTCACCATTCCCGGCCATGGCGAGGACAAGCTCAATGCAGCCTTTGCCTATGGCGGGATGGACCTCCTCTTGCAGACAGTCACCGACCTCATCGGCCCCAAGGCGGACCATACGGTCCTGGTCAACTTCACCGGCTTTGAGAAGATGGTCAATGCCGTCGGCGGGGTAACGATTGATGTCCCTCAGAAGATGTATAAGCCGGAAGAAGGGATTGACCTGGAAGCCGGCCGACAGAAATTAAATGGCCACGACGCCCTGGCCTTTGTCCGCTGGCGGGATGACGGCCTCGGCGATATTGGCCGGATGGACCGGCAAAAAGAATTTATGGCCGCCTTTGCCAAGGAATGCCGGCTGATGTGGCCCTGGCAGGCCATCCGCCTGGCTTGGGCCCTCCACCAGGCTGTCGACACCGACCTCTCTGTCCTGGACAGCCTGAAGCTGGTGGTGGACATGGCCGGCATGGGGCCGGACGCTGTCCAGGTAGACCATTTCGACCTCAACCCCCAGTACATCAATAATGTGAGTTATGTCCTGCTGGACCCGGCCGACGTCCGCCGCACCATCGAACGGGTCTACTATGGCATTGAAATCAGTTCTATATAGGAGGATAAGGGATGGAATTATTCGGTATCCGGATTGACCCGGTGACCCGGGCTGAAGCCCTGGACCAGATTATAAGGACCTGTCAAGACCGGGCCAGCCTGCAGGTCATTACCGCCAACCCGGAAATTGCCCTGGCAGCCAAGGAAGACCCGGCCCTGCGGGACCTGATCAACAGCGCCGGCCTGGTCACCCCTGATGGCAACGGGATCCTACTGGCGGCCCGACTCTTAGGCGACCGCCTGCCGGAGCGGGTCACCGGCATTGATCTAGCGGAAGACCTCTGCCGGGTCAGTGGCCAACAGGACCTGGACCTCTACTTCCTAGGCGGTAAGCCCGGGGTGGCCCAGGCAGCCGCTGACCGGATGGCCCGGCTCTACCCGGGGGTCCGGGTGGTCGGGAGCCGGCATGGCTACTTTAAGGGCCAGGAGACAGAGGTCCTGGCGGATATTAAGGCTGCGGCGCCGGATGTCCTCCTGGTGGGCCTCGGGGCGCCGGCCCAGGAAACCTTTATCCGCCGCTGGCAAAAGGACCTGGCAGTCCCGGTGGCCATCGGGGTTGGCGGGTCCTTTGATGTCATGAGCGGGCAGATCCGGCGGGCCCCGGAGATGGTCCAAAGGCTCCGGCTGGAATGGGCCTGGCGGATTTTTTCCGACTGGCGCCGCCTGCCCCGGCTCCTGAACCTGGTCCGTTTTGTCGCGGCCGTCTGCCGGGAGAAAATCCAGAGCGGCCGATAAGTTAGCCCACTTATATATTTTATTTATAACAGGTATTTTAGCCCTTTTTGGCTGCTTTTTGCCTTGAATTGGCCTTTTATCTATAGTACACTTTGAATGGTGAGATACGACACAATATTTGTATTTTTAAAGGAGAGATAGAGTTATGTGGTTAATGGTAGATCAAGATGCATGCTTAGGTTGCGCTTCCTGCGAAGCAGTTGCTCCGGAAATTTTCAGCATGAATGCTGACGGTAAAGCTGAAGCTTTAAACGAAGTCACCGAAGATCAAAAAGCAACGGCTCAAGAAGCCATTGATATTTGCCCGGTTTCCTGCATCAGCTGGGACGAAGAATAATTTATTGTTAGGGCCCCTCAAGGGGCCTATTTTTTTGCCGAAAGGACAGTAAAAAACCACCTGCGTACACAGGTGGTTTTTCTTTTTATTTGAATGCCTTTATGCTTTTCTTTATTCCTTTTCCTTGCCCTTGGCCTTTTTGGCCTCGGCCCGCTGGTCCTTTTGCTTGTCCGGGGCCTGGCTTTGGTACTGGTCATTAAAGTCTTCCCTGACCATAATATCGACCACTTCCACATGGCAGGTATGGACGCTGAGACCGGCCTGGTCTTGGAGGGCGGCGTCCAGGCTGTCTGACAGGGCCCGGAAGACTTCCTTACCCTTGGCCCCATAGGCGAGGACTGCCTGGAGGTTCAGGTCAACCTGGCCGGCTGCCTGACCGGCCTCACTGCTAGCCATGTGCCCGTCTAGGGCCAGGAGCCCGTCAATATCTGCAACGGCCTGGGCAAAGACCTTCTGCAGGGCCTCCCTGCTCAGGGAGAAGGTCCGAGACTGGCCTTGGCCCTGGTCGCCGGCCGGCTGGGCTTGTTGCGCCTGTTGGGCCTCTTGGTCAGCTTGAGGCTGCTGGCCGCTCTGGGCGGTCGGGCCCTGGTAGTTGATGGCGCAGTAGCCGTCATCGCCGCCGGTGCCATAGTAGCAGTCGTAGGCGTTGGCGCTGTAATCGCCGTCGGCATGGGCCGGGGCCCGGTGGGGGGCCTCCTGGAACATGCCGGGCCCTTGGGGGCCGGCGGGACCGACTTGGCCGACCTGCCAGTCGCAGTAGCCATCGTCCTGACCGGTGCCGTAGTAGCAGTCATAGGCATTGCCCTGGTAGTCGCCGGTGTAGGTCATGGGCGCCTTGGCTGGCTGGACTTGCTGGCCGCCTTGAGCCGGCTGGCTATCTTGGGCGGTCGGGCCCTGGTAGTGGACGGCACAGTAGCCGTCATCGCCGCCGGTGCCATAGTAGCAGTCATAGGCGTTGGCGCCGTAGTCGCCGTCGGCATGGGCCGGGGACCGGTGGGGGGCCTCCTGGAACATAGCAGGGCTTTGGGGGCCGGCTTGGCCGAACTGCCAGTCGCAGTAGCCATCGTCCTGACCGGTGCCGTAGTAGCAGTCATAGGCATTGCCCTGGTAGTCACCGGTGTAGGTCATGGGTGCCTTGGCTGGCTGGACTTGCTGGCCGCCTTGAGCCGGCTGGCTGCCCCTGGCGGGCTGGGCGTACCGGTCATAGGGGGCTGTAGCCCCGGTATATTCCTGGCTATAGGCGCTGGCATAGTCACCATAGCGAACCGGGATCTGCCGGCTGGTTTCCATGCTGCCCCGGCGGAGGCCGGTCGGCCCTTGGGAGATATGCTGCTGACTTTGGCGCCCATGCTCGCCACCGCGGGTCCGGTGGACCAGGGGCGGGACACTATTGCCGGAGACGTAGGCATCATAGGGGTTGTGGCCATAGTCGGCGGCATAATCTTTAGAGCCCACAGGTTCCTTGGCAGTCTGGCCCTGGTGGCTGGAAAAGTCATAGTAGGGGCGTTTATTCTTCTTATTTTGCTTTTTCTTTTTACTCAATGAAAGCACATCCTTTCATATGGAGAAACCGGTGGGTTCCTATATGTCATGTACCCGGAAGGCCCCTGGTTTAATAAGCGGCCGGCTGGAACTAGACCCGGCCAGGGCCTGGGTGAAATTAGTTTGAAGGCGAACCTTTAACGATAAAAAGCGCCCCGAGGGGCGCTCATGACTATAAGCTTAGAAGTTGCCGCGATAACCGCCTTGGGGGGCCGGACGGCCATAGCCCTGTTGGTAGCCTTGTTGGGGGCTCTTGTAGCCACGGTTGTTCCGGTAGGATGGGTCACGAGGGTCCTTGTATTCATCTTCATACCGGTTGATGAACCGCTGGCCGGCCTGGTCATAGGTATTGAACCGGCTTTGGGCAGCCTGTTCAAATTCTTCCCGGGTCATGACATCGGTGACTTCAACATTTAATTCAACGAGTTCTAAACCGGTCATAACCGCCAACTGCCGGCCGATATGTTCACGCAGTTTTTTGAAGATTTCCGGTGCCGGAGCGCCATATTCCAGGATGGCCTTGAGGTCAACGACCACTTGCCCGCCACCGATTTCTACCTGAACGCCTTCTTTGGGGTCGGCGCCGGTATTATTTTCATCGAAGTTGTTCATGATGCTGCCGGCTAAGCCGCTGATGATATTGCCTTTCAGGGCCATAACGCCCTTGATTTCTCGGGCTGCGATCCCAGCAATTTTTTCGATAACGCTATCGGCGAAGACAAAGCTGTCTTCGTGGGGACGCTCATCAACATCAGCCGTGGCTTCTTCGTATTTTTCAGTGACAAAGTCTTTGCCCTGGGCTGCCTTTTCCTTGATGACATCCTTGGCGTCACCGGCTTTTTCCTTGACGGTGTCAGCAGCATCGCCGGCTTTTTCCTTAACGACTTCTGCGGCATCGTCAGCCTTATCGGACAGGTCTTTGTCATCTCTCTTCCGACCGTAGGCGTTGGGTGTATGGTTAGGGTTCCCGCCCTCTTGGTTGGCAATCGGGGTCCCTTGGGCCTGGGGGGCCAATTTCGGGTCTACCGGTTCGTTGATTTCGCAAGAACCACCGGGGGGAATCAAGGGATTGTTGCCTTGGCCATCGCCAGTACATCCACCCTTAATATCCGTTTTAGCCCGGAGGGCATCCATTTCTTTTTGAGATTGTTTTTGTTTTTTATCAGCCATTGTGGACTCCTTTCTTCACATGGACCAATTGATCTGCGGATCGGGTCTGACCCGCAAGTGGTGTTTAATAACCTTGAGGAAGACCGGCTTGGCGGTAGTTGTTTTCCTGACGACTGTCACGGTTTTGCTTTTCATATTCTTTTTGAGTCATGACGTCAACAACACGGACATTTAATTCACGAAGTTTCAGGCCGGTCATTTGGAAGAGTTGAGCCCGGACCCGTTCTTTCATTTCAGCAAAGATATCCGGGGCGGAAGCACCAAATTCTAAAATGAGTTTAACATCTACGGTAACATCTCTTTCACTGACATCTGCAGAAATCCCCTTGGTCACGTTCGGGCCGGAGGTGAAGTTTTCTGCAAGTCCGCTCATGAAGTTACCCTTCATGTCCAAGATCCCGGGGATTTCACGGGCTGTAATCCCGGCGATTTTTTCAATAACGGAGTCGTCAAAGGAAAGGGTGTCGGTATAGGCTTGGCCTTCAAGTTCATCTTTATTATTGTAGGCATCCGGTAAGTTGGCTGCGGTTTTGTTTTGTTCAGACATAATAGGCCTCCTTATAGGCATTTGATTGTTTATTTTTATTTGGAGAAGACTTGCTTAGGCATTTTCTTTCTTCTTTATAAGAACTTACTGAGTAAAGCGTATACAATCGGGTTTCCGTCACGCCAACCGCCATAGATATAAGCGATGGCCACGAAGATTGCCCCCAGTAAAGTGTAGCCGAAACCGAAGATAGCGATACACAGGGCCAGGACAACAGCGATGAAGATGCTGGTAATGGTGTGACGCCGTCTCTGCCATAGGGCCTTTACTGCAGGGCTGGATAATTGACGGTCCAGCCAGCCTTGGGCACGTTGATCGTTCATAGGCATATAGCCCTGATAGCCGGTCGCTTGCTTATGATAGGGCTGATTTGTCTGCGGCGGAGCGTCAGGCGCATCATAGCGGTCCCAGTTGATTCCGTTAGACATGATCTCACCTACCTATTCTTTGCGTCAGCCGGATCTGCTTCGTAAAAAGATACTTGGATCTCTTCAACGGGCAGACCGGTTAAAGTAGTAATTTCTCGACTGATCCGGTCTTTAATGGCTTGACCGTACTGGTCCAGGTTGGCCCCATGACGGATACCGCAGTTGACCCTGGCCCGAATACTAGGCTCGCGGCCGTCTTTAATATCCATCTGGACTTCACTTTCCTGGATGCCGTCATAGCCGGCCAGGGTAGACTGGACAGCGCCGGAAATCGCTTCCTCGCTCACTTCAACCGATCCATCATCATGGTTAAAGGTTAGCTTGCGGTCGCGCCGGCGAGCAAACAACCCCTTCAGCATGAGGTATAGGCCAACAAGGGCGGTAATGGCCGCCAAGGCACAAGTCAGGTAAAATCCTGCATAAAACATATTGTCTGTAAGGCCTAGACCTTGGGCCCAGTACCGGTTCAGGAACATAAAGCGATAAATCCCGTAAAAGGTACCAGCTACGTATAGGACCACAAACAGGCCTAAGAAAAAGCTTAAAAATTTTGTTGCTCTGCGCACATGCTCACCTCCGGATATATGCTTCTTTCAGCTTAAGTTAAAGAATATTAGTAGCTCTACACTTATAAATATAACCATTAGCGGACCTAGCTAAACACATTTCACCTATCTTTACAAAATTCACTTTTAAAAACTTCTTTTATATTCTTTCTGTAATAATGAATATTTACAAAAACAGACCTGCCATAATATTGATATTTATTTAGAGCAGGCATCTTATTTTTTACATCCGTTTTTTTTACAAACTTTTTATTAAATAATTTGTTTAAAATAATGAAAGCTGGGTATTTATTTTTATAGAGTATTTGTGAATATCACTATTGGATTCTAGAATGGGGATAAAGAAACAGGAGGTTATGATTATGTCTTTAGACAAAGATGCTATTGAAAAAGATCCTACCAGATTAACGGAAGGTCATGAAGAAGAAGATTTAGACGCTTTAAAGGGTGGCGGCACTGAAAATGTAGAGAGTGCCAATCTGGATAGCGATTCAAATAATTAATAGATGCCGGCGTTTTAAGGGCTCGTCACTGCGGCGAGCCCTTCTTTTTATAAGAATGGGGTGATGGTCTTTGGGCATACTATTATCAAAATTATCCGAGACAGTTATGGCGGTGGTACCGGTGAGCATCCTAGTGCTCCTCCTCCACTTTACGGTGGCGCCGCTGCCGGGCCAGGAACTGACCAACTTTCTTATTGGGGCCGGGTTAATTATTATAGGCCTGGCGGTCTTCTTACTTGGGGTCGACTTGGCGGTCACCCCGGTTGGGGAAAATGTCGGTAGTGCCCTGGCCCGTAGCCGGAACCTCCCCTTGATGATGGGAGGCGGGCTGGTCTTGGGTTTCTTCATTAATGTGGCCGAGCCCAACCTCTTGGTCATCGCCAATCAAATTTTTGAAGCCACTGGCGGGGTCATCAGCGTCTTTTCGGTGGTCCTCCTAGCCTCCATCGGGGTCGGCCTGATGATTGCCATCGGCCTCTTGCGGATTATTATGCAGTGGCCCTTAAATAATACCCTCCTCCTCTTTTTCGGGATTATTTGTGTCTTGGCAGTTCTTTCGTCTAATGATATGCTGGGGATTGCCACCGATACCAGCGGTGCCACGACTGGGTCTATGACAGTGCCCTTTATTTTAGCCCTGGGCATTGGGGTGAGCCAGGTCCACGGGGGGAAAAAGGCTGAGGAAGACAGCTTTGGGCTGGCCGGATTATCCACG
The DNA here is from genome assembly GCF_046569735.1 of Peptococcus simiae. Classification (GTDB taxonomy): domain Bacteria; phylum Bacillota; class Peptococcia; order Peptococcales; family Peptococcaceae; genus Peptococcus; species Peptococcus simiae_A. The sequence continues at coordinate 60,611 of NZ_JBKICG010000006.1, read as the reverse complement.
GCCGGACCGATGAGTGCGGTCATGATCCTGGTCATTCTTAAGGGCTTAGACAAAGTAGACGGCGGCCTAAGTGAAGGAGGCGCCAATACGGCCGACACCTGGGCCTACCTCCTCGAGGTGGTCAAGGGGGTGGTTATGGATGTGACCAGCGCCATTGTCCCCCTCATTATCATTACCATTATTGCCCAGCTGACCCTCTTAAAGCTGTCTAAGCGGACCTTTACCCGGATTTTAATAGGTTTTGTCTACACCTTTTTCGGTTTTATCCTCTTTTTAAGTGGGGTCAATGTAGGCTTTATGAACGCCGGGAAGGTCATCGGCGAGTCCCTGGCCAACCAATCTGTGCCCCTGGTCATCCTAGTCGGGGCAGCTATCGGCCTCCTGGTCATCCTGGCCGAACCCTCTGTCCACGTTTTATGTGCCCAGATTGAGGATATCACCGCCGGGGCGGTGACCAAGAAACTCATTTTGGCTACCCTGGCCATCGGGGTGTCCCTGGCCATTGTCCTTACCCTCATCCGTTTGTCAGTTCCCGGGGCCCAGCTCTGGCATTTTCTCCTGCCAGGGTATATGATATGTATGGTCCTGTCCCGGATAACCCCGCCCCTCTTTGTGGGGATGGGTTTTGACTCGGGCACAGCCGCTTCCGGCCCGATGACGGCAACCTTTATCTTAGCCTTTACCCAGGGGGCAGCGACGGCTTGGGGTGGGCCTGCAGGCCTTATTGATGCCTTTGGGGTAATTGCTATGGTGGCCATGACCCCCATTATCTGTGTCCAACTTTTAGGGATTGTGGCCAACCGCAAAAAAGCGAAAGATCATCCTGCTGCATTGTCGAAAGCAGAAGAGAGGTAGATTATGCTTTGTCAATTTAACCTTAATATTGTTTTCCTGGATCCTAAAGACGATAAAAAGGCCCTCCTGGCCGCTGCTCACTCAGGTATTTCCGGCGCCACAGTCTTGTACGGCTTAGGGACCAATGCCAGCAAGCTATTATCCCTTTTAGGGCTTGACCAGTTACGGAAAGAAATCATGTTGCTTGTGGCCCACGAATCGGCGACCGATACCTTTCATAAAGAGCTACACAAGGCCCTGGAATTGGACAAGCATGGCCATGGTCTAGTGGTCACCGCCCCCTTAAACCGGGTTTTGGGATTGAATGAACTGAATGAGGAATGTTGGAAAGGAGACGGCAATATGGACTATGAACTGATTACAATTATTGTCGATAACGGCTTGGCCGATGATATTGTAGCTGCCGCCCGAAAAGGTGGCGCCAAGGGGGCTACTACCCTCCATGGCCATGGAACTGCCAGTAGTAAGGCAGCCAAGTTCTTTAACTTGGAAATTGAGCCGGAAAAAGAAATTGTGCTCATTGTCGCCCCCGGCGACCAGGTGGAAGGCATTATCGGTTCTGTCCGCGCTGCCCATGAATTTGAAGGGCCCAATAGCGGCGTCCTCTTTTCCATGGACTTGAGTAAGGTCACCGGCCTCTTTAAGGGCGAATAAAAGGGCTCGCCCGGCAGCAGATGATAACACATGTATACCAAGAGGGCGCTGTCAGGATGAGAAAAATCATTCGACAGAGCCCTTTTCTTATCAATAAAGTCAACAAGTATAGCCCTGCTACATCAACAAAGCCCCGCCTCATTGTTTTGAGGCGGGGCTTATGTGTTTTTAGCGGCTATTTTACAAGAGCCTTTATATTCCTTTAATCACGGGGGACTTGATAAACCATTTTTTTAATCATCTTTTCAAATTTCGGTCGCGGTAGCCAGACTTCCCGTTCGCAGCCCTGGCAGCGGATGCGGAAGTCCATCCCCCGGCGGAGGATTAACCACTGGTCACTCCCACAGGGATGGGCCTTCTTCATCTGAACCACATCGCCGACCTGTAAATCCATGGGCATGACGCCACCTCCCTTATCTTGGTCTTTGCCCGGTCTTAGTGGCCTTCTTTTGCCTTTTCCCGGTCAGCACTGGCCTCAGTCCTTGGCCCGGTCGCCTCCCGGATAACCATCTGGTCATAGGCCAGGGTCAGGCCCCGGCGGTCGAATTCATCCTTGATCATGACCCGGAGTTGGCGGCCATGGGTCCAGTGGCTCAGGTTGCCTGAAGCAAAGGTCAGCCGCCAGAGGGCCCGGCCCGGTTCAAAAGCGGCAATATCCAGAACTTCCGCCGGGCTATAGAGGTTTTCATTGGGCTGGACATAGGCATTAAAGGTCTCGCAGACCGCCTCCAGGGCCGCCCGAACTTCTGCATTCCTGTAGCTGCAGGAGACAGGGACATCCAGGAAGACGATATTGGGGTACTTGGAAAAGTTAACCACCACATCTATAAGGCCATTGGGGATGTAGACGGTCTCCCCGTAGTCGGTCCGTAAAACCGTTGACCGCATGCCAATACTCAGGACCTCGCCTTCATGGCCGGCAGCTAAGATCCGGTCACCGACATCATAATTCCGTTCTATTAGGGTAAATAAACCGCTGACCCAGTCTTTAATGATACTTTGAGACACAAAGGCGATAAGGACCCCGGCCAGGCCGGCACTGGCCACCAGGCCCCGGATGTCAAAACCGATGATGCTGAGAATCCCCATGATGCTGATGAAGATTATGAAGTAGTTGAAAATACTCTCAATCAAGTGGCCGGCTGTCGTCAGCTGGACGCCACCGGCTGCCGAAGCCCCCCGGCGCTGTTGGCGCATAATCCGCCGGATGAAAAAGCGGCCAAGCCGCCAGATGAAAAAAACCACCAGGAGGAGGATAAAAATCCGGATTCCATTCAGGGCATAGGCCCCCAGCCGGTCCGCTGTAAAGAACTGGGTCACAAGACTGAGCTGGTCAACAGCCGCATCAGCCCCGGCAGAAGCCGCTTCCTTGGCAACTTCTTTAGCTTCAGCCACCTCTGAACTGTCGGCAGCAAGGGCCGGTAGGGGTGTGGCCAGGAAGGCGGCCAGGCCAGCCATCCATAATTTAGTTTGCATTCAAACCTTCTCTCTTTAAGACATAAAGGGGCTGGTGCCCTGCAAAAAAACACCGACCAGGTACTTGAGGGCCGGCAAGAAAAAGCTCTCCTCCGCTGCTGACCCGACGGTGGTCCCGGCTCCAAAGGTAACCGCAAAAAGGCTGATAAAGCCCATGAGGACCAGGGACATACAGGCACTGACCAGGGCCCCGGCAAAGGCATCGGCCGTTAAGAGCAGGGGCACCTTTTTCAATAAGCGAAAGACCAGATGGCCTAAGAGGTAGAGGCAGGCCAGGGCAGCCAGCCATAAGATAACAAATAATAAAATCCGCCAGCAGGGCACCGAAAGGACATGGGCCACATGGCTGTAAATGCTTTCTGTGGCCTGGGCGCTTTGGGCCATGATCTGGTCATTGAGCCTTTCCCCGAAGTTGCCGGGGAGAGGCAGGGAGGCGATCATATTCCGTAGGCCGGTGGTATCCAGGGCCTCCTCGCCACCGGTTCGCTTGTGGAGGTAGTTTTCAATGAGCTTTTGCACGGTGGCCCGGCCCTTGATTTGCCGGTTGACCGCCGGCTCAATCCGGTCGATTTCCCGCCAAAGAACAAAGAAAATCATGAGAGACCCAACCCAGCCCCCGAGCCGGCGGAAGAGCCCCTTCCGGTAGCCCCGGGCCAGGGCCAGGGTGATGACTCCGACGACCAATATATCCCATCCGGTCATGACTGACCTCCTTTACCCGCATAACGGGCTGCTGATAGGCCGGCCAGGCGGCCGCTGGCCCATGCCCACTGTAGGTTGTAGCCGCCACAGTCCCCGGTGACATCCAGGACCTCCCCGCAGGCGAAGAGGCCGGGGACCAACCAGCTCATGAGGCTGTCCGGGTCAAAGTCGGCCAGGTCAATGCCACCGGCTGTAACCTGCGCATCCTTATAGGGCCTGAGGCCGGTAACCCGTATAGGGTAAGCCTTAGCTAATTTAACAAACCGGTCCGGAAAATCGGCAGGTAAAGCTGCGGCCGGGTCGGTCATTTTCCCCTGGACCAGCTGGCGCAGGAGGGGCAGGCCCAGAGGCTTGGGCATGAGGCCGGATAAAAAGTCCTCAATCGGCCGGAAGGCCAGGTTGGCCTGGCGGTCGGTCATATGGGCCAGGAGCCAGTCCCGGTCTACATCCGGCAAGAGATCCAGGACCAAGCTGCATTCACCGGGACCAGCTACACCAATTGCATAGGCTAAATCAAAGGCCAGGGGACCACTGAGCCCGTCTTCATTAAATAAAAACTCCCCATTGGCCAGCAGGTCCCTCCCGCCTGCCTGTAAATGGGCCTGGGCCCACCAGCGGACCCCCTGGCAGCCCCGGATGGGGTCTTTTTCCGTCAAAATGGGGCAGATGGCCGGGTGACGGGCCGTTGACCGGTGGCCAAAGCCTTCCAGGAGCCGGTAACCATCGCTGGTCCCCCCAAGCTGGGGCGCCGCTTCCCCGCCACAGGCCACCAGGGCTGTGGTCCCCTGGATGGCAAAGCCCTGGCCCCGGGCAGTAAAGGCTCCATATTGGCCCTCAAGGGCAGTGACCCGGCAGTCGGTCTTGATGGTCACCCCCAGCTGGAGGGCCCATTGACGGAGGGCATCGGTGACCATGGCGGCCTTCCGGGCATAGGGGTAGACCCGGTCCCGGTCATCAATATAAGGGGGAAGGCCCAGTTGGGTGAAAAAATCCATCACAGCTCCTTCGTCAAAGCCGGTCATAGCCGGCAGGAGGGCATAGGGGGCAGTGGTATGGTAGTGGTCCATGCTGATGGTCCGGTGGGTATAGTTGCACCGGCCATTGCCACTGGCGGCAATCTTCCGCCCAACCCGGGGGCCGGCCTCCAGGAGGCAGACCCCTGCCCCCTCCTGGCCGGCGGCAATGGCTGCCATCAGGCCTGAGGCCCCGGCCCCGATAATAATTAGATCTGGCATATGGCCGCCTCCTAGTGGATATCCTGTTGCAAGAGGTCCAGGATCCGGGTCAGGTCTTCCTCACTGTAAAACTCAATCTTTAATTCCCCCACCCGGCCCTTTTTCTGGATTTGGACCTTGGTTTGGAGAAAATCGCTCATTTGCCGGCTGACAGCCGGGTAGAGGTCCTTGCCGGGCGCGGTCTTGGCCTTTTTAGGCGCCGGCTGGGGAACCGGTTCTGAGTCTTCCTTGAGCCGGCGGGCCAGGTCTTCTACCTGGCGGACGGAATAGCCCAGCTGGGCTGCTTCCTGGGCCAGGGCCACCAGGTCCCCTTCATCGGGAATGCCCAGAAGGGCCCGGGCATGGCCGGCAGATATTTTTTGTTCAGCCAGGAGGTCCAGGACCGGGGCCGGCAGGTCCAGGAGGCGGACCATATTGGCCACATGGGCCCGGCTTTTCCCGACAGCTGTCGCCACTTGGGCCGCACTCTGGCCACTACTTTCCATGAGCCGGGCATAGGCCCGGCCCTCTTCCAAGGGGTTGAGGTCGGCCCGCTGGATATTCTCCACCAGGGCAATGGTGGCCATGGCGTTGTCATCCAGGCTGCGGACGACGGCCGGTACCGTTGCCAGGCCGGCAATTTTAGCGGCCCGGAGCCGGCGTTCACCGCTCACCAGGAGGGTTTGGCCCTCCCGTTCAACGACCAGGAGGGGGGATAAGACCCCTTCTTGCTTGATGGAATCGGCCAGGTCGGTCAGGGCCTCTTCATCAAAGGTCTGCCGGGGCTGCCAGGGGTTGGCCCGGATGGCCTCAACTGGGATTTGCTGGATGGTTTCCAGTTTTTTCCCCCTCTGCAGGTCAGAAATGTTTTCATTTAAGTCAGGAATCAGGGCGCCCAGGCCCCGTCCTAAGCCACCTTTATTCTTTGACACGGGCGATCACTTCCTTTGCCAATGCTTTATAGGTCCAGGCCCCCTTGGACAGGCGGTCATATTCGAAGATGGTCTGTCCATAGGAAGGGGCTTCCGACAGGCGAACATTCCGCGGAATCAGGGTTTTAAAGACGGCCTGGTCAAAGGCATTCTTCACTTCTTCAACCACCTGCTTGGCCAGCCGCATCCGGCCATCATACATGGTCATGACAATGCCAAAGATGTGCAGGTTGGGGTTGGCACTCGCCTGGACCTGTTTAACGGTTTCCATCAGTTGGCTTAATCCCTCCAAGGCATAGTATTCACATTGGATGGGGACCAGGAGGCCATCTGCGGCAATCAGGGCATTGATAGTGAGTAGGCCCAGAGAGGGCGGGCAGTCAATTAAGATAAAATCGTAGGCCGATTCAAAGGGGGCCAGGCATTTTTTCAAGCTCAAGGCCCCTTCTGCCGACTCGCCCAGGTCCTGCTCAGCAGCTGCCAGGTCAATATTGGCCGGCATGAGGTCCAAGTGGTCTCGGACAGCCACCAGGCGGCAGGCCTCGCCATCGACTTCGCCAATGAGGCCATGGTATATGGTATGTGTCAGCTCATTTTTATCAATGCCTAGGCCACTGCTAGCATTCCCCTGGGGGTCCAGGTCCACTAAAAGGACCTTTTTCTTGGCCCGGGCCAGGCCGGCGGCTAAATTCACCGCTGTCGTCGTTTTGGCTACGCCACCTTTTTGATTGACCAATGCCAGTATCATCACATCGCCTCCTCAATGAGGCCATTATACCATAGAGATGGCCCTGCTTCATCTGCTTAAGGTAAAAAAGGTCTGTTTCACGTGAAACGATTCCTTATTTCATCCTTTCGGCTGGACCTGTTTCACGTGAAACATAAAAAGAGACCGACAAATGTCGGTCTCTTTTTGAAAGGGTCATGCAATGACAAAAGCAAAAAAACGAAAGGAAGTTTAACCACTGACTACATTATACCACAAGCCAGGATGAATGCAAGCGCTTTCTTATCAGCGAGGGCATATGCCTGTGAAACCGGTTGAAACCGGCGATTGCAGCGGATTTTCCTATTTACAGGCCATGATGCCGGCCAGGCAACCATCGGCAACGGCTGTAGCAATCTGCCGGACGGCCTTGACCCGGATATCCCCAGCAAAGAAAAGGCCTTCTGTTTGAGCAGCCAGGTCTTCAACCAAGAAGTTGCCCTCCACTTTGGCAAAGGGGGCCAGGAGGTCGGTATTCCCATTTTGGCCGATTTGGACATAGATTTCAATACCGTCTTCATCAGTAATTTCTTCCTGCCCTAGGTTGACAGCCTGGCAAACCCCATTTTCTACCTTGATATCCCGGACTTCGCAGCCGGTATGGACCACGATATTATCAGCGGCCTCGATTTGCTGCTTAAATTCATCAATGCAGAGGAGCTTGTCTTGGTTTTGGACCATATGGACCACCTTGGCCTTTTGGGCCAGGTAGAGGGCCTCCTTGCTGGCCCCGTCAGAGCCCCCGTTGATGACCACGGTCTTACCGGTATAGCTGGCCTCCTGGCCCAGGGGCCAGTGCTTGGTCGCAAAGCCGGCAGGCAGGTCAAGGGGGAGTTCTTTCAGGCTGTTCCCGGTGGCGGCAATGACCTTCTTGGCGGTATGGCTGCCCTGGTTGGTTTGAACGCTAAAGCCTTGGTCGGTTTTTTCAATAGCGGTGGCCTCTTCAAAGAGGACCGGGATGTCAGAGTACTTGACCTGGTCGGCCAGGCGGTTGGCGAAAGCCGGGCCGGTTTCCCCATCGCCAACACCGGCAAAGTGGCTGACCTTGGACACATTGGCAATAAGGCCACCGATTTTATCCTTTTCTAAAAGGAGGATGTCCTTGCCTCTGGCCTTGGCATAGAGGGCTGCGCTCACGCCAGCCGGGCCGGCACCGATGATAATAATATCTTTCATAAATACACTCCTTACTAAATTCACATTTCTTCTACTGTATACCTTTCTTGGCCCCTTTATTATCCGCCTCTGGGAACATTTTCGCCAATTTAAATTTGTTATAACTAACTTAACTTGTTTTTCTAGCCGGTGCAAGGGCCAGCCAGCCAAAAGGCATAAAAAAGCCCTACCAGTGTCCGGCAGGGCCTAATTTTCTAGTCAATCAATGAGCTGGTGGGCGGTCTTCATTACAGGAGGGGCTTGTTTTTTATGGCCTTGGGCCGGCGGGGGTAGCGGTCGGGGCTGGCGGCCAGCTTGTCAAAACGCCAGAGCCGGCGGCTATCGCCGGCCGGGAGGGCATAAGTCAGCTGGTCCCGGTAGGCCCCGCCCAGGGTCTCTGCGGCTGCACGGATGGCGGCCAGGCCCCCTTCTTCCCCGGGCCCTTTCATGACCGCCACCAGGCCACCGGTTTTGACAAAGGGGAGGGCGTACTCTAAAAAGCCCCCCATCCCGGTGACAGCCCGGCCGGAGGCCAGGTCATAGGCTGCCCGGTGGTCGGCCTGGTGGCCCAGGTCTTCGGCCCGGCCATGGAGGGGGTGGACTCGGTCAACCAGGCCCAGGTCAAGGGCCAAGCCCTCTAAAAAGTGAACCCGCTTTTGCAGACTATCTAAGAGGGTAAAGGTCCATCCGGGCCTTAAAATAGCCCAGACCATGCCCGGAAAACCGGCCCCGCTGCCGATATCGATGACCTGCTGGGGCTCTTCCGGCAGGTAGGGGAGGACCAGGGCACAGTCAATAAAGTGTTTTTCCAGGACCTCTTCCGGAGCGGTAATGGCGGTGAGGTTGATGGCTTGGTTGGCCGCCCGTAAAAAGGCATCATAGGCCAGGAGCTGGTCGGCCTGGGCTGGGTCCAGGTCCAGGCCAGCCCGGTCAAAGGCCTCCAGGATATCTTTAGTGGTCATGGGCACCTCCCTGGCCGGCTTTCTTCAGGCCCACGAGGAGAACGGTGATATCCGCCGGGTTGACCCCGGAAATTCGGCTGGCCTGGCCTAAGGTCAGGGGCCGGATTTTCTGCAGCTTTTCGCAGGCCTCTTTACGGAGACCGGTCACCTGGCTGTAATCAAAGTCAGCCGGCAGCTGTTTATTTTCAAGTTTTTCCTGCCGGGCGACCTGGTCGGCCTGCTTGGCCAGGTAGCCTTCATATTTTATAGAGGTTTCCACTTCCCGCCAGACCCGGGCCGGGAGGTCAGGGTCCCCATAGCCCAGGTCAACCAGGTCGGTATAGGTGATTTCCGGCCTTTTTAAGAGGTCAAAGGCCGTCACCTTCTGTCTTAAGGGGCTGGACCCCCGGCTGGTCAGCTGGTCAGCCAGGCGCCGGTCATCTGTCGGAACGCCCAGGGCCTTGAGCCGGTCCTTTTCGGCGGCCATCTTGTCCCTATCCGCAGTGAACCGGGCCCATTTGTCATCATCAATCAGGCCCAGGTCTCGGCCGTAGGGGGTCAGGCGGAGCTGGGCATTGTCCTGGCGGAGGAGGAGTCTGTATTCACATCTTGACGTTAACATACGGTATGGTTCTTCAGTCCCCTTGGTAATGAGATCATCGATAAGGACCCCAATATAGGCCTCGTGGCGGCGGAGGATAAAGGGGTCCTTGCCCTCCAGGCTCAGGACCGCGTTGATTCCGGCCATGAGGCCTTGGGCGGCGGCCTCTTCATAGCCGGAGGTTCCGTTCATCTGGCCAGCAAAGTAGAGGCCCTTAATGTCCTGACATTCCAGGGTGGGGTGGAGCTGGAGGGGGTCTATAAGGTCATACTCAATGGCATAACCCATCCGGACCACCGTGGCCTTTTCCAGGCCGGGTACCGAATGGACCATCCTTTCCTGGACATCCGCCGGTAGGGAGGTGGCAAATCCCTGCATATAGTAGAGGGAGCTATCCAGGCCTTCCGGCTCAATAAAGAGCTGGTGGCGGCTTTTATCGCTAAAGCGGTGGACCTTGTCCTCAATAGAGGGACAGTAGCGGGGCGGGGCCCCGGTAACCAGACCGGTCTGCATAGGCGACCGGTGCCAGTTTTCCCGGATGATGTCATGGGTCTGGGCCGAGGTATAGGTCAAGTAGCAGTCCCGCTTGTCCAGGCCATTGGCCGCATCGGACCAGTGGGAAAAGCGCCGGTCCGGGGCATCCGGGGGCTGGGGGACCATGACGGTCCGGTCCAAGGTCTGACCGGCCACCCGGGGTGGGGTCCCTGTTTTAAAGCGCATGGTCTTTAAGCCGGCATCTTCAACCAGAGACCGGGAGAGCTTTTTGGGCGAGGTATGGCCACCGGGGCCGGCATCCGTGGTCAGGAGACCGATAATGATCTGGCCGCCTAGGTAGGTCCCGGTGCAGACAATGACCCGGGGGGCCTCCCAATGGCTGTCATATTCATCAACCACCCCGCGAACGACCCCTTCTTCAATGAGAAGGCGGTCAACGACCCTTTCCAGGACCGTAATATGGTCTTCCGCCTGGAGCCGGTTCCGCATATAGGCCGAATACCGGGCCTTGTCAACCTGGGCCCGTAAGGCATGGACAGCCGGGCCCTTATTGGTATTTAAAAGGCGCATCTGAATTTCAGTGGCATCCGCTGCCTCCCCCATGACCCCGCCCAGGGCGTCAATTTCCCGGACCAGGTGGCCCTTGGCCGGCCCACCGATGGAGGGGTTACAGGGGAGGAGGGCGATATGGTCCAGACTCAGGGTCAGGAGAAGGACTTCCTTGCCCATATGAGCAGCTGCAAAGGCTGCTTCCAGGCCGGCATGGCCGGCACCTACCACAATTACATCATATGCACTTGGCATTGGATTCACGCTTGTCACTTCCCTAAGCAAAACTGTGAAAAAATCTGGTCTAAGAGGTCATCGGCAGCGGTTTCCCCGGTGATGAGGCCCAGGATTTCCCAGGCGTGTTGTAGGTCAATGACCAGGAGGTCATCGGAAAGGCCTTGGTCCAGGGCGGTGATAAATTGCCGGATATCCTGTAAGGCTGTTTCCGCCAGGGCCAGCTGCCGGGTATTGGTTAAGTAGAGGCCATTATCTGCTGCCGGAGCTTCCTTTAAGGCGGCAGCCTTCAGGGCCCGGCCCAGGTCATCCATGCCGGTGCCGGACAGGGCACTGGTGGTCACCACCGGCCAGGGGCTGGCGGTCACACGTCCTTCAGCCAGGTCGGTCTGGTTGATAACCAAAAGGCCCACCTGGTCGGCATGGTCGTCGATAAAGGCCTTATCCTCTGCGGTCAGGCCGGTAGGCGCATCAATACAATAGGCGATAACATCAGCCCCCTTGACGATATCCCGGGCCCTGTCGACCCCGATTTGCTCAACCAGGTCATCGGTTTCCCGGAGGCCAGCGGTATCAACCAGGCGGAGGGCCATCCCTTCCACCTGGACGGTGGCCTCGACCGAGTCCCGGGTGGTCCCGGGGATATTGGTCACAATGGCAGTATTGCGGCCGGTTAAGGCATTGAGGAGGGAACTCTTGCCGACATTGGCCCGGCCACAAAGGGCCACGGTAATCCCCTCCCGGTAGAGCCGGCCCCGGGCGGCTGTATCCACCAGCCTGGCCAGGTCCTTTTCCAGGGCCTCGGCCCGCTGGCGGTAAGTCGCCCGGTCCAACCTTTCAATATCATCTTCCGGAAAGTCCAAGTCGGCCTGGATATAGGCGATGAGCTCTAAAATCCTCGCCCGGAGGCCATCGACCAGCTGGGCGGTGGCCCCGGACTTTTGCCGGGCGGCCAACTTTAAGGCCCCGTCGCTTTTAGCCTCAACCAGGTCCATAATGGCTTCAGCCTGACTCAGGTCCAACTTACCGTTTAAAAAGGCCCGGCGGGAAAATTCCCCGGCTTCAGCCAGCCGGGCCCCATGGGCGCAGGTTTCCCGGAGGATTTCCCCCAGGGCCACCGGTCCGCCATGGCACTGGACTTCAACAACATCTTCCCCGGTATAGGACCGGGGGCCCCGCATGACCATAAAGAGGGCCTCATCCAGTGGCTCGCCCTGGCGGCCAGCCACCCAACCGTAATGGATGGTGTGGCTGGCCGCCTGGCTTATTTTTCCGGATCCACCGGCTAGGGTATCCGCTATGGTTAGGGCTTGATCCCCGGAAATCCGCACAATACCAACAGCCCCCTTGCCCGGTGCGGTAATGATTTGAGCAATGGTCTGGCTTTCATTGATGTGCAAAACCGGTCATCCTTTCTTTGAATACGTCGCTAGGTCGTTTTAATGCTTTCATCCAATAGGAACTGGCTATTAAGTACCCATAAAGCCATCATTGAAAAACGGAGACAGGGCCTGTCTCCGTTCATGGTACTTATAACCGACCGCTCTTGCAGCGCTCGGCGAGTTGGTCGATGTAACTTTCAGCAAAGGCCTGGCCATGAAGGGTCTTCCGGCGAAAAAGCCGGATGGCCCCGTCCCGGTCCCCATACTGGAGCTGGGTACAGAGCTGCTGAACCAGCTTGCCGGTGATCATGACCTTATCGTAGTCGGCCTGGTGGCGGTTATCAAGGCTGTGTTTAATCCACAGGATGGCCGTTACCAAGACGACAAGGCCTACAACAATAAAAAAGCCATTCCAAAATGTTGGTCCCATTAGTCTTCCTCTTCAATGATTCTTGCCATACCGACCACTTCATCATCGCCTTCCAGGTGCATCATGGTAACGCCCTGGGTGGCCCGGCCGGTTTGAGAAATATCGTTGACAGCAAAGCGGATGAGGGTGCCCTCCCGGCTGATGGTCATAACTTCTTCCCCATCGCGGACCACCAGGGCTTGGACCAGGCCCTGGCCCCGCTTGCCGAGTTTTACGGTAAAGACACCCTTACCGCCCCGGTTTTGCAGGTTATATTCGGTCAGCTTAGTCCGTTTACCAAAGCCCTTTTCGGTAATGACCAGGAGGCTGGCGTCTTCTTGAACGATGTCCATATTAATGACCTGGTCCCCCTGGCCCAGCTTAATGCCGATGACACCGGCAGTATAGCGGCCGGTCGGGCGGACATCCTCTTCATTAAAGCGGATGGCATAGCCCCTCTCGGTGACGATAATTAGTTCATCATGGCCAGCGGTCAACTTCACAGCCACCACTTCATCGCCATCATCCAGGCGGATGGCTAAGATTCCGTCCTTGCGGTTGGTATCGTAGTCCTTCAGGGCCGTTTTCTTAACCTTACCCAACTTGGTAACAGCGGTCAGGTAGCGGTCATCAAAGTCCCGCAGGGCGATAACGGTGGCCACTTTTTCCCCTTCATTGAGGTTGAGGAGGTTGATGATGGCCATCCCCTTACCGGTCCGGCTGCTTTCCGGAATATCAAAGGCCCGGAGCCGGAGGACCCGGCCGGTATTGGTGAAGAAGAGGAGCTGGTGGTGGGTGGTGGTGATGAAGATTTCCTCAATCCAGTCCTCTTCCTTCATCTTGGCCGAAGAAACCCCCCGGCCGCCCCGTTTTTGGCTCTTATAGGTATCCATGGGCATCCGTTTGATGTAGCCGTCATGGGAGAGGGTGATGACCATGTCCTCATCGGCGATAAGGTCATATATATCCATATCCTGGTCATCAAAGGAGATTTCCGTCCGGCGGTCATCGCCGTATTTGTCGGTGATTTCCGAGAGTTCTTCGGCGATGATCTGCCGGACCAGGTTGATGTCAGCCAGGATGGACTTGTAATAGGCAATCCGCTCTCGTAATTCGGCCAGTTCTTCTTCTAGCTTAGTTACATTCAAGCCCTGTAACCGACGCAGTTGCATTTCAATGACAGCCTGGGCCTGGCGGTCGCTCAGGCCAAAGGCCTCGCCCAGCCGGGCCTTACTTTCAGCGTCATCATAGGAGGACCGGATGATCCGGATGACCTCGTCAATGTTATCGACGGCAATCTTTAACCCTTCAACGATATGGGCCCTTTCTTCCGCCTTGCGGAGGTCAAACTTGATCCGGCGGATGATAATATTTTCCTGGTGGTCCAGGTAATAGGCCAGCATCTGCCGGAGGTTGAGGATTTTCGGCTCGCCGCCGACCAGGGCCAGGTTGATAACGCCAAAGTTTTCCTGGAGCTGGGTGTGCTTGAAGAGCTGGTTGAGCATGACCCGGGGGTTGACATCCCGGCGCAGCTCGACCACGATCCGCAGGCCCTTCCGGTCACTTTCGTCCCGGAGGTCAGTGATCCCGTCTAAGACCTTATCCCGGGTCAGTTCGGCTATTTTGGTGATGAGCCGGGCCTTGTTGACCTGGTAGGGGATTTCCGTCACCACAATCCGGTGCTTGCCGCCGCTCATCTTTTCGATGCCGGTCCGGGCCCGGACGGTAATGCTGCCCCGGCCAGTTTTATAGGCATTCCGGATGCCGTCAGTCCCCATGATAATGGCCCCGGTCGGAAAGTCCGGGCCCTTGATTTTTTGGTAGAGGGTCTCATCCGAGACTTCCGGGTCTTCAATCATGGCCAGGACCGCATCGGTCACGTTCCGGAGGTTGTGGGGGGGCATATTAGTCGCCATCCCTACAGCAATCCCCGAGGACCCATTGACCAGGAGGTTGGGGAATCGAGCCGGTAGGACCACCGGCTCTTCCATGGTATTGTCATAGTTGGGGGTATAGTCGACCGTTTCCTTGTCGATATCCCGGAGCATTTCCCGGGCCAGCCGGCTCATCCGAGCCTCGGTGTACCGCATGGCTGCGGCCTGGTAACCGTCAATATTCCCAAAGTTTCCCTGGCCGTCTACCAGGGGATAGCGCATGGCAAAGGGCTGTTCCATCCGGACCATGGCATCATAGCAGGCGGAGTCGCCGTGGGGATGGAGGTGACCCAGGACATAGCCGACAATATTGGCACTTTTAACAGTGGGTTTATCCGGAGTAAAGCCGGCCTTGTGCATGCCGAATAAAATCCGCCGGTGGACAGGCTTGAGCCCATCCCGCACATCAGGTAAGGCCCGGGAGGTGATAACGCTCATCGAGTAGTCCAAAAAGGACGTTTTCATTTCTTCTACAAGGTGGATGGGCCGAATACTCCCATGGGTATAATTTTCCAAAAGACTGCCTCCTTATATAAAAAATTCGATTTAAGTATCGATATTTTTAACATACTTGGCATTAGTCGTGATAAAGTCCCGCCGGGGGCCGACCTTTTCCCCCATGAGCATACTGAAGACATCGTCTGCATGGGCGGCATCTTCCAGCTGGACCTGGAGGAGGAGCCGGTTTTCATTATTCATGGTGGTTTCCCACAATTGTTCGGCATCCATTTCCCCGAGCCCCTTGTAACGCTTGAGGTTCTTTTCCAGGGTCTCGCTGCCCTTTTCCTCCCGATATTTTTCCAGAGATTCATCATTGTACAAATAGGTGAGTTTTTTCCCCTCTTTAACACTGTAGAGGGGAGGCTGGGCGATGTAGATGTAACCCGCATCAATAAGGGGCGCCATATACCGGTAAAAGAGGGTCAGGAGCAGGGTCCTAATGTGGGCCCCGTCGACGTCGGCGTCGGTCATGATGATAATCTTATGGTAGCGGGCCTTGGCCAGGTCAAACTGGTCGCCCACCCCGGTACCGATGGCAGTGATGAGGTTTTTGATTTCCTCACTGTTTAAAATCCGGTCCAAACGGGCTTTTTCAACGTTTAAAATTTTCCCCCGCAGCGGTAAAATCGCCTGAAAACGGCGATCCCGGCCATCCTGGGCCGACCCCCCTGCAGAGTTCCCTTCGACGATGAAGAGTTCGGAAAAGGCCGGGTCCTTGACGGAGCAGTCCACCAGTTTCCCCGGTAGGGAGGTGGATTCCAGGGCACTTTTCCGCCGGGTCATATCCCGGGCCTTCCGGGCGGCTACCCGGGCCCGTTGGGCATCAATAGCCTTATTAATGATGGCCTTGGCCTCGCTGGGGTGTTCTTCCAGGAAGGTGGAAATCCCATTGCCGACAATGACATCGACAATGCCCCGGACCTCGCTATTGCCCAGCTTGGTCTTGGTCTGGCCCTCAAACTGGGGCTCAGGGACCTGGACACTGATGACCGCGGTAAGCCCCTCCCGGATATCATCCCCGGAAAGATTATCTTCTTTTTCTTTTAAAAGGTTCATCCGCCGGGCATAATCATTAACGGACCGGGTCAAGGCTGTTTTAAAGCCTACCTCATGGGTTCCGCCTTCCACCGTATGGATATTATTGGTATAGGAATAGATATTTTCACTGTAGCTCTTGGTATATTGCATGGCAATATCCACGATAACCCCATCCCGGTCCCCTTCAAAGATGACCGGCTCCTTATGGATAGGAACCCGGTTCCGGTTGAGCCAGGGCACATAGTCGGCCAGGCCGCCGGGGTGGTGGTAGCTTTCCGAATATACCTCTTCCGGCCGTTCATCGGTTAAAAGCAGGGTCAGGCCACCGTTTAAGAAGGAAAGTTCCTGGAGGCGCCGGGCCAGGATCTCATACTCGAAAGTGATCCCTTCTTTAAAGATTTCGATATCCGGGTGGAACCAGATGGTGGTCCCAGTATGGGCACATTCCCCGACCACTTCCAGTTCACTTTTAATTTTCCCTCGGGAAAAATGCTGTTCATAGACCTTGCCATCCCGGCAGATCCGGACCCGCATGGCGTCAGATAGAGCATTCACCACGCTCATCCCAACCCCGTGCAGGCCCCCGGAGACCTTGTAGCCCCCTTCGCCGAATTTCCCCCCGGCGTGAAGGACGGTCATGACCACTTCTGAAGTGGGCCGCCCCATTTTCGGGTGGATATCGACCGGGATCCCCCGGCCCTGGTCCCTTACAGTGATAGAATTATCAGTATGTATGGTGACCTCAATGGTATCCCCGTAGCCGGCCAGGGCTTCGTCAATGGAATTGTCTACAATCTCATTGACCAAGTGGTGTAAGCCGGCGCTATCCGTTGTTCCGATATACATCCCCGGTCTTTTCCGGACCGGTTCCAAGCCTTCCAGGACTTGAATCTCATTAGCTGTATAATTGCCTTCCAAAGGTGTTACCAAGGAAGCACCTCCTTATAACAAAATAAAGGCGCCACCAGGTGCGCCAGTTGTAAAATAAGTAGGGTAGGCTTAATTGTTTGAATGCAAACAATTAACCTGACCCGGCGGAAAGGCAGGCCAGCTGCTTTCCCATACCCTTCTAATTATACCAAAAACCCCCGTTATTTGCAAAAAATACAAGCAAAAAACGGGGGTTTTAGCCTTTTTGAATGATTTTGCCCTCCTGAACCGAAAAAGCCTTGCTATTTTTGAATAATTCATGGCTGAGGTCCAGGTGGGTACTGCTGATAAAGGTCTGGAGCCCCTGATCCACGACCGCCTCCAGGAGGAGCCTTTGGCGGATGGGGTCCAGTTCACTCAAGACATCGTCTAAAAGGAGGATGGGCTGGCTGCCGCAGCGCTGGCGGATGACATCCACTTCAGCCAGTTTCAACGCTAGAATGGCCGTCCGCTGCTGGCCCTGGCTACCGAAGGTCCGCAAGTCCTCCTGGCTGGCGTAAAAGACCAGGTCATCCCGGTGGGGGCCAATGCTGGTGCTGCCCGCCCGGATGTCGTGCTGGTGTTGGTCAGCCAGAGCCTCTAGGAAAAGGCGCTCCAGGTCCTCTGCCCCTTCATTTTTGACCTGGGCCCCCAGGGAGGCCTGGTAGGTGATGTTAAAGCCGGCCTTCCGGGCCATGTGCTCATGGACCTGCCGGGCCCGAGGAACCAGGTGGCGCAAAAAATCCAGTCGGTCAGCAATAAGCCTGGCCCCGGAATGGGCCAGGTTCCGGTCCCATACCGACAATTGACCGGACTCGGCCCGGCCGGCCCGGATATCCTTTAAAAGCTCATTGCGCTGGGCCAGGAGCTTGCGGTACTTCCGCCTTTCCAGGTCATAGCAGGGGTTCACCAGGCCCAGTTCCCGGTCTAAAAACCGCCGCCGTTCGTCCGGCGACCCCTTGACCACAGCTAGGTCATCCGGGGTAAAGAGGACAGCCAGGAGCCGGTCCGGCAGGTCCTGAATCTGCCGGTAGCTGACCCCATTGAGCCGCCAGCGCTTGGCATGGCCGTTAAAGGCCAGTTCCAGGGGCAGCTGGCGGCGGCTCCCTTCTGCCTGGATCGTGGCCTTGAGCCGGGCCGCCTCAGCCCCGTGGTAGATCAGGTCCCGGTCCTTGGCCGCCCGAAAGCCATGGCCTACAGAAAGGGTGTAGAGGCTTTCGATCAGGTTGGTCTTGCCCTGGCCATTAGGCCCAATGAGGAGGTTTAAGACCGGGGCCGGACTGATATCAACCCGCCGGTAGTTGCGAAAGTAGGCCAGCTGGAGCCCTCGTACCAGCATTAGCGACGCAGGGGCAGGATGAGGTAGAGGTAGTCCTCGCCGGCCTGGGGCTTCATGACACAGGGGCCCATGGACCCGTTAAAGGTCACATCCAGGTGGCTATCATCCATGGCCTTTAGGGCATCAATCAGGTAGCGGGCATTAAAGGAAATATCAATGACCTCGCCCTCCTGGTAGACCGGCAGGTGCTCATCAACCTTCCCATAATCACTGGCCGTCGAAATATGCAGGAGGTTGTTCTCAATATGGAAGGTGACCACAAAGGTCCCGTCCTTTTCCCGGCTGAAGAGGGTGGCCCGGTCCAGGGCATCCAAGAGGGGCTTGCGCTCCAGCTTGACATAGGTCTGCCAGCCGGAGGGGATGACCTTGTCAAAGGGGGGGAAGTCGCCCCGGATCCGCTGGGCCAGGAGGCGGATTTGGGCAGTTTTAAAGAGGACCTGACGGTCGGTAATTTCCAGTTCGACCGGGTCTTCGCTGCCGGAAACAATCCGGGCCCATTCATTCAGGGCCCGGACCGGGATAATCAGGTCATGGTCGGCCCCGTTTTTATTATTGAGGACGGTGATTTTCTTGGCCAGGCGGAAGCTGTCCGTCCCGACCACAGTCAGCTCATGGCCTCGGATTTGAAAGAGGAGGCCGGTAAAGACCGGGCGGACTTCGTCAGCATTGACGGCAAAGGCTGTATGGCTGACTGCTTCACTGAAGTCCTTGGCGGTCAGGGTCACTTCAGCCGGGGATTCAGCCGGTGGAAAAGTCGGGTATTCCCGGCCCGGCCAGCCGTATAGGTCGGCGGTGTTATCCCCATAGCTAATGGTCATATGGTCGGCCCCGTCCTTGCTGGTATTGTGGAAAATAATCCGGCCATCAGGCAAGCGGCGGACCAGGTCAGTAAAGCCCCGGCCCTGGACGACCGTCTCCCCTGGTTCAATGACTTCCACAGGGACAGTCACCTCCAGACGGACTTCTAAGTCCGAGGCCGTCATGGTGAGTTGGTCCCGGTCACAGGTCAGGTGGATGCCGGACAGGATGGCCATGGTGTTTTTTGAGCTCAGTGCACGTTGGACAATTTGCAGGGCATCGGTGAGGTTTTCCTTAATGGCTGAAAATTGCATGGCAGGCTCCTTTCTTCTTCTTCTTCTTCAGGATATATCTTAGTAGCAGTAGTAGTAGGCAGGGTGGATATGTGGATAAATCCATTGAAGACCGGCTGATTCCCTCAAATCGGCTGGGGAAAAGCCTATGGATAAAGGGACCTTATTATCCACAGTATCCAAAGACCATAATTGTTTTGTGGATAATAAGGGGTTTTTCCACAAACTTTCCCCAGTTATCCCCACAGGGTTAAAAAGAGCGGTTTGTAGATAAACATACTTTAAAATATATGTTTATTTATTTATCCACACGGTTGTGGAAAATAATGTGGATAAGAAAGGGCTTAACCAGGTGTTTTATAGGATTTTTCCACTTGTTGTGTAAAAAATGAGTGAAAAAATACTTTTCCACAACTATTCCCCGCGTAATATTTTAATCAGGTTATTGACTGTTGCCTTAACAGCCGGGTCTTTTTTGATTTCTGCATCGATTTTTTCAATGGCGTGGATGACCGTCGTATGGTCCCGGCCGCCAAATATTTCCCCAATTTTGGGCAGGCTCATATCGGTCAAGTCGCGGCAGAGGTACATGGCCACCTGGCGGGGGAAGACAATGTTTCGGTTCCGGCGTTTGCCCAGGAGTTCTTCCAGGCGGACCCCGTAGGTATCGCAGACCTGCTTTTGGATGCTTTCGCCGGTAATGGCCTTGTCGACCCCGATTTCAACGTATTGTTCCAGGAAGTCCTTGGCCAGGTCCAGGGTCAGGGGGAGGTTGTTCATGGTGGCATAGGAGGTCAGGGAGAGGAGGGCCCCCTCCAGTTCTCGGATATTGGTTTCCATATGCTCAGCCATAAAGGCGGTGATATCGTCAGAGACTTCCTTATGGTCCATCTGGGCCTTTTTCCGCAAGATAGCGATCCGGGTTTCCAGGTCCGGCGGCTGGATATCGGTGATGAGGCCCCATTCAAACCGGGTCCGTAACCGTTCTTCCAGGGTCGGGATTTCCTTGGGTGTCCGGTCTGAGGAAATGACGATTTGCTTATTTTTTTCATATAATTCGTTAAAGGTATGGAAGAATTCTTCCTGGGTCCCTTCTTTTTTTGCTAAAAATTGAATATCGTCAATTAAGAGGAGGTCCGCCTTCCGGTACTTATCGCGGAAGGTATTGGGCCGGTTATCCCGGATGGAATCGATGAGTTCATTGGTAAATTTTTCACTGGATACATAAATAATATTGGCCCCCGGCTGGGCCTTGATAATATGGTGGGCGATGGCGTGCATGAGGTGGGTCTTGCCCAGGCCGGACCCGCCGTAAATAAAGAGGGGGTTGTAGACCTTTTTATCATTTAAGTCCATAGCCATCCCCTCGGCAATGGCCAGGCTGGCCGCATGGGCGAACTGGTTGGACTTGCCGACCACAAAGTTTTCAAAGGTATTTTGGGTATTGATCCGGTAGCGGCCCATGAGGAGCATGGGCTCTTCTTCTTTTGGGGCGGGTCGGGCGGATTCGGCAATTTTAGGGAGGTCCATCTTGTTCAGGTCTTCGGCAAAGGCGATGATTTTGACCTTGACGTCTTTTTCGCCGCTTTCCTCACTGATGAGGCGTTCTAAGGTTCGTAAATGAGCCGGCGGCATCATTTCAGCCTTCATGGCATCGCCGGCCGCCAGGATATAGGTGCCCTCGTAGTAGCCGGCCAAGGTCATATTTTTAAAAAAGGTGTCATAAGTCGGTCCGTTGACCTCATTTTCAAGTTTGGCCATGACCCCTTGCCAAATGCCCTGATAGTGCTCGTTGGTCATAGGTGCTCCTTCTCTCTTCATCATTGCAGGGGCCGGTTAGCCAGTTAAGCCAACCGGTGTTGATTAGATATATAGGTATGTACTAAATTATCCACAAAGAAGGGTCTTATGTGGATAAAATTATAAAGTGAATGAGTTTATCATAGCAAAATGCTGGAGACTTATCAACAAGTAGGCGGTTGGATCCCTTAAAAGATTCTTTATATTAAAAAGGAAAAGCCTCCGATTAAGGGCTGTAGAAGGCGGTGTAAATAGGGAAAAAAGCATAAAATAAGCTTTTTTTCCTTATTTAGGGGGTAAGGACTGGTTCCTCATTTAAAAAAAGAGGTTAAAATCAAGGAAAAAGGGGCTTATACACATTATGCACAGCCTGTGCATAAGTCAAAAATGGCTCAATAGAGCTGGTTAAAACATTTGAGTTATCCCCAATTCACAATAAAAAATCTGTGGATAATGTGGATAAGCTTAGTGGATTTCGGTCCTTTCCCTCTTTTTAGCCTTCTGACTTTGGGGATAAAATGTTAATTAAGAGAAAAAGGCTCTTTTCCTGGATAAATACGTACTTTTTTCTTGACCAGGTATTTTTATTGAAGTATAATGTACGTCGTATGTAAAATTGGTCAGGAGGTGTCATAATGAAACGTACCTATCAACCGAAAAGAAGAAAACACCAACGCGTTCATGGTTTTCGCAAACGTATGTTAACTAAAAGTGGCCGTAACGTTTTAAAAAGAAGAAGAGCGAGAGGCAGAAAACGTTTAAGCGCATAACTTTCATACTTGAAGGCCCGGTGTGGCCTTTTTTTTCTCATTTTCAAATGTATTGAGCAAAATTTTAAAGAAGGGATATTGTGCTGCCAAAAGCCAACCGCTTGAGAAGTGATGCTTCATTTCAAAGGGTCTACCAATATAAGAAAAGTTTGGCCAACCGCTACCTGGTTTGCTACCAATATCCTCGAGCTGATGAAGGTCCTACGCGGATAGGATTTTCTATTTCTAAAAGGGTCGGTAAAGCCCATACCCGCAATTATTTAAAGCGGGTCTTAGGGGAAGTAAGCCGGCTACATTTCGACCATATCCCCCGGGGGTATGACATCATTATTATTGTCCGCCAGCCGGCCGCCCAGCTCGCCTATGATGGGCTTGAAAAAAATTACCTATCATTACTTAAAAAGGGAGGACTCTATGACGCTCCCAGCAAAAGCGGCAGTTAAAATGATCGGCCTCTACCGCCAGTATATTTCTCCATTAAAACCGACGCCGACTTGTCGCTTTATTCCAACCTGTTCCCAATATGCCTATGAGGCCATCACCCGCTTTGGTTTCCTACGCGGGGGCCTATTGGCTCTTTGGCGGATCTTGCGCTGCAACCCCCTTTGTAAGAGCGGCTATGATCCGGTGCCTAAAAAATTCGGGAGGTGAATGCCTCATTTTTGAGGCGGGTATTTGAATACACTAGTTCAATTTATGACAAGCGTCATTGGCGCTTTTTATGACTTTACACAAACCATTGGCTTTCCCAGCTATGCTTTAGCCATTATCCTTTTGGGGATTGTGGTCAGGATTTTACTCTTCCCCCTATCTTTAAAGCAAATGAAGTCCATGCTGGGGATGAGTGAAATCCAGCCGGAGCTCAAGGAAATCCAGGCCAAGTATGCCAGTAACCGGGAAAAAATGAATGAAGAAATGCAGCGGCTCTACGTCGAGTACGAGGTCAACCCCATGGCCGGCTGCCTGCCTATTCTCATTCAAATGCCTATTTTATACGCCCTCTTCCGGGCCTTGCGGACCTTCCAATTTACAGAAAATGACAGTTTTTTCTGGATTGAGCACTTAAACGACAAGGACCCCTACTTTATCCTGCCGGTCGTTCTGGCTGTGGTCATGTTCCTCCAGCAACGCCTGTCTATGCCCAAGGGCAGCCCTATGGCAGATAACCCTTCCATGAAGGCCATGCTCTATGTCATGCCGGTCATGATGGGGGTTTTTGCCCTCCAATTCCCGGCTGGCCTTTGTGTATACTGGGTGACTACATCTGCCCTCATGATTTTCCAACAAATCATTATGAATAAACAGCGGAAGAAAGAGCAGGAAAGACGGGCTGAAGAACGGGCCAAACGTCAGGCTGAACGGGAACTCAAGGCCAAAGAAGAACGTTTAAAGGGCCACAACCCCTCTAAGAAAAAATCTAAAAAAGAACTCAAGGCCATCCACAAGGCCAAAAAAGGAACCGGCTATAAGGCCCCCAGTCAAGCCGGCAGCACCAAGGGTTTTGATCCAAACAATCCAAAAGCCGTTTATAGACCAGCAAATAAAAAGAAAAAGTAAGGACCTTTTTTTAGATAGGAAGGGATATTATGAGACGTCAACAATTTACTGGCAAGACCCTTGCCGAGGCTGTTGCAACAGCTGCGCGTGAACTTGGCCTCTCGGAAAATGTATTGGACTACACGGTCTTAGAAAAAGCCAGCAAGGGATTTTTGGGTTTTGGGGCTAAAGAGGCCCGTATTGAAGTGGCAGTAGATGACCTGGCCGACAAAGAGGTTTCCGCAGCTCCGGTCAGCCAGCCCAGTGCGCAGGACAAAGCCCCGGAAGCACCCCAGGCAGCGGGCCCCGTCCTTACAGAAAGCCCTGCAAGTGACTCGGCTGACCAGGATAGCCTGCTGACTCCGGAAAATATAGGCCTTGAATTTCTGGCCCCTATTTTTGAAGCCTTGGGCGTTCAACCCACCGTGGAAATTCAGGAAGATGATGACCAGATCACCTTTGCCATGTATGGCGAAGAGGTTGGCATCTTAATCGGCCGGCGGGGCGATACCTTAAATGCCCTCCAGTTTTTACTGTCATTGGCTATAAACCGCCGGCTAGGTGGTCATAAGAGGGTTATCTTAGACTGTGAAGACTACCGGGCCCGTAGGGCAGAGACCCTCAGCAGTCTGGCCCACCGGATGGCTGAAAAAGCACGTAAAACCGGCCGCCGGGTGACCCTGGACTCCATGAATGCAGCTGAACGTCGTCTTGTCCACCTGGCCCTGGAAAAAGAACCGGGTGTTAAGGCGGAAAGTTATGGGGAAGACCCCCATCGTAAGATCGTTATTTATCCGCAAAATTAATAAAAAATATCAGGGCCCCTAGCTTGCTATCAGTCAACTAGGGGCCCTGTATTTTTTAGATTTTATTTATGAATAGGCAGGAGGTCATTCGTTACTCCTTATTATTGAGGACGGCATCCTCTCCTTCGCTAGCTGGATCCTTAGAGGCTAGCGGATTCAGAAGACTTTTTTGTGCATTGACCCGGTTTAATTCGACTTCTGCAATGACCCGGACGGCTTCTTTACCATGGTCATCTAATTGCTTATAAAGGGCTAAGATTTCTTCTTCTTCAATAGAACTATCCTCTGTTTGGCCAGTAGCAAAAAAGTCCAGGGTTACATTTAAATTTTCAGCTAAAGCTTGCAATATACGGATATCTACCTTGGTATTATCTCTCTTAATAATGCCGTAAATGGTTTGTGGGCTAATATCTGTTTCTTTTGCTAATTTATTCACATTTGTGTCACGATAGTCAATCAGTGTCTTTAATTTTGTTCCGATAGCCATCCGGAACCCTCCTTATAATAAAACATTAATAAAAAAGGAAATAAATAATTTTAATGTTATATAACTATCTTTTTCATTATAATACCATATGAGTAAGGAATATTCTATACATAAAAATCAAAAAATAGCTAAAATAAGATAAGAGTTATCAAATGAATATGCACTTGTAAATGAGAAAAATGATGAGGGAATCTTTATAGAGGATCACTAGGAACCATCATCATTATAAATATAATAAAATCAATCAATGTAGAGAGGGGTATATAAATAATCATTTATAATCAATGATATTAAATTAAAGGGTAAGAAAGGCTAAAATGTCTTCTTTATAGCTAAAAAATGATTCATAAAAAAATTTAAGGTATAAAGTGGCTAAATTCCTTTAAATTTGCCTATTTTTATTTTTCAAAATCTTTGCTTTGTGCTATACTGAATTTAGTAAGTGGTTTCCATTACTAAATTTTAGGAGGTTGCTAAATTGGCTACTGAAAATCTAAATCCTTTTGAGAGTGCACAAGCCAAAGTTAAACACGCTTGTGAACAACTCGGACTCGACGACAACGTTTATCAATTCCTTTCTGAACCTCAACGTGTCATCGAAGTTAATATTCCTGTTCATATGGATGACGGTTCTTTGAAAATGTTCAAAGGCTGGCGGTCCCTGCACAACAATGCCATTGGGCCGGGCAAGGGCGGCATCCGTTTCCATCCGGGCGTTAACTATGACGAAGTTCGTGCACTGTCCATCTGGATGACCTTCAAGTGCGGCATTATGGGCATTCCTTACGGCGGTGGTAAGGGCGGCGTCATCTGTGACCCCCTCACCCTCTCTGATAAAGAATTAGAACAAATCGCCCGTGGTTATGTTCGTGGTTTGCACAAATACATTGGTGAAAAAATTGACGTGCCGGCACCTGACGTAGGAACCAACGGCCAAATCATGAGCTGGATGACTGATGAGTACATTAAATTAAATGGTGACCAAGCCTCTTTAGGCGTATTCACCGGTAAGCCTGTTGCTTGGGGCGGTTCTGAAGGCCGTAATGAAGCTACCGGTTTCGGGATTTATGTTATCGCCCGTGAAGCCGCTAAGAAAATTGGTATTGATATTGCCCACGCTTCTGTTGCCGTCCAAGGCTTCGGGAACGTTGGCCGTTTCACCTGCAAAAACATGTTCCGTCAAGGGACCAAAGTGGTTGCAGTATCTGAATGGGAACCGAAAAACGGCGCATATGTCATCTATAAAGAAGATGGCTTAAACTACGAAGAAATGGTTGAATACGTAGAAAAGAACCACAACCTGCTAAACTTCCCTGGCTCCAAGTCCCTGACCATGGACGAATTCTGGGCCCTGGATGTTGATATCCTCGTACCGGCTGCCCTTGAAAACGCCATCACTGCAGAAGTTGCTGAAAAGATCAAAGCTAAATTGGTCTGCGAAGCAGCTAACGGCCCGACCACCCCGGCTGCTGATGAAGTCCTTAATAGAAGAGGCATCATCTTAACTCCGGACGTTCTGACTAATGCCGGTGGTGTTACCGTTTCCTACTTCGAATGGGTCCAAAACCTCTATGGCTACTATTGGACTGAAGCCGAAGCTGAATCCCGTCAGGAAGAAGCCATGGTTTCTGCTTTCAATGATATCTGGGCTATCCGCGAAGAACACAAGGTTACCGTTCGTGAAGCTGCCTACATGAACTCTGTTAAAAAAGTAGCAGACGTCATGAAATTACGCGGCTGGGTATAATCTAATCTTTACAAGCACCCGAAAGGGTGCTTTTTTATTTACTGTGGATGGCACTGGATAAAATACACTTTTATAAAGGTGTCCTATACCAGTAGAGGTTCAGGTCATTTAAAATAAAAAATTAGAAGATAATATCTCTTTCTAATTTGATCATTTAAATAGTGCTTGTGGACTAAGCTTTCATGGAACAATTTCTTAACCAATGGTAGAAAAAGTTGGTTTTATTGCAATAAAATAATGAAAGATTAATAATGATGCCGTAAATAATTGAAAGACTTTATTGATATATAATAAACGAAAAAGAATATAAAATTAAAAATAAGGACGGTAAAATGATATTTTTATAATTGTTTGCATAAATTTATAGGGAAGTGCTTTTTACCCCTTATTTTATTAAAGTTAGCCTTTATTTTATTATAAAATATCAAAAAATGGTAACAATTGCTTTAAAATCGGAAATTTTAGGAGAACTGTTATATATAAAAGTTAGTAAATCTTAAAGTATTATATAAATATCTTAAAATAACCTTTTTTAAAGTATATAAATACATATAACATAACTGAATTGTTTTAAAATTTTGATATTACCAGAAAGATAATTGACAGCCAGCGAACAACACTATAAAATTGTATAAAAGCGAATATAAAATTTATTAATAGAATAATTAAAAAATCGTTAGCAACTTATTGATAAATATATTCGCTTATTGCAACGATAGCAATCCTATGGGCAGGGTTGACTATCATTGTTTAGTGAAGCCCAGGTGGCGTGAAAGGAGAACGCCTATGATTGACCAAAGGCGCGACAAGGTGGTCGTGCGCAATTTAACGAAGTCTTTTGATGATTTGTTGGTGCTCAATGATATTAACTTTACCGTTAAAGAGGGGGAGTTTCTTGTTATTGTTGGACCGACCGGCTGTGGGAAAACAACCTTCCTTAATTTACTATCAACTTTGTATACCCCGACAAAAGGGCAGATCCTTATTGATGGTGAACCGGCTGATCCAAAAAAGCACAATATCAGCTTCGTTTTTCAGGAGCCCTCCTGCTTGCCTTGGCGGACGGTAAAAGAAAATATTGCGTATGGCATGGAAGTCAAGAAATTTCCTAAGGATAAAATGGAAGAGCAATTGGATAAGGTTATGAAATTAGTCGGTTTAACTCAAACGGCGGACTTATACCCCAATCAGATTTCCTCGTCTATGGAACAGCGGGTAGCTATAGCCCGGGCCTTTGCGGTAAATCCGGACTTATTACTCATGGATGAACCCTATGGACAATTGGATGTGAAGTTGCGGTTTTATTTGGAAGATGAGTTGGTGCGGATTTGGCAAGAATTTAAGAATACAGTTATTTTTATTACCCACAATGTTGAAGAAGCAGTGTATATTGCAGAACGGATTTTAGTATTGACCAATAAGCCAACGACGATCAAAGAAGAAATTCCAATCAATTTAGCTCGCCCCCGTAATTATTTAGATAAGGACTTTGTTCATTTGCGGGAGCATGTCACTGAAGCCATTCGCTGGTGGTAGACCGGTAGATATTTGAAGGAGGAATATTTTATGAAACGCAAGGTATTGGCCATGGTATTATTGGCAGCATTTTCTGTAGCGACTTTTGCTGGTTGCGGCGGAGGCGGTGCAGACAGCAGCTCGGCTGCAGGCGGTTCTGCAGGGAGCGGCGACTTGGTTTTCGGCTTTTTAAACCAGATTGATACCTGGCCGGCTTATTCGGCTATTGAAGATGGGACTGCTGAAAAATACGGCTTAACTGGCCTGTCTACTTCAAACTCTATGGAACTTTTTGACTCAGGGATGCCCATGGTTGAGGCTATGATTTCCGGTGCTTGGCAGATCGGTGATGCCGGTTCTGTACCGGTACTTATGGCGGCCCTCCGCTATGATGCCGAGGTCGTGGGGATTGCTTCTAACGAATCACCGGCCAATGCCATTGTGGCCCGGGAAGATAACCCGGCCCTGAAGGTGACCAACCCTAAATTTGAAACAGCCAAGGGGGATGCGGAAACCGTTAAAGGGAAAACCATTTTAGTGGCTACCGTTTCTTCCGCCCACTTTGTCGTTGACCAATGGCTGAAATCCATGGACTTAACAGACAAGGATGTTACCATTAAGAACCTGGAACAACCCCAGGCCATCAAGGCTTTTGAATCCGGTGAAGGGGACTTCCTGGCCCTCTGGAGTCCGGAACTCTACCAGGCCTACGGTAAGGGTTGGAAAGACGTTGCTACCGGTAAGGATGTCAATGCCAACACCCTCATGCTCTACTTTGCTCCGAAAGATTGGGCCAAGGAAAATAAGGACACCATTGCCCGCTTCCTGGCTATGACCTCTTCTAAGGTAGACGAATACAATAGTAAGGGCGAAGCACTCGTCCCTGACTTGCAAAAATTCTTCCAAGACTTTGGGGCTATGAAATTCAGTGAAGAAGAAACCAAGCTGGATATTGAACGCCATGAACTCTATACCGTCGACCAACAGCTTCAATTAATGTCTTCCGGTGATGTTGAAAAATGGATGATCGACATTGGGGACTTCTTTGTTCGCCAAGGGAAGTTTACGGAAGATGAATTAGCCCAGTTAAAAGAAAAACACTTCAATATTACTGATGAATATTTGAAGGCAGCTAAGGACGTCAGCCCGTCTGAATAACATGTGACCGTGGCTTGTGGCCCAGTGCTGCAAGCCACTCTTTATTCATCGGTTGGTTAGGAGTGAAAGTATGTCAACCAAGAACATCACTCGGCCGCAACGTAAAAGGTCTTTCTATACAGCAATTTCAATTATTACGGTCATTGCATTCTTCTGTTTTTGGGAAGGAATTGTACGTTTCGGGATTGTTTCAGAATTTTACCTGGCGTCACCGACCCAGGTGGTAGAGCTCTTTATTTCCAAGTTAAGCAATGAAGCACCGGATGGGGCCCTGCTGGTTACCCATATCAAGGTGAGCCTGACAGAGGCCTTAACAGGCTACTTCCTGGCCCTGGCCATTGGGATCCCCCTGGGCCTGGCCATGGGCTGGTTCTATACCTTTGATGGGCTGGTCCGGCCGATTTTTGAATTGGTCCGGCCGGTGCCGTCTCCGGCCTGGATTCCGCTGGTTATTATTTGGTTTGGGACCGGCCTGGTCAGTAAGGTCTTTATTATCTTTGTAGGGGCCCTGGTCCCCTGTGTTATTAACTCTTATTCTGGGGTGGCCCAGACCAACCCCACCTTTATCCGGATGGCCCGGACCTATGGGGCCAGCAACTGGGAAATATTTAAAAATATCTGCGTCCCTTCGGCCCTGCCCATGGTCTTCGGCGGCCTCCAGGTGGCCCTGGCTTCGGCCTGGACCTGCCTGGTCGCAGCGGAATTGGTTGGTGCTGATGCGGGCCTGGGTTTCCTCATTCAGATGGGCCGCCGGCTCCTCATGCCGGATATGATCATTCTAGGGATGGTCATGGTGGCCCTGACCGGGGTGGCTGTCACCATTGTTATTGCCTTTGTTGAGCGGGCCCTGGTTAAAGGGATGCGCCGCGGCGAAGATCGATAGGAGGGGATTCCTTTGTCTAGTCAAGTAGAAACAGTAAAGGGCCCCAATCCCTTGGTGAAGGCCCTGCGCAACAAACGCGTCTTAAATGCCATCTCTATTATCGGATTTTTACTGATTTGGGACCTGGCTGTCCAAAGCGGCCTCTTGGCCATCATGCCCCGGCCCCATGAGGTCCTCTTACGCTGGGTAGAGCTTATGCATGAACCCTATGCCGGCCATACCCTGCCCATTCATGTGTGGATTTCCTTCCGCCGGGTCATCATCGCCTTCTTACTGGCAGCAGCTATTGGGATACCCACCGGGGTCATCATGGCCTTCAGTAAGTTCGCCCATGCGGTGATCCGGCCTATTTTCGAATTTTTCAAGCCCATGCCGCCCATTGCCTGGATTTCCCTATCTATCTTATGGTTTGGCCTAGGGGAAACCTCTAAAATTTTCCTGATTTTTATCGGCTGCGTGGTCCCCTGTATCTTGAACTCCTATAATGGGATCCGCCTGGTGGACCCGGAATTATACGATGCCGTCCGTAACCTGGGGGCCAATTACTGGCAGGAACAAACCCAGGTCACCTTCCCGGCCTCCCTACCGGCGATTTTCGCCGGCCTCCAGGTGGCCCTGTCCTCCGGCTGGACCTGCGTGGTCGCCGCAGAATTGGTCGGCGCCCGGGAGGGGATTGGCTATCTCACATTTGTCGGTATGAAGCAGGATGATATTGCTATGACCATTGGCGGGATTTTAACCATCTGCCTGGTCAGTTTCCTGTCCTCGCTCTTTTTAACCTATCTTGAAAGGTGGTTGTGCCCATGGAAACGCAACATCAGCGAATAGAAGATGGGGATCGGGTCATCACCTGTACCAATATTTCCAAGGATTACGGTAAGAAAAAAGTCCTGTCACCGATGGACTTTGAGGTCTATAAAAATGAATTTGTGGTCATCCTGGGCCCGGGGCAGGCCGGTAAAACAACCCTCTTCCGCCTGATTGCCGGCTTTGAAGGGCCGACAACCGGTAAAGTGGTCGTTGGTGGCGAAGAAGTCAAGGGCCCAGGCACCCAGGTGGGTTATGTTTTCCAGCGCTATATGCTCTTCCCCTGGCAGACGGTCATGGGGAATGTATCCATGGGGCCCAAGCTGCGGGGGGTTAAAAAGGAAGACCGGCTGAAAAAGGCGCAAAAGTACATCGACCTGGTGGGCCTGACCGGCTTTGAAAAGAGCTACCCCCACCAGCTTTCCGGGGGGATGAAGCAGCGGGTCGGGATTGCCCGGGCCTATGTCAATGAGCCCCAGCTCCTTCTTTTAGACGAGCCCTTCGGCCAGCTGGATGCCCAGACCCGGATTTTAATGGAGCAGGAAATCGAACGGGTCTGGCAGGCGGAAAAGCGGACCATCCTCTTTGTGACCTCGAATATTGACGAGGCCATCTACCTGGCAGACCGGATTATTATCCTGGATGGTAAGCTGCCCAGCCACCTGGCTACCACCTTTACCATTGACCTCCCCCGGCCGCGGGACCTGCTCAGTGAAGAATTCCTGCGCCTGCGCCAGGAAATTTCCGACAGCATGAGTTTGGTGCTCTAATGGATCGCTTATTCGACTTAACCCAGGGCAATTGGTTCACCTTGGCGGTGGCTGCAGGAATGGTCTTGGCCTTTATCCTCTTCAGACGGTTAATCTTCTTTTTGGCCGCCTGGCTGACCGGCCGCTACGGTGGCTGATTGCTCAATGAAAAGGAGTTGCCTATGAAAAGAATATCCTCTCTTGTAGCGGTCCTCTTAGCAGTGACCTTGCTGGCCAGTGCCTGCGGGACTTCAGCGCCTTCGTCAGAACCGGCGACCAGCTCTAGCCCGGCTAAGGTCCTCCCCATTAAGGTGGCTACCCTGGCCCAGATTGATGCCTGGCCCCTGGTTAACGCTGTCCAGGATGGGGAAGCAGACCGTTACGGTTTACAAATAACAGATAAAAATATGATGATTTTTGATTCGGGGATGGAGGCCGTTGAAGGGATTCCCGCCAAGGCCTTTACCCTGGCGGATATCGGTCAGCTGCCGGCCCTGATGGCGGCTAGCCGCTATAAGGCTAAAATTGTGGGCGTGGCTGCTGAAGAAAGTGCAGCCAATGCCATTTTAGCCCGGGGAGACTCTCCGGTATTCAATGAAGGCAATAGCGCCGAGGCAGTAAGAGGGGCTACAGTTTTAGTGACCTCCGTCTCTTCCGCCCACCAGTTATTGGCGGCCTGGCTCCAGGACCTGGGCCTCGCAGAAAACGATATTACCATCCGGACAGTGGAACAACAGACGGCCATTTCCGCCTTTGAAGCAGGGGATGGGGACTTCCTGGTCCTTTGGTCGCCGGCCCTTTACCGGGCCCTGGATAAGGGCTTTAAGGTCGTGAAAACCGCAGCAGACCTAGGCCTACCCTCCTATATGTTCTATGTCGTACCGGAAAATATTTCTGCTGATGAAAGTGAGGCGGTGGCCAGGTTCTTAGCTATGACCGATGGTCAAGTGGCCAGCTACCAGGCCGGTGGTGATGCCATCCACACCAGTGTCAAAGACTTCTTTAAAAGTTATGCCGGGATGACCATTTCTGATAATGATGTGACCGAAGAAATCAACCGGCACAAACTCTACCGGTTGGATGAACAGCTGGCCCTTTTTGAAGATGGGAGCCTGGAAAAAACCCTAGCATCTTTGGCAGATGCTCAAGTAGCAGATAACAAGTTAGATGCGGAAGAAGTCAATCTTGCTAAAGAAAAGCACTTTTACCTGGACAAAAGTTTCTTGGAAGCAGCCCAGGGCTATGTAAAGTAATGGATAATAACCCTATAGGATAGATACTTGGCTGAAGTGTATATCTATAGTGGCAGGTGCGCACCTCGGTCACGCGAGGTGCGCTTTTTTACAAAGGGAGAAGATAGTATGTTGAAAAAAATAGTAGCGGTCAGTTTATCTCTTGCCTTTTTGCTTGGTATGACGGCCTGCGGGACTACTGATCCCAGTGCGAGCACCAGTAGTGTAGATAAGGGTAGTGCCGCCCCCTCCTCCATGCCTGAGCAGACCAGTGGCTTAACGATAGCCACCCTCAACCAATTGGATGCCTGGCCTGCCTACCATGCCAGGGAGGACGGGGTAGCCAATGCCTATGGCATTTCTTATAAGCTCCAATCTTACACCGCAGGCTTTCAATTGGTAGAAGATGCTTCCTTAGGTAAGTGGCAAATTGGTAATGTGGGCGGGGTCCCGGCCCTATTAGGCGTTCTTAACCGCCAGTTGACCATTATCGGTATTGCTGCTGATGAAAGCGATGCCAATGCCCTCCTGACCCGTAAGGATAACCCAAATTTCAATGAAGAAAATGATGGTGTATTCGGGACGGCTGAGCAATTACGGAATAAGGCTATTTATACCACCCAGGCGTCCAGTGCCCACCGGCTAATAGACGCCTATCTGAAAAAACTGGGTCTTACAGAAGCGGATGTGAACTTACAATATGCCTCTCAAGCTGAATGCGTTGAGGCCTTAAAAGACGGTCGGGCAGAGCTGGCATCCTTATGGGCCCCCTACACCTATGAAGCAGAGAAGGCTATCGGTGAGGTCAAAACGGTTGCAAAAGGCAGCGACCTTGGCGTGCGCAATTACATGGTCTATGTAGCTAATAAGGATTGGGCTAGCAATAATAAAGAAACCATCGCCCGCTTTTTAGCAGCGACCGGTGAAGAGGCGGCAGCAATTGACCAGGCCAGAGAAGGGGAATTGGCGACCTTCTTTACCAGCTATGGGAAGGCTAATTTAAAGAGCCAGCATATTGCTGAAGAGCTTCAATCGCATAAACTCTTTTCTGTTGACGAGCAGTTGGCTCTTCTGGAAAATGGCGATTTACGTCAAGGCATGGATGACGTAGCCAGCTTCTTTAAGGGGATTAACCGCTTTGCCCAGTCGAATTATGACCAATTATCAGAAATGAATTACGGCATTGATGATAGCTATCTGAAACTGGCTAAAGAAATGAAAAAAAGGGCCTAGACGAGTCTTCTATCTTTAAAGCTAAGGCTATTGAAAAATAGCCCCCAAAAAAGCACAAGCCCCGTCTCATTTTTTTTGAGACGGGGCTTTGTCGAATGTTTTATTCGTTCTGACAGAGCCCCTTTTGTATATGATATTTGATTCAATACCTGGGAGATTTTTGGAATTATTTATTTATTCTAAAAAGACAATAAATTACATTGACACAACCCATTAAATAAACTAATATATAAATGAAAAATCCTTTCTCATCCTTGGTGATAATAAATTAGACCAGCTGTCTGGATGAAGGCATAGCTTGTCCCTATAGGCCGCTGCTTACCGGCTGAGCGGCCTATGGAGTGGTGGCTCTCCGGTAAGCGGGGGCATTTTTTATAGAAGGGAGAATTATTATGTTTAAGCGGCTATTGCTTGTCGGCTTATCGCTGACCTTATTGATGACGATGGTAGCTTGCGCTTTAACGCATTCCGAGCCGACATCAAGTCAACCGTCGGCAGATGGACCAGCCCTTACGGTGGCAACTTTAAACCAGCTGGATGCCTGGCCGGCCTATGCAGTCCTGCAAAAGGGTCAGACGCAAGGTTATGACCTGGACTATGGACTAAAAAGCTACCAGACAGGGATCAAACTCGTTGAAGACGGGGCCCTGGGAAAATGGCAAATCGGCGATGTGGGGGCGGTCCCGGCCTTACTAGGGGTCTTAAACCGCCACTTGACCATTGTCGGGGTGGCTGCTGAAGAAAGCGACGCCAATTGGCTCCTGGCCAAGGCCGGCCATCCGGTTTTAGAGGGCAAAACCGGGGACTTGGCCGGGACAGCCGAAACCGTCCGGGGTAAGACCATCTACGTCACCCAGGCCTCCAGCGGCCATGCCCTGGCCCATGCCTATTTGAGCCATCTGGGCCTGACGGAGGCGGATGTCAACCTCAAATATGGGTCACCGAAAGAGTGCCTCAGGGTCCTTGGTGACGGCACAGCTGACCTGGTAGCCCTCTGGGCCCCCTATACCTACCAGGCGGAAAAGATTGCTGGTGGGGTTGAGCAGGTGGCCAAGGGCAGTGACCTGGGTATCCACCAGTACATGCTTTATGTGGCGGATACCAGCTGGGCTGCGCATAATAAGGAGGTCCTGGTAGCCTTCCTAGCAGACGTCAGCCGGGAAGCTGCCGGCATTGATGAGGTGGCTAATAAGGACTTACTGGCCTTTTTCAAGGACTATGCCGACACCAGCCTAAGCCAAGACCAGCTGGCTACTGACCGCAAGACCCACCGGCTCTTATCCCTCGAGGACCAGCTGGCCCTGATAGATAGTGGCCACTTGGCCCAGGGTATGGACGAAGTGGCCCGATTTTTCACCCAAATCAACCGTTTTGCAGACCGGAATTATGAGGAATTGGCGGAGCAGAACTTCGGTATAGATGACAGCTATCTTAAAGCGGCCCAGGCCCTGCACCAGCTGGATAAATAAAAAAACCGCCGTCGCCAGGCCTTTTGCAGAGAAGGGCTGGATGACCTATTATTGGGAGTTGATGGTGTGGCAAAAGCCAGGTTGCTCTTGATTCATGGCTGGTTGCACAGCCGTAAACGGTATATCCCTTTGGCCCAAGCCCTAGCTGGCCAGTATGAAGTGGCCCTCCAGCCCCTACCGGGCTATGATGACATCGGCCGACCGACCTGGACCGGCGGTCACCTGGCCTGGTATGCCGACCAGGTAGCCAGCCGGATCCGCCAGCAGCGGCCGCAAGTGGTCGTGGGCTTTTCCATGGGCGGGCAGATCTTGCTCCGGGCCTTACAGGACCAGACCCTGACCCCGGCCTGGGCGGTTTTTTCCAATACCCCCTACCCGGCCCTGGCCCCCTTAAATGGCCTGGTCCGGTGGGGCTGGCCGGTGGCCTGGGGACTCCGGGCGGTGCAAAAGGCCCCCCGGCCCCTGGGCAAGGGGCTGGTGGACTTCTTTGCCAGCCAGACGGTCCGGGCTGGCCGGCTGGTCGATGACCTCTTTTATGAGGATGCCTGCCGGGTCAAGCCGGCGGTGGCAGCGGCCTCTGCCCGAGAACTGGCTCGGGGTATCGACCGGGTGGGGCCTCTTAAGCATACGGCGGCCGTGGTGACCGGGTCAGGCCATGACCGGCTGGTGCCCCTGGCCCAGGCCCGGCGCCTGGCCGGGGACCTAGCAGTGCCCCTGGTCACCTTTCCGGAAGCCGGCCATACAGTGGTTTTAGACGCCCTGGCCGACTATGCGGCCTTCCTAGGCCTCCTGGCCCGCCGCCTATAAAAAAAGCGACCTCTTAAGAGGTCGCTTGCGGAATGCTTACCGGTCCCAGGCTTCTAAGTGGGTGGTAATGCTCTTGATCCGGCCGGAATGGAAAACAGGGTCTTGACCGGCCTTGAGCTGGGTCTTGTAGTCCCTGTAGGTTTCCAGGGCGATGCCGCCAATTTTCAGGATGACCAGTAAGTTGATGATGGCCATGATGCCCATGAAGATATCGCCGAAGTTCCAGACGATGGAGAAGTCGCCGACAGAGCCTAAGAAGAGCAGGCAGCAGCAGAGGGCCCGGAAGATGTTTAGGTGCTTCTTCTGGCCGCCCATAAACTCAATGTTGGATTCGCCATAGTAGTAGTTCCCGATAATGGAGCTAAAGGCAAAGAGGAAAATACAAACAGAGAGGAAGGGAACCCCCCAGCTGCCTACCTCATTGGCCAGGGCCTGTTGGGTAATTTGTAGCCCTTCCAAGTCGCCACCGTAGAAGTCTTCCCCGCCTAAGAGGACGATGAAGGCCGTAGCGGTGCAGACAAACCAGGTGTCCACATAGACCCCTAAGGATTGGACAAAGCCCTGCTTGGCCGGGTGAGAGGTATCTGCCGTAGCGGCCGCATTGGGGACAGACCCCATACCGGCTTCGTTAGAGAAGAGCCCCCGCTTGACCCCCTGCATGATGGTTACCCCTAGGGCTGCCCCGCCAAATTCCTGGAAGCCAAAGGCATTTTTAAAGATCATGGCAAACATTTCAGGGACAAAGCCGATATTTTTAACAAATACGAATAAAGCGACAAAGATATACATGACAGCCATGACCGGGACAATCTTACCGGTGACATCGGCAATCCGATGGACCCCACCGAAGAAAATCCAACCGGCTAGGCCCATTAAGATGAGGCCGGTGGCCCAGGTCGGTAAGTGGAGGGTCGTTTTGGCTGCGCCGGCTAAGGTATTGGCCTGCATGGCGTTAAAGCAGAAGCCATAGGTAATACAAATAATAATGGCGAACAGGTAGGCAATCCGCTTACTGCCGAGCACTTGAATAATGTAATAGGCCGGGCCGCCCCGGAAGGTGTTATCCGGATTTTTGACCTTGTAGATTTGGGCCAGGGTGGATTCAATAAAGCTGGATGCCCCACCTAAAAAGGCCAGGACCCACATCCAAAAGACCGCCCCGGGCCCACCCAGGGAAATGGCTACCGCCACCCCGACAATATTTCCGGTCCCAATCCGGGATGCAGCTGAAATACAAAAAGCCTTGAACGGGGTAATCCCGTTGTCGTGTTGAGCGGTGCTGGTCGTTTCCCCCAAGAGCTTAAACATATGGGGCAGGTTGGTGACCTGGCCACAAGCTAAGCGGATGGTGAAGTAAAGTCCCGTCCCACTCAAGAGGAATACCAAGATATAGCTGTAGAGCCAGCCACTGATGGTATCTGTAAAGTTTGCGATAAATTCTTGCATGATTAAACCTCCCCTTTTTAAGATATTTATCCTGGTCCATTATAGCATGGTTGACCAATTTACGATACTTATACACCCTATTTTCTATAAAATAGTAGAGGCTTGGGCGCTGGGAAGGAGGTATCTATTTACGGATTTTTTATAAGAAAAATCTATAAAAACCATCTTAGATGGGTAATTAAAAAGAAGTAGGCCATCAAAAGTTAGCTATTATTTTTTAAGATTTAATTTATAGATAAAAAGAGAGGAAGAGGATTGATTATGGTTGCTAAATTAATGAAAGCGGTTGTTTTGATTAAAGGGATTCCCATGCTTTTAGGGAAGCTCTTTAAGTTGATTTTCGGTGGACTGGCCCTTATTGGTGGCTATAAGGTTATCAAAAAATATAACTTGACAGACTACTTGCCGGATTTCGATATCATTAAGCGTGTCTTTGACATCAAATAGAGAAGAGGTGAAATCAACCAGCAATGACTTCATTTGTAAAAGACTTTAGAGACTTTATCAACCAGGGTAATGTCGTCGATATGGCCGTTGGTGTCATCATCGGGGGCGCTTTTGGGAAAATTGTCAGTTCCCTGGTGACGGATGTCATCATGCCCCTCATCGGGGCCATCACCGGTGGGATTAGCTTTAGCGATATCAAGTATGAGCTGACCCCGGCCATTGTTGAAAATGGCCGGGTCATCCAAGAGGCCAACACCCTCAATATCGGTACCTTTATCGATACCATCATTAACTTTTTAATCATTGCCCTCTGTATTTTTACCGTCATCCGTATGTTGCAACGGAGTAATGAACGCTTCATGAAGGCGGACCTTCCGCCGGAAGAAGCCCCGGCCCCCTCTACTGAAGACTTATTGACGGAAATTCGCGATTTGATGAAAGCTAATCAGGAAGTCAAAAAGAGGAGGAATTTAAGATGAAAAAAGTCATTCTATCGGTCTTGTTCAGCCTGTTGGCGGCGGCTCTTTTCTGGCTACCGGCGGATGTGTATGCGGCAGACCGGCCGGCCTCCTGGGATGTGAACCTGGTGATTAATGACCAGCGCATTGAGACCAGTCAGGACGCAGGGGCGCCCTATATTAATGAGCAGGGGCGAACCATGGTGCCTATCCGCCTGGTAAGCGAGACCCTGGGCTTTGATGTCTATTTTTCAGAGGCCCCGGAAGGCAATGAAGTTTATCTAAATAATAAAGAATGGGGCGTTAATGCCAGATTTTTCTTCAATAAAAATTATTATGATGCCAATGGCCGGCGCCATACGATGGACAGCAAGATGGTGATCAGCGATAAAGACCGGGCCTATATTCCCCTTCGGGCCTTAGCCAGTATTTATGCGGATGTCATCTGGGATGGGCAAACGCGGACGGTTTATGTCAAAGGAAGGGCTCTGGAGCAAGGGCTGAATTTACCGGTCAACCTGGACAGCTATCATTTGCTTGCCGATAGGGCAGAAGGCGGCCCGGCTGTTAAAGTGGATATGCCTGACGGGGCTCAGGCGCGCTATTTCGTCTTTTCCGCTGAAGATGGAAAATTTATAGGAGGAAAAAGTCGGATTGAAGCAGTGAAACAAATTGCCGGCAAGGTCTATATTGGCATTTGGAGCGGCGCAATGTTAGATTTTTCCCTTACTTATTATGAAGTACCGACAGACGGGTCGGATATGCTCGCTTATCTGGGCCTGGTATCTAAAACATCAGACTTTGTTCTGAGTGACCGCTTTATTTATTCCAGCTCTGGGAGTTTTGAAGGCAATACCGGCTCTGATCGCAAGTTGATCTATAAAGATCCCATCGGCCAACGAGGGGCAAGGGGAGAAAAAATATCGACAGAGGTAGAGGTCAACAACAGCCGCTTGCTTATTAATGAAGCAGGTCAATTGTGGGCCTATGCGCCGGATGGCAGTAAAACTAAAATTTTAGACCAAGCTTAACTCCTTTATCAGGAAGTGCCGGGATTTCCCGGCGCTTCTTTTACTGTAAAAGGCTTAAAAGAGGGGCTGTGTCTCAATGCGTAAATCATTGGACACAGCCCCTCTTTTATAGACCTGTAGATGACGTTCGCTTACAGCCGGAGGACAAGTTGCTAAAGGCTTTAGTCCCTCTTGTTCCGACTATCGGCAATAAGGCCCTGGTAGATTTGCCGACTTGAGCAAGTGTATTTTTCAGCGGCGGCCTTGGCGGCTTCTTTGGTGCGCATACCGCCACTGACCAGGTCGGCGGCGTAGGCCAGGGCGGCAGCCCGGTCAGGGGCTTCATCCGGAGCCCCGGCCAGAACGAAGACAAACTCTCCCCGGGGGGCGGTGGCGGAAAAGTGAGCGATGAGATTTTCCGCTGTATCGCAAAGGACTTCTTCAAAGCGCTTGGTCAGTTCCCGGCAGACGGCGACTTGTCGCCGGGGGAAATGGGCCTGGAGGTCGGCCAGGGTGGCTAAGACCCGATGGGGGGCTTCAAAAA
Source organism: Peptococcus simiae (assembly GCF_046569735.1). Classification (GTDB taxonomy): domain Bacteria; phylum Bacillota; class Peptococcia; order Peptococcales; family Peptococcaceae; genus Peptococcus; species Peptococcus simiae_A. The sequence goes on along the minus strand of NZ_JBKICG010000006.1, from coordinate 20,530 downwards.
AGACGATGGTTCGCTTTTCTTTTTCCCAGCCTTTCAGCCGGTCTTTTCTGGCCTTGCCGCTTTTGGGCAGGAAGCCGTCAAAGACAAAGCGGTCGGTTGGCAGACCGGACAGGACCAGGGCGGCCAGGACTGCAGAAGGGCCGGGAATAAGGGTGACCGGGTTGCCGGCTTCCCGGGCTGCCCGGCAGAGCTCGTAGCCGGGGTCGGAAATGGAGGGCATGCCAGCATCGGTTAAGAGGGCGAGGTCGCCCTCAGTTAATAAATAGTCGATAAGCCGGTCGGTTTCCCTGGCCTTATTGTGGTCATGGTAGGCGGTCAGGGGGGTATGGATATCATACCGGGCCAGGAGGGTGGCACTGGTCCGGGTATCTTCGCAGGCAATGAGGGAGACCTCATTGAGGGTGCGGATGAGGCGGAGGCTCACGTCTTCTAAATTGCCAATGGGGCTGGCACAGAGATAGAGGGTATACATGGGGCTCCTTTCCGGCAAAGCCTAGTCTAAGAGGATGGGTGGTCGGATGCTGAAGTCCCCCCGACCTTCAAATTGACAGTCCAGGACAACCAGGCTGGTCCGGCCGGACCGCTTGGAGGCATAGGGCTGGAGGGCCAGGGGCTTTAGGCCGGCGGCGAGGCAGGCGGCAATGAGTTCATCGGCCCGGGCGGCCCGGTAGACCAGGCAGAACCGGCCCTTTTGCCGTAAATAATAGCGGGCGGCCCGGCAGAGGGCCGGCAGGTCCAGGTGGATTTCATGCCGGGCGATGCTGCGTTCATCGGATTGGGCGGCGGCCCCATGGCCGACCCGGTAAAAGGGTGGGTTGGCCACGACCAGGTCGGCACTGTTGGCCAGGTCGGCTGAGGGGGTCCGGAGGTCTTCCTGGCGGAAGGTCAGCCGGTCCGGGGGGATGCCGTTGCGGTCGGCGCTGGCCCGGGATAGGGAGACCAGCTTGGCCTGGAGTTCCAGGCCAAGGACCCGGCTTTCCGGCCAGGCGGCGGCCAGGAGGTGGCTAATAATACCGGTACCGCTGCCCAGGTCGTAAATCGACCGGGGCAGCGGCAGCTGGTCAGTGACATACCGGGCCAGGAGGTAGGCATCAATGGTATGGCGGAGGCCGCCGGCCCTTTCGTAGAGGGACCAGCCGGCCACACCGATGTCAGTCCAGAGGCAGTCGCCGGGGAGGTCACTTGCTCTTGTCATGGTTTTTTTCCTTGGAAAAGGGCCGCTTTTTATGCTGGCGGTCGCCTTCTTTCCGGTTATCCCGGTTGTCGGACCGGGGCGGTTTATTGGTCTTATTCTTTCGGTTGCCCCTGTGCTGGTGGGGGCGGTTATTTTTCCGGGGCCGCTTTTCTTCTATAATGGGTTCGGCACTCTCGATAATGATTTCCGTGCCATTATCCTGGGGGCGGTTTTTTTTTGTCGGTCGGTGGCCCTTTCCGGCCGATTGGTTATACCGGTCCTTGGATTGGGGCTTTTGTGGACGCCTACCGGGGGTCTTTTTCCCTTCTTCCTCTGGATGGTGCTTGGCCCCACTAGGGCTGTCTTCCCGGTTTTTGTCAGTAATAGGGGAAGAAGACATGTGGGCGAAGGGGTCCTTGGTCGCATTTTGTTTATTTTCCTCTTCCCGGTCAGCCCGCATTTTAGCGGCGACATCTGCAGCGGTACAGCCGGGACAGGTCTTGTGCCATTCCAGGTAATTGTCATTTTCAAAGTTGAGGCAGCAGAGGAGGCGGCCACAGCAGCCGCTGATCTTGGAGGGGTTGAGGGATAAGTTTTGCTCCTTGGCCATCTTGATGGAGACCGGGGAAAACTCAGTCATAAAGCTGTGACAGCAGAGGGTCCGGCCACAAATGCCAATGCCGCCGATAAGCTTGGCTTCATCGCGGACGCCAATTTGCCGGAGCTCAATCCGGGTGTGGAAGATAGAGGCCAGGTCCTTGACCAGGTCCCGGAAGTCTACCCGTTCTTCAGCAGTAAAGTTAAAGATTAGCTTGTTGCCGTCCAGGGTCCGTTCCACCTCGATGAGCTTCATATCCAGGCCATGGGCCTGGATTTTTTCTTCGCAGATGGCAAAGGCTTCCGCACAGTGGCTTTCATTTTCCCTGGCCCGGATCAGGTCCTCGACGGTGGCCTCTCTGACGATGGGCTGGAGGGGGTGGTCCAGGCTTTTTTCATCAACCTGGTGGGGGGACTTGACAACGGTGCCCAATTCAAGGCCTCGGTCGGTTTCCACAACGACCTTGCTGCCCGCTTGAGGGGGCAGGTCCGGGGCGACAAAATCATATATTTTTCCTGCAGGTCTTAATTGGACTGCAATGGCTTCAGTCATAAACATTCTCCTATCTTAAACCGGCTACATCCTGTCGGCGGCCGATGGGCTTATTATACCAAAAAGGCCTAGCCCTTGCCAGCCTCGCCCGGGGCCAGGAGTCGGCGGATGGCCAGGAGGGTAACGAGAAAGACCAGGCCCGGGTCGGCACCGGTTTCCAGCTGGCGGAGGCCCTGGCGGAGCCGGGCCAGGACCTGGCTGCCTAGCTGGGCTGAGGGCAGGGCCGGGGCCGGGATATGGGGATTGGCAGGAATGGCCAAAAGGGTTTTTAACCCGTTTAAGTAGTAGCTTTCCGCATAGGTTAAAAGGCGGCGCAAGCGGCCCTTGACTAGGCCCCGGCTGGGTCGCTTTTCCCCGGGCACCTGGCCAAGGGCCTGGACATCTTCGACCAGGAGGCCAGGATGGCGCTGGGGCAGGGCATCCAGGAGGCGGAAAAAGTCCTGCCTTTCCTTGACCAGGCCGTCGTCCTGGAGCAGGCGCCGGCCCCTGGCGACAGAGCCGCCCGAGAGGCCGGCAGCCAGGTCAACCTGGGCCGACCGGTAGTCAGGATATTCAGCGGCCAGGATGGCGGCCACCTCTTCAGCCGGCAGGGGGTTGAAGAGGTAGCTGGCCAGACGGGACTGGACTGTTTCCGGCAGGGATTCGGCATGGCTGGCCGTTAAAATAAAGGTGATGTCTTCAGCCGGTTCTTCCAGGGTCTTTAAAAAGGCATTGGCTGCTTCCCGGCTGAGCCGGTCGGCCCCTTCAATGACTACCACCGTTTGTCGGCCATGGCTGGTGGTAGCCAGCTGGTCCAGGAGCTGGCGCAGGCGGGCAATGCCGATGGTCTGGTCCGGGCCCAGGTCCTTGGCCGGCTCCAAGAGGTCCGGATGGGCCCCGTTAGCGATATAGCTGCAGGCCGGGCACTGGCCACAGGCATCAATCCCCTGGGGATTGTCGCAGAGGAGGCGGGCGGCCAGGGCCTGGGCAGCAGCCCCCTTCCCGACCCCCTCCGGGCCAACAAAAAAGAGGCCGTGGGGGAGGGTGCCGGTGGCCAGGGCCTGGCTTAACTGACGGATGACCCGGTCTTCACCGCGTAATTCAGATAGCTGCATAGGGAACACCTCCAAATTAAAGGAAGGCTAGAGGAAAGTTTCATCACTAAAGGTCACTTTATAGAGAAGGGGCTGCTGGTTTTTTTTCTCATTTGGAATAAGTAGTAAAAAAGGAGAGGAATGGCAACCAGGGTTAGGATATTGTAGACCGTATTCGCACCGGGCAGGACCTTATTCAATTCAGGAACGACAGAGGAGATAAAATTATTGATAAAATGGATGGCAATCGTAACAGATAGCTTGCCGGTCCGTTCATAAATATAGGAAAAGAGGATCCCCCCGACGATGGCGTAGATGGACTGAACCAAGAGGGCATGCCAAATGCCGAAAATAATTCCGGTGGCTAGGATGGCAAAGAGGGGGGAGCGGGAAAAATTTTTCAGGCTGTTATGGATAAGCCCCCGAAACAGTAATTCTTCCATTAAAGCTGCAAGGACGGTGCTATATAGCAGGGCTAGGATCAAAGAAGATTCGCCGCCATCACCCATGACCTTCATAAAAAAGTCAAAACTTTTCTTGATAGCCGGGATGACCAGGAGGTAGCCTTCTACCAAGGATAGCCAAAGGCCGGTCAAGCCACTGAAGCCAAGGGCAATCAGGAAAATGTGCCGGGGCTTCAAGTGGACAAGTGATTTAGGGGCTTGGCCAAGCGTTAGCCGGTCCGGGTGCTTCTTGAAAATGAAAAAGAAGAGCAGGGCGTAGATGGCTAATTGAAAGGTTGAAGAGAGGACCCCGATAAAGTTCGGGTCCGAGCAGATTTTGTCGGTATAGGCCGCTAGGGGGCCGAAGAAGAGGCCCATGGTGAGATAGTTAAATAGGTAGATACCTACCGCTAGGGCTAAAAAATAAACTTGTGTTTTTTTGATCATATAATCCTCCTAATAAAATGGTCTTTTAGCATTTTATTAGGAGGGGAAGCATATGTAAAATACAGAAAAAGTTAAAATCTATTGCTATGAGCTAAGACGCTTACCAGCTTGTCGGATGAGAGGCCAGCGGCCAGGGCGGCCTCAATAATGGCCGGGCTGATTTTTTCTCCGGGCAGGACCAGGGGAATGGCCGGCGGGGTTACTTCCAGGCTGGCAGCGGCAATGGCACCGGCGGCCTCGGCCAGGGGGACCAGCTTGCTGGGCGCAGCCAGGGCTACCTGGGGCGCCAGGTAGACCTTCGGCAGGGGGAGGGGGGCCAGGGGCGGACGCTGGTCGGGCCCCGGCGTTAACTGGTCGGCCAGGATCTTGAGGGCTTGGGCGCCGCCTGCTTGCGGACCGGTCAAGGGCCAGAGGAGGAGGGCCGTCCGTCTATTGGCCAATTCGACATCCAGGCCGGCGGCAGCCAACCTTTCGGCCAGGGCCAGGCCGGTCAGGCCGGGGGCAGAGACCGTCCAACGGAGGGGGTCATCATAGACGGTGACGGCCAGGGGGGTCCCGGCCAGGTCCCGGCGGAGGCCGGCTAACTGAGCCAGGCCCTCGGTCATCTGGGCCTGGGCCTCTGCCCTCGGTAGCCAGTCATAGGCCGCCTCCAGAGAGGCCAGCATCAGGTAGGAGGGGGAGGAGGTCTGGACCATCTGCAGGGCCCGGTCCAGGGCCGGGGCCTGGGCCGGAGACTGGCCTAAAAGGAGGCTGGCCCCGGTTAAAACCGGCAGGGTCTTATGGCTGGAGACCACCCGGATATCCCCTTCAGCCGGCGGGGGGTAGGCCGGGTGAAAGCCGTAATGGGCGCCATGGGCCCCGTCGGTCAGGATAAAGAGGCCGGCCGCCCGGGCCGCAGTTAGGGCTTCCGGGGCCCTGGCCCCATCATAGGAGGGGTCAATATGCCAGAAGACCCGGGCCTCAGGGTGGGCGGCCAGGGCCGCCTCCAGGCTGGCCTTAGAGACCCCCAGAACGGCCCCGGTTTGGGGATCGATGTCCACCGGTAGGTCAATGGCCCGGGCATCGGCCAAGACCAGGCCGTTGCGAATGCTGTGGTGGGCATGCCGGGGGACCAGGACGGTCTTCTGCCGGCAGAAGGCCAGGCACATGGCCAGGATCCCCGCCGTTGACCCGCCGACTAGGTAGCGGGCAAAGGCGGCCCCGTGGCAGGCGGCCACCTCGGCCTGGCTTTGGGCCAGGACCCCGTCTGCTTCGGCTAAAAGGTCCAGGCCCGGCAGCTCAGTCTGGTCATAGCGAAAGATGGCCTCGCCCCAGGCCGCGGCTAGGCGGGGGGGGACCACTTGCCCGGCCCCATGGCCCGGGGTATGGGCGGACTGTCGCTTTTTGTCGGTATAGGCCCTTAAAGCCTGCCATAAAAAATTCCCCATGGCGATTGCTCCTTTATCTTGTATAATAGGTTTATTGTAGCATAAGCTGACCGGGAAGATAAACTGTCCTTGCCCGGTGATGGACAGAGATGCTAGCGAACGATGGAGGGGGTAGACCATGAAGAAAGCCTTGATGATTATAGCCAGCCTTTGCCTGGTCGCCGGTGTGGTCCTGGTGGGCCTGGGGGTCCAAGCCTTTGTTGAAGCCCCTAAAGAGCCCCAGCTCAGCCCTGAGGACCGCCAGGCCATCCGGGCCAGCGGGGAGGCCTTTATTAAAGACCACTTTTCGCCTATTGCCGACCTGGTCACCAGCGCTGAAGACAATACCGCCCCGGATGCAGCTGCCCTCCGGGACCTGGTTGCCTACCGGCTGGACAAGTATGAGCCGGCCGGAGCCCTCAGCTTTGTTGACGGCAAGGCCCGGGCCCTGGATGACCAATCGGCCCAGGCCCAATTCTTATTCGACTGGACCCTTGGTCCGGAAAAAAAGGGAACTTGCAGCTACCAGCTCCTCATGGTCCGAAATGGGGCGGGCTGGCAGGTGGCCAAGGCCCTCTCCCATGATGGCCTTCCCTCACCGGGCCAGGCCGATGAAGGCCTAGCCGACTACCCCTGGGCCAACTATGACAGGGATGTCGCCGCGCTGATTGAGGAGGGGGCCCATGAGTGACTACCTAGATAATATGACCCGGGCCTTAGAGGAAGCTGCCGAGCCAGACTACAAGGCCTTTAGCGAGGGGCTCTTCCAAAGCCTGCCGGCAGCCCCCATCCTGGGGGTCCGGGCCCAGACCCTGAACCGCCTGGCCCGGACCCTAGGCAAGGAACCGGCGGCCCGGGCTGCCTTTATGGCCGACCTGCCCCATGCCAGCCATGAAGAAAACCTCATCCACGCCTACCTTATCAATGCCAATGAGGAGGCCCCGGCCACCCTGGCCGAAGTCGAGGCCTTCCTACCCTTTATTGATAACTGGGCCGTCTGCGATGCCCTCCGCCCCCGGTCCCTGGTCTGGGCGCCGGACCTCCTGGCCGGCCCCCTCCGCCGCTGGCTGGGCAGCCCGGCCCCCTATACCGTCCGCTTTGGCATTGGGATGATGGAGCGGTTTTTCCTGGATGAGGCCTTCCAGCCCGGCCACCTGATCCAGGTGGCCGCTGTACCTACCGACCACTACTATGTCCACACCATGGTGGCCTGGTATATGGCCACCGCCCTGGCCAAGCAGTGGGCAATTGCCTACCCCTTTATCCAGGCCAGCACCAGCCTGGCCCCGGCCACCCGCCGCCTGGCCCTGACCAAGGCCTGCGAAAGTCGGCGGATTCCCCCGGACCACAAGGCCCTCTTAAACCGCCTGCGGCAAAAGCCCCGGCTCTTGACCGTTGTCGAGGCCCTAAGGCGGCTCAAGGCCTACGCCCCCTGGCAGGGGGCCCTGGCCGGCCAGCCCCTCAGCTTTTATAGGGGGGAGGACCGGGCCCTGACGGTGGTCCGCTTTTTCTATGAAAACCAGGTCATTATCTGCCGGCTGGCCTTTGGCCTGGCCGGGGCCTGGGCCGACCAGGCTGCCCAACGGGAGGATGCCGTTGGCTACGTGGCCGCCCAGGACCTGGACCGGCTGGAAGTCCGGCTGGCCAAGGACCTGCCCATGGTTATTGAACGGCGGCAGCCCGGTGAACCCAGCCGGCCGGCCAGTCCGGCTGAAGAAGGCCGGTTAAGGGAGCTCTTAACGGCAGTCCTGGACCTCTTCAAGCAGGGGGTCTTAAAAAATGGACCGGTCGTCCTCCAGGCCCCCAGACGCTTTATCCTAGACCAGGACCAGGTGCGGCCGATAGACCAGCCCCTGGCGCCGGCCCCGGCCTCGCCCCTCCTGGCCCCCTTTACCCTGGCCCGGGTCCGGGCCCTGCCTGAAGCCGACAGCCATTGGGAAATCTTTTTCTTCTACCTCTTTAGTCCGGTGGCCGACGGCCGCCAGCCCCGGGCCGTCTACCTGGTCGACCTGGACACCGGCAGCGTTGAATGGACCGATGTCTTTATCGACCGGGAAGAGGCGGATAGGCCCAGCTGGCCGGTCCGGCTCCTGGACCGGCTCATGAGCGGCTTTATCCAGGCCGGCCGGCGCCCGGGCGAGATCATCACCGCCCAGGGCAGCCTCTACGCCCGGCTCAAGGCCGACTTCCAGGCCGCCGGCATCCGCTTTAACTACCAGGAAGACAGCTATGTGGCCGACGACCTCCTGGCCTTTTTACGCCAGGGGCCCATCAAATAAGTATATTTTGCGAACGCACCGGTTAAGACGGAACAAAGTGGTTACAAATGCCCTCTTTTCCGCCGGTTGCGTTTTTTTTGTGCTACACTAGCAACAAATACTGGAAAGGATGTGGCTTCATTTGCGTCAAAAGTACCTGGCGGTCCTTCCGGCTCTTTTGTGTGCCCTGGCTATCCTGCTGGCACCGAGCACCCCGGGCCAAGCGGCCCAACCGGAATACGCCTATATTCCTTTAAAGAGTGCAGCTGTCGTCCAAAATGACGGGATCTGGCTGCCGCTCCGGTCAACCTTTACGGATTTGAACATGGCCCTAGAATGGCGGGCTGAAGGTCAGGATAAAATCAAGCTCACCCAAGGTCAAGAAAACTATGAAATGCAGCTGTCCCAGAAAAATACCCTGGTCACAGTGGCCAACGGCCAGCAATTCCCCCTGGTCATCAAAAATGGTTCAGCATATGCACCTCTTAGCCTATTTGAAAGTATTGTGAACCGGAATATTGGCCTTTCAGGGAATCAAATGTTGGTCCTGGTCGACGGTGACCCCAACTGGCAGCTGATTGGCGGCATCTGGACCAACCAGAAGCCCATGTGGGCCCATTTGAATGCCTACCAGGCCCCCCAAGCCGCCCAGCTGGCCCCGCCCAGCACCACCAACCCCAAGGCTACCTCACCGACACCGGCTGTCGCCCAGCCCAAGGCCGCTACGACGGCTAAAGTCACCACCGGTGACCAACTCATCTGGCCGACCACAGCCACCTACATTTCTTCCCCCTTTGGCGAGCGCATCTTTCCGCTCGGCAATGGTATTGAAAAAGACTTCCACACCGGGGTCGATATTGCCGGCCGGGCCGGTGACCCGATCTTTGCCGCTGCCAGCGGCACCGTTACCCGGGCAGAAGTTTTCTCCAGCTATGGGAATTGTGTGGATATAATCCACCCCTCCGGTCTCGTGACCCGGTATGCCCACCTCGCCAGCATTGGCGTCCAAGTGGGCCAGCAAGTGGGCCAAGGGCAAACCATTGGCACCCAGGGGATGACCGGCGCAGCAACCGGGCCCCACCTCCACTTTGAAACCCGTGTCAACGGCAAGGCTGTCGACCCGGATGCCTTTATCCACTACCGGTCCTAAAAATTAGTCTCCTGTCCGGCAAACCCTGCCGGGCAGGTTTTTTATTAGCTGGAAAAACTATAAAAGGGCAGGCGCCTGCATTCAGACGCCTGCCCTTTTATATCTTATTGGCGGGGTTGGCCCCGTAATTCGTGCCGGTAACGGAAAAGAAAGTAGGTTACTAAAATTGTCGAGGCCAGGTCACTGGCGGGATAGCCCATCCAAACCCCGGTCACCCCCCAGAGCCGGGCGAAGATGACCACACAGGGTACCAGGATGATCAGTTGCCGGGTCAGGGAGAGGAAGGTGGCGATGGCTGCCCGGCCGGTGGCCTGGAAGTAGGTCCCCCCGACGATGCCCAGGCCCAAGATGGGCAGGAAGAGGATATTGATCCGCAGGCCCTGGCGGGTGTAATCGCCAATGGCCGCCAGGGTTTCCGGGTTGCTGGCAAAAACGCGGACGATATCATCGGTAAAGACCATAATCAGGATAAAACTGGCCAGGGCAAAGCAGGTCCCGGCGCCGATGGCCTTAAAGAGGGCCTCCCGGACCCGGTGGAGCTGGCGGGCCCCGAAGTTAAAGCCAATAATGGGCTGGACCCCCTGGTTGATCCCAAAGAGGGGGAAGAAGCAGAGGGTGGACACGCTATGGATAATCCCCATGGCCGCCAGGGCATTGTCGCCCCCGTAAATTTTTAACTCATAATTGATGACCGTGATGACCAGGCTATTGGCCAGCTGCATCCCGAAGCTGGGAATGCCCAGGGCCATAATCCGGCGGACCAGGGCCAGGTCCAGGCGGAAGTAGCCGGCCCGGAGCTTTAAGAGGGACCGGCCGGTGAGGAAATAAAAGAGAATCCATAGGCCACTGACCGCCATACCGGCTACCGTTGCCCAGGCGGCGCCGGCCACCCCCCAACCCAATTGAACGATAAAAAGATAGTCTAAAACCACATTGACCAGGGTCCCAACCATCATGGTGACCATGGCCAGGGTCGGGTTGCCCTCGGCCCGGATGACACTATTTAAACTGAAGGACACCATCTGTAAGGGCAGGGCCAGGCAGACAATCCGCATATACAAGGCGGCCAGGGGCAAGAGGGAGGGCGTCGCCCCAAAGACCCTTAAAAGGGGGTCTGCAAAAAGAAGAATCACCAGGCTGATGACCAGGGACATGACCATCATGATGATAAAGGCATTGCCTAAAATCCGCTCCGCTTCCTGATGGTTATCCTCACCCAGGCGGATGGAAATCAGGGTGGTGGCCCCAATCCCGACCAGCATGGACAGGGCCATAATGACTAGGATAATGGGGAAGGTGATATAGACCGCCCCAATGGCCTGGCCGGAGACCATGCCCAGGAAAATCCGGTCGACAACATTATAGAGGGCGCTGACAATCATCCCGATAATGGCCGGCACTGAAAAGCGCATCAATAATTGACCCACCGGCATGTCGCCCAGCATCCGGCGTCTATCTTCTGCAGTATTCATCCTCTCGCCTCCTCCCTGCCATCTTATCATGGCCCCTAGCCATGAACAAGGGCCATGATAAGATGGCTTTCATTTGACAGGGCCCTGCCTGCTGGGGTACGATGTTTGCATGCCAACTGAATATGGGAGGAATCGTCATGACTGAACAAGATCAATTGGCCCTGCGCCTTTTTTATACGGTCCGTGAAGTAAACGGCCTCATGCAGAGCCGGCTGAGCGAGACCTTAGAAGCCTGGGATATTACACCCCAGCAATTTAGCGTCCTGGGTGCCGCTCGAGGGAAGGGGACCATCCACAATAGCGATATCTGTGACCTGCTGAGCCTGTCCAAGGGGACGGTTTCAGGTATTTTAAACCGGCTGGTGGCCCGGGCCCTCTTAAGCAAAAACCGGGCAAATGGAGACCGCCGGGCTACAGGCTATACCCTAACGGAGGAAGGGGAAAGGCTCATCCGGACCTTGGAGGCGGAGGTCCTCTCCTTCACGGCCCCCCTGTCCGCTGACCGGACCCGGGCCGACCTCCTGGCCTACCTCCGGAGTATGGGGCGGCTAGCCGAGGCCCTGGGCCAAAAGTAAAGCTCTGAGATAAGAGGTAAATGTTAAGAAAAAATCCGTCACAGATATTTTGTGGCGGATTTTTTAGTGGATTTATATGCACGGGCAATTCAAAGACGATTTTCTTAAAGATTTATGGGTGAGTTTTCGTGATTTCGTAACATACGCTTAATCATGAAGACAAGATAGGTTGCCCTGTGCTACAATGCGAACAGTTCTCAAATAAGGACGAATGCTTGCATTTTATTTTTAGGAGGAAAATAATGAAAAAGAAATTAACAGCTATGGTTTGTTTGTTGGGTTTAAGTGCCGCCTTCTTAGCCGGATGCGGTGGCGGGGCTACAGAAAGCTCGACCCCCGGTTCTGCAGATAGCAGTACTACCAGTTCTGCCCCTGTAGATAAGGGGCCAAAAACAACAACGAACTTTTCCGAACTCGGCCAATTTAACATGGAGACTATTGACGGCAAGGCCTTTACTTCAGATGACCTCAAGGGGCACAAGCTGACCCTGGTCAACTTAATGGGGACCTTCTGTAACCCCTGTATTGCCGAAATGCCGGACCTCGAAAAGCTCAACCAGGAGATGAAAGACAAGGGGGTTCAAGTTATAGGCGTGGTGGTAGATACAACCGATGGGGGCAAGGATGTCCCTGAAAGTATTGAGAAGGCCCAGAAAATTAAAAAAGAAACCGGGGTTACCTACCCCCTCTGCAAGCCGGATGATGTGATTCTCGGTCAAGTTTTAAAGGGGGTTACAACCTTCCCATCCAGTTACCTGGTTGATGAAAACGGAAAAGTAGTTGGCGAAGGCTATGCCGGGGCTAGAACTTTTGACCAGTGGAAAGACATTGTCAATAGCGCCCTGGCCCAGGTCGAAAGCAAATGAAAAGCCGCTTAAATGATTGGTATACCCGATTCCTTTTAGTGGCCTTGGGTATGGGATTGGTCCTTGGCGGTCTTATGCGGAATGAAGCGGCCACTGTTTTCACCAAGGCCTCTCGGATTTGTTTGGAGTGTATCGGCATTGGCTAAAAAAAGATATTCAGATAAGAGGCGGCACCTGGGCCAGGGGGCCTGGACAGCCCTGACCAATGCCCACTTTGCCGGTTTTGTATCCGGGCAAATCTATACTGGCCCCTTGAAAAAGGCTTGCGTCCCCGGGCTCAACTGCTACTCCTGCCCGGGGGCCCTGGGGGCCTGCCCTATTGGGGCCCTGCAGGCCGTTATCGGTAGTGCCGAATATAAGGTCTCCCTCTACCTCATGGGCTTTTTTGTCTTGGTGGGGACCTTCCTGGCCCGCTTTGTTTGCGGTTGGCTCTGCCCTTTTGGCCTCATCCAGGACCTCCTGCATAAGATTCCCTTCGTTAAAAAGATTCATACCTTCCCGGGGGATAAATGGCTCCGCTATCTTAAATATATTATTCTGGCCGTCTTTGTCATTATCCTACCCCTGACCCTGGTCAATGTCATCGGGTCCGGGAATCCCTACTTTTGTAAATTAATTTGTCCAGCTGGGATGATAGAGGGGGGCTGGCCCTTGGTTGCCCTGAATCCTGAACTTAGAGCTACCCTAGGCCATTTATTTATCTGGAAGAATGTGGTCCTAGCCCTAATGGTTGTGGCTTCCATTATCCTCTACCGGCCCTTCTGCAAGTACCTCTGCCCCCTGGGGGCCATTTACGGGCTCTTTAATAAGGTTTCCTTCTACCGTTACCAGCTGGATGACAACCGCTGTATTTCTTGCGGTCAATGCCGCAAGGCCTGTGGGATGGCCATTGACCCGGTGGCCGATATCAATAGCCCGGAATGCATCCGTTGCGGCCGGTGTAAACAGGTTTGTCCGACGGAGGCCCTTTCTGCCGGCATGAAAGTCGGCAATGGGGAAAAAAGTAACCCTGATGCCCTCGCTTAATCTTAAATAAGAAAGAGAGAAGAGATGATGAATACAGGTATTTTCAAAAAAGGACTAGCGGCCCTTGTTACCCTGGGCCTGCTTTTAAGCACCATGCCTCTCCCGGCTAGAAGCGCTGATGCCGAACCAACCTTGAAGGTTCAGTCTAAACGCTTTCAAAATGGCGATGTAGAGCTGACTGTTCAGAAAGCTGAAGGCGGTCAATTTTCTAAAGATAGCCAAGTGTATATTCTAAATTATGAAACCAAGTCAGACCATGACCTGATGATTAATGACCAGGGGAAGATTCTCTTAAAAAATGGTCAATTGCCCGCCCGTCAAGCAGGTGAAGGGTTATCAGACCTGGTTATTGTTGAAAAGAATATCCCTTACAGCAGTCAATTTGCGACTCCTTATCGAAAAGACTTTACCCTAGTGGACTTGTCCGTCTGGCAGGGGGATGTAGTCAATTACAGTAAGGGCGTTATCCTCGAGCGAGCTGATCAAGATGGCGCCCACATAGAGGACGCCGGTAACCGGACGACTGACAAAGAAGGCACGCATGAAGGCCCTTTAGCGGTCTCCTTTAAAGATGGGTCTCAAGCCCGGCTGGATGGTCACCGATTAACCGTTGTCCGGAATAAAATAGATGGGCAAGAAGCGGCTAATAAGTTGATGCCGGAAGGGGCTTGCTATGTTACCTTTGTCCCCGGCGAAGGGGTATCCGCTGACTTCCAAGGGAAAACCATCCTCGTCAAACCGGGCACTGTCCTGACGGACGCTGACTTTCCAATGGTCAAATCTGCAGCTGGCTACGAGACCCCGGTCTGGTCTGGCCAAAGCAGGACCATTACCGGGAATACGACCTTTACCGCTAGGGCATCACAAGAGGGTTATTCATTCCGGCCGACTGTAACCGCAGGAAGGACTGCAAAGGATACCCTCATTCAAGGCACCGGGACGCCGGGGGCCGTCATCAGCTTTCAACTACGTAAAAAAAATCATAACAATTATGAAGCCTTGCCCGGTCAAGTCACCGTTTCCGCCCAAGGAAAATTCACCTACCTGGTTCCTCAAGGCTTGCTTTTAGAGGCTGGCGATGACTTGCAGGTAACCCAAGAGGAAAAGGGCAAAAAGCCTATGTCTGTCAACCATCAGATTACGCCGGCTATTCCAGGACAGGAAGCCTCTGCTAGGCCACAAAATCTCCAGGTGGATAAGGACGGTAAAACCGTTCGCGGGCAAGGCGTGCCTGGCGCCACTGTTGACCTGTACGTTTACCGGCAGGGAAAGGCTGGCCAAGGCCAGGCCCAACAGGCCCATTACAGTGCTCGGACCCTGGTTGACCCACAAGGTCAATTTACCTTCACCCTAGCTAAGGGCAAGGGGTTAGAAAAAGGTGACCTTTTACGGTTTGTCCAAAAAGAGGCTGAAAGAGACTTTTCTAATGAACAAGAATTAACCTATACAGTCAAAAACAAGTCAAATAGCGGAAGCAGTGCCGGCAGCGCTAGTAGCGGGTCAAGCCCTTCCAATAAGAAAAAGGAAAATACCGATAAAAGCAAGGCGGACATCAATAAGGATAAGAATAAGTCCGACAGCAAGGCAAAAGAAAAAGATAATTCCAAACAAATGCCTGACCTTCCAGCTGTAAACCAACAGGAAGCCTACGTTTCTGGTTACCCGGATGGCAACTTCCGGCCGGACCAGTCCATTACCCGGGCTGAAGCGGCAGCCATGTTCGCCCGGTCTTACCTGAAGGACAAGGCTATTACCCAGCAGCTCCCCCTCTTTAAGGACATCACCTATACCGGGGCCTGGTACGAAAATGCCATTATCAGCATGGTGAATACCCATATGATGTCCGGCTACCCGGACCAAACCTTCCGGCCCAATGCCCCCATTAGCCGGGCTGAATTTGCAGCCATTCTCAGTGGGAATGAAAAAAGTCCCGTGTCCCCAGCCCCCTTTACAGACCTGACAGGTCACTGGGCCAAGGAGGCCATTAGTCAGGCTTATGCTAAAAAATACCTGAGCGGCTACTCGGATGCCAGCTTCCGCCCGGATGCCCCCATCACGCGGGCCGAGGCCTGCGCCATGGTTAACCGTTTCCTGGGCCGCAAGCCCCTGCCGGCCCAAGAAAAGCCGACGACTACTTTTAAAGACCTGCCAACCAGCCACTGGGCTTATGACGAGGTCATGACAGCAACCCATACCTATTCTCTTGACCAGACAAAGACTGATACACAGAAGGCCGGATCTTCTGCGCTAGATCAAAACCCGAAAGAGAAGCCCCACAAGCAAAAGGCTGCCTAATAGATGTTGTAACTACAGCAAACCGCCCTTCCGAATGCCTCGGAAGGGCGGTCTTTTTATTTAGAAGGGCTTAAGCCTGGCATGAATCACAGACAATGACTCGTAAGGCCCCACTATCCGGCCGGATGGCCAGGCCGTGGACAGGGATATCCCCGGGCATCAGGGGGTGGGTCTTAATCCTGGCCACCGTTTCCCGAACAGCCTCTTCAACATTCTCAAAGGGGGCCAGCCAGGCATGTAAGTCAATGCCGGCCCCGGCCAGGGTCTGGAAGGTGTCCTCGCTGATCCCCCGGTTCCTCATCTTGGCCACCATGGTCTCGGCGTTTAAGGCCTCTGCCCCGCAGTCATCGTGGCCCACCACAAAAATTTCACTGACATTCAAGTCATACACAGCGACCAGGAGGGACCGCATAATACTCCCAAAGGGGTGAGAAACCAGGGCCCCGGCATTTTTAATAATCTTGGCATCCCCGTTGGCCAGGCCCATAGCGGCGCTGAGTAGGGTGGACAGGCGGGCGTCCATACAGGTGAGAATGGCCACCTGCTTATTGGGGTACTTATCCGTTAAGAAGTATTCATACTGCTTTTTTTCCACAAATTGTTGATTATAGGCTAAAATTTCATCAAGCATCCTGATGCCCCTCCTTAATAGGGCTAGTATAGCACTTTATCGGCCAAATACAAATGGATGACAGGCAATTCTTCGCCAAAGGGTGCAATTCTTCCCGGTCTCTGCTATGCTTGAACTAGCTTTTGTCTTGATAAGGAGGGAAGACATGATTCGTTTAGAAGCCATCCCCAAAGAATTGCGCCGCCGCCTGCCCAAATTAGAAATCGGCGGCGCCATTGAAATCCTAACCTATAAAAGGAACCGGGGCCTCATCATCACCCTGCGGGATGAGGGCCTTTACCATGTTCGCGAACACGGTTACCACCGAGAGGAATTTGAAGCCATCGGCGAAGGGGCCCTCTTAAAGCTGGTGGCCCGGATTGCCAAGCGGGAATTCCCCCGGTCCACCAATGTCCGTCTCTATACCCATGCCCCCGGCGAGCAGCTTCTCATTAGCGACCACCCGGATATCCGCATTTGACAGCCTACACCGCCGGTTAAGCAAAAAATAAGGTGCCCAGGCGGACACCCTATCTTTTATGCAAATAGGCCGAGCAAGTACCAGTAAGGAACAGAGACCAGGAATAAAATCGCAAAGGCTCCAATCGTCCGCAGGCATAGCGCCTTAATGAGCATCTTGTTGTCCATTAGACCGAAGCCTGTACACATTAAGAGGATAGCATATTCATAGGGGAAGACATAGACATCTGTCCCAAAGCACAGGGCATAGGCGATGGGGAGAGGGTTATAGCCAAAGGCCAGGGCCATCTCGGTAATGGCCTCCGTTAAGGTGAAGACAATGGCCAAGGGCGTCAGGGCAAAGTTGGCGACCACCGCTAAAATAAAGGTCGCAATGGTCATTACAATCGGCCCCCGGCCCATAATGGGCTCTGACGACTGAATCAGGATATCCACCAGGCCTACCGCCCCGGCCACGGACCCGATGGACATGGCTCCGGTCATGACAAAGAGGATTTTTAAATTGGCTTCTTCAAAGTCATTGGCCTCTAAAACGCCAACAGAAGGCAGGAAGAGGAGGGCCATGGGTAGGGCGCTCAATAAGAAGGGGTCTAAGTCAAACATAGGTGCCAGAATATAATCGGCCACCAGGACTAGGAGGACGATTAAGGTTGTCCACTCCTGTCGGTTCATAGGCCCTAGGGCAGCCTTCTGGGCCAGCAGGCTTTCCCGGGCATCCAAGCAGCGGCTGTTGTCCAAGCGGAAAAATTTGAGGACAATGAGGACAGAAATCAGCATCCAGGCCAGGCTGGGCAGGATATTGCCCAGGAGCCACTGGAAGTAGTCAATATTGCCCGCCACATTCCGGTAGACACTGTTGATGTAAATCCCATTACCGGAAGTATAGAGCATGAGGCCGGGCCCACTCATGGCAAAGAAGGCGGCCAAGCCCAGGGCTGTACTTTCCCGACTTTTTAAGGGAATATCCAGGGCCCGGACAATCCCCAGGGCAATCGTCGTAAAGATCATGGCCCGGGCCATGGGGTCAATAATGACGAAGGCCATGACCACCCCGGCCCCCATAAAGGCCCAGACCAGGCCCTTTAAGTTACAGTCAAAGCGCAAGATAATGCTGTAGGCCATCCGCTTGGCAATGCCGGTCTTATCTGTTGCATAGCCAATGAGGAGGATGGAAATCGTCCCCCAGATTAGGCTGTTAAACCAGGGAGCATAAGCCAGCTCTGCCGGGGCCGCCCCAGAAAAGAAAAATAGAGAGGGCAGGACCGCCCCGACCACCCCGGCCGGGACAATAGAGGTCATCCAGGCCAGGACCCCCCAGAGGGCAATAGCCAGGAAGTATTGCATTTTAGGGGCCATGTCTAAGGGAAGCAGGCCAAATACAAGGGGAATACCAAAAACAAATAACCACAATAAGTACTCTTTGTTGCGTGATAGGGTAGACATACTCTTCCTCCTTTTGTTCCTTTTTTCGTTAAGTTGATAATATCATTCATAAAAAGGACTGATAAGCAGTTGCCGCTACAAACACTCGTTTTATTCCCGCATATTTTAAGGAAGTGGACCCATGAATGAAGAACGCCTCACCGGTAGCCCCTTTTTAACCCTCCACCCCCTGGATGCTAATTTTTCGCCTTGGGCCGGTGCTTTAGCCTCAATTGCGACCGTCAGTTATTTTCCAAAAGGGACGCACCTGAGTGCTGCCGGTGACATTTTAAGGGATATTGTCTTTCTCGTTGAAGGCGGTATCTTGGATAGTGTGGCGAATATTAATGGATTGGAGAAGTGCACCCTGACCTTTGCGCCCTATCCACATTGGCTCTTCCCAGCCTGGCATGGGATGCCTCTACTCTATTCCAGTCTTGCCTACACGGATGTTACCCTGTGGCACCTGCCAGTGGAGGATTTTATTAATATAATGAAGGAGTCCAAGGCCTTTTTATCCTTTATCATGCGCTTTTCTGCCTTAGAAAGCCGGCGGCTTTACCACCAACAGTACCTGCAATACGCCGTCCCCACGACCCTTAAAATTGCTCAAGTCTTAGCCTTTTATCACTATCTCCGCAGTCAGGCTATCATTCCTGAACTGCGCCTTACTCAAAACCTTATAGCCCAGCTCAGTGGCGTACACAGGACCAGCGTTGCCCAAGGTCTGACTGATTTGCGGTGTAAACAGCTGATTCAAAAAAGACCTGAAGCCCCCCTGTCTGGTCAAGCCTATAAGGCACTGGAAGCCTATGCCTTTAGTGGTCAGTAATCCTTGGAATAGGGGGAAAGCGCTATAAAAAATAAGAAAAAGGTAAAGATGATGATGGAAGAAGGGGTGAAAGTATGGCATACTAGATGTGAAATGGTTAATAAATTCCAGCGGCAGGACTAACCAGCCTAATTTTCAGAAGAATCCGTCAAACACCTTTTTTTCTGTAGACGGCGAGCGTATATTTTTCCGGTGAGAGGCTGGCAGTATTTTTTTAGGAGGGAATAGACAGAATGGATTACAGAACAGACTACATTGAAGTGCAAAATGTCATCAACGGGATATGGGGCAGAGAAGTGGGCGTTGAGACCCTACCCCTCTATAACCCGTCCACTGGCGAGAAGATCGGTGACCTACCCCTGACGACAGAGGCTGAAGTCAGGCAAGCAGTTGCAGCAGCAGCAGAGGCCTACCCGGCCTGGCGGGACTTGGCCGTAGAAAAGCGTATTAAGTATATCTTCGCCATTCGTAATAAAATGGTGGCCTATCAAGAAGAGTTGGCCCAGATTATTGCCCGTGACCAAGCCAAGCATATTGCTGATGCCCGGGGCGAAGTCAGCCGGGTTATCCAAATTGTGGAAAATGCTTGCGGTCTGCCGAATATGCTCATCGGCGAAACTTTCCTCATTTCTGATACGACCCGGGGGCAAGTCTTGCGGAAACCCCTAGGTCCGGTAGCAGGTCTGTCGCCCTTTAATTTTCCGGCCCTGGTTTTTGGTTGGTTTATCCCTTATGCCATCGGTTGCGGCAATACCATTGTTTACAAAGCGAGTGAACAATCCCCTCTTTTTATGCAGCGGATGATGGAAATCTTTGATGAAATTGACCTCCCCAAGGGGGTTGTTAACCTAGTGAATGGCGATTACCGCGTCGGCGAGGCCCTCTTACAGGCAGAGGAGATCAAGGGTGTTTGTTTTGTCGGCTCAACCAAGGTGGGGCAACACATTGCTGAAGTCGCCGCCAATACCGGCAAGCGGTCCATGGTCTTAGCCGGTGCAAAAAACAGCCTCCTGGTTCTCAAAGATTGTCATAAGGAAGGCTTCCTCGCTCAGTTGAAAAATTCCGCCTTTGGTGCTGCCGGCCAGCGGTGTATGGCCGGTTCCAATGTCGTCATTGAAGCGGCCTGTTACGATGAAATGGTCCAGGCCATTGTGGAAATGGCCAAAGCCGTACCCGTCGGTGATGCCCGGGATGAAGCCGTTTACATGGGCCCGGTGATTTCCGACAAGAGCGTCGACCGGATCCACCAGTATATAGACGGAGCCATTAAAGAAGGGGCTAAAGTCGTCTTAGATGGCCGCAATCCAGATATGGGCCCGGATTTAGCTGGTGGCTATTTCGTGAAACCGACCATTTTAGCCGATGTTCGCCCGGAAATGACGATAGCCCGGGAAGAGGTTTTCGGACCGGTTCTTTCTATTATAAAAGTCAAAAATTTTGAAGAAGGCTTGGCCTTTATGAATAGGTCCCGTTATGGAAATGGTGGCGCTATCTTTACCCAAAACGGCTACTATGCCGAACAGTTTTTAAACCATATTGATGTCGGGATGGCTGGCGTCAACGTAGGTGTCCCAGCTGCCATGCCCTACCTCCCCTTTGGAGGCACTAAAGACTCCCTCCTAGGTTCAGGCCTAAAAGCCCAAGGCCATGATGGTATCGAATTCTTCACCCAACGGGCGGTGGCCACCATTCGCTACTTTGAAGAAGACTAAGTTTTCTCCTGAAGGTTCAAGAGCCCCCTGAAGCTCGACTTCAGGGGGCTTATTTTTCCTGTACTAGGATGATCCAGGGATTTTCAGCCCCTTTGACCTGCTTTTCAGGATTTTTTGGAAAAAAAGTCCAAAAAAAGCT